>NZ_JBWKVD010000002.1:0-635561 GCF_059421525.1 Pseudomonas sp. GW821-FHT02H06
CATGGATGCCGCGAGAGCGCCGTCAGGACATGGATGTCCGTTCGGCGCGGGCCCACGGAGCGTCGTCGGAGTGAGGGTACTCCGACGGAGGAGGAGCCCAACCAGGAGCACAAGCCCTTGGTTACTTGGGGCTTTTCCAAGTAACTCGCCGAAGGCGAAACGGGAGGCCGTTAGGCCGACCCATCTGGTGATCAATCAAATAACTGATCACTCTGCGCAACCTCCAGCGCGGGCCATGGTCGTAATGGCAGCTATCTATAAGATCAAAGGCGTTCAAATGAGCTCTGATGCAGAAAATGTCGTACTCATCGTCGAAGACGAGCCGCTCATTCTGATGCTGCTGTCCGACTACCTGTCGGGCGAAGGCTATCGGGTGTTGCAGGCGGAGAACGGGGAGCAGGCATTCGAAATTCTTGCCACCAAACCCCACCTCGATTTGATGATCACCGATTACCGCCTGCCCGGCGGGGTGTCTGGCGTGATGATTGCCGAGCCCGCCGTCAAGCTGCGACCGGAACTCAAGGTGATCTTCATCAGCGGCTATCCGGCAGAGATCGTCGATTGCGGCAGCCCGATCACCAAAAAGGCCCCGATCCTGGCCAAGCCGTTCACCATGGAAACCCTGCATTCGCAGATCCAGACCCTGCTCAACTGATCCTGCCGCCCCTCGGATACAAACAACAAAGCCGGCAATCGCCGGCTTTTGTGTCTGCACCTGTCTCGCGTCAGCCCTCGATCATCTCCCGCACCTTGGCCGTCAGTTGGTCAAAGGCAAACGGCTTGGTGATCATCTGCATCCCTTCTTCAAGGAACCCCGAGCGGGCGCTGGCGTTTTCCGCGTAGCCGGTGATGAACAGCACTTTCAGGTCCGCGCGCAGCTGGCGGCCAATGTCGGCCAGCTGCCGGCCATTCATGCCCGGCAGGCCAACATCGCTGATCATCAGATCAATACGCTGGCCGGATTCCAGAATAGGAATCGCCCCGACCGCATCACCAGCCTCGACGTACGCATAACCCAACTCGCTCAACACCTGACTGACCAGCGCGCGCACCGCTGGATCATCTTCGACCAGCAGGATGGTTTCGCCCTCACGGGCCTGCGCCGTGTCGTTGGGGGGGGCGGGAGCATCTTGCTGCGACACCCCGTGATAACGCGGCAGGAACAGCTGAACCGTGGTGCCGTGGCCAACCTGGCTCTCGATCGCTACGTGTCCGTGGGACTGCTTGCTGAAGCCGTAGATCATCGACAACCCCAGGCCGGTGCCCTGGCCGATCGGCTTGGTGGTGAAAAAGGGATCGAATGCCCGGCTGATGACGTTCTCCGGCATGCCGCAGCCCGTGTCGCGCACGCTGAGCACCACGTAGTCGCCGGGCAGCAGGTTTTCGTAGGCGTTGGTGAAGTCGCGATCGAGGCGGCGGTTGAAGGTCTCGATCATCAGCATGCCGCCATCAGGCATGGCGTCGCGGGCGTTGAGCACCAGGTTGAGCAGGGCGCTTTCGAGCTGATTGGGGTCAGCCTCGGCGGTCCACAGTTCCGGGTCCAGGCACATGTCGAGGCGGATGCTTTCGTTGACGCTGCGGTTCAGCAGTTCGCCCATGGAATTGACCAGATCGTTCATCAAGACCGGCTTGGGGTCCAGGGACTGACGGCGCGAGAACGCCAGCAAGCGGTGGGTCAGGGCGGCGGCTCGATTGGCCGAGGTCACGCCCAGGTCGATCAGGCCATCGAGATCGTCGGTGCGACCCCGCGCCAGACGACGCCTCAGCAGTTCGAGGCTGCCGATGATGCCGGTGAGCATGTTGTTGAAGTCGTGGGCGATACCGCCGGTGAGCTGGCCCACCGCTTCCATCTTCTGCGACTGGCGGAGGACTTCTTCGTTGTGGCGCAGCTGGGAGGTGCGTTCCTCGACCTGCTGCTCCAGGGTTTCGTTGAGCTGTCGCAGCTGCTGTTCGGCCAGCTTGCGCTCGGTGATGTCGGAGGTCACGCCGGACAGCAGGCTGACGCGGCCATTGCGCGCACGGATCGCCCGGGCCCGGATGTCGATCCAGTGCACCGAGCCGTCCGGCCAGACGTTGCGAAACTCGATGATGAAATCGGCGCCGCTGTCCAGCGTGTGCTGCAACACGGATTGCATGCGCGGCTGGTCTTCGGGGTGCACCGAGCTCAGCCACTCGGGATAGGAGAGCGGATCGCGCTCATCCCGGCCAAAGTGCGCCTTGGTGATATCCGAGCAATCCAGATCGAGGAACTCGGTGTCCAGCTGCCACGACCCCAGCCGTCCGGCTTTCAGCGCATGTTGCAGGCGCTGCTCGCTTTCCAGCAGTTCTTCCAGTCGAGTCCGTGCTTCGTATTGTCGTCGACGCCCGCGCACGGCGGTGCTCACCAGACTGATGAGCGTGGCAGGGTGAAACGGCCGCTCCAGAAACGTGACGTTGCCGAGCATCTTGCCCAGGTGCGCCGAGGGGTTCTGTTTCGGGCCGCCGTGATGAGTCAGCAACACGATGGGGAAGTCAGACCAGGCCGGTTGGTTGGCCAGCAGGCTGAGCAGCGGGTTGATGTCCGCGCTGCGCAACGCTTCATCAGCGATGATCGCAAGTCCCGCGCCGGACATCAGTTCACTGCACAGCTGCGGCAGATCGTGGGTGATGATCGCCGGGTAGCCGGCTTCCTGCAGCATGGTCAGCGCGAGCTGACTGTCGCGTCCGAGGGGGGCGAGGATAATCGCCCGCTCCGATAACTGTCCCGGAGTGCTCACGCGTCGGTGTCCGGTAGTAGCGGATTGTTATCGCCGTTGTACTGAGGGATGCCACGCAATACGCCCTGAAAGGCTTCCAGCGGTTCGCCGATGGTCATGCCGGACCCACTGATGCGGTATTCACGAATGGTTGACTCATGGGTGCCTGTGCGTTTTTTGATGACGGAAATGGCCCGACGGACCTGACCCATTGCTTCGAAGTACCGCAGCAGAATTACCGAATCCGCGAGGTAGGTGATGTCCACCGGCGTCTGCATGTCGCCGACCAGACCGTGCTGGGCGACGGTCATGAACGTCGAGGCGCCATGACGGTTGAGGTAGAGCAACAATTCGTGCACGTGCAGGACCAGCGCGTTTTCTTCAGGCATCGCCGCCTGATAGCCGTTGAGGCTGTCGATCACCACGGTCTGGATGCCCAGGTCGTCGACACAGCGGCGAACGCGGTGAGCGAATTCACCCGGGGACAATTCTGCCGCATCGACCTGCTCGATGAGCAGATTGCCGGTCGCTTCAAGTGCACGGAGGTCAATGCCGAGTTTGCTCATGCGCGTGTACAGCAGGCCGAGCTCTTCATCGAAGATAAACAGCGCGGCCTTCTCGCCACGCTCTACCGCTGCAGCGGCGAACATCAGCGAAATCAGCGATTTACCGGTCCCGGCTGGCCCCAGAATCACCGTGCTCGAACCGCTGTCCAGCCCGCCGCCGAGCAGGGCGTCGATTTCCTTGATGCCGCTGCTCATCTGGCGGCTGACATACCCGGTGCGGTGCTCGGCCGCCACCAGACGCGGAAACACCTGGATCCCGTCGTCCATGATGTTGAAGTCGTGGTAGCCGCCGCGGTACTTCTGGCCGCGGTATTTCACCACCCGCAGGCGTCGACGCTCGGCGCCATAGGTCGGCGTCAGGCCTTCCAGGCGGATGACGCCGTGGGCAACGCTGTGCACGGTTTTATCCAGGGACTCGGTGGTGAGGTCGTCCAGCAGGACAACCGTGGTGTCGTAGCGCGCGAAGTAATGCTTGATCGCCAGGATCTGCCGGCGATAACGCAACGAACTCTGCGCCAGCAGGCGGATTTCCGAAAGACTGTCGATGATCACCCGCGAAGGTTTGACCTGCTCGACAATTTCGAAAATCTGCTTGGTCGCCTCGCCCAGTTCAAGGTCCGAGGAATACAGCAGACTCTGCTGATGGGCAGCGTCCAGCAAATTTTCAGGGGGCGTCAGTTCGAACACCGAGATGTTCTCGTCCAGATCCCAGCCGTGGGAGCGTGCGCCGTCGCGCAATTCGCGTTCGGTTTCAGACAGCGTGATATACAGACCACGTTCGCCCGCCGCCGAGCCAGCCAGCAGAAACTGCAGCGCGACGGTGGTTTTGCCGGTGCCGGGCTCTCCTTCGAGGAGAAACACGTGGCTGCGCGAAAGGCCACCCGTAAGGATGTCATCCAGGCCCACGATACCGGTTGCCGCTTTTGATGTAGTCAAGAATCGCCCTCTTGCGACCTGAGAAAGGGTCGGGCGCCGAAACGGGTTCGACTGCCCAGGCCGTCATGGTCGGGAAGTCCGATTCCATGCAGCCATCACTCTGGACCGTGCCGGGCTGAGACCGTTCAGTTTATTGCCGGCCGACCGATGGCATTCCCGTGGATTTCTGCGGGTTCGCTGTCCGGCAAATGGCGCAACCGTGGCCTGCGGGCGCACATAGTGACTTGCTATGATCCGGCGTCAAGCAATTACCCTCGTCTGGCCCCCTACAAGGATCCCAAGCCGTGTCTGACTACAGTGCGTTCAAGGTCGAACTGGCCGACCACATTGCCCACGTCCAGATCAATCGTCCGGAAAAAATCAACGCGATGAACGCAGCGTTCTGGCTGGAGATCATCGAGATTTTCCGCTGGGTCGAGGACACCGACGACGTCCGCGTGGTGGTGCTCAGCGGCGCAGGCAAGCACTTCTCTTCCGGTATCGACCTGACACTGCTCGCGTCGGTGGCCAGTGAACTGGGCAAGGACGTGGGCCGCAATGCGCGCCTGCTGCGGCGCAAGATCCTGCAGATGCAGGAATCGTTCAGCGTGGTCGACCGCTGCAGCAAACCGGTGCTCGCTGCCATTCAGGGCTATTGCATTGGCGGCGCCATCGACCTGATCAGCGCCTGTGACATGCGCTACGCGGCGGACGATGCGCTGTTCTCCATTCGCGAAATCGACATGGGCATGGCGGCGGATGTCGGCACTTTGCAGCGCCTGCCGCGACTGATCGGCGACGGCATGATGCGCGAGATGGCCTACACCGGTCGCAACGTTGGCGCCGAAGAAGCGCTGCGCATTGGCCTGGTCAATCGCACCTTCGCCGACCTGTCGCAGTTGCTCGAAGGCGTGTTCGCCATCGCCCGGGACATCGCCGGTAAATCACCCATCGCCATCAGCGGCAGCAAGCGCATGATCGGCTACATGCGCGATCACAGCGTGGATGACGGCCTCGAATACGTTGCCACCTGGAACGCTGCCATGTTGCAATCGGCCGACCTGAAGCTGGCGATGGTGGCTCACATGAGCAAACAGAAGCCGGTCTTCGACAATTGACTGACCTATTTGAATCCGTAGCCACCTGCCGTTTCTGAGCCTCTCTACCGGGCCGCAGACGGCCAGGCCGGTGAGCAGAGGAGTTGAGGCATGACGCGCCCGAAGCGTTGGACCACCGCCGTGCTAGATGTTCAGGCCCCCGGCGGTTGGGCTTTGGTTCAGAGTGACCAGGGCTTTTTGAAAGACAGCAACGGCGTGCTGTTCCCCCGCGAATGGTTGAAGCGGCAGGACCTGCCCTTGATGCATGAACACGGCATTGGCCATTTCGATGGCGAGCCGGTGTACGTGCAGACCCTTCGCGATGCTCAGGCGTTGGCGCTGGAGGGCACGCAGTGGCAGACCCTGCGCCAGTTCATGCTCGCCGATGACGCCGATGTGTTCCAGATGCTCGGCTACGCGGCGCAGATCAGCACCTGGGCCCGTGAACACCGTTTTTGTGGCAGTTGCGGCCAGCCGGCCCGGCAGGTGCCGGGGGAGCGGGCGATGTATTGCCCGCCCTGCGATCTGCGTGCCTATCCGCGGATCTCGCCGAGCATGATCGTGCTGATCACCCGCGGCGATGAGGTGCTGCTGGCGCGCTCGCCGCGTTTTGTGACCGGGGTCTACAGCACCCTGGCCGGGTTCGCCGAGCCGGGTGAGTCGGCCGAGGACTGTGTGCGGCGGGAGGTGATGGAGGAAGTGCAGGTCACGGTCAAGAACATCCAGTACAAGGGCAGCCAGTGCTGGCCGTTTCCGCACTCGATGATGCTGGGCTTTCACGCCGAATACGACAGCGGCGACATCGTGCCCCAGGCGGACGAAATCGAAGACGCACAGTGGTTCAGCATCCACGACCTGCCGCCATTGCCGGCCAGTCGCTCGATTGCGCGCTACCTGATCGACCTGTATCTGGCCCAGCGCTCAGGCTCAGTTGAACCAGTGCTGCCAGGCCAGGCGGACGGTTAACCCCAGCACCACGGTGATGAACACAGGGCGGATGAACCTGGCGCCGCCCTTGATCGCTGTTTTAGCGCCCATAAAGGCGCCGGCCATTACCGCCACGCCCATCGTCAACCCGATGACCCAGTCCACCGAGCCGTTGATGGCGAAGATCATCAGCGCGGCGGCGTTGCTGATGAAGTTCATGCTGCGGGCGACGCCGCTGGCTTTCACCAGATCGACCGGGTAGATCAGCAGCGTGCTGACAGTCCAGAACGCTCCGGTGCCGGGACCGGCCACGCCGTCGTAAAAGCCCAGCCCCAGGCCTTGGGGCAGTTGCCATTTGGTCCTGATCGGCGCGTTGCTGTCCAGCGGCGCCTTGGGCGTGCCGCCGAAAAGCAGGTACAGCCCGCAGCCGAACACGATCACCGGAAGCATCTGGTTCAGCAGTTCGGCGGGGAGATAATGCGCGACCACCGCACCGATCAGCGCGCCCACTGCGGTACCGATCAACGCGGGTTTCCACTGCGCCGGATGAAACAGCTTGCGGCGGTAAAAGGTGTAGCCGGCGGTGGCGGAGCCGAAGGTCGAGCTGAGCTTGTTGGTGCCCAGCACCAGGTGCGGCGGCAGACCGGCAGTGAGCAGGGCAGGCGTGGTCAACAGACCGCCGCCGCCGGCAATGGCATCGATGAAACCGGCGACAAAGGCAACGACAGCCAGCACCAGCAGGGTGGTGGGTTCAACGGTGAGTTCGAACGGCATGGGAAGGCGCTTATCGGGCAGATGGGCAGAAGGGCTGCCCGGAAGCGCAGCATTCTACCTGCAAGGCGTGGCAGCGGTGAATGGTTGATTGGGACTTGGGGCACACGGTGTAGGACCGGCTTCAGCCAGGAAGAGGCCGGCGTGAACACCCTCAATTTCGCGGTGTGGCGCCCGACGCCTTCCCGGCTAAAGCCAGTCCCACTCACAGCGTATGCGGTGTGTCAGGGCGTACGCGCTCTTTATTGTGGGACCGGCTTCAGCCGGGAAAAGGCCGGCGTGAACACCTTTAATTTCCGGTCTGACAATTGACTCAAATATCCGAAACATTCACCCAGCGCATCTCCTTCGCCGCAATGCGAATCGCTGTGGCCAGGCGCTCGACCTCCATGGCCTCGGCGAAGTCCGTCCCGTTCGAACCCTGCCCACCCAGCGCCTGAATCAGTTCAAAAACCTCCAGCGTCTTTAGCTCGTTGTAGCCCAACTGATGCCCCGGCGCCGGGCAAAAAGACGCATAGCCCGGTTGCGCAGGTCCCGCCAGAATCCGCTGGAAGCCGTCCCGCCCCGGGGCGCCGGCCTGGTACAGCCGCAGCTCGTTCAAGCGTTCCTGATCAAACGACAACGTGCCTTCGGTGCCACCGATCTCGAAGCTCAGGTGATTCTTGTACCCGTGCTTGAGCCAACTGCTGCCGAACGTACCCCGCGCGCCGTTGGCAAAGCGCAGCAGGGCGTAGGTCTGGTCATCGATGCTGATCGCCCGTTGCTCTTCGCTGCCGTGGGTGGCCGGGCGTTGTCGGTGCACCGTTTGCGAGTCCGCGCACACCGCCTCTACGTCGCCGAGCAGGTACCGCGCCATTGCCAGTAAATGGCTGCCGAGGTCGGCCAGGGCGCCGCCGGCATGGGCCTCTTCACAGCGCCAGGACCAGGGCGACCGCCCATCGCCCATGAAGTCCTCGCTGAATTCCCCCTGGAAACTGACGATCCGCCCCAGCTCGCCGCTTTCGATCATCTGCTTCGCCAGCCCGATGATCGGATTGTGCTGATAGTTGTAGCCCACCCTCGTCACGACGCCTGCTTTAAGCGCCGCCGCCTGCATCTCCCGCGCCTGTTCCAGACTCACCGCCAGCGGCTTCTCGCAGTACACCGCTTTGCCCGCTTCAAGAGCGGCCATCGCCATGGGGAAATGAAGTAGGTTCGGCGTGGTGATCGCCACCAGACTGACCGCCGGATCGCTGATCAACTGTTGCCAGTTGCCATGACTGCGTTGGAACCCCCAACTGCCTGCGCACTGCTCCGCGCGCGCAACATCCGCATCGGCCAGCGCGACGAGCTTGAGGTTGAAGGGAAGATCGAAGGTGGTGCGTGCGTTGTGGAACGCCAGGGCATGAGCCCGACCCATGAAGCCCGTGCCGATCAGGCCGACGCCCAGTTCTGGAAGAGAATTCCCGCGCATGACAGCGTGTCCTTTAAGACCTGTTGTTGTGCGGAAAATGTAGGCGGTTGGGGTTCCCGATGGAATCTTTATTCCATCAGGAACGCCTCAGGTTTACCTCAGCGGCTCAAGTGTGCTCAAGAGGCTCAGGACAGGAACCCTCCGTCCACATTCAACGCCACGCCGGTGGTGTAGCTCGAGGCATCGCTGGCCAGGTACAACACCGTCCCCGCCATTTCGCTCGGCGCCGCCACCCGCTTCAGGGGAATCTGCGCCAACGCGGTGTTGAGGATCTTCTCGTTGCTCACCAGCGCCGAGGCGAATTTTGTGTCGGTCAGGCCGGGCAGCAGGGCGTTGCAGCGGATGTCGAACTGCGCGCACTCCTTGGCGAACACCTTGGTCATGTTGATTACTGCCGCCTTGGTCACCGAATAGATGCCTTGATACACGCCCGGCGAGACGCCGTTGATCGACGCGACGTTGATGATGCTGCCGCCGCCGTGTTCGCGCATCAGCTTGCCGGCCTCCACGGACATGAAGAAATAGCCGCGGATGTTCACGTCGACGGTCTTCTGGAACGCGCCGAGGTCGGTGTCCAGCACGTTGCAGAACTGCGGGTTGGTCGCCGCGTTGTTCACCAGAATGTCCAGCCGACCGAACTGTTCGCGGATCTGCGCAAACACTGCTGTGATCTGTTCCATTTCACCGATGTGGCAGGCAATGGCCGTGGCCTGGCCGCCGTCGGCGATGATCGCGTCCGCCACTTGCTGGCAGCCGTCGATCCTGCGGCTCGAGACGATGACATGGGCGCCTTGCTGGGCCAGCAGCTTGGCAATCGCCTCGCCGATGCCACGGCTGGCGCCGGAGACGAAAGCGATCTTGCCATCGAGGTCGAACAGTTGAGTCTTGGACATTGTTGTTTTCCTTGTCGTGTCGCAATCAGAGGCTGGAACGCTCAATCACTTGCAGGGCCATGCGCTCGAGCAGCGCGTTCATGTGAATGAACTGAGCGAAGCGCTTGTCCCGGGTCTGGCCGTGGAAGAAGCGGTAGTAGATTTGCTGGACGATGCCGGCCAGACGGAACAGCCCGTAGGTGTAGTAAAAGTCGAAATTGTCGATGGCAATGCCCGAGCGCTCGGCGTAGTACGCCACGAACTGCTCGCGGGTGAGCATGCCGGGCGCATGGCTGGGCTGGCGCCGCATCAGTTGCACCGGCGCCGGGTCGTCCGCCTGAATCCAGTACGCCAGGCTGTTGCCCAGGTCCATCAGCGGATCCCCCAGGGTGGTCAGCTCCCAGTCGAGCACGCCGATGATCTGCATCGGGTTGTCGGGGTCGAGGATCACATTGTCGAAGCGGTAATCGTTGTGCACCAGACTTGAAACGGGATGGTCCGCGGGCTTTTTCTCGTCCAGCCAGCGCGCGACCTTTTCCCAGCTGGGCGCGTCGTCGGTGCGTGCCTTCTCGTAGCGCTCGGTCCAGCCGCGAATCTGCCGCTCAACGTAACCTTCGGGCTTGCCCAGATCGCCGAGCCCGCAGGCGGTGTAATCCACTTGATGCAGCTCGACCAGCCGATCAATGAAACTCTTGCACAGGGTTTCGGTTTGCGCGGCGTCGAGGTTCAGCTCGGCGGGCAATTCGGCGCGCAGGATGATGCCCTTGACCCGCTCCATTACGTAAAACTCGGCATCGATCACCGTCTCGTCGGTGCAGTGCACATAGGCCTTGGGGCAATAAGGAAAGGCATCGCGCAACTGGTTGAGAATGCGGAATTCGCGGCCCATGTCATGGGCGCTTTTCGCCTTGTGACCGAACGGCGGGCGGCGCAGAACGAATTCCTGCTCGGGGTACTTCAGCAGGTACGTCAGGTTCGACGCGCCACCGGGAAACTGGCTGATCTGCGCGCTGCCGCTCAGGCCGGGGATATGGGCTTTCAGGTAAGGGTCGATCAACCCGGCGTCGAGTTCTTCGCCGGATCGAACCTGGGTGGACTGGTCGGTGAGAGCCATGCGTATCCCTGCAGATTATTTTGGTGGGCCAGGATCATTGGCTAATCTAATGCGCCCCGGCACTGGCGAACAAGGGCTATTGGCGTGGGTGTTACGGGGCAATCAGCCGCCCTGATTCACGGACGGGGGCGTTGTCTTGCGCACAGTCCGGACGAAAAAAAACCGAAGCCGGGCGGCTTCGGTTCTTTCGAAAGGCAAGGCGTTCTCAGGAAGGGAACAGCTCGCTCAGTTTCATCGCCAGCATCATGTCGCCTTCAGCGCGCAGTTTACCGCCCATGAACGCCTGCATGCCGTCGGTCTCGCCGCTGACGATGCCTTCCAGGGTTTCGCCGTCCATCACCAGGGTGACCTGTGCGTCCGGGTTTTCGCCTTCCTGCAATTGGCAGGTGCTGTCCTTGACGATCAGGGAGAAGTTCTTGGTTTCGTCGATGCGGAAACCGAACACCAGGTCCAGGCCCGCAGCAGCGGCTGGGTTGAACTTGGCTTTCATGGCTTGGACGGCGTTTTCTACGGAGCTCATGGTGTGATCCTTTTATATGAGTGATGACGAGCACTTTGCGAGTGCGATTGGCCGGGCTCAGCGGAAGGTGATGAGCTCCGGCGCCTTCATCAGTTGCAGGTGCGCGTAACTGTTGAAGGAAGCCAGGGTCACCTCGCGCTCACGAAACTTCAGGAGGTTGAGCGAGGTGTTGACGATGTGCCAGTTGAGTTCGAAGGCCTGGGTGGCCGGAATTTGCGTGATCAGGTGGAGCAGGGCAGTGATGGTGCCGCCCGAGGTGAACACAGCAATGCGATCAGTCGGCCCGGCGCTGTCGAGAATGCCGCTCAGGCCCGCTTCAACCTGCTCGACGAAGGCCTGCCAGCTCTGCAGCGCGGCGGCGTCATGATCGCCCACCAGCCAGCGACGAATGATCGCGGCAAACAGGCGCTGGAACTCGGCGCGGTTGTTGGCGGCGTCACGCATGATCTCGAAGGCTTCGGGTTCTTCATCCAGCATCGCGGGGAGCAGCGCGCGGATCACGCCTTCGGCGTTGAATTCATTGAAGGCGATGTCGGTTTCGAGTTCGGGTGTAGCGAGGCCGGCGGCATTGAGCTGGGCGATCACGGTGTCGGCCGTGTGGCGCTGGCGGAACAGGGCGCCGCTGATGCAGCGATCGAAGGTTAGGCCCAGCTGCGCCAGGTGCGCGCCGAGGATTTCCGACTGACGAAAACCGGTGGGCGACAGGACGTCGTAATCGTCCGCACCAAACGAGGCCTGGCCATGTCGTATGAGATAGATGCTGCCCACGACCGCGTCACCCTGGCACGTTGAAAGTGCTGGGAGGTTATGAGGACGGCCCGCGGTCTGTCAATGAAAAAACATACGCTCGTTTGAATTGGCCGATCTGTCCCGTATTCACCCGTCTCGTCACTGGCCCGGCCACCGGCGCGCCGGTATGCTTGGCCCCACTCGCGATCCTCTGCCGAGGATCTGCTGTACCGGTAAGGAGTTTCTGTGGAGTTCATTTTCGATTACGCCAGTTTCCTGGCAAAGGCCGTCACCATCGTGATCGCGATCATTGTGGTGCTGGTGGTCATCGGTTCGATGCGCGGTCGCGGGCGTCGCAGCGCAGGAGGCCAGCTGCATGTCACCAAGCTCAATGATTTCTACAAAGGGCTGCGTGATCGCCTCGAAGGCTCGCTGCTGGACAAGGCCCGGCTCAAGGCGCTGCGCAAGGCTCAGGCCAAGGAGCTGAAGAAGGACAAGAAGTCCACCGAGGTCAAGTCTCGGGTCTACGTGCTGGACTTCGATGGCGACATCAAGGCCTCGGCCACCGAGAACATGCGCAACGAGATCACCGCGCTGCTGACCCTCGCCACGCCCAAGGATGAAGTGGTGCTGCGCCTCGAAAGCGGCGGCGGCATGGTCCACAGCTACGGCCTGGCGTCGTCGCAACTGGCGCGGATTCGTCAAGCGGGGATTCCGCTGACCATCTGCATCGACAAGGTCGCGGCCAGCGGCGGCTACATGATGGCGTGCATCGGCACCCGGATCATCAGTGCGCCGTTCGCGATTCTGGGGTCGATCGGCGTGGTGGCCCAGCTGCCCAACGTCAATCGCCTGCTGAAGAAGCACGACATCGATTTCGAAGTGCTGACTGCCGGCGAGTACAAGCGCACGCTGACGGTGTTTGGCGAAAACACCGAGAAGGGCCGTGAGAAGTTTCAGGAGGACCTGGACATCACCCACGAGCTGTTCAAGAACTTCGTCGCCAGCTACCGCCCGCAGTTGCAGATCGACGAAGTCGCCACCGGCGAAATCTGGCTGGGCATCGCGGCCAAGGACAAACTGTTGGTGGATGAGCTAAAGACCAGCGATGAATACCTGTCGGAGAAGGCCAAGACCGCCGAGGTGTTCCACCTGCACTACGCCGAGCGCAAAAGCCTGCAGCAGCGTGTAGGCATCGCCGCTAGCACGTCGGTTGACCGGTTGGTGACAGGGTGGTGGGGCAAGCTCACGCAGCAGCGATTCTGGTGATTTCGTAGGACCGGCTTTAGCCGGGAAGACGTCGGACGCCACACCGCAAGGTTGACGGCGTCTGCACCATGACCCAGCTGAATTAAAAAGCCCCGGTTTCTCACGAAACCGGGGCTTTTTGTTGGATATTGATCCGTCTCGGATCAACGCCGCCGGAACAGCGGCAGCGGCTCATCAGTGGCAGCCTGATACGTCACGGAAAAGTCCTTCAACCCTTCCAGCGCTTCGTACGGGTCTTTGTCGGCACGAATCGCGAACGCATCGAACCCGCAGCGGTGCAGGTAAAACAACTGATCGCGCAACACATCGCCAATCGCCCGCAGCTCGCCCTTGTAACCGTAGCGATCACGCAACAGGCGGGCGTTGGAGTAGCTGCGGCCGTCGGTGAAGGCCGGGAAGTTCAGGGCGATGACCTGGAACTGATCCGCGTCGTCACCGATTTCCTCGGCTTCCTCGTCGCTGTCCAGCCAGACACCCAGACCGCCGTCGCGGGCCTTCAACGCATGGGCATGCTCGCGCCACAGGTTCAGCGGCACGATCAGGTCGTCGCAGTTGGACAGGCTGTCGAACGTCGTGTCCTTGGGCAGCAGGTGCCAGGTCTCGTCGATGACCGCGTTGTTCTTAATGATTCGCTGCATAGACGCGCTCCTTGAAAGGGTCGATGCCAATACGCTGGTAGGTGTCGATGAAGCGCTCGTCTTCGTTGCGTTTCTCAACGTAGACGTCGATCAGCTTCTCGATCACATCCGGCATGACGTCCTGTGCGAACGACGGGCCAAGGATCTTGCCCAGGCTGGCGTCACGGCTGGCGCTGCCACCCAGGGACACCTGGTAGAACTCTTCGCCTTTCTTGTCCACGCCCAGGATGCCGATGTGGCCAACATGGTGGTGGCCACAGGCGTTCATGCAGCCGGAGATGTTCAGGTCCAGCTCGCCGATGTCGAACAGGTAATCAAGGTCGTCGAAACGGCGCTGGATCGACTCGGCAATCGGGATCGACTTGGCGTTGGCCAGGGAGCAGAAGTCGCCACCCGGGCAGCAGATGATGTCCGTCAGCAGACCAATGTTTGGCGTCGCGAAGCCTTGCTCGCGCAGTTCGCCCCACATCGTGAACAGTTGGCTCTGCTCGACGTCGGCCAGGATGATGTTCTGCTCGTGGGACGTGCGCAGTTGACCGAAGCTGTAGGTGTCGGCGAGGTCGGCGATGCCGTCCAGTTGCTTGTCGGTGAGATCGCCCGGCGCAACGCCGGTGGGTTTCAACGACAGCGTCACCGCTGCGTAGCCCGGCTTTTTATGGGCCAGGACGTTGCGCGAGCGCCAGCGGGCGAAACCGGGGTGCTGTTGATCCAGCTGAGCCAGTTCGGCGCTGTAATCGGTCAGCGCCTTGTAGTCCGGGTCGACGAAGTGCTTGGCGACGCGATGCACTTCGGCCTCGGTCAGGGTGGTCTGGCCGCCGCGCAGGTGGGCCATCTCGGCCTCGACCTTCTCGGCAAACACTTCAGGCGTCAGCGCCTTGACCAGAATCTTGATGCGCGCCTTGTACTTGTTGTCACGACGGCCGTAGCGGTTGTACACACGCAGGATGGCGTCGAGGTAGCTCAACAGGTCCTGCCACGGCAGAAACTCGTTGATGAACGCACCCACCACCGGCGTACGGCCGAGGCCGCCGCCGACCAGCACGCGGAAGCCCAGCTCGCCGGCAGCATTCTTGACCGGCTCCAGGCCGATGTCGTGCACTTCGATGGCGGCGCGGTCGGACGTCGAGCCGTTGATCGCAATCTTGAACTTGCGCGGCAGGTAGGCGAATTCCGGGTGGAAGGTGGTCCACTGACGGACGATTTCACACCAGGGGCGCGGGTCTACCAGTTCGTCGGCGGCGACGCCGGCGAACTGGTCCGTGGTGACGTTGCGCAGGCAGTTGCCGCTGGTCTGGATCGCGTGCATCTGCACGGTGGCCAGCTCGGCGAGAATGTCGGGGATGTCTTCGAGTGCCGGCCAGTTGAACTGCACGTTCTGGCGGGTACTGATGTGCGCGTAGCCCTTGTCGTAATCGCGGGCGATTTTCGCCAGCATGCGAGCCTGGCGTGAAGTCAGCTGGCCGTAAGGCACAGCGACGCGCAGCATCGGGGCGAAGCGTTGGATGTAGAGGCCGTTTTGCAGGCGAAGCGGGCGGAACTCTTCTTCGCTGAGCTCGCCGGCCAGATAGCGGCGGGTCTGGTCGCGGAACTGCTTGACGCGGTCCTCGACGATCCGCTGATCGTACTCGTCGTATACGTACATGGTGGTCCTGTTCTCAGGCGGTTCACTGCTGCTGGGCCAGCCCGAAAGGCGATGCGTTGTCGTCTGCTTTCGGGCTACCGAACAAATCTGCGCGCACGGCCGCGCACTCCTTGCGGAGCCGGGGGAGGTTACCAGTTTGCAGATATGCGCAAAAGTGATGTTTGAGTATATGCACAGAACCAAAAGTGCTAAGCAGCACGTCGGACCGGCATAACCTCACTTGTGATAAGGGCATGGCTCGACTTTACTCTGGCAATGGCCAACGACGCTCGTCGCTGGTCCGCGAGTTTTGCGATCACCCATAAAACAGACAAAAGGCGATGCAATGCGAAATCACCCGAAAGTTGCCAAATCCGAGAGCCATGTGGATGCATGGGCCATTCTGTTCATCATTGTGCTGGTGGTGGGGGCGGCGGTGTTCTGGGTGACGCACCAGTAGCCAGGACCTCCAGCCAGTGGGAGCGAGCTTGCTCGCGATGGGGCCTGGCAAATCCGCTGAATATTTCAGCGTCTGGAGTGCCGGATTCGCGGGCAAGCTCGCTCCCACAGGTTCTGTAATGCCTGAACGATCAAGTCGGCCAATAACACATCTGCCGCGCTTACTCGTCATACCCCAGGTTCGGCGCCAGCCAGCGTTCGGTCACGCTCAGATCCTGCTGCTTGCGCGCCGTGTAGCTTTCCACCTGATCCTTGTCCACTTTCCCCACGGCAAAGTACTGGGCCTGCGGGTGGGCGAAGTACCAGCCGCTGACCGCCGCCGCCGGGAACATCGCGTAGTGCTCGGTGAGGAACACGCCGCTGACCCCGGGTTTGCCGTCGCCCTGGGCCGGGTCGAGGAGGTCGAACAGCACGCCTTTCTCGGTATGGTCCGGGCAGGCCGGATAGCCGGGGGCAGGGCGGATGCCGGTGTATTGCTCCTTGATCAGTTCGTCGTTGCCCAACTGCTCGTCGTGGGCATAGCCCCAATATTCCTTGCGCACCTGCTGGTGCAGCCATTCTGCGCAGGCCTCGGCCAGCCGGTCCGCCAGCGCCTTGACCATGATCGCGTTGTAGTCGTCGCCCTTGTCCTGATACGCCTTCGACACCTCTTCCGCGCCAATGCCGGCGGTGGTGATGAAGCCGCCGACATAATCGGTCACGCCGCTGCCCTGGGGCGCGACGAAGTCGGCCAGGGAGAAGTTCGGCTTGCCGTCGGTCTTGATGATCTGCTGGCGCAGGTGATGCAGCTTGGCGAGTGGCGCGCCGTTATCGTCGAGCAATTGAATGTCGTCGTGGTCAACCTGATTGGCTGGCCAGAAGCCGAACACGGCGCGGCTGCGGATCAACTTCTCGTCGATCAGTTTGCGCAGCAGCTCCTGGGCGTCCTTGAACAGCGAGGTGGCTGCTTCGCCCACCACTTCGTCGGTCAGAATGCGCGGGTACTTGCCGGCCAGGTCCCAGGAAATAAAGAACGGCGTCCAGTCGATGTAATCCACCAGCACGTTGAGGTCGATGTCTTCCAGCACCTTGACCCCGGTGAACGTCGGCTTCACCGGCTGGTAGCTGGCCCAGTCGAACTGCGGCTTCTTGGCGATGGCCGCGCCGTAGCTCAGGCGCTCGGTGCGGGCGCTGCGGGCGGACGTGCGCTCGCGCACTTCAACGTATTCGGCGCGGGTCTTCTCGATGAAACCGGCTTTCAGCTCCTTGGACAGCAGCTGCGTCGCCACGCCCACGGCGCGTGAAGCGTCGGTGACGTAGATCACCGCGTCGTTGCTGTACTTGGGCTCGATCTTCACCGCCGTGTGGGCTTTGGAGGTGGTCGCACCGCCGATCATCAATGGCAGGTGGAAGTCCTGACGCTGCATCTCGCGGGCGACGTGAACCATTTCGTCCAGGGAAGGCGTGATCAAGCCGGACAGCCCGATGATGTCGCACTTCTGCTCACGGGCCACCTGCAGGATTTTTTCGGCCGGCACCATCACGCCGAGGTCGACGATGTCGTAACCGTTGCAGCCCAGCACCACGCCGACGATGTTCTTGCCGATGTCATGGACGTCGCCCTTGACCGTCGCCATGAGGATCTTGCCCTTGGCTTCGGGCTTGTCGCCTTTCTCCTCTTCAATGAAAGGAATCAGGTGCGCCACGGCCTGCTTCATCACGCGGGCGGATTTAACCACTTGGGGCAGGAACATCTTGCCCGATCCGAACAGGTCGCCGACCACGTTCATGCCAGCCATCAGCGGGCCCTCGATGACCTCGATGGGGCGCTTGAACGATTGCCGCGACAGCTCGGTGTCTTCAACGATGTGCGTGGTGATGCCCTTGACCAGCGCGTGCTTGAGGCGCTCGTTGACCTCCCAGCCGCGCCACTCTTCGGTTTCCGCTTCCTTGACCGAGCCGTCGCCTTTGTACTGGTCGGCGAGGGCCAGCAGGGCGTCGGTGCCTTCCGGGGTGCGGTTGAGCACCACATCTTCCACCGCGTCGCGCAGCTGGGCCGGGATCTGGTCGTAGATCTCCAGCTGGCCGGCGTTGACGATGCCCATGGTCAGGCCGTTGCGGATCGCGTGCAGCAGGAACACCGAGTGAATCGCTTCGCGCACGGGGTTGTTGCCGCGGAACGAGAACGACACGTTGGACACGCCGCCCGATGTCAACGCGTACGGCAGCTCGTCGCGGATGTACGCGCAGGCGTTGATAAAGTCGACGGCGTAGTTGTTGTGCTCCTCGATGCCGGTGGCGATGGCGAAGATGTTCGGGTCGAAGATAATGTCTTCCGGCGGGAAGCCGACTTCGTTGACCAGAATGTCGTAGGAGCGCTTGCAGATTTCCTTCTTGCGCGCCTCGGTATCGGCCTGGCCAGCTTCGTCGAAGGCCATCACCACCACCGCCGCGCCGTAGCGCTTGCACAGCTTGGCGTGATGAATGAACTGCTCGACGCCTTCTTTCATGCTGATCGAGTTGACGATGCCCTTGCCCTGGATGCACTTGAGGCCGGCTTCGATGACTTCCCATTTCGACGAGTCGATCATGATCGGCACGCGGGAAATATCAGGCTCGCCGGCAATCAGGTTGAGGAAGGTCACCATGGCCTTCTTCGAGTCCAGCATGCCCTCGTCCATGTTGATGTCGATCACCTGGGCGCCGGCTTCGACCTGCTGCAGGGCGACTTCCAGGGCTTCGGTGTAGTTGTCTTCGCGGATCAGGCGAGCGAAGCGGGCAGAACCGGTGATGTTGGTGCGCTCGCCGACGTTGACGAACAGCGAACTGCGATCAATGGTGAACGGCTCCAGACCCGAGAGGCGACAGGCCTTCGCGATGTCCGGAATCGGCCGCGGCGCGTACGGGGCGACGGCGTTGGCGATGGCCTTGATGTGCGCCGGGGTGGTGCCGCAGCAACCGCCGACGATGTTCAGGAAGCCGCTCTGGGCGAACTCCTCCACGACTTTGGCCATCTCTGCCGGGGCTTCGTCGTATTCACCGAATTCGTTAGGCAGGCCGGCGTTCGGGTGCGCCGACACGTGGGTTTCGGCTTTATTGGACAGCTCTTCCAGATACGGGCGCAGCTCGCTGGCGCCCAACGCACAGTTGAGGCCCACGGAGATCGGCTTGGCGTGGCGTACCGAGTTCCAGAACGCTTCGGTGGTCTGGCCGGAGAGGGTTCGGCCCGAGGCGTCGGTGATGGTCCCGGAAATCATGATCGGCAGCTCGAACCCCAGCTCGTCGAACACGCCCTGAACGGCAAAGATCGCTGCCTTGGCGTTCAACGTGTCAAAGATGGTTTCGATGAGGATCATGTCTGCACCGCCTTCGATCAGGCCTTTTGTGGCCTCGGTGTAGTTCTCCACCAGTTCGTCGAAGGTCACGTTGCGGTAGCCGGGGTTGTTGACGTCCGGCGACAGCGAGCAGGTGCGGCTGGTCGGGCCGAGCACGCCGGCGACGAAACGCGGCTTGTCGGGGGTTTCCAGGGTCTTGGCGTCGGCGACCTGGCGGGCCAGGCGCGCGCCTTCCACGTTCAGTTCATAGACCAGCGCTTCCATGCCGTAGTCGGCCTGGGACACCTGGGTGGCGTTGAAGGTGTTGGTTTCGAGAATGTCGGCGCCGGCGTCGAGGTATTCCTTCTCGATCGCTCCAATCACGTCGGGCCGGGTCAGGATCAACAGGTCGTTATTGCCCTTGACGTCGCTCGGCCAGTCGGCGAAACGCTTGCCGCGGTAGTCTTCTTCCTCCAGCCGATAGCTCTGGATCATCGTGCCCATGCCGCCATCGAGGATCAGGATTCGCTGTTGAAGAGCCTGCTGGAGTGCTTGAAGACGCGCGCTGCGATCTGACATGAGGTTACCCGGATGAAGAAGTACGAAATAAGGTGGCGCTGAAAAGAGCGAAATAATAGCAAACCTGCGCGGATTTAAATCATTCCGGGATTTACATGAATTCTGTTCATGTTGCAGGCCATTAGCCACAGGTAGAATTCGGCCGAATCATTTTCAGGACGCCCGTTCCATGTTGCATCGCGTGCTCGCCAGTTCCCTGGCCTTGTTGTTTTGCGGTGCAGCGTTCGCGCAGTCACCCCTTCAGTCTCCGGCTATTTCCTACAGCCGTGATATCCAGCCGATCTTCACCGAGAAGTGCGTTGCCTGCCATGCGTGCAATGACGCTGCCTGCCAGCTGAACCTGGGCAGCGGCGAAGGTGTGCTGCGCGGTGCATCGAAGGTGCCGGTTTACGAAGGCGACCGCAGCAAGGCGGTCGCACCCACCCGGATTTTCGTCGACGCGCAGGGCCCTGACGCCTGGCGCAAAAAAGGCTTTTATTCAGTGCTGGACGGGCAGAGCAATCAGGCGGCGCTGATGGCAAAGATGCTCGAGTTCGGGCACGGCGCGCCGTTGGTGCCCAACGCGCGGCTGCCGGACGACATCGTGCTGGGCTTGAATCGCCAGAACATGTGCCCGTTGCCCAACGAGTTCGCCGCCTATGCCAAGGCGCGTCCGGGGCAGGGCATGCCCCTGGCGGTGACCGGCCTCACCGACGCTCAATACAGCACGCTGCAACGCTGGCTGGCAGCCGGGGCGCCGGTGGAACAGACGCCGCTGCAACCGAGTGCGCGGGAAACGGTGCAGATCAACGAATGGGAAAGCCTGCTCAATCGTCCCGGATCGAGCGAAGCGCTGGTCGGCCGCTGGCTGTACGAACATCTGTTTCTCGCCCACGTGTATTTCAGCGACGGCGAGCCGGGGCATTTCTTCCAGTGGGTGCGCTCGCGCACGCCAAGCGGCCAACCCGTCGACCTGATCGCCACGCGCCGCCCCGACGATGATCCTGGCACCACCTTCTATTACCGCCTGATGCCGGTGCAGGGCGTTATCGTCCACAAGACCCACATCACCTACCCGATGGGCCCGCAGAAGCTGGCCCGGGTCAAGCAACTGTTCTACAGCGGGACCTGGCATGCCACCGAGCTGCCCGGCTATGGTCCGCAGCATCGGGCCAACCCGTTTGAAACGTTCCAGCAGATCCCCGCCGTCGCGCGTTACCAGTTCATGCTGGATAACGCCGAATACTTCGTGCGCACCTTCATTCGCGGCCCGGTGTGTCGGGGCGAGATCGCTACGGACGTGATTCGCGATCATTTCTGGGCGTTGTTCCAGGAGCCCGGCCACGACCGTTACATCACCGATGCGGCCTATCGGGCCAAGGCCACGCCGTTGCTGGCGATGCCGGGGCAGGACGATGACATCGGCAGTGTTCTGACCCTGTGGCACGACTACCGCGACAAGCGCAATCAATACGAAGACCTGCGCAGCGATGCCTACGCGCACATGCCGCCGCCGGGATGGGCGACCCTGTGGGCGGGGAACGACAATGGGCTGCTGACCATCTTCCGCCACTTCGACAGCGCCTCGGTAAACAAAGGCCTGATCGGCGCGCTTCCCAACAGCGTCTGGCTGTTCGACTACCCCTTGCTGGAGCGCACCTATTACCAGCTGGCGGTGAATTTCGACGTCTACGGCAACGTTTCCCATCAGGTGCAGACGCGTCTGTATTTCGACCTGATCCGCAACGGCGCCGAGGTCAATTTCCTGCGCCTGATGCCGGCGGACAAGCGTGACGACATCCTCGGTGACTGGTACCAGAACGGCGGCAAAGTGAAGATGTGGCTGGATTATCAGGCCATCGACGATCACACCCCGACCGGCCTGAAGCTCGATGAGCACAACCCCAAGCGTGACTTCGAGCGCAAGTTGATCGAGCGTGCGGGCACCTTGAACGTGACGCCGGACCCGATCAATCGCTGCGACGGCGCCTATTGTTCGCGTGAGGGACTGGACCCGGTGTTCAGCGGAGTGGAGCAGGCACTGAGCCGGCTAACCTCGCGCCCTGCGGCGGGGCTGAAGGTCATTCACCAGTTGCCGGAGGCGACGATGCTGCGAATCCAGGACGGCAGCGGCAAACGCATCATTTACAGCATGCTGCGCAACCGCGCCCACAGTAACGTCGCCTTTCTGATGGGTGAGGATTACCGCTACCAGCCGGGCCTGGACACGCTGACGATCTACCCGGGAGTGCTGAGCAGCTACCCGAATTTCATGTTCAATATCCCGGCCAGTGAAGTCGGCGCGTTTGTTGACGCGATGGAGCAGGCCCATGATCACAAGCAGGCGTTTGACGCCATCGTCCAGCGCTGGGGCGTGCGCCGCAGCCATCCATTATTCTGGACCTACTTCCACGACCTGGACCGCTACCTTCAGGAAACCGAACCCCGCGAGGCAGGGGTGCTGGACATGAACCGGTACGAGAATCTGTGAGTCGCAGGGGCGCCGTTATTTAAGGAATCTTCACATTTGGCGGCGGCCCCGCTGAGGCCGCTTCAAAGGGGAAACCCTTATTGGACATGGCGTGCAGCCATTATGCAGCCCGTCAGTGGCGCCGAACCTTTTTGCAATTTTCGAAGTCGGACCCTGTGAGTCGCTCTCCGACGCCGTGCCTTGCCGGTATGGCGCCTGGGGTCAATCCAGACGAAGCAAGAGGTTGCAGATGTTGATTTCGGTTCAGGCCCTGCGGGCACTCGCCGCGTGGGCTGTTGTGTGTCACCACTTCATGCAGATTTTTTTCGACTTCCATCCGAGTGGGCCCGTCGGCCGCTTTTTCACTGAAAAAGGCGCGGTCGGCGTCGACATTTTTTTTGTCATCAGCGGTCTGGTCATCTACCTGTCAACCGTGGACAAGGACATCCCCGCCGGCCGTTTCATGCTCAACCGGGTTATTCGTATCGTCCCGGCGTACTGGCTGTACACCTTGGTGATGGGTCTTCTGGTCGTGGTCGCCCAACCGCTGCTGCCCCACCAGGTGGTCGACTGGCAGAGCTTCGTGCTGTCGCTGCTGTTCATCCCTTCGGAAAATCCCGGCGGTTACGGCCTCTATCCCACTCTCAACGTGGGCTGGACGCTGAACTACGAGATGCTGTTCTACGTGCTGTTTTCGATGGTTTTTCTGTTTCAGCAACGGCTGCGCCCGTTGATCCTGGCGGCGGCGCTGTTCGCCATTACCGATGTGCTGGGTCGGTCGGGGCTGGTCAGCCGGTTCTACGCCAATGACATCGTTTACGAATTCCTGCTCGGCATTTTCGTCGGCGTGATGTATCGCCGGGGCTGGATCAGCGAGCGGTTGTGGTTGCCATTGATCGCGATCGGCGCCGCGCTGTTCACCATCGACCACCTGCAACCGGCGCCTCGCATCATCAACTGGGGCCTGCCGAGCGCGGTGATCGTGGTGGCGTGCATCTCCCTCGAACCCTATCTGCGCAACTACCGCCTTCTCAAAGTCATGGGCGATTGCTCGTATTCGGTGTATTTGCTCCACGTGCTGGTGCTGTACGCGGGCTGGCTGGTGAGCGAACGTTATGGCGTTAATCCGTATGTGGTGTTCGCCGTCTGTGTTCCGGTCATCGCCCTGGGGGCGTGGCTCAGTTATGAGTGGATTGAGAAGGGCCTGTACCGACGCATGAAGGGCTGGCTGGATCAGAGAAGGGCGAGCAAGGAAGCAGCTCTGTCATGACGGGTTTTTAGTCGAGGCGAACCGCTTACCTGACTAAAACACTAGGGCTTTGTCAGGCGCAGTTGATTGGCGTAAACTGCGCCCCACGTCTGCGAGGAATTTTCATGACCGCTATTACGATTACTGATGCCGCCCACGATTACCTGGCCGATCTGCTGGAAAAGCAGAACACCCCCGGCATCGGCATCCGCGTGTTTATTACCCAGCCTGGCACCCAATACGCTGAAACCTGCATTGCCTACTGCAAGCCGGGCGAAGAGAAACCTGAAGACACGGCCATCGGCCTGAAAAGTTTCACCGCCTGGATCGACGCGTTCAGCGAAGCGTTTCTGGACGACGCCGTTGTCGATTACGCGACTGACCGCATGGGTGGTCAACTGACCATCAAGGCGCCAAACGCCAAAGTGCCGATGGTCAACGCCGACAGCCCGATCAACGAGCGTATCAATTACTACCTGCAGACCGAGATCAACCCGGGTCTCGCCAGTCACGGCGGCCAGGTGACCTTGATCGAGGTGGTGGAAGAAGATGAGGCAAATGTCGCCATTCTGCAGTTCGGCGGTGGTTGCCAGGGTTGCGGTCAGGCAGATGTGACGCTCAAGGAAGGCATCGAGCGCACATTGCTGGAGCGCATCCCCGAGCTGACCGGTGTGCGTGACGTGACCGACCACACCCAGAAAGAAAACGCGTACTACTGAGTCAACGTGTGATTCCAGGAAGTATGGTGTTGCAGGCAAGCCCCGACGAGTTCGGGGCTTTTTTGTGGGCGCTCGCCAAGGTCTAGAGGCGCACGCTAGGGCCTGAACACATGGGCATGGCCCGCGCGATACAGCGATGACTCGCTGAACACGTCGTTGCCCAGTACCCGACCCACCAGGATCAGCGCGGTGCGACGAAATCCCTTGATCCGCACCTTCTCCTCGATATCTGCCAGTGTGCCGGTGACCCAATCCTGATCGGGCCAGCTGGCGCGATGCACTACGGCGATGGGGCAGTCGGCGCCATAGTGCGGCGTCAGCTCGGCGACGATCTTGCCGAGGTTATTGACCCCCAGATGGATCGCCATGGTTGCCCGGTGCCGTGCCAGATCGCCCAGGCTTTCGCCTTCGGGCATGTCGGTTTTGTCGGCGTAGCGGGTCAGGATCACGCTCTGGGAGATGTCCGGCAGCGTCAGCTCTGTCCCGAGCAACGCGGCGCAGGCGGCGGTGGCGGTGACGCCGGGGATGATTTCGAAGGGGATCTGCAGCTCGCGCAGGCAGCGGATTTGTTCGCCGACCGCGCCATACAGGCTCGGATCGCCGGAATGCACACGCGCCACGTCCTGGCCCTGTGCATGAGCGGATTTCATCAGCTCGATGATCTGCTGAAGGTGCAATGGAGCGCTGTTGGTGACCTGGATCGCCTGATGACCTTCCAGCACTGCTTCAGGCACCAGGGAACCGGCGTAGATGATCACCGGGCAGGAGCGGATCAGCCGCTGGCCTTTGACAGTGATCAGGTCCGGATCGCCGGGGCCGGCGCCGATGAAAAAAACAGTCATGGGGTGTCCTGATTGGAGTTCATTTGAGCAGTGGCTCGTCGGATGCATTCTCCCTGAGCGCACTCGGTCTGACTTTGTAGGACTGGCTTTAGCCGGGAAGGGGCCCTAGGGCACACCATCAAAATCTGCGGTGTGACTACTGACGTCTTCCCGGCTAAAGCCGGTCCTACAAGGGTTGGCCGGTCCTACAAGATTGCGGTTGCCAGAGCAAAGGTCCCGTGGGGGCTTTTTCGGCGGGGGATGACCAAGGTCGCGGGCGCGCCGGTCAACCGTGTCACCATCGCCAGCGCCGCGCTTTCTGCCACGCCGTAGCAGCCGGTGCGTTCGAAGGCGATGTCCGAACGGTAAGTCAGCTGTGCCTCGTAAGCCGCCAGATCATCCGCGCTGAAAAACCCGATCGTCAGCCCCAGCTCATGACCCAGTTCCAGCAGCCCTACCTCAGCCGACTTGCCGTCAATGGAGGCGAGGGCGGCAACGTCTTTCAGCTCAAGACGACCCTCCCGCAACCCATCCTCCATCAACTGTCGAAGCTCCAACGCCGAACAGCCGCGCTGGCAGCCCAGACCGACCACCCACAGCGGCCGATCGCGCACTTCATTCACAGAGCAGGCTTCAAACCGACGTGCGTCTCGGTCGCTTCATTGCGCCGAAACAACCAAGCGCTGATCCAGCCCAGGGCAATCCAGAAAACCGCATTGGTCAGCAGCGACGCGATCTTGAATTGCGCTTCAAGGGCTTCCGGCGCCAGTGCCAAATGCACCGCCGGTTGCGGCGCGCCGACGATATGCGGCACCACCAGGATCACCGCGCCCAAGGCCTTCAACACCCAGTGCCGTGCAAACACTATCAATGCCAGGCCTGCAGCCGTGGAGGCGGCGGTGCCGACCCACCAGATCTGCCGTTGGGTCAGATCCGCCGCGACAGTGCCGGGCAGCTCGGGCGGCAAACCAAGAGTGGGCGCCAGCACGAACACCGCATAACCGGCCAACCCCCACAGCACGCCTTCGCGGGCACTGGTCGGCGTACGCAGGGTGTACAGCGCCGCCAGCATCAGGGCGAAGCCGACCGCGACCACCAGATTGCCGCCGGTGGTGGACAGCACGCGCTGCCAGCCGTCTTCCGGCTCCCAGGCTTCGGCGTCATGGACGTGGCCGGCCATCGCACCCTCGGCGTGCTCGTGCATCTCGGCAGCCGGGGCCTTTTCGTAGGTCTCCGCCTGCAGGATCAGTGGCGCCACCGAGAAGCTTTGGAGCAGTGTCAACAGCAGGGCGGCGAGCAGTCCGGTGAACCCGGCCGTTTGCGCAATTCGCTTGAACATGGCGGCGGGTCTCAATGGCACGGGAAGGCGGAGCTGTGACGGGTGTCGTGTGCCGCGTTGTGCACCGCATCGATGTGGGAGAAACCGGCGAAGTACACTAGAAACGCACCGAGAAACATCGCGCTGACGGCGGCGACAAGGCGCTGGCTTTGGGTGGCGGTCACGGCTGTTGTGGTGTTTGTGCTGGTGCCGGACGTCTGGCGGGGTGTGCTGATGGACATGGCGCTTCCCTCTGAAGTGGATTCAGCGGACGGAAAGGCGCGAAGACACCGCAGACGAAGGCCGGCAGTGATCAACAGCGCCCGCCCACCGCGGGTTGTTATGGTGCGTTATCGGGCCGGTCTCCGGGCTCGCGAGGGGCACATGCATCAGCCGTTACAGCCGACGTGCCTTCAAGAATCGCCTTCCCATATCGATGCCGACACAGTGGATCTGACTCTTCACTCGCTTACCGTTGCGGGGGCAGCACCGGACTGATACACACCCGAAGGTCTGTACGCACCGGTTTCCCGTTTCACCCTGTGAAGGGCACCCGTAACAAGGTGTGTAGCAGACCACGGGCTGTTTGGCTCGTCAATCGGCCCTTCAGCCGATGCGTCAATCAATGCAGCGATCGGTGCGTCAATTGGCGCGGCACTCATTGCAAAGCACGATTGACCGGCCTCCAGTCACTGCGTAGCCTTGCGCACTTGAGGTTCGCCGGGCGCCTTTATCAACTACCAAGGCCACCGGCGCTAAGAAGGGAATGCGGTTTCAAGCCGCAGCTGCCCCCGCAACTGTAAACGGACAGCTTCATTGCACAGCCACTGCGCGAGCGGGAAGGCGCAATGAATGCCAGTCGCCTGATGATGCCTGTCAGCGACCGGCCGCCGTGAGCCAGGAGACCTGCCTCGAATCGGACCGCCTGCAAGCGGCCGAGGAATTCCACTACAACCGGGCGGGGTGATCCGGTGGCGAATTTAACCGCGCGCCTGCTTCCACCGGCCTGCGCTGTTTTCGTCCTCGTTGCCCCGCCGCACGCCTGAGGGCAACCGATGAAAACACTGGCCAAACTCCCTGTCACCATCGTCACCGGCTTTCTCGGCTCGGGCAAAACCACCTTGTTGCGGCACATGCTCGACAACGCCGAAGGCCGGCGCATCGCCGTCATCGTCAATGAGTTCGGCGAACTGGGCATCGACGGCGACATCCTCAAGCAATGCACCATCGGCTGCACCGAAGAAGAAGCCGTCGGTCGTGTGTACGAGCTGGCCAACGGCTGCCTGTGCTGCACTGTTCAGGAAGAGTTCTTTCCGGTGATGCAGGAACTGGTCGCCCGTCGCGGCGACCTCGATCACATCCTCATCGAAACCTCGGGCCTGGCCCTGCCGAAACCGCTGGTTCAAGCCTTCCAGTGGCCGGAAATTCGCAACGCCTGCACCGTCGACGCCGTGATCACCGTGGTCGACAGCCCGGCCGTGCTCGCGGGCACCTTCGCCGCGTTCCCGGACCAAGTCGACGCCCAGCGCAAGCTTGACCCGAACCTGGATCACGAATCGCCGCTGCACGAACTGTTCGCCGACCAACTGGCCAGCGCCGATCTCGTCGTGCTGAACAAGGCCGACATGCTCGACGCGGATGCTCTCGCCGCCGTGCGTGCCGAAGTCGCCGAAGAACTGCCGCCGGCGGTGAAGATCGTCGAAGCGAACCGGGGCCAGCTGCCGATCAGCGTATTGCTGGGCCTGGGCGCCGAATCCGAGCTGCACATCGACGGGCGCAAGACCCACCACGATCACCACGAAGGCGACGATCATGATGATCACGACCATGACGCCTTCGACTCGATTTCCATCACGCTGCCCCAGGCCGACGAATCGCTGTTGCTCGACGCGCTGACCCAGGCCGTCGTCCAGCACGGCATCCTGCGTGTCAAAGGCTTCGCCGCCATTCCCGGCAAACCCATGCGCTTGTTGGTGCAAGGCGTCGGCACGCGTTTCGACAAGCATTTCGACCGCGCCTGGAAGCCAGACGAAGCTCGGGAAACCCACCTGGTGCTGATCGGCCAGGAACTGGACGCCGGCGTCCTTGAAGCGCAATTGCGCGATGCAGTCTCAGGCATAAAAGGCTAACCATGCACCTGCTGCGTACACAGCCCGGCGGCTTCGTCCCCGACGACAGCATCGCTGACCTGGGCCAGACGCCCGCCGAGCTGGTGATCCTGTGCAGCGCCGACTCGAATCTGGCGCTGCTGGCTGAAACCGCGCGGCAATTGCCGGATAGCTACCCAAGCCTGCGCCTGGCCAATCCGATGCAGGTGCAAAACCATGCGTCGGTGGATTTGTACGTCGACGAGGTGCTGCGCCACGCGAAAGTCATCCTGATTTCCCTGCACGGCGGCATCGGCTACTGGCGTTACGGCGTCGAGCGGCTGGTGGAGCTGGCCGCGAAAGGCGTGAAGCTGATTCTGGTCCCGGGCTGTGATCGGCCAGACCCCGAGCTGAGCGGCCTGAGCACGGAATCCGTCGAAGACCGCGAGCGTCTCTGGCATTACCTGCGTCAGGGCGGCAAGCACAACGCGCTGGCGCTGTTCAATTTCATCGCCACACGCTGGCTGGGTGGCGACTACCCGTGGGCCGAGCCGCAAACCCTGCCGCGCACCGTGATTTATCACCCGCAGAACGCCAACGCCGACCTGGCCCGCTGGCAGGCCGACTGGCGCGCCGATCAGCCGGTCGCGGCCGTGCTTTTCTATCGCTCCCACCTGCAGGCAGCCAACACCGGCTTCATCGATGTGTTCTGCGAGCGCTTGTCGGCCCAGGGCCTGAACCCGTTGCCGATTGCCGTCGCCAGCCTGAAGGAAGCCGGCTGCATGAGCGCGATACAGGACTGGCTCGACGAGGTTGATTGCGAGGTCATTCTCAACACCACCGGCTTCGCCCAATCCAGCCCGGAAGCGCCAGATGTTCGGCCGTTTCGCCGAGACATCCCGGTCATTCAGGCCATTTGCGCCCAGGACAACGAACCCGCCTGGCAGGCAAGCGCCCAAGGGCTGGGCCCCCGCGACCTGGCGATGCACATCGCGCTGCCGGAACTGGACGGGCGCATCATCAGCCGGCCAATCAGCTTCAAGGACCTGGCCTGGCACAGCGAGCGCAGTCAGTCCGACGTGGTTTGCTACCGCGCCCAGCCGGAACGCATGGATTTCGTCGCCGAACTGGCCCGGCGCTGGGTGCTGCTTGCCCGCACCGCCAACACCGACAAGCGCGTAGCGCTGATTCTGGCGAACTACCCCACCCGCGACGGGCGCATTGGCAACGGCGTCGGCCTCGACACCCCGGCGGCCGCGCTGAACATCCTGAAGGCCATGCAGGCCGAGGGTTACCCGGTTGAAGGCCTGCCCGAGACCGGTACTGCGCTGATTCACGCCTTGCTCGGCGGCGTCACCAACGATCCGGACAGCCTCGATCAACGGCCGTGCCACCAGAGCATGGCCATGGACGAGTACAAGGCGGCGTTTCAAGCGCTGCCGCAAGCCAATCGCGATGCAGTCATCGCGCGATGGGGCGCCCCTGACACCGACCCCATGTGTCGGGACGGGCGGATGATGATCGCCGGCCTGCGTTTCGGCATGACCTTCGTCGGCATTCAACCGGCGCGGGGCTACAACGTGGACCACAGCGCGGTGTATCACGACCCTGATCTGGTCCCGCCCCACGGCTATCTGGCGTTTTACTTCTGGCTGCGCAAACGCTATGGCGCTCATGCTGTCATCCACGTCGGCAAGCACGGCAATCTGGAATGGCTGCCGGGCAAAGGCGTCGGTCTGTCCGAGTATTGCTGGCCGGACGCGATCCTTGGCCCGATGCCGAATATCTACCCGTTCATCGTCAACGATCCGGGCGAGGGCGCCCAGGCCAAGCGCCGCACCCAGGCGGTGATCATCGACCACTTGATGCCACCGCTGACCCGCGCCGAAACCTACGGTCCGTTGCGCGACCTTGAACTGCTGGCGGACGAATATTACGAAGCGCAGCTGCTTGATCCGCGCCGCGCCAGGGAGCTGCAAAAAGACATTCTCAGGCTGGTGCGCGAGACCCACATCGACCGCGAACTGGCGATGGACGGGGACGCCAACAGCGAGGCCGACGCCGCCGTGTGGCTGCCGCGCCTGGACACCTACCTGTGTGACCTGAAGGAATCGCAGATCCGCGACGGCTTGCACGTATTCGGCGAGTCGCCCACCGGCCGGCTGCGCATCGACACGCTGCTGGCCATGGTGCGCGTGCCTCGCGGCGATGGTCGCGGCGGTCAGGCCAGTCTGCTGCGGGCATTGAGTCAGGCGCTGGCGCTGGATTTCGACCCGCTGGACTGTGATCTCGGTGCGCCATGGACCGGCGACAAACCTCACGCATTACATGAAGTCAGCGCTGAACCATGGCGCACGACGGGTGATACCCGCGAGCGGCTGGAGCTTTTGGCTGCGCAGATGATTGAGAAGATTGCCAGCGGCGTGCCTATCAGTAATACCTTTGCAAACAACAGCTTGTCCGATGTTGTTCAGTCTCTGCATGAAGTGGTTATCCCTCGCCTAGACGCCTGCGGTCCAGCCGAAATGTCGAATCTGCTCAGCGCGCTAAGTGGGCGTTTCGTCCCGGCCGGCCCGAGCGGCGCCCCCAGCCGAGGACGGCTGGACGTGCTACCGACCGGGCGCAACTTCTTCTCCGTGGACGTGCGCAATCTGCCGACCATGACCGCGTGGCGCATTGGTTTCCAGTCGGCAAATCTGTTGCTGGAGAGGCACTTACAGGATCATGGTGATTATCTACGTCAACTGGGGCTTTCGGTCTGGGGCACGGCGACCATGCGCACCGGCGGCGACGACATCGCCCAGGCCATGGCGCTGATGGGCGTGCGTCCGGTGTGGGCGACGGGCAGTCAGCGCGTCGATGACTTTGAGATCCTGCCCCTGAGCCTGCTCGACCGGCCGCGGGTCGATGTCACCCTGCGGGTTTCCGGTTTCTTCCGCGACGCGTTCGCCAACCTGATCCGCCTGTTCGACGCCGCGGTGCAGGCCGTCGCGGCGCTGGACGAGCCCGACGACATGAACCCGCTGGCCGCCCGCGTGCGCCAGGAGCGCGAGCAATTGCAGCGCGACGGTCTGGATGTCGAGCAAGCGGCGAAGCAGGCTGGCTGGCGCATCTTCGGCGCCAAGCCAGGCGCGTATGGCGCAGGGGTACAGAACGCCATCGACGGGCGCTTGTGGCAGAGCCGCGAAGACCTCGCCGAGGTCTACCTGACCTGGGGCGGCTACGCCTACGGCGGCAGCGACGAAGGCACGCCGGCCCGTGACGGTTTTGCCAAGCGGCTGAGCCAGGTTCAGGCGGTGCTGCAGAACCAGGACAACCGCGAACACGATGTGCTGGATTCAAACGATTACTACCAGTTCCAGGGCGGCATGCTGGCGGCAGTGGAAAGCCTGTCCGGCGAGAAAGTCGCCAGTTATCACGGCGACCACAGCCAGCCTGATCTGCCGAAGATCCGTACGCTGAAGGAAGAGCTCAACCGGGTGGTGCGCTCCCGGGCGGCCAACCCGAAGTGGATCGAAGGGGTCAAGCGCCACGGCTACAAGGGTGCGTTCGAGATGGCGGCGACGGTGGATTTCCTGTTCGCCTTCGACGCTACCACCGAGCTGATCGACGATCACCAATACGCGCTGCTGGCCGATGCCTATCTGCTGGACGCCTCGACCCGTGATTTCATCCAGCAGCACAACCCGGATGCGCTGCGGGACATGACCGAGCGCATGCTCGAGGCGCAGCAGCGCGGCCTGTGGCAGGAACCGGGCGAGTACCGCGAGGCGCTGGAGAATCTGTTGCTGGACATCGAAGAGTCATGAGCGTGAATGAGGGCCTGCACAGCAGCCTGTGCAAACGCCTGACTGGATTGAACACTGTGATTGACCCGCGGCTTTACGAGAACCGACCATGACCGACACCCCACATTTTCCCCTCGCTGCCGTCGTCGGTGCCGATGACCTGAAGCTCGCCCTGTGCCTGACCGCCATCGACCCGAAAATCGGTGGCGTGCTGATCGAGGGCCCGCGGGGCATGGCCAAATCGACCCTGGCCCGAGGGCTGGCGGATCTGCTGGCCAGCGGTCAGTTCGTCACGCTGCCACTGGGTGCAACCGAAGAGCGCCTGGTCGGCACGCTGGACCTCGACGCGGCGCTGGGCGAGGGCCGCGCGGCATTCTCGCCGGGGGTTCTGGCCAAGGCGGACGGCGGCGTGTTGTACGTCGACGAGGTCAATCTGCTGCCGGACCATCTGGTCGACCTGCTGCTGGACGTGGCCGCCAGCGGGGTCAATCTGGTGGAGCGCGACGGCATTTCCCATCGCCATGCCGCGCGCTTTGTGCTGATCGGCACCATGAACCCGGAAGAAGGCGAACTGCGCCCGCAGTTGCTCGACCGTTTCGGCCTGAACGTGGCGTTGAGCGGGCAGACATTGCCGGAACAGCGCGGGCAGATCATTCGCCGCCGTCTGGATTTCGACGCCGCGCCTGAGGCGTTCTGTCAGCACTGGGCCCCGCAGCAGCAGGCGTTAAAGGCGCGGTGTGAAACCGCCCGGAGCCTGTTGCCGACCATCGAGCTGGATGACGTCAGTCTGGGCCTGATCACCGAGCGTTGCTTTGCGGCCGGGGTCGACGGTTTGCGTGCGGATCTGGTCTGGTTGCGCGCGGCCCGTGCCCATGCCGCCTGGCGCGGCGGTGCTCAGATCACCGAAACCGACATCGACGCCGTGGCCGATTTCGCTCTGCGCCATCGTCGTCGGGAGCCGCAACCGCCGCATCAGTCTCAATCCCCGCCGCCTGCGTCATCAGAGCAAAGCCCGCCGAGACCCGACAACGGCGCTCAGCCGCAGCATGACGCGCCAGAAACCGGCGAGGGCAGTTGGGGTGAGTTACCCGCCCGCAGCGTGCAGACGGGCAGTCGTAAAGAAGTACCCCACTGGCCAAAAAAGCCCTAGGCATTCGCCCCCGCCTGTCAAAGGGGGCGAATGCCAGCCCTCGACCGGGCGCACTGGTCGGGGGTAGAAACGGCGCTGCCCGCCCCGGTGCGGAGGGCGCCATTGCCTGGCTGCCGACCTTGCTGCGCGGCCGCCCTCGGGTTCGTGACGATCTGGTACGTCAGCCCCGCAGTCGCCGGCCGGAGCAGCTCTGGCTGGTGATCGTCGACGCGTCGGCATCGACCCGGCGCAATCAGGCGTTGAGTCAGGCGAAGGGTTTATTGGCGGAATTGTTCGATGATGCGTATCGGCAGCGTGCCAGGCTGGCGTTGCTCACCGCCAGCGGCAAGGGCGCGCGCTGGCAGCATCAGGGCTTGAAAGCCAGCGCCGCGTTGCAACCTTGGCTGGATGCATTGGGTGCTGGGGGCGGCACGCCGCTGTTCGACGCGATCAATCAGGCGGCGGACTGGTCTGCAAAACGGCAGAAGCGCTGCCCGGCGGAACAGCAACGGGTGCTGATTCTCACGGACGGGCGCGTCAAAGACATGCCGACGCTATCAGCACGACCGGCGCAGCCGCTTCCCTTGTTCGGCGGCCCCGTGCTGCTGATCGATATCGAGCGCGGGCCCATTCGACTGGGCCGCGCCCGGGACATCGCCGCGCAGCTGGACGCCGACTACCGTCACATCGACGAGTGCTGAGCGCGCGTCGTCGGCAGGGGTTAGATCAGCAGGTCTTCAGGCGGGCATGGTCCACGGCTCAAGGCTGTAGCCTTCGCCGCTGATCTCGGCACGGGCCTGTTCCAGGAACTGCGCCAGTTGTTTCGGATCGGAGTAGGCGCTGCTGGGAATCTGTTTGCGGCCAATGCGGGTGCTGGTGCGGTCGACGACGGTCAGGCTCAGTTCGCCATTGCCGTCCTGCGGGGCCCAGGCCACGCACTGGAAGGGTTCAAAGGCGTGACCGGCAATCAGCAAAGCATCGTTGAAGCGCAAGGGGGCGTTCATGGACTGTCCTCAAAGTGCCCGTATCCGTTGGCACCGGCGGCGGGCGTTTCGCTCGGTGGTTACGCGTATTGCTACTTGTGTTGCTACTTGTACTGATGACCGTCCCCCACGGCTGAGTCACACCCATTTCTGAAATTTCTTGATTTATTTTAAGCGTCGGTCCGATCGCGCTTCCTCGCCGCGCTTGGGCCAAACTCCTGCAATGCCTTGGCAGCGCACGCCCGATCGCCGTCTATCTCAGGCCACGCTGCTAAGCACGTTTCGATCTTAGGCTTATAGATAATCGATCCAAGGACGCGTCAAAAATCTTGCTATGGTGTCAATCGGCCTTCACAAGCTACTGTTTAAAAAACGTTTTCCCACGATCACTATGCGACCCCGGCGCCAAGGAAACTCACATGCATGATCTGGCCTCCATCCGCCGCTTGCTGATCGTCGAACCGTGCGAGGAATGCCTGCAGTTGGTCCCCGGCTTGCGCATCGCGGGTTGGGATGTCGACAGCTGCACCCTTGAAGAGGCAGCGCTGCGTCCCTGTGACGTGGGCCTTATCCGCCTGCTGCCCGAGCATTTCGAACACCCCGAAGTGGTCAAATCCCTTATCTCCCGAAGCAATACAGAATGGATCGCAGTCCTGACCAGCGAGGACCTGCGCCGCGAACACATCGGTGATTTGGTCTGTGAGTGGTTTTTCGATTTCCATACCTTGCCCTTCGATGTAGCCCGGGTGCAGGTGACATTAGGCCGCGCCTACGGCATGGCACGGCTGCGTGCCAAAGGTGCCAGTTATGCCAAAGGCGCCCCGTACGGAGAGAGCCCGGGTCCGCAACTGCTGGGGGAAAGCCGGCCCATGCGCGAACTGCGGCGATTGCTGAGCAAGCTGGCGCCCACCGAATCGCCGGTGCTGATCCGTGGCGAAGGCGGGACGGGAAAGGAGCTGATCGCGCGCACGCTGCACGCGCAGTCCCAGCGCCGCGAGCAGCCATTCATCTCGATCAACTGCGGGGCGACGCCGGAGCATTTGCTGCAGGAAGAACTCTTCGGCGAGGCATGGGAGGACGTCGATGCATCACGCCAGCGCAGGACGGGGCGCATCGAAGAAGCCAACGGCGGCACGCTGTTTCTCGACGAGATTGGCGATCTGCCCCTGGAGGTCCAGGCCAATCTGTTGCGGTTCCTGCAGGATCCGCACATCGAGGTGGCAGGCGAGCGGATCCCGGTCGATGTGCGGGTGCTGGCGGCGACCAATGTCGACCTGGAAGCGGCGATTCGCATGAAGCGTTTTCGCGAAGACCTGTATTACCGGCTCAACGTCTTGCAGGTGGGCACCGCGCCGCTGCGCGAGCGGCACGGCGATCTGGCCTTGCTGGCCAATCACTTCGCCCAGTTCTACAGCCGGGAGACCGGCCGGCGGGTGCGTAATTTCAGTCAGGACGCGCTGGTCGCCATGGGCAAGCACGACTGGCCCGGCAACGTGCGAGAGCTGGAAAACCGGGTGCGCCGCGGGCTGGTACTGGCGGAAGGGCGGCAGATCGAAGCGTTTGACCTCGGGCTGCTGGGCGAAGAAGAGATCAGCTCCAGCATGGCCACTCTCGATGAGTACAAGTCTCGGGCGGAACGGCAGGCGCTGTGCGATGTGTTGACCCGTCACAGCGACAACCTCAGCGTGGCGGCCAAAGTGCTGGGCATCTCTCGCCCAACGTTTTATCGCCTGCTGCACAAACACCAGATTCGCTGATCACGCGTCGGGCGAGTTGTCCGGCGGCGCTTACGTCCGGCTGGTAGGCATTCAGTCGTTAATCAGTTGGGCAACCCGTTGCAACACTCGCTCACTGCGGTAGCTCCAGCTCCCGCCGATCACTTCGAAGGTCTGCCCATGGGCCACCAGCCACTGCCGGCTGGCCTCGAAGAATGCCTGGCGCTCGCTCAGGTCTGGCTGGCAACGCTGGCCGTCGCCGATCCATTCGACGCCTTCCGGCGAGAGCAACAGGTGCAGATCGTAATGGCGCTCGGCTAGTGCGGCTTCGAGCCACGCCGGGCAGTCGTTGAACAACGCGCGACTCCAGAGGGTGTTGCTCAGCAGGTGAGTGTCAAGAATCAGCAGCGCCGGTTTCAGCGAACGGGCGGCGTCTTCCCAGGCCAGTTGCTCATGGGCGATGACATCGATGTCTGCGTAAACGGTGTCCCGCTGCACCTCATCGATGAACTGGCGCACGTATTCGCCCACCAGCACGCCACCGAACTGCCGTTGAATCTCTTCCGCCAGCCAGCTCTTGCCGCTGGATTCGGGCCCTGTCAGTACCAGCACTTTCATCCCGGTCAACGCGCCAGCGCGGGGTCGGCGCGCCAGTCACGCCAGCCTTGCACGGCGAGCAGGGTGAACAGCGCGTACAGGCCGGCGGTGAGGTACAGCGCTTTGTAGAGAAACAGGCCGACGAAAATTACGTCGAGCAGGATCCACAGCGGCCAGCACTGCACGCGCTTCTGCGCCATCCATACCTGCGCCACCAGGCTGTAGCCGGTCAGTGTGGCGTCGAGCCAGGGTTGAGCGGCGTCGGTGAAGTGGGCCATGGCCGCGCCGAGGACAAGGCTGACCAGCGCGCCGGCCACCAGACTGAGCAGCAGGCTGCCACTGCCCAGCGAGGTGACGATGCGGCCGTTGTCCGCCGCGCCCCGGCGGGTCCATTGCCACCAGCCATACACCTGGAGCCCGGCGTACACCACCTGCAGGAGCATGTCGGAGTAGAGCTTCACGTCAAAGAAGATCCAGGTGTAGAGCAACACCATGACCAGGCCGATCGGCCAGCACCACGGGTTTTGTTTGACTGTCAGCCAGACGGCAATGACACCGAGTGCGGCGGCGAACAGTTCAAGCCCTGACATGGCGACTCCTGAGGAAACGATGAAAAAACGGGTCGGCGATTGTAGGCGCTTTATCGCCCGAGGTGGGGCGCGATGATGCGTCGGATGCGTCTGAAAAGGCACTGGAAAAACAGCCCGGGCAACCTGCGTGATTCATAGAGGAAATGTAACGACGATGAGACAAACGTCAAAGCCTTCGCGCCAGTATTCATGCTAGCGCGTTCGTCAAAAAGGTCTGCTAGCATCGCCGCGCTCATGCCCGAGCCAGACAGCCTGCGTTCATGCTTTTTTTACGCTCGACCGTTTATCGTTCGCGCAACAGTTTGTAATACAAATCAAGAGAGCCTTGCCATGAGCGGGCTCCAGCCGGGGGAATGATGGATCTTTGGACCGCCGCACAGGCACTGATACTTGGAGTTGTAGAAGGGCTCACGGAGTTTTTGCCGATTTCCAGTACGGGCCATCAGATCATCGTTGCGGATCTGATCGGTTTTGGCGGCGAGCGCGCGATGGCGTTCAATATCATTATTCAGTTGGGGGCGATCCTGGCGGTGATGTGGGAGTTTCGTCGCAAGATCCTCGACGTGGTCACCGGGCTGCCGACCCGGCCCGAAGCGCGGCGGTTCACCGCCAACCTCATCGTCGGCGTGCTGCCCGCCATGGTCCTCGGGGTGCTGTTTTCCGATCTGATCCACGAATACCTGTTCAACCCGATCACTGTCGCCGTTGCGTTGGTGCTGGGCGGTTTCATCATGCTCTGGGCCGAGCGCCGCGAGCATGTGATTCACGCCGAGACCGTGGATGAGATGACCTGGGTGGATGCGCTGAAGGTCGGCTTCGCGCAATGCCTGGCGATGATTCCGGGAACTTCGCGGTCGGGCTCGACCATCATCGGCGGGCTGCTGTTCGGTCTGTCACGCAAGACCGCCACCGAGTTTTCATTCTTTCTGGCGATGCCGACCATGATCGCGGCTTCGGTGTACTCGGGGTACAAATACCGTCACCTGTTCCAGCCCGACGACCTGCCGGTGTTCGCCATCGGCTTCATCGCCGCGTTCATCTTCGCGATGATCGCCGTGCGCGGTTTGCTCAAGTTCATCGCGACCCACAGCTATGACGTGTTCGCCTGGTACCGCATCGCGTTTGGCTTGCTGATCCTGGCGACCTGGCAATTCGGCTGGGTCGACTGGTCCAGCGTGCAGGGCTGATCTTCCGATGACTCAACGCTTCGAACCGCAAAACCCGGGTCGCCCGGCCGCTGCTAAACCCGTCGCCGTGCGCTTTCTGAAACTCAAGCTGCTGGCGCTGCTGTTGCTGTGCGGCCTTCCGGTTTACGGGGTCGTCACGTATTGGACGAGCGGCGTCAGCTGGCTGCCCGCGGCGATCTACGCACTGATGAGCGTCGTCGCATTTGCCCTGTATGGCTACGACAAGAAGCAGGCCCGGCACAGCGGACAGCGCACGCCGGAAAAGCTGCTGCACGGGATCGAACTGCTCGGTGGCTGGCCCGGCGCGCTGCTGGCTCAGCAGGTGTTTCGCCACAAGACGCGCAAGTTTTCCTACCAGTTGGTGTTCTGGCTGATTGTCCTGCTGCACGAGTTGTTCTGGATGGACCGTCTGCTGTTCGGCGGTCGCCTGATCTCGCGGCATCTGTTCTGAGCCGTTTTTAAGCAGACGCGGCGACGGTTATAGCTTCAACGCCACCTGCCTGCGCTTCGACAGTTTGCCGACCACCAATTGATGGGAGCGGGTCAGCAAGTCCTTCAGCTCGTCTTCGCCCATGGCGAACGGGTAGGTGAGGGTGATCCAGTGGGCGCGGGCCAGGTATGGCGCAGGGCGTATGCCCGGACGGTCGACGTAGCCGAGAAACAACTCGGCGCCGACCTTGAACGACAGGTCGTTGCCCGCCAGGCCCATCACCGCGAACATCTTGGTGTCCGCGATGGAGAACACCCTGACGCCGCCCCATTTGTAATCCTCCCGCGCGCCCGGAAGATTCAGGCAGAACGCGGCGACGTCTTCAATCTGCATGGGAGTGTTCCTGAATGCGGGTGAGGGGTGACCGGCAGCCTGCGTTAACCATTTGAACGACCGCCATTCGACGCCAGGTCCGCCAGAATCGGGCAGTCCGGGCGGCGGTCGCCCTGGCAGTGGCTGACCAGGTTCTGCAGGGTGTCACGCAGGCCGGCCAGTTCCTCAATCTTCTGGTTGAGCTCGACGATGTGCTTGTGGGCCAGCGCCTTGACGTCGGCGCTGGCGCGCCCGCGGTCCTGCCAGAGGGTCAGCAGTTTGCCGACTTCTTCCAGGGAAAACCCCAGGTCTCGCGATCGTTTGATGAACGCCAGGGTGTGCAGCTCGTTCGGGCCATACAGGCGATAGCCGCTGTCGGTGCGGGTGGCGGCCGGAAGCAGGCCGATGGATTCGTAATAGCGAATCATCTTGGCGCTGAGGCCGCTGCGTTTGGCGGCTTGTCCGATGTTCATGAGGCGTCTCCCGTGTCGTTGGGCGTGTCTTTGGGGTCGTCTTTGGATTCGTTGTTGGGTGTCCAGGTTTTCAACAGCAGGGCGTTGCTCACCACGCTGACGCTGGACAAGGCCATGGCTGCGCCCGCCAGCACCGGGTTGAGCAGGCCGAACGCCGCCAGCGGAATGCCGATCAGGTTATAAACGAAGGCCCAGAACAGGTTCTGGCGGATCTTCGCGTAGGTCTTGCGGCTGATGTCGAGGGCGGCGGGGATCAGCCGCGGGTCGCCACGCATCAGGGTGATGCCGGCGGCGTGCATGGCCACGTCCGTGCCGCCGCCCATGGCGATGCCGATGTCGGCGGCGGCCAGGGCAGGGGCGTCGTTGATGCCGTCACCAACCATCGCCACCACGCCGGTTTTCTTCAGCGCCATGACTGTCGCGGCTTTGTCGGCAGGCAACACTTCGGCGTGCACGTCGCGGATGCCCAGCGCCTCGGCCACCACCCTGGCGCTGCCGGGATTGTCACCCGTCAGCAAGTGGCTGCTGATGTGCCGGGCGTTCAGTTGCGCGATGGCCTCAACAGCGCCTGTCTTGAGCGTGTCGCCGAAAGCAAACAGGCCAATCACCCGACGCTGCGGGCTCAGTTCGATCAGCCAGGACAGCGTACGGCCTTCGGCTTCCCATGCCTGAGCGCGCTCGTTCAGAACGTCCCCGGCCAAGCCGCCTTCGTCCAGCAAGCCGCTTTCCTGCAGCAAGCGGTGATTACCCAGCGCCAACTCGCGGCCTCGAAGGGTGCCGGCGATACCGCGTCCGGCCAGCGCGCGGCTATTGCCGACGTTATCCAGGCTCAGCCCGCGTTCGGCGGTCACGTCCAGCACTGCTTTGGCCAATGGGTGCTCGCTGCCACGCTGCAGCGCACCGGCCAGTTGCAGCAAGGTGTTTTCATCACCGTCGAGCGCGGCCATGTGGGCAATGCGCGGCCTGCCGGAAGTCAGCGTGCCGGTCTTGTCGAAGACCACCGTGGTGACTTCATGGGCGCGTTCCAGGGCTTCGGCGTCCTTGATCAAAATGCCGTGGCGTGCGGCCACGCCGGTGCCGGCCATGATCGCAGTCGGCGTCGCCAGCCCGAGGGCACAGGGGCAGGCGATGACCAGCACGGTGACGGCGTTGATCAGCGCAGCTTCCAGTGACGCGCCAGCCATCAGCCACCCTGCCAGCGTCGCGACGGCAATCAAAAGGACCACGGGCACGAACACCTGACTGACCTTGTCGACCAGTTTCTGGATCGGCGCCTTGGCAGACTGTGCGTCTTCCACCAGGCGGATGATGCGGGCCAGCACGGTTTCCGCGCCCAGCGCCTGGGTGCTGATCAGCAGCCGGCCCTCGCCATTGATCGCGCCGCCGGTGACCCTGTCGCCGGGCTGTTTCGGCACCGGCAGGCTCTCGCCGCTGATCAGGGCTTCGTCGGCGTGGCTCTGGCCTTCGAGCACCTCGCCATCCACCGGAAAGCACTCGCCGGGTTTTACCACCACCGTATCGCCGACGCTCAATTCGCTGATGGCAACGTCCACTTCCTGCCCGTCCACCCACCGGATCGCCCGCTCTGGGCGCAAGGCTTCCAGGGCCCGGATCGCGCTGGCGGTCTGGCGCTTGGCGTTGCTCTCCAGGTATTTGCCGAGCAGGACCAGGGCGATGACCACCGCCGAGGCCTCGAAATACAGGTGCGGCATCGTGCCGGGGCCAGCGCTTAGCCATTGGTACACGCTCAAACCGTAACCGGCGCTGGTGCCCAACGCGACGAGCAGGTCCATGTTGCCAGCACCCGCGCGCACGGCTTTCCAGGCGGCGACATAAAAGCGCGCGCCGAGGAGGAATTGCACGGGGGTGGCCAGAGCAAACTGCAACCATGCCGGCAGCATCCCGTGGACGCCGAACGGCTGCAGCAGCATTGGCAAGACCAGCGGCAGTGCGAGCACGATGGCCACGATCAACTGCCAGCGCTCGGTGTCGTGGCGTTTGCGCTGGTCGGCGTGCTGGGTGGCTGGGTCCTGTTCGAGACTGGCGCTGTAGCCGGCCTTGTCGACGGCGGCCACCAGCACAGCCGGGTCGATCTGCCTGCTGACCTCGACGTGGGCGCGTTCGTTGGCGAGGTTGACCGTGGCAACTTGAACGCCGGGCACTTTGCGAAGTGCGCGCTCGACCCGGCCGGCGCAACTGGCGCAGGTCATGCCGGTAATGGGCAGATCAAATGTGTGGGCACTGGGCATCGCGGGCACTCCGGCAAGTCGATTGCCAGTAAGGATCAACCTTGCCCTTCTGGCAAGGTCAAGAGGTGCACAGCGTTGAATGTGTTGACTGGATCGTTTGCACGCTCCCACGCAGGACAGCCCATTGGCAACCTGCGACAATCCCAGCCCCTTTCGGCCAGGCGAGCGGCAAACCGTGTACGACTTCAACGATTTGTACTACTTCGTGCAGGTGGTCGAGAACAAGGGGTTCGCGGCCGCCGCGCGCAAGATCGAGGTGCCGAAGACCAAGCTCAGCCGGCGCATTGCTCAGTTGGAGGATCGTCTGGGGGTGCGGCTGATCCAGCGCACCACGCGCAAATTCACGGTGACCGAGGTGGGGCTGGATTATTACCGGCACTGTGTGGCGATGCTGGTGGAGGCCGATGCCGCCGAGAAGGTGGTCGAGCAGTCGAGGTCCGAGCCCCAGGGCATCGTGCGCATCAGTTGCCCGCCGGCGCTGGGTTCGATGGGGGTGAGTGACACGATCGCGAAGTTTCTGGTGCTGCACCCGAAAGTGCAGGTTCAGGTGGAGAGCACTAACCGTCGGGTGGATGTGTTGGGGGAGGGGTATGACATCGCGCTGAGGGTGCGTTTTCCGCCGCTGGACGATGAGAATCTGGTGATGAAGGTGTTGGGCGAGAGCCATCAGCGGTTGGTGGTTCGCCCCTCGTTGCTGGAGGGCAGGACGATTCGAACGCCGCAGGAGTTGGTGGGGCTGCCGAGTATGGATCTGGCGCCGGCGAACCGTGAGCACCGTTGGGTGTTGATCGGGCCGGAGGGTGAGCGGATCGAGGTTGCTCATCAGCCGCGCTTGGTGACGTCGGATCTGGATGCGTTGCACCGGGCGGCGGTGGAGGGTGTGGGGGTGGTGCAGATGCCGGAGATTATGGTTCGGCATTCGTTGCATGAGGGGCGGCTGGTTGAGTTGTTGCCGGGGTTTCGTCCGCCGAGTGGGTTGATTCATGCGGTGTTTCCTTCTCGGCGGGGGTTGTTGCCGTCGGTGCGGGGGTTGGTGGATTTGCTGGCGGAGGATTTTGGGGCGAATGAGAAGGCGGATCGGGAGGCGTGTGAGTTGGCGGGGCATCTGTAGGCTTTTTCAAGATCAACATCAAGATCAAGGGCGTCTGCCTGGGGGCAGACTGTTTCGCCTTCGGCGAGTTACTTGGAAAAGCACCCCAAGTAACCAAGGGTGCTTGCTCCTGGTTGGGCCCTTCGTTCCTCAGGGTTCCTTCACTCCGGTCTCGCTCCGTGGGCCCGCCGCCATCCGCCATCCATGGCGGGGGGCGGCTCTCGCGGCATCCATGCCGCTCGGCCCACTCCGCGAGACCTGCGTTCAGCCTGCACCCAAGTCGCGATTGGCGGTGTCTGGACCTTTTGTGTTTGAAGATCAAGATCAAGAGCAGATCAAGGGCTTCCCGGCTGAAGCCGGTCCTACAGTCGGAGCCGATCCCACTGACTGAACGCGCTGCTTTTAGTGGGACCGGCTTTAGCCGGGAAGAGGCCGGTGCAGACGCCATCAATTTATGATCGTGCCCACGCTCTGCGTGGGTATGCATCCTGGGACGCTCTGCGTCCATTCACGGCAAAATCCGGATCTACTGACTGAACGCGCTGCTGTTAGTGGGACCGGCTTTAGCCGGGAAGGGGCAGGAAGGAGCGATATCCATGTCGGGATTTTCCGCAGATGCCTCGAACCAACATCGATCGCACATTTCTGATTGTCCTGTAAGTGGGACGATCTATCGCGTTTGCACCCTCTAATCACGCATTACCTCACAGGGTAGGATGACGCCACTTGATCGCCAGGCGGCGATTCTCACCTTGGGAAGCACTTTATGAAACTCTTGCACATCGATTCCAGCATCCTCGGCGATCACTCCGCTTCGCGTCAGTTGAGCCGCAGTGTCGTTCAGTCTTTTACCGCTATCACCCCTGATACTCAGGTGGTTTACCGCGATCTGGCGAATGAGCCACTCAATCATTTCTCCGGCGCCACGCTGGCCGCTGCCGGTACGCCGGTGGAAGGGCGTGACGCGGCGCAGAGGCTGGAAGTGGAAACCAACGAAGCGACGCTGGAAGAGTTTCTGTCGTCGGACGTGGTGGTCATCGGTGCGCCGATGTACAACTTCAGCATCCCGAGCCAGTTGAAGGCGTGGATTGACCGCATCTGTGTGGCCGGCCGCACCTTCCGCTACACCGAAGCCGGTCCGGAAGGGCTGTGCAAGGGTAAGAAAGTGATCGTCGTGTCGACCACCGGCGGTCTGCATCAGGGGCTGCCGAGCGGTGCCGGCCATGACGACCTGCTCAAGGTGGTGTTCGGTTTCATTGGCGTCACCGACCTGCACTTTGTCGTCGCCGAAGGTCTGGCTTATGGCGACGAGCCCCGTGCCGCTGCCATGGCTGCCGCGCAGAAGCACATCAGCGAAACGCTGTTCGCGTAAGCCCGACCCGTCGAGCGTTCCCGCGAGGGGCTCGAAGCGATAAAAAAGCGCCACCCGAAAGCCCTGTCATCACCGGCCTGCACGCCGTCTTTTGACGGGGCTTTCGTCGTTTTGCGGCCGCACGTTCAGCCCCGCGACAGCCTTTATGACTTCTTTGCGCGTAACCTCTTCGAAGCACCGTAGAATGCCGGCCCATCCGGTCGGTTCTGCGTCAAACGGCGGCCGACGTCTTCAATTCATCGAGCTTGGCCCGCCTTGTGCACCATTGATCCTCAAACGTTTCGGAATGTTATCGAACCCCACGGGTCAGATAGCGACAGACGCCGTTTTCGCGGGGCTTTGGCCCTTGAGCGTCTGAATGGCCAGGCATGGGTTGATAAGGTGAGGGGCATTGCAATGATGCGTCTTTGTGCAGTGATGATGATCAGCCTGCTGGGCAGCCTGATTTCGGTGCAGGCCAGTGAGCTGCAGAGCTGGAGCGTGGGCTTTCACGAGCTGACGTTTCTCGATCCGCTGGATTCCCGGCCCATGCACGCCTACGCCTTTTACCCCTCCACCGACGATGAGCACGTCACCCGCGTTCAGGGTTATCCGATTGAGGCGTCGGAAGACGCGACCATTGCCATGGGCCGTTTCCCGCTGCTGATGCTGTCTCACGGCAACACCGGCACGCCGCTGGCGCAACATGACTTGGCGACGTCCTTGGCGCGCAAGGGGTTTGTCGTCGTGGCGGTGTTCCATCCGGGCGACAACTACATGGACCACAGCCGTCTGGGCAGCCTGAGCAATCTCTACGGCCGCCCGCTGCAAATATCCGAAGCCATCAGTGCCGCATTGATCGACCCGATGCTGTCGCCGTACATCAGCGCGCGTCGGGTTGGGGTGATCGGTTATTCGGCGGGTGGCGAAACGGCATTGATTCTCGCCGGTGCCCAGCCTGATCTGCAGCGTCTGCGCCATTACTGCACCGAGCGCCCGCAGGACCGGGATGCCTGCAAGACCCAGGGCGAACTGGTGGCGGACCGTGATGACCTGCACGCCCAGGCCGATCCCCGGGTAGGCGCATTGATGTTGATGGCGCCGCTGGGGTTGATGTTTGGTCGGCAGACCCTGGCGGATGTGCACGTGCCGGTGTTGCTGTACAGCGGCGACGGCGACGAACTGCTCGCCATCGACAAGAACGCCGAAGCGCTGGCGCGCAAGCTGCCCGATGTCTCGGATTTCAAACTGTTCGCCGGGGCGGGGCACTTTGTGTTCATGGCGCCCTGTGATGACGAGCAACGCGCCACCCAGCCCGGGCTGTGCACCGACGCCATTGGCGTCAACCGCGAAAGCATTCACCGCGACCTGAGCACGGAAGCCGTGCGCTTTTTCGGCACCGCTCTGGGCTCGCCAACCAGCACCGCCGGGATGCAGACCGCCGCCCATCGCGAGTTCGAACCTGCCAACACCCTGGATCAGTAAGGCTCACTTAGAACCTCAGCCCACCCGCGCCGCCTACTGGGTGTCCGCCGCGGGTGAGGGCATCGGTTTGCCACGAATCACTTTGCCGCGTCGCTCGGCAATCTCCCGCGCCTGACCATCACGCTGCCCGCCGGTACGTGCCTCGCTGATCAACGCCGGAATCAGCGGCCCTTCCGGCAGATTTTTCCAGAACCGCGCCGGCAGATGGCCCTGCATGACTTTCGGATTGAGCCGCGCCGGATTGAAGATATGGCTGTAGTAGGTCAACCAGAGATTGCCATGGGGATCGTCGGCATTGCGCGCCAGCGACTGCCACGCCTCTGGGCACACAGGCTGGTGAATCAGCTGTTTGCCGTCATAGAACACACCGTCCTTGGGCGTCGCGATCATCCAGCGATGACGACCCATGCGCCCGATGAAATGCTCACTGGCGGTGCGCAGAATGTCGTGGGCGGGCTCGTGCCATGCGACGTATTCCGGCAGGCAGGTCATCTCCAGCAACGCCGCCTTGGCCGCGACGTCTTCGGCATTGTCGATCACCGGCAGCGCCACGAAGCGCAAGAATGCATGCAGATGATGGGCTTCACGGCTGACCTGTTTCAGGCGCCGGTGCAGTTCGCTGCCGAGTTTGTCGCCGGCCAACATGGCCGTGCGATCACCGTGACTGACCCGCCACAGCACCTCATACAACAACGTCCAGCGCTGATCGCCGCAGAATTGCGCCGCGTTTTGCAGCAGCTCCAGCAATTCCAGCGGAATGCGCGCGCGGAACGGACCGGGTTCGTCGGGGTAATCGGTGTCGCTGGCGAACAGGTCGGCGTCCTGCTGCACGCTCCAGCTCACTTGGTCCGGGTTGATCTGATGGCTCATCAGCCAGCGCGCCTGCTGCCGCCAGGTGTCGAATGAGTCGGCGCAATCAAGAATGATCATCCCCACAGCGCCATTTGTTGCGGCTGCGGTTTGTCCCGCAGTTGCTCGCGCAGATCGATGCTTGAACTCTCGGCCTGACGCGGATGGTAGTCGCTGGTGATGATGAACGGCTTGGCCTTGGCCAGCACGCAGCGCAGACGGGTCAGGTCTTCATAGCGAATGCGGCGCTGGCGGCGCAACTCGACCAGACGCTTGGTGGTGCGGATGCCAATGCCGGGGATCCGCGCGATCATCGCCGGCTCCGCGCGGTTGAGGTCCAGCGGGAAGATGTCGCGGTGCTCCAGCGCCCAGGCCAGTTTCGGGTCGATGTCCAGCGCCAGATGCCCCGGGCCTTGCAGCAACTCGTTGGCGCTGTAGCCATAGCTGCGCAGCAGGAAGTCAGCCTGATACAGGCGGTGCTCGCGCATCAACGGCGGCGCGGCGTGGGGCACGCTTTTCGGGCTGTTGGGAATCGGACTGAACGCGGAGTAGTAGACGCGCTTGAGGCGGAAGTCGCCGTACAGCGATTCAGCAGTGTGCAGGATGGTGCTGTCATCGGTTTCGTCGGCACCGACAATCATCTGCGTGCTTTGCCCGGCCGGCGTGAATTTCGGCGCCCGCGGCTCGTTGAGAATGGTTTGCTGGCCGGTGTAGATGATTTGCATGGCCTGCTTGATCGAGCCCATTTCCTTTTCCGGCGCGAGGGTCTGCAGGCCCAGCTGGGTCGGCAGCTCGATGTTGACGCTCAGGCGATCGGCGTAGCGGCCGGCCTCTTCGATCAGCGCGGGATCGGCTTCGGGGATCGTCTTCAGGTGGATGTAGCCACGGAACTCGTGGTCTTCACGCAGCAGTTTGGCCACGCGAATCAGCTGTTCCATGGTGTAGTCCGCCGAGCGGATGATCCCGGAACTGAGAAACAAACCGCTGACGCAGTTGCGGCGGTAGAAGTCCATGGTCAGCGTGACCACTTCTTCGGGGCTGAAGCGTGCGCGGGGCACGTCGCTGGACCGGCGATTGACGCAGTACTGGCAATCGTACAGACAGAAGTTGGTAAGGAGGATTTTCAGCAGCGAGACACAGCGCCCGTCAGGGGTGTAACTGTGGCAGATGCCCATGCCGGTGCTTGAGCCGAGGCCGGATTTGCCCTCGGAACTGCGCTTGGGTGCGGCACTGCTGGCGCAGGAAGCGTCGTACTTGGCCGCGTCGGCGAGGATGCTCAGCTTGTCGATCAGCTGCATGGATTTTCTCGATACTGTTTTTATGTACAGTATCGAGTTGTCCGGGGATGAACAAGGGCCGATCGGATGGATGGCCGGTCGATCAACTGATGCGCTGTACCAATTCCTTCAATTCACCAAAATCTTTGACGCGATGGAAGTTGGCATTCCCCATGAAGGCCGAGAAATCCGTATCGCCATACCCCGCCACTTGCGCACCGGCACCCAGTCCGGCCTCGACGCCCGGAATGCTGTCTTCCACCAGCAGGCACTGAGTGGGCGGCAGGCCCAGCAATTCTGCAGCGTGTTCGATCAGTATCGGGGACGGTTTCCACGATTGCACTTCATAGGCACTGACGATCAGGCCATGGAACACGTCCAGCAGGCCGACGGTGCTCAGACAGGTTTCGATCTTGCTGCGCGGGCCGTTGGAGGCGACACATTTAGGCAGCGACAGGTTGCGCACGAACTCGACCGCGCCGGGCATTTCTTCCAGCCGCTCCCTCAGCAGCGGCAGGGTGCGCGCGCGGAATTCGGTTTCGATGTCGTCGCTGGGCAGCCACGGATAGTCGCGGCACAGGCCTTCCAGGCACAGCGCAAACTGCACGCCACGAAAGCGTTGCAGCACCTCGTCAACGGTCAGCAACACCTGGTGTTTATTGAGGATGTCGCGCAGCAAGCCGGCGGCGAGCCGTTCGCTGTCAACCAGGGTTCCGTCGCAGTCAAAAATGACGCCGGCAATATTCAAACAGGGTTCTCCTTGTTTCTCGATCAGGTTGCTTGATCGGAATGCATGTGCAGATGTCTGGAATCCGGGTAGGGGCTGTTCGACCGGCATTATCCCGAAAAGTTGGCATTGATGTCCGGGCACTGACTTACGGTACGGCCCGTTCGGTCCACCCTACGGCAGTGCAGGCCTTTGAACAGTAGTGCGAGCAGGCCGACGGCTTGATCGTCAGGCCTGCACATGAAGCGCCGGTTACAGCTCGACCGGCGTGACCAGCGTCCCTTTCTCGAAATGACCATTGACGTTGGCGAACACCAGATCGGCCATGGCCTGGCGCGTTTCGTAGGTCCCCGAGCCGATGTGCGGGGTCAGCACCACATTGTCCAGCTTCAACAGCTCGGCTGGCACGTTGGGTTCGTCTTCGAACACGTCGAGGCCGGCGCCGGCGATTTCCGAGGCCAGCAGCGAAGCTACGAGGGCCTTCTCGTCGACAACGCTGCCGCGAGCGACGTTGATCAGAAAAGACTTGGGTCCGAGCGCCCTAAGCACTTCGGCGTCGATCAGGTGCTGGGTGTCCGGGCCACCGGGGACGATGACAATCAGGTAGTCCGAGTCCTGAGCCAGGTGCTGAAGGTTGTCGTAGTGCTGGTAGGACACATCTTCATAGGCACGACCACGGCGGAAGTAGGCGATGTTCATCTCGAACGCGGCGGCGCGTTTGGCGATGGTCTTGCCGATCTTGCCCAGACCGACGATGCCGCAGGTCTTGCCGCACAGGTCGTTGCCCAAGGGAAATTTGCCGTTGGGCCACTGGCCGGCCCGCACGAAGCGCTCCGCTTCGCTGATGCGCCGGGACACGCCGAGCATCAGCGCCATGGCGGTTTCTGCGACGGCGTTGTTGAGCACGTCGGGGGTGTTGCTCAGTTTGATGCCACGGCGCGCCAGGTACTGAGTGTCGACCGCGTCATAGCCGACGCCGAAGCTGTTGACCACCTCCAGATTCGGCAGGCGATCGAGAATAGCGTTGTCGGTGCCGAACACGCCGCTGGTGACGACGCCGCGCACCTTGGTCCCGTGCTGGTCGGCCCAGGTGTCGATGTCGTTGATGTCGGCGAGTTTGTGCACGCGGTAATCGCGCTCGAGGTTTTGCATCAGCGAGGCGTGCATCGGGCCCCAGACCAGAATGTCGGCTTTCTTGTCACTCATTGTGTTCTCCTTCGTCAGGCCAGATAGGTGTCGGTGCTCAGCACCTCGGCATAGGCAAAGCCCAACGCTGACATGAATGCGGCGTGAACCTGGGCGGCAGGCACTACGCTGCCTTCGAATTCCAGGTCGCGGCTGGCGCAGGCGTCGTGGATGACTTTGACGGTGTAACCGAGGTCCGCCGCCGCACGGGTGGTGGCGTCGATGCACATGTGGCTCATGGAACCGATGATGACCAGGTTCTCGATGCCTTTGTCTTTGAGCAGCGCTTGCAGCCCGGTTTCGCGGAACGAGTTGGGGAAATGCTTGAGCACTACCGTTTCGCTTTCGAGGTTCAGGACTTTGGGGTGCAGCTTTGCGCCATCGGAGCCAGGGGTGAAGAAGGGGGCGTCGGCGCCTGATTCATGGCGGATGAACACGACCAGATCCCCGGCGTCCCGAGCGGCCTGAATCACCTTGGCGGCGTTGTCGGCGGCGGCATCGGCGCCTGCGAGGGGCCATTTGCCGCCGGGAAAGTAGTCGTTCTGGATATCGACTACGATGAGCGCTGTGGTGGACATTCGGGCTTCCTTGTTGAATGGGTAGGGTGGGTCAGAGTAATGCCTGCCCGAGCGTAGGGCCACTCCCGCTTCGCAGCTTGAACGCAATGCTTTTTGTAGGGCCGTATCCAGCCCTGTTTGAATCAGCAGCGCTCCCCGCTGTCCATAGCCCGCCACCCCGTTTGAGTAACCAGCGAGAAGTCATGCCCGTGAATGGAATCAGCCGCCACCTCTATGCCCTAGCCAGCCTGATCCTGCTGGCGGTCCTCGCCGGTTGCAGTTCGCAACGCAGCCAGGAACCCGCGCCGGAACCCTCGGTGGTGCGCAGTGAAATCGTGCGGTTGTTGCCCGCCACTGTCGCCGACCGCCAGGGCTGGGCCCAGGATATTCAGCGGGCATTCGAGGCGCAGCACATCAGCCCCAGCGTTGAAAACCTCTGTTCCGTGCTGGCCGTGACCGAGCAGGAATCCAACTTCCAGGTCGACCCGGCCGTCCCCGGTATGGGCAAGATCGCCCAGGATGAAATCGACCGTCGCGCCAGCAAGGCGCACATCCCCAACCTGCTGGTGCGCAGCGCACTGGACATCCGCTCCTCGACCGGCAAGACCTTCAACGAACGCCTCAGCGCCGCCCGCACGGAAAAAGACCTGAGCGCGATCTTCGATGACTTCATCGGCATGGTGCCGCTGGGTCGTACCCTGTTCGGCAATTTCAACCCCGTGCACACCGCCGGGCCCATGCAGGTCAGCATCGAATTTGCCGAGCGGCAGGCCCGGGATTATCCGTATCCGGTCGAGGGGTCTATTCGCCATGAAGTGTTCAGCCGTCGCGGCGGCATGTACTTCGGCATCGCCCACCTGCTGGGTTATCCGGTGAGCTATGACAGGCCGCTGTACCGCTTCGCCGACTTCAACGCCGGCTGGTACGCCAGCCGCAATGCGGCATTCCAGAGCGCTCTGGCGCGGGTGTCCGGCAAACGCCTGGCGCTGGATGGCGACCTGATCAGCTATGGTTTCGGCCCGGCGCTGGGGCAGACCGAACTGGCGGTTCGCAGCCTCTACCCGCAGCTGGACATGCGCAACACGACCATCCGCAGCCAGTTGGAGAAGGGCGAAACCCTGGCCTTCGAAGACACCGAGCTGTACGCGAAGATTTTCGCCATGGCCGACAAGGCCGCCGGCAAGCCGCTGCCGAGGGCGATTTTGCCGGGCATCGTGCTGGAAAGTCCGAAGATCACCCGCAAGCTGACCACGGCCTGGTTCGCCCAGCGGGTGGAAGAGCGGCGGGTTCGCTGCATGGCGCGGGCGTCCGGGTCATTGAAGTGAGGGCGTGATTGTCAAAAGCTTCCCGGCTAAAGCCGGTCCCACATTCAATTTGCAGGAGGCACCCTTGTGAGCCGTGACATCGAAACACCGATCATCATCACCAGCAGCAACCCGGTGGCCGAAGAGCAGGCCGCGGATGCTCAGGTCGCTGACGCCATGCTGTTCGGATCGCCGAAAGACCGGCTGGACTTCTACCGCAAGGAAATCCAGTACGAGACGGCCATCCTCTCCAACCGCACCAACGCCTATTTGTCCGCGCAATCGTTTCTGGTGATCGCCTTCGCCTCGTCGATGGCTAACCTTAATCCGGAGTGGGGCAAGATGTTCACGCTGGTGGTTCCCCCATTTTTGACACTGCTCGGGCTGATCAGCTCCATGCACGCCTGGCCCGGCATCCGCGCCGCTTACGAAATCATCGATCACTGGCATTTCAAGCAGGCTCAGTTGCTCAGCAGCCAGCCGGCCATGGGGCTCGCCTACGACGACTCGCCCCTGTTCAGCGAGCACGAATCCAGCGAGAAGGGCTATCGTAAATCGCTGATGTTCTCCATGCGCACGCCGTGGTTGTTCACTGTGTTCTGGTTTTTGCTGGGGGCCTTTTCCATCTATGTTCAAGTGGTGGACAGCGTGTTTTAAGGCCGTGACGCTCGCGCTGATACAGAAACAGCGAAAACGGACTGATGTTACCTTGACACCAAGTCACGGCAGGCGTATTTCGTCTGCCCGGTTCACGCCCGTTGCAGCGCCTGCAAACCCGTTAGCCAGACAGCCTGTTGGTCCGCGCCTTGCAACAACTTGCCGCTCAACGTTCCGTGCTGTTTTTTTGACCATTCCGCATATTTCACAGGCCCGCTCAAGTCGACCAACTCTAACTCTCGACGTGCACTCACTGGAGCCACCCTCATGGCAGCATTGCAACAAATCACCGTTGACGCGCTCAAGCGCTCGGAATCCCAGCTTGCCGTTCAGTGGCACGCCGACCTGGAAGCCAGCGGCGCGACCCGCAATCTCAAAACCGAAGAGATTCGCCAGCAAGTTACCGACTTCCTGCGCCTGCTGACGTCGACCCTTGAGAAGGGTGGCTCGGTCAACATCACCACCACCGAGTGGGATGACGTTCGCCACTTCCTGGAAAAACTCTCCAGCCAGCGTGCGTTGGCCGGTCAGGATTCCCAGCAGACCGCCAGCTTCATCTTCGCCCTCAAAGGCCCGTTGTTCACACAACTGCAGCGCGACTTCGCCGACCAGCCCGCGCTGGTCGCCGAGCAAGTGATGCAGATCTCCGAACTGCTCGACGGGCTTGGCCTGCACACCATTCGCACCTATCAGAAGTCCCGCGAGGCGGTGATCAAGCGTCAGCAGGAAGAGCTGCTTGAGCTGTCCACCCCCGTGGTGAAACTGTGGGACGGCGTTCTGGCGTTGCCGATGATCGGCACGCTGGATTCGCAGCGCACCCAAGTGGTCATGGAATCCCTGTTGCAGCGCATCGTCGACACCGGCGCGGAAATCGCGATCATCGACATCACCGGTGTGCCGACCGTCGACACCCTGGTGGCCCAGCACTTGCTCAAGACCGTCACGGCGATTCGCCTGATGGGCGCCGATTGCATCATCAGCGGTGTGCGTCCGCAGATTGCCCAGACCATCGTGCACCTGGGCCTGGATCTGCAAGGCGTGGTCACCAAAGCCAACCTCGCCGACGCGCTGGCACTGGCCCTGCGCCGTCTCGGCGTCACCATTACCAAGGCGGTATGAGCCCATGGAGCGCATCCCGATTCTGCAGATGGGCGACTTTCTGCTCGTCACTATCCAGGTGGACATGCATGACCAACTGGCGATGACGCTGCAGGACGACTTGTCCGAACGCATCAGCCGTACCTCGGCCCGTGGCGTGCTCATCGACATCTCCGCACTGGACATGGTCGATTCGTTCATTGGCCGGATGATCGGCATGATTTCCGGCCTGTCGCGGATCATGGACGCCGAAACCGTGCTGGTGGGCATGCAGCCTGCTGTCGCCATCACCCTGGTCGAACTGGGCATGACCCTGCCGGGCGTCAGCACTGCGCTGAACGTCGAGCGCGGCATGAAACTGCTGCGCGAGAGAGCCTATTCCCAATGAGCGTGCGCAGCAGCGGCACTCAACCCATTCGCATCGAGCAGGATGTCGTACTCGCCCGCCAGACCACTCGCAAGCTGGCCCAGGAATGCGGCATGCGCCTGATCGACCTGACCAAACTGGTGACAGCGGTCAGCGAGCTGGCGCGCAACACCATGGTCTATGGCGGCGGCGGTGACATGGACTGGCAGATCATCGAGGACGGCGTGCGCGTTGGCCTGAGCCTGACCTTTCGCGACGAAGGTCCGGGGATTCCCGACCTGAAGCTGGCGATGACCGACGGCTGGACCTCCGGCGGCGGTCTGGGCCTTGGCCTGACCGGTGCCAAGCGGCTGGTGGACGACTTCGAGCTGGACACCGCGCCCGGCGCAGGCACCCGTGTGACGATCTGCAAATGGACGTGAGCCTGCACAGCCACTTGACTCAGGTGTTGCCGATCGAGGACATCAGTCAGGTCGGCCACGCCCGACGCACCGCGCAAAAGCTCGCCGAACAGGCCGGCTTCGACGAGGCCGACTGCGGCCGCGTTGCGCTGGTCACCACGGAGCTGGCGAGCAACATTCTCAAGCACGCGCAGAGCGGCGAATTGCACGTGCGTGTGCTGCCCGGCGATGTCTCCGGCGACGCATCGGCTGCGGTGCCGGGCGTCGAGATCATTGCCATCGACCGGGGCAAGGGGTTCGACGTGCAGAACTGCATGGCCGACGGCTTTTCCAGCCGTGGCACCCAGGGCATCGGCCTGGGGTCGATTCTGCGTCAGGCGCAAGTGTTCGACGTGCACAGCGACGCTCGCGGCAGCGCGCTTCTGGCGCGTTTCTTTCCGCGCAAAAGCGTGGTGAAGGACCTGCGCTTGGGCATCACGCAGCAGTCGCTGCACGATGACCCGGCCTGTGGCGATGTGTGGGAAGTTGCGGTCAAGGGCCAACAGGTGGCGATCATGATGATCGACGGCCTGGGCCATGGCCCTGAGGCGGAAGAGGCCGGGATGGCCGGTGCCCGGGCGTTCATGAGAAATCCCTTCGCTGATCCTGGCGTGCTGCTGGAAGACCTGCACTTCGACATGCGCGGCAGCCGGGGCGGCGCGGCTGCGCTGGCGCTGTTTGATGGCGCGTCGGGCAAGCTGCGCTTCATCGGCATCGGCAATATCGGCGCGACGCTGATCGGCGACGACAAAACCCGGGGCATACCCTCGCACCCGGGCATTGTCGGCCTGCAATACCGGAAGATTCCGCCCATCGACTACGCCGACTGCACCGGTCAGTTGCTGATCATGTTCAGCGACGGCCTGCAATCGCGTTGGAATCTTCGCGACTATCCGGGTCTGATGTACCGACACCCGGCGATCATTGCAGCGGTGTTACACCGCGATTATTGCCGGGGCAGGGACGACGTAACGGTATTGGTGATGGCTCTGGAGACGCTCGATGACTGACAACACTGCCCGCGAGACGCTCGAGGGCTCCCCCGCACTGGCGACCGAACTCGAGCTCCAGCGCGTGCGAGCCGAAGCGGCAGCCCTTCGCGCCGAGCTCGACGAGACGAACCAGGGCGTACTTGCCCTGTACGGCGAGCTCGACATGCAGGCCGAGCAGCTGCGCCAGGCGTCTGACCTGAAGAGCCGTTTTCTGGCCTACATGAGCCATGAGTTCCGCACGCCGCTGGGTTCGATCCTGAGCATCGCCAGCCTGCTGTCCGACGAATTGGACGGCACGTTGAGCCCGGAACAGCACAAGCAGGTCGCCTTTGTCAGCAACGCCGCGCGGGAATTGAGCGACATGGTCGATGACCTGCTCGACCTGGCGAAGATCGAAGCGGGCCGCATTTCCATCTCGCCGGCGTGGTTTGACATGTTCGATCTGTTTTCGGCGCTGCGCGGGATGTTCCGGCCTATCGTCGACACCTCGGCCGTGGACCTCATCTTCGAAGAGCCCGCGGGTCTGCCGAGGCTCTACACCGATGATCAGAAGCTCGGGCAGATCCTGCGCAACTTCATTTCCAACTCCCTGAAATTCACCCAGCGCGGCGAAGTACGGGTGTCGGCGCGGCTGGAGTCTGAGGACTCGATTCGCTTTGCGGTGACCGACACCGGCATCGGTATTCCTCAGGAGCTCCACGGCGCGCTGTTCGAAGATTTCATTCAGGTCGACTCGCCGCTGCAAAAACGCCTGCGCGGGACGGGGCTGGGCTTGTCCCTGTGCAAACGCTTCGCCGAATTGCTCGGTGGCCACGTGGGCGTGGAGAGCGAGCCCGGTGTCGGCTCGACGTTTTATGTGGTGATCCCGTTGGCACTGGCCCAGGAGCCTGCGGATGAAGCCTGAAACCCGGCTGCTGATCGTTGATGACAACACCGCGACCCGCTACGCCCTGCGTCGACGCATGGAGCGCCAGGGCTTTGTGGTCTCGGAAGCCGGCACCGGCACCGAAGGCCTTGCGCTGATCGCCGAGCGGATCCCCGACGCGCTGATTCTCGACGTCAACCTGCCGGACATGAGCGGCTTCGACATCGTTCGGCAGTTGCGCGCTGCGCCCCGCACGGCGCTGTTGCCGGTGGTCCACGTCTCTGCGGCCTCGATCCAGACCGGCGACATCGTGACCGGCCTTGAAGCCGGCGCGGACGCGTATCTGGTGCACCCGGTCGACCCCGACGTGCTGCTCGCCACCCTGCGCACACTGCTGCGGGTGCGTGACACCGAATACGCGTTGCGCGACAGCGAAGAGCGCTTTCGCGAAATTTTCGCCAACGTCTCGGCGCCGATTGCGGTGATGGACGGCCATCTGAAAGTCCACGAAGCCAACCATGCCTTTGCCCAGTTGCTGGGGCAGGCCGCTGGCGACAACTCGGTGCTGCGCAGCTTCATCGAAGACCAGGGCTCGGCGCTGGACGGGCTGCGTGAAGCGCTGGAAGCGGGCGAGCGCTGGATGGGCACGCTGAGCATGCGGGTCAAGGGCGAGCTGCGCGAAACCGAATGGCAGGTGTCGCCGTATCGGGTCAGCGGCATGAGCCTGGTCTTCATCGAAGACGTCACCGAGCACCGCCGCCGCGAACAGTCGCATCTGCAGCAGCTGGACTCGGTCAACAGCCGGCTCGCCCACGAAGTTGCCGAGCGCGCCCGGACCGAAGAGCAGTTGCTGCAGGCGCAGAAAATGGACGCCATCGGCAAGCTCACCGGCGGCATCGCCCACGACTTCAACAACCTCTTGACGGGCATCGTCACCGGGCTTGAGCTGATCAAGAAGCGCACCGAAGACGGTCGCACCGAAAAAGTCATGACCTACGCCGATGCCGCATTGGCGTCGGCGAAAAGCGCGTCGGCATTGACCCATCGTCTGCTGGCCTTTGCTCGCCAGCAGCCCCTCGACACCCGCGCTGCGGACGTCAATCAGTACGTGCGCTCCCTTGAAGACCTGCTGGGCCGCACCATCGGCAAAGGTATCTGCCTGACCCTTGAGCTGACGTCGCGCAGCGCTGTGGCGATGGTCGACGCCGGCCAGCTCGAAAGCGCCGTGCTCAATCTGGTGATCAACGCCCGTGACGCGTTGCCCGCGGGCGGAAACATCTGGATCAGTACCTTCGAGACCTATTCCCAGGGTCATTCCCGCATGGCGGACGGCGCGTACATTGCCCTGACCGTGCGCGATGACGGCGTCGGCATCGAGCACCATCTGATCGATAAAGTGTTCGACCCGTTCTTCACCACCAAGCCCATCGGCCAGGGCACCGGCCTGGGCCTGTCGACGATCTATGGTTTCGCCCGCCAGTCGGGTGGCGACGTGCAGATTCGCAGCGTTGTCGGCCACGGCACCGAGGTTACGCTGCTGCTGCCGGCGGCGGACGAGCAGCGCGTCGAGCCGCAGCAGCCTGCCGCCGTCGTCGCGCAGGGGGCAGGGGAGCACGTACTGATCGTTGAAGACACGGCCTCGGTGCGCATGTTCGTCAATGAAATCCTCACCGATGCCGGTTATCGCTGCACCCCGGTTGCCGATGTCGGCACGGCGCTGTCCTGCCTTGAGCACGACAGTACCATCGACCTGTTGCTCACCGACGTCGGGATGCCCGAAATGAATGGCCGTGAGGTGGCCCAGCGCGGCCGAAGCTGGCGTCCCGACCTGCCGGTGCTGTTCATGACCGGCTACGCCGAGAACGCGCTCAATCGTCAGGACTTTTTGGGCGAACGGATGGACATGATTCTCAAACCCTTCCAGTTGGTGGAGTTTCTGTCGAAAGTAAGGGCCATGGTCGACAGCTGAATGCGAATGAATGGTTTTTTTCTCGTGAATCAGTCAGTTCGGAGTATTTGAGCCGGTCGGTTTTTGTTACCGTGTGTGGCATCCCCATCCGTGCCGCCTTTCCGGCACATATTACCGACGCCGTTTGCCCAAACGTTGACGGTGAAGGAGCGAGACCTTGACCCTTAGCGACGACGACGGCCTTCAGGGCGCGATTGAGCATTGCGCGCGTGAACCGATCCAAATCCCCGGCAGCATTCAGCCCCAGGGCTTTCTGCTGGTCATCGACGAAGCGGCTTCGACCATCATTCAAGTCAGTGCCAATGTCAGCGACTGGCTCGGGCTGGAGCCCCAGTCGTTGATCGGCGCCACCCTCACCCGCGTGTTCGCCGAGCCCGAGCGGCTGCTCCAACGGCTGCAAGCGCTGCCTGAAGAAGAACAGAACCCGTTCCACATCGGTGAAGTGCGGTTCCTTTCGGGTTCCAGCACGGCTCAGCCGATGACCATGATGGTTCATCGTCACGATCATGTCCTGATCGCCGAGTTCGAGCCGGCCGGTGACATGACCGGCGCCTACGGCAATGTTTACCCGCTGATGCGCGGGTTCATCAGCCAGATGACCGTAGACGAAAGCATCGAAGCGCTGTGTCAGCGATCGGTCTCCGAGGTCAAGCGCATCACCGGCTTCGGTCGGGTCAAGGCCTACCACTTCGATGTCGATGGAAACGGCCTGGTCAATGCCGAAGCGGCAGATGACGACTATGAAAGCCTGCTCGGCCTTAGCTTCCCGGCGTCTGACGTGCCTGCCCAGGCCCGGGCGCTGTATCTGGCCAACCGTATTCGCGTCATTGAAAACGCCAACTACCAGCCATCGCCGCTGTTACCCGCCAACAATCCCCTGACCGGCGCACCGCTGGACTTGACGTTCGCCACGTTGCGCAGCGTGTCGCCGGTGCATCTGCAGTACATGCGCAACATGCAGACGATGGCTTCGATGTCGATCTCCATCGTGGTGCGCGGGCGGTTGTGGGGCCTGATTTCCTGCCACCACGCGACGCCGCGCGGGGTCAGCTTCCAGACCCGGACCGCCTGTGAACTGCTGGGCAGCGTCTTGTCCCTGCAGATCGAGAGCAAGGAAGCCCATGCCGCCAACCAGCGCATGCTCAGCCTGCGCCGACAAATCGTGCAGATGCTCGCGGCCATGGCCGACCTCGACAGCGTGACCGGCGGCCTGCGCGCAATGCCCGAGGTGTTGCTGGGTTTTGTCGGTGCCAGCGGCGCGGCGGTGATTTCCGGCGCCAGCGTCGATGTCTACGGCGAAACCCCCGAGCGCGAGCAGATCGTCAAGCTTGCCGAGTGGCTGAGCGGCCGTGATCCCCACGAGGTCTTCCGCTCCGACAACATCAGCCGCGACATTCCCGAGCTGCCCGTGCTGGCCACCTCGGTCAGCGGCGTGCTGGCGACGGCGATCTCCGAGTTGCATTCCAACTTCATCATCTGGTTCCGGCCCGAGCAGGCTCGCGTGGTCAACTGGGCAGGCAAACCGGAAAAAAGTGTCAGCCCGAGTGGCTCGCTGAACCCGCGTCACAGCTTCGCCCTGTGGCAGCAGACCGTGCGCGGGTTCTCCCGACCGTGGGACGACATGGATTGCGAAGCGGTGATCGAGCTGCGAGCGGCCGTGCTCGGCATCGTCCTGCGCAAGGCTGAAGAAATGGCCGCACTGGCCGATGAATTGAAGAAATCCAACAAAGAGCTCGAAGCGTTTTCCTACAGCGTCTCCCACGACTTGCGCGCGCCGTTGCGCCACATTGCCGGGTACGCCGAGCTGTTGAATGACATCGAAGGCAGCAAGCTGTCTGACCGAGGCGTACGCTTCCTGGAAAACATCAGTGATTCGGCACGATTCGCCGGTACGCTGGTCGACAACCTGCTGAGCTTCTCGCAGATGGGTCGCTCCGCGATGCGTTTCTCCGACGTGGACCTGAATGCGATGGTCGAGTCGATTCGCCGGGAAATGCTGCCTGATTACGAAGGCCGCGCGCTGGAGTGGAAGGTCACCGGTCCACTGCCCGTGGTCATTGCCGATGCGGCGTTCCTGCATCTGGCGATGCGCAACCTGTTGTCCAACGCGATCAAGTACACCCGCAACCAGGACCCGGCAGTGATCGAGGTGGGGAGTTACGAGGAAGACGGCAAGGTCGTGGTGTTCATCCGCGATAACGGCGTCGGCTTCGACATGGCCTACGCCAGCAAGCTGTTCGGGGTGTTCCAGCGCCTGCACCGCATGGAGGAATTCGAAGGCACCGGCATTGGCCTGGCAAGTGTCCGACGGATCATCGAACGCCATGACGGCACTGTGTGGGCGCACAGCCAGTTGGGCCATGGCGCCACTTTTTATTTTGCGCTGCCCAAGCGCGGTTTGACCGTAACTCTTTGAGTGTCGAAGGAGACGCCCAGTGCTTAAACCCATTCTTCTGGTGGAAGACAATCCGAACGATCTCGAGCTGACCCTTGTCGCTCTGGAACGTAGCCAGTTGGCCAACGAAGTTATTGTGTTGCGTGACGGTGCAGAAGCCCTTGATTACCTGCTGCGCCGCAACCACCATCACGATCGCGTGGTGGGCAATCCGGCGGTGATGCTGCTGGACCTGAAACTGCCAAAAGTCGACGGCCTTGAAGTGCTCAAGGTCATCCGCGAAACCGAGGAGCTGCGCAGCATTCCCGTCGTGATGCTCACGTCTTCCCGCGAAGAACCCGATTTGGACCGCGCCTACTCGCTGGGTGTGAACGCTTACGTGGTCAAGCCGGTCGAATTCAAGGAATTCGTCTCGGCGATCTCGGATCTTGGCGTGTTCTGGGCAGTCCTGAACGAGCCACCGCCGGGTTCCCTGCGACTCGCCCGTCGCCCGGGCTCCTGAATCCGGCGCTTGCTGGCCTGCGTCAACGCATTTGCGCAAGCCCCTACTGGAACAATGACTTTTATCCATGTCGTTATCGCAGCTTAAATTGCTTTTGGTCGAAGACAGTTCGCTCGATGCGGAGCTGATTCTCCTCACCCTCGAAAACAGTGGGCTGAAGGTCGACGCTACGCTGGTCTACAACCACCAGGACGTCGAACGTGAGCTGACCGCCGCACGTTTCGACCTCATTCTCAGCGATTATCTGTTGCCGGGCTCGTCAGGAGCCGACGTGCTCAATAGCGCGTTGCGGCTGGCCCCGAAGACGCCGTTCATCTTTCTCTCGGGGATCTTCGGCGAGCAGCATGCCGTCGAGATGATGCGCATGGGCGCCATTGATTACGTCCTCAAGCAGAACATGAAAATGCTGCCCAAGGCGGTGGTGCGCGCGGTGTCCGAAGTGCAGGAGCGGGAAAAGCGCCTGTACGCCGAGAAGACGCTGCAAGTCGCGGAAGTGCGTGCGCATCTGGCGATCGAAGCGGCCGACATGGGCGTCTGGACCTACGATCCGCGCACCGACACGCTGCTGTGGGACGAGCGCTGTAAAACGCTTTACGGCGTTGAAGCCGACGCCCACGTTACCCTCGCCCTCATGTTCCTGCTCTGCCATCCGGACGACCGCGATCAGTTGCACAGCAAGGTCATGGCCGCGCTGACGGTGGACACCTCGTTCCAGATCGAGCACCGCCTGATTACCGATGAGGGCGAGGAGCGCTGGGTCTTCGCCAATGGCCGCTCTCTGTTCGAAGACGGCCAGTGCGTGCGCTTTACCGGCGTCATGCAGGACATCACCGAACGCAAAAATGCCACCCAGGCGCTGCTTCAGCTCAATGAAATTCTCGGCGAACGCGTGGTTCAGCGAACCCGCGAGCGTGACCGCACCTGGGAGCTGTCCCGGGAGCTGCTGGGTGTATTGCATTTCGACATGACGCCAATCGCCCTCAACCCGGCGTGGGAGGCGACGCTGGGATGGGGTCGGGATGAGGTCGGCCAGCAGCGGTTGAGCGAATTCATCCATCCGGATGATCTTGCCGCCACGTTGCGCGAGACCGCCAGCATTGCCGACGGCCACGTGACCACGCGCTTCGTGAACCGCATGCGCCATGCCGATGGTGGCTTTCGCTGGCTCTCGTGGACCATCGTGCCGGACGACGGGCTGATGTACGCCGCGGTCCGCGACATCACCGGCGAGCGGGCGGTGGTGGACGAACTGGCGGCGACCAACAAGCGTCTGCGCGATCAGATCAAGGAGCGCGAACGGGTCGAGGCCGCCTTGCAGCAGATGCAGCGGCTCGAGGTAGTCGGCCAGTTGACCGCCGGCGTCGCCCACGACTTCAACAACCTGCTGACGGTGATCCTGACCAGCGCGAACTTCCTCAGCCGGGATCTGGAAAAAGGCGTGTTCACCAAGTCGCCGCAGCGCCTGCAGAACATCCGCGAAGCGGGCGAGCGGGGCGCCAAGCTCACCAGTCAGCTGCTGTCGTTCTCCCGTCGCCAGCGCCTGGAGCCCGTTGCGCTGAACCTCAACGACACGATTGACGGCATGCGCGAACTGCTGGGTCGAGCATTGGGCGGCAGCGTTTGGGTGGAAACCGAACTCGCCGAGGACCTGTGGAGCGCGTTGGTGGACCCGACGCAGACCGAGATGATCATCCTCAACCTGGCGATCAACGCCCGGGACGCTATGCCCCAGGGCGGGGAACTGCGCTTGAGCACCTGGAACGAGATGGTTTATCGCCTGCCGTTACGGCAGGAAGATCCGGAGCCCGGCGCGTATGTGGTGTTGTCGGTGAGTGACTCCGGCTGCGGCATGAGCGCGGAAGTCCTGGCCAAGGCCTTCGAACCGTTCTTTACCACCAAGGCGGTGGGCAAGGGCTCGGGGTTGGGTCTGGCGCAGGTGTTCGGCTTCGCCAAGCAGTCCGGTGGCGGCGTGAGCATCGACACCGCCGAAAACGCCGGCACCACGCTGCGGGTGTACCTGCCCAGCGTGGCGCGCACGGCGGTCCCGGTGGTCAGCGCCTCCGACATGCCCGGCCGCGCCGATGCGGACACCAAGCACCGCACGATTCTGCTGGTAGACGACGACCCGGACGTACGCTCGGTGACGGCGATGATGCTGGTCTCGCTGGGGTATTCGGTGGTCGAAGCGGACAGCGGCGACGAAGCGCTGAAGAAGCTCGACCCCGGCATCGAACTGCTGCTGACCGACTTCGCCATGCCTAACATGACCGGTGGCGAGCTGGCGGAAATCGTCCGCCGCGACCACCCGCAGCTGCCGATCATGTTCATCACCGGTTTCGCCGACATCGACATCCTCGACGTCGACCCGAAGCTGATCGTGCAGAAGCCGTACAAGGAAGAGGAACTGGCGAAGAAACTGGCCCGGGTGTTGATGCAGGCGTAGGTCCGAAATTCCGCGGGCTGAAGCCTCTCCCACCGGGATTGCACTCATCTGCAGGGCCTGCGACGGGCTCCCATTGTAGGACCGGCTTTAGCCGGGAAGGCGTCGGTTGCCACACCGCGAGGTTGATGGCGTACACGCTGGCCTCTTCCCGGCTGAAGCCGGTGCTGCTCCAATTGCGCACACCCGCGCGGCTCGTGGTCCTGCCGCGATTTTGGGTACGCCGCCATCCTTGTGGGAGCGAGCTTGCTCGCGAATGGGCCATGACATGCCGCTGAACATCCATCGGCTGAAACACCCCTCACTCACCCCGCGTCAGCACTTCCAGCAGTTCAATCTCAAACACCAGATTCGAATGGGGTTTGATGTGCGCGCCCATCGAACGCTCGCCGTACGCCAGCGCCGCAGGCACCCGCAACGTCCGTTTGCCGCCGACCTTCATGCCCATCAGGCCGATGTCCCATCCCCTGATCACCCGACCGGTGCCGATGACGCACTGAAACGGCTTGCCGCGCTCCCACGAGGAATCAAACACGGTGCCGTCTTCCAGGGTGCCGGTGTATTGGGTGGTGATCAGCGCGCCTTTGACGACGGCCTTGCCGGTGCCTTCCAGCAGGTCGACGATGCTCAGTTCTTCATTCATGTTCAGATTTCCACAGCGAGAGGAGGCGGGATGCAGGCTGGCCAAGCGTAAGCAGCCGGGAGATTGGCTAGGTCAAATCGTGCAGGTCTCGCCCGAGGGGCGGGGTCAATGACCATTCGGAAAACCTCACCTTTAACCCTTGCCGCTCCGGTGTGCAGCACATAGGACCCACCGTGTAGCGGTCCGCGTCTGGAAAGGGAGCAAGTCTAAGCAGCGGCCAGGTCATTCCGTCGGTGGAGTATTGCAAGCGCAGCACTCCATCGGAAACGGTCACACGAAGCCAGAAATCGGTTGGGTCGCCAGAAAAGCTGCAGGGTGCCCAATCCGACGTGCCGCGTGTCAGCACGCTACTGATCATTGGCATTCCATCGTTATATTCGATTCCTGCCTTCAACCAGGTCTCCTCATTGAGCCTGACCATCATCCCCGCCTGGTCATAGAGCTCGCGAAAATCGGCATTCACTCTGATTTGAGCGGTAAAGCTACCAGTGGTCTCAAACCCCAGGAAATGTCCGCTGTCTCGAATGAACCCGTAATGGGTTTCACGCCAGAAATCGGTTTGAAGGTCAGTCACAATTTCTAACGTGTGTTCAGCGATGCTTTGGCAATGGCTCGGCTTGTTCAGCCATTCGGCAGTCTGCCAAATTGACGCTTCAGCGTTCTGACTGCCCACTTCAACCTGTTTTTTATCCACCAGGCTACCTCCGTCGTTAATAGCTGTATCCAGAAGTGAAGGACTGAATCGAACGCATGATCGCCGCCCCTCGGTTATCGGCGCAAGTGAGACTAGGAACAGCGACAGCTGAGGGCTCGCCGGCAACGCTCCAGACGTGTCATCAGGAAAAAAAACGGCGCGGCCCTTTACAGGGTCGCGCCGTTTTTGTGGGTCTGAGGATTCAGGTCTGACGAATCGGACCTGACGAATCAGGCCCCTTCATCATGCGATGACGTCAGTGCTCCACTCGCCATTCACCAGGCGCTTGAGGCCCAGCGGGTTGGCGTTTTGCAGCGCCGCCGGCAGCAGACTGTCCGGGTAGTTCTGGTAGCAGACCGGGCGCAGGAAACGGTCGATCGCCAGGGTGCCCACCGACGTACCGCGCGCATCGGAGGTCGCCGGGTAAGGACCGCCGTGAACCATGGCATCGGACACTTCAACACCGGTTGGGTAGCCATTGACCAGGATGCGGCCGACTTTCTCTTCCAGCACCGGCACCAGCCACTGGTACTTCTGCAGGTCGGCGGTTTCGCCGATCAGCGTGGCGGTCAACTGGCCGCGCAGCGCCAGCAGTGCGGCTTTCAGTTCCGCGTCGTCTGCCACTTCGATCAGCAGCGTGGTCGGGCCGAATACTTCTTCCTGCAGCAATTCGTCGCCGTTGAGCAACATGCTGACGTCGGCCTTGAACAGCTGAGCCTGGGCCTGCTTGCCTTCCTGCGGCTTGCCGGCCAGGTGCGTGACGCTCTTGTGCGCCAGCAACTTCTCGACGCCTTTGCTGTAGCTGCGCAGGCCGCCTTCGTTGAGCATGGTTTGAGGTGGCTGACCGCCCATGTGCTCGGTCAGCTGCTCGGTGAACGCGGTCAGGGCAGGGGAGCGAATGCCGATCACCACACCCGGGTTGGTGCAGAACTGACCTGCGCCCATGACCACGGAAGCGGCGAGTTCGCCAGCGATGGCAGTGCCGCGCGCCGTCAAGGCGCCAGGCAGCAGTACCACCGGGTTGATGCTCGACATTTCGGCGAAGACCGGAATCGGCTGCGGACGCTCGGAGGCCAGTTTGCACAGGGCGTTACCGCCGTGCAGCGAACCAGTGAAGCCGACCGCTTGAATGGCCGGGTGCTTGACCAGGCCTTCGCCGACGCCGCTGCCGAAGATCATGTTGAACACGCCTTTTGGCATACCGGTTTTTTCGGCAGCGCGAATGATAGCGTTGCCCACCAGATCAGCCGTCGCCATGTGGCCGCTGTGGGCTTTCACCACAACCGGGCAACCGGCAGCCAGTGCCGAAGCGGTGTCGCCGCCGGCGGTGGAGAAGGCCAGCGGGAAGTTGCTGGCGCCGAACACGGCCACCGGGCCGACGCCGATGCGCTGCTGGCGCAGGTCGACACGTGGCAGCGGCTTGCGATCCGGCAGGGCTTGATCGATACGCGCGCCAAGGAAGTCGCCGCGGCGCAGGACTTTGGCGAACAGGCGCATCTGGCCGGAAGTACGGCCACGCTCGCCCTGGATACGACCGGCCGGCAGCGCGGTTTCCTGGCAGACGAGGGCCACGAAGTCATCGCCCAGGGCGTCGAGTTCGTCAGCGATGGCATCAAGGAACTCGGCGCGACGGGCCGGGCTCAACTGGCGGAATTCAAGAAAGGCGTCTTTGGCGGCCGAGGCAGCGGCGTCGATTTCCGCGTCGGTGGCCTGATGGAAGGTGTAGGGCAGTGCTTCGCCAGTGGTGGCGTCGAGGCTTTTATGGCGTGCTTCGCCGAGGCCACTGCGGGCGCCGCCGATGAAGTTCTGACCGAGAACGGTAGGCATCTGCTTCTCCTGTTATTTTTGGGGCGAATCGATCAGGCGTTTAGCCTGATGGAGGAATTCGAAATCGTTTGAAGCGTAGCGGCGACAAGCTCAGCGGCTCATCGCAAAGTCGACAGTCATCATACAACTGCATTTTTTCAGCTGCAAGGCGCGCAGCCGTGAGGGGAGCTGAGCAAGGCCCGGCCATCAAAATAGCCGGGCATTGAGCGGTGATCAACATGCGTCAGGTAGTCATACCCGACCCATAAGTCGATCAGGCGTTCGGCTCGTCCGTGTTGATGTACTCGGGCACCTTGGCCAGCGGCAGGCGACGGGCTTGCTCGATGCTGATGCCCGGGCGTTCCGGCAGGGGCTCGAGCTTCTGCGGCTGGCCGGTGGTCAACGCGCGTTCGATGGCCTCGACCACCCGCACGTCGCGCCAGCCTTCGTCGCCGTCCGGCTCCGGCTCGCGGTCCTGCAGGATGCAGTCGGAGAAGTACTGGGTCTCTCCGCCGAACTGGTCGACCACCGGGTGTGTATGCTCGGTGGTCTTGCCGTCGATGATCGCCCGGTAACCGATCGCCACGCCTTCGCCGAAACCGAAGCACGGCGAAGCTTCAAACTCGCCCTTGGTACCGATCAGCTGGAAACGCTCGGTGGACGGCAGGCTGTAACTCACGGTGAAAGTGGCCAAGCGTTCTTCGGCAAAGCGCAGTGTGACGTTGACCGTGTCGAAGGTGTTGATTTCGCGGCCCGGTGTCTTGATGCCGACGGCGTGAACTTCAATCGGTTCGGCGGCAAACAGGTTGCGCACGGCGTTGATCGGGTACGGGCCCATGTCGGCAACGGGACCTGCGTCGAAGCCGCTCTGCATGCGGTGGTTGGCCGGGTCGGTGGTCTGAGCGAAGGTCGCGGTGAACAGGCGCAGATCGCCGAGGTCGCCGGCGCGCACGCGGTGGACCATTTCGACGGTGCCGGGCTCGAAGTGCAGGCGGTAGGCGACCATCAGTTTGGCGCCGGAGCGCTTGGCGGCTTCGGCGATGGCCAGGCAGTCTTCTTCGTTGGCGGCCATGGGCTTTTCGAGCAGCACGTGGATGCCGGCTTCGAGTGCCGGAACGGCGAATTCGCGATGGCGGAAGTTGGGGGTTGCCAGGTAGATGGCGTCGATTTCGCCGGAGTTGAGCAGGGTGTCGAATTCGTCGTAGTGGTAGCTTTTGAGGTCGTAGAGTGCCGCGAGTTGGTCGGCCTTGATGGGGTCGCCGGTGACGAGGGCGGTCATGACGGAGTTGTCGGTTTGTTCGAGTCCCGGCATGAATGCGCCTTGGGAGATCCAGCCTCCAGCGACCACTGCGTAGCGGATTTTGCCGTTTGCGTCTGGCATGTATAAGCCTCCATTTCTCAGCGGACGGTGTGTCCGGCAGCTCTGTAGTCGGCAGGTTCCGGGGTAAGAAGTTCAATCCAATCGTGGGTCGCTTTCCAAGATCAAGATCAAGATCAAGATCAAGAGCGTCTGCCTGGGGGCAGACTGTTTCGCCTTCGGCGAGTTACTTGGAAAAGCACCCCAAGTAACCAAGGGTGCCTGCTCCTGGTTGGGCCCCTCCTGCGTCGGGGTTCCTTCACTTCGGTCTCGCTCCGTGGGCCCGCCGCCATCCGCCATCCATGGCGGGGGGCGGCTCTCGCGGCATCCATGCCGCTCGGCCCACTCCGCGAGACCTGCGTTCAGCCTGCACCCAAGTCGCGTTCTTCGGTGTTTGAACCTTTTGTGTATGAAGATCAAGATCAACAGCTTCCCGGCTAAAACCGGTCCTAGTGAATGCGCGCGCTGCTTTTTGTGGGACCGGCTTCAGCCGGGAAGGGGCCGGTGGGAGCGCCTTCGATTTCCCCGATCAACCAAACCCCATCAACAGATCCCGCAGCCGGTCCAGCGCGGGGTCGATGTCGAGCAGGTCAATCGCACCGAAGCCCAGCATCAGCCCATCGCGGGGTGGCGCTTCGTTGTAGAAACCGTGGAGGGGGTAGAGACCCAGCGCGGTATCCCGGGCGCGGTCGACCAGGATGTGCAGGTCGATCGCAGGCAGCAGCGAGGGCTTGAGCATTACCGCCATGTGAAACCCCGCCGTGCACGGAATGGTTTCCAGCCACGGCGACAGATCGCCGGCGATGCGTGCCAGGATTCGTTCGCGGCGCCCGGCGTAGGTGCTGTGGCAGCGGCGGATGTGTTTGTTGAGCAGGCCTTCGCTGATGAATTTGCTCAGCGCCCATTGCGGCAGGGTCGAGGTGTGCCAGTCGGTCAGTTGCTTGGCTTTGATCACCGCTTCGAGGATCGCCGCCGGCAGCACGGCGTACCCCAGGCGCAGTTCGGGCAGCAGGGTTTTCGAGAAGGTGCCGACGTAGGCAACGACGCCGTGCTCGTCCATGCTTTGCAGCGAGTCAGTGGGACGGCCTTCGTAGCGGAATTCGCTGTCGTAGTCGTCTTCGATGATGATCGCGCCGATCCGCCGGGCCTTCTCCAGCAGGGCGTGGCGGCGCGCGAGGCTCATGGGCATGCCCAGCGGCATCTGGTGGGACGGGGTGACGTAGATGGCGCAGACATTGTCGGGAATCTCATCGACGATGATGCCTTCGCTGTCCACCGGCACGCCGGCCACCTCCGCCCCTTGGGCGGCAAACAGCAGGCGCGCGGGTGTGTAGCCGGGATCTTCCACGGCCACGCGGCTGCCGGGTTCGATCAGGACGCGAGCGATCAGGTCCAGGGCCTGTTGCGCGCCATTGCACACCACCACGTCATCGGCGCCGCAGCGGACGCCGCGGGCAAAGGCGATGTGCCCGGCAATGGCGGCGCGCAGGGCGGGCAGGCCTTCGGGCTGGCTGTAGAAGCCGCGTTCGGTGGACATCTGCCGCACCGCGTGGTGCACGCAGCGCCGCCATTCGTCATGGGGGAATTGGATTTTCGCCGTCGCGCCGCCGAGAAAATCGTAGCGCAGGGTACCCGCGCGGGTCGGGTGGCGCAGGGGCAGGGAGATGCGCTCCCATTTCGCCACGATGTGGGCGCTGGCCAGCTGCGAAGGCGCCGGCCGAGTCGGGCTGTAAGCGCTCAAGGCGTTGACGAACGTGCCGCTGCCGACCTTGCCGACGAGGTAGTTTTCGTAGGTCAGTCGGCTGTAGGTGTCGGAAATGGTTTTGCGCGACAGCCCCAGTTGCGCCGCCAGCAGGCGACTGGGCGGTAATTGAACACCTGCCGCCAGCCGGCCGGACACGATACTGTCGCGCAGCTGTTCATAAACTTGATGGGCGAGGTCCTTGCGGCCCTCGATAACGATGTGTAATTCCACGCAAACCCCTGAACAGCGCCGACGGTGCGGATGCACGCCGGTGGATTTTAGCCAGTGCAGCCGCGCGCGTGACAGCAACCGATGCAACGTTTACGCGCCAAGGTGCTCTTAGAGTTAGGCATAAACCTGACACGCACAGGCAGGACGGTCCGGACAGCGCTCGCAGAGCCCTGGGCCGCCGCTCCCATCCACTTGAAGATGGAACCCCGAACACATGACCACCCCGGACAAGCAGTACGTGGAATGGCTGGTTGAGCAATCGATGCTCAACGCCGCAAAGCAACGCGCAAAGCTGTATGGCGGCCAGGGCCGTCTCTGGCAGCGGCCTTACGCCCAGGCCCGCCCACGGGACGCTTCGGCCATCGGCTCGGTCTGGTTCACCGCCTACCCGGCGTCGATCATCACCCGCGATGGCAGCTCGGTGCTCGAAGCGCTGGGCGATGAGCAGCTCTGGCACGCGCTGTCGGAAATCGGCATCCAGGGCATTCACAACGGCCCGTTGAAAGCCTCCGGCGGTTTGAAAGGCCGCGAGCGCACCCCGAGCATTGACGGCAACTTCGACCGCATCAGCTTCGAGGTGGATTCGTCCCTGGGCACCGACGCCCAGTTTCTTAACCTCAGCCGCATCGCCGCGGCGCACAACGCGATCGTCGTCGATGACGTGATCCCGTCCCACACCGGCAAGGGCGCGGACTTCCGCCTGGCCGAGATGGCCTACGAAGAGTACCCGGGCCTCTACCACATGGTGGAAATAAAGGAAGAAGACTGGTCGCTGCTGCCGGAAGTCCCGGCCGGCCGCGATGCCGTCAACCTGCAGCCTGCTACCGTCGATGCCCTGCGCGACAAGCATTACATCGTCGGCCAGTTGCAGCGGGTGATCTTCTTCGAACCCGGCGTCAAGGAGACCGACTGGAGCGCCACGCCTGTCGTCACCGGCGTCGACGGCAAAGACCGCCGCTGGGTCTATCTGCATTACTTCAAGGAAGGCCAGCCGTCGCTGAACTGGCTGGACCCGAGTTTCGCCGCGCAGCAGATGATCATCGGCGACGCCTTGCACGCCATCGACGTGATGGGCGCGCGGGTGTTGCGTCTGGACGCCAACGGCTTCCTCGGCGTCGAACGCAAGGCCGACGGCACGGCGTGGTCCGAGAGCCACCCGCTGTCGATCACCGGCAACCAGTTGCTGGCAGGCGCCATTCGCAAGGCCGGCGGTTTCAGCTTCCAGGAGCTGAACCTGACCATCGACGACATCGCGGCGATGTCCCACGGCGGCGCCGATCTTTCCTACGACTTCATCACCCGTCCGGCGTATCAGCATGCCCTGCTCACCGGCCGCACGGAGTTTCTGAGGCTGATGCTGCGTCAGGTGCATGAGTTCGGCATCGACCCTGCGTCGCTGATTCACGCGCTGCAGAACCACGATGAATTGACCCTGGAGCTGGTGCATTTCTGGACGCTGCATGCTCACGATCAGTACCTGTATCAGGGCCAGACGTTCCCGGGCAACATCCTGCGCGAGCACATCCGCGAGGAGATGTACGAGCGTCTGGCCGGCGAGCACGCACCGTACAACCTGAAGTTCGTCACCAACGGCGTGTCCTGCACCACGGCGAGCATCATCACCGCGGCGCTGGGCATTCGCGAGCTTGACAGCATGACCGCCGCCGACATCGACAAGATCCAGCACATTCATTTGCTGCTGGTGATGTTCAACGCCATGCAACCGGGCGTGTTCGCGCTGTCGGGCTGGGACCTGGTGGGCGCACTGCCGCTGCCGGCCGAGCAGGTGGAGCACCTGATGGGTGATGGCGATACCCGCTGGATCCATCGCGGTGGCTATGACCTGGTCGACATGGACCCGGACTGCGAAGTCTCGGCAGGTGGCATGCCCCGGGCACGGGCGCTGTACGGCAGCCTCCCTGAACAGTTGAAGCGCCCGGATTCGTTCGCCTCGCAGTTGAAAAAGCTGCTGGCCGTGCGCCGCGCCTACGACATCGCTGCCAGCCGGCAGATTCTGATTCCGGACGTCGAACACCCGGGGTTGCTGATCATGGTTCACGAACTGCCGGCCGGGAAGGGTACGCAGATCACTGCGCTGAACTTCAGCGCGGAGGCCATCGTCGAGACCCTGCACCTGCCGGGCATTGCACCGGGGCCGGTGGTGGACATCATCAACGAGCGGGTCGAAGGCGACCTGACCGAAGAGGGCGAATTCACCATCACACTGGACGCCTATGAAGGCCTGGCACTGCGCGTGGTGAGCATGGCGGCACCCATGATGTAAACGGGCCTTGCTTAGTGGGACCGGCTTCAGCCGGGAAAGCGTCAGTCGCCACACCGCTGCACTGAGGGTGTACGGATTCGCCTCCTCCCGGCTAAAGCCGGTCCCACGAAGGAATGCGTGCAGTGAGGGATCACTTTTTTTCACCGTCTGCCGTTCGCGCAGACCTGTTCAGGTCGTTTTCTGTGTCAGTTGCTCAATCCGTTCGTGCCCCTGTCTTCGTTCACCTGTGGAGTTATCGCCTGACGTTCCTGCTGTCCGGGATGTCCCTCGGCGCGTGGGCGCCGCTGGTGCCTTTTGCCCGCGACCGCGCCGGGCTTGAAGAAGCCCAGCTTGGCCTGCTGCTGTTGTGCTTCGGCCTCGGTTCGATGCTGGCGATGCCGCTGGCAGGGATGCTCACCACGCGCAAGGGCTGCCGCTTTGTTTCGCTGATTGGCGGCGCCTTGATCTGCTGCATGCTGCCGTTGCTCGCTACGCTGTCTTCCCTGCCGGCGCTGGCAGTGGCCCTAGCGGTGTTCGGCGCGGGGCTGGGCAGCATCGATGTGGCGATGAACGTGCAGGGCCTGATGGTCGAGCGCGATCACGGGCGGCCGATGATGTCGGGGTTCCACGGGCTGTTCAGCCTCGGCGGCATCAGCAGTGCGCTGTTGATGACCTTGCTGCTGTGGCTGGGCGCGTCGCCGTTACTGGCGGTGGCCGTGGTGGTGGCGTTGATTGGCGGGATGTTGCTCTGGCACGCGCGCTACCTGGTGCCCCATGGCGCGGACGACCCATCAGCGCCGTTCGCTCGGCCGACCACAAAGGTGGTGATCGTCGGGATTCTCTGCTTTATCGCGCTGCTGGTGGAGGGCGCGATGCTCGACTGGAGCGCGGTGTTCCTGAACCGGATGCACCAGATCGATTTATCAGTGGCCGGCGGCGCGTACGCGGTGTTCTCCCTGGCCATGGCAGCCGGGCGGTTTTCCGGGGACTGGTTGAGGAACCGCTTCGGCGCGGTGAACCTGCTGATCGGCGGCGGGCTGCTGGTGATGGTCGGGTTTGCCATGGCCATCCTGCTGGATCCGTGGCCGTTGTTCCTGCTGGGCTTCGCGCTGATCGGGCTGGGATTGTCCAATACGTTTCCGGTGTACTGCTCGGTGGTCGGTGCGCAGACCAGAATGCCAGCGGGGCTGGCGATCGCAGTGATTACCGGGATTGGATACTGCGGGATTCTGCTGGGACCCGCGTTAATCGGTTTTGCTGCCCACCTCATCGGCCTGCGGGAAGCGCTGCTCTGCGTGGGTGCGTTGATGCTGGCGCAGGTGCTGACGGCACGGCGGATGGCGAAGGGCTGAGGAAAGCCATCAGTTTTGCGGTGTGGCATCTGACGCCTTCCCGGCTGAAGCCGGTCCTACTGACAGCACGCGGTTTTATCGGTAGGACTGGCTTTAGCCGGGAAGAGGCCGGTGTGGACACCATCAGTTTTGCGGTGTGACATCAGATGTTTTCCCGGCTGAAGCCGGTCCTACGAAAATCGCGTATCCAGCCATCCAGCCATCCAGCCATCCAGCCATCCAGCCATCCAGCAAATCTTCAACCCACTGGCGCCTCTGTTAGACTTCGGCGCCTTGAAACTCAGGGGCTTTCCCATGACCGACCCGATTCGTCTTACCCAATACAGTCACGGCGCCGGCTGTGGCTGCAAGATCTCGCCCAAGGTGCTGGAAACCATCCTCGCCGGCAGCGGCGCGCAGAACCTCGACCCGCGCCTGTGGGTCGGCAATGCCTCCCGCGATGACGCAGCGGTCTATGCCATCGACGACGAGAAGGGCGTCGTCTCCACCACCGATTTCTTCATGCCCATCGTCGACGACCCGTTCGACTTCGGCCGCATCGCCGCGACCAACGCCATCAGCGACATCTACGCCATGGGCGGCGATCCACTGATGGCCATCGCCATTCTGGGCTGGCCGGTCAACGTGCTGGCCCCTGAAATCGCCCGCGAAGTCATCCGTGGCGGACGGGCGGTGTGCGACGCCGCAGGCATCCCGCTGGCGGGCGGCCACTCCATCGACGCGCCCGAGCCGATTTTCGGTCTGGCCGTCACCGGGCTGGTGGAAAAGCGCTTCATGAAGCGCAACGACACCGCGACTGTGGGCTGCAAGCTGTTCCTGACCAAGCCGCTGGGCATTGGCATCCTCACCACCGCCGAGAAAAAAGGCCTGCTGCGCGATGAGGACATCGGCCTGGCCCGTGACGTGATGTGCACGCTGAACAAGCCCGGCAGCCGTTTCTCTCGCCTGGCCGGCGTCACTGCGATGACCGACGTCACCGGCTTCGGCTTGCTCGGGCATTTGGTCGAGATGGCCGACGGCAGTCAGGTCACTGCACGACTGAATGCTGCCGCCGTGCCGCGTCTGGGCAGTGTGGATTTCTACATCGAGCAGGATTGCGTCCCCGGCGGCACCCACCGCAATTACGACAGCTACGGCGAACGCATCGGCGCGCTGACCGAGGCGCAGAAGTTGCTGCTGTGCGATCCGCAAACCAGCGGCGGCCTGCTGATTGCCGTCGAGCCTGCCGAGGAAACGGCGTTCCTGGCCATGGCCGACGAACTCGGCCTGAGCCTTGCGCCGATCGGCGAACTGGTGGAGCGACAGCCACTTGCGGTCGAGGTGTTCTGATGCGCGACAACAGCGCCGACCTGCGGGAGATTTTCCTCAACGACGTGCCGATGATGGACGTGCGTGCGCCGGTTGAATTCACCAAAGGCGCGTTCCCCGGCGTGATCAATCTGCCGCTGATGAACGACGTCGAGCGGCAGAAGGTCGGCACCAGCTACAAACAGGACGGGCAGCAGGCCGCCATCGAACTGGGCCACAAATTAGTGTCAGGCGACTTGAAAGAGGCGCGGATCGAGGCATGGGCGAGTTTTGCCCGCAACCATCCCGAGGGTTTTTTGTATTGCTTTCGCGGCGGGCTGCGTTCACAGATCACCCAGCAATGGCTCAAGAGCGAAGCGGGCATCGAGTACCCCCGGGTCATCGGTGGCTACAAGGCGATGCGCAGCTTTTTGATCGAGGTGACCGAGCAGGCCGTGGCCGAGTGCGATTTCGTGCTGATCGGCGGCCTGACCGGCAGCGGCAAGACCGAGGTGCTGCAGCAGCTCGACAACGGGCTGGATCTGGAAGGCCATGCCAACCATCGCGGCTCGAGCTTCGGCAAACACGCAACGCCGCAGCCGGGGCAGATCGATTTCGAGAACCTGCTCGCCGTCGACATCCTGAAAAAGCGCGCCCGGAACCTCGATCAGTTTGTGGTCGAGGATGAAGGGCGGATCGTGGGCAGTCGTGCGGTCCCCCTTGAGTTGTACCGGACGATGCAGGACGCGCCGTTGGTGTGGCTGGAGGACAGTTTTGACAGCCGGGTCGAGCGGATTCTGAAGGATTATGTGACGGATCTGTGTGCCGAGTTCATCGCCGTGCAGGGCATTGAAACGGGTTTTGCGGCGTACGCCGAGCGGCTGAAGCAAAGCCTGTCGAGCATCGTTCGGCGATTGGGCGGTGAGCGTTATCAGCGGCTGGCGGCAATCATGGACAGTGCGCTGGCTGAGCAGGCGCGCAGCGGGGCGGTGGATGAGCACCGGGGCTGGATCAGCGGGATGTTGGGTGAGTATTACGATCCGATGTATGCGTTTCAGCGGGACAGCAAGAACCCCCGGATCGAGTTTGCCGGGGATCAGAGGGCTGTTGTCGAGTATCTGAAACAGCGGAAACTGAACTACCGCGGTTGAAGATCAAGATCAAGATCAAGAGCGTCGGCCTAGCGGCCTCCGTTTCGCCTTCGGCGAGTTACTTGATAAAGCCCCAAGTAACCAAGGGCTTGTGCTCCTGGTTTGGCCCCTCGTTCCTCGGGGTTCCCTCACTCCGGTCTCGCTCCTTGGGCCCGCGCCGAACGGACATCCATGTCCTGACGGCGCTCTCGCCGCATCCATGCGGCTCGACCCACTGCGCGAGACCTGCGTTCAGCCTGCACCCAAGTCGCGATTGGCGGTGTCTGGGCTTTTTGTGTATGAGGATCAAAAGCAGATCAAAAGCAGATCAAAAGCAGAGCAACGGATTCCCGGCTGAAGCCGGTCCTACAAAAGCACCGCGTACGCCCTGTAGGACCGGCTTTAGCCGGGAAGAGGCCAGCCCAGGCGCCACCAATTTTGCTCATCTCACGCCCATCCTGTGGGAGCGAGCTTGCTCGCGAATGCTTTATCTCGCACACCTGATATTCGGTGGATGTATCAACCCCTTCGTGAGCAAGCTCACTCCTACAAGTCCTTAGCGACTGATCTGCCCTTGATCTGCTTTTGATCTTCCACGCGGTAGTCCAGACACCACAAAACGCGACTTTGGTGCAGGCTGAACGCAGGTTTCGCGGAGTGGGCCGAGGGGCATGGATGCCGCGAGAGCCGCCCCCCGCCATGGATGGCGGATGGCGGCGGGCCCACGGAGCGGGACCGGAGTGAAGGAACCCCGAGGTACGAGGGGCCAAACCAGGAGCAAGCCCCCTTGGTTACTTGGGGGGCTTTTTCCAAGTAACTCGCCGAAGGCGAAACAGTCTGCCCCCAGGCAGACGCTTGTGATCTTGATCTCAGCCTTACAACAAAGCGGCGCCTACCAACCCACTTACCACCCCGACCAGCATGGTCAACACCCCAACGGTCACCAGCACCTTGGCGTCGAAGGATTTACGCAGCATCAACAGCGACGGCAGGCTCACGCTCGGCAGGGTCATCAGCAACGCCACCGCCGGCGCAGTGCCCAGGCCCAACGTCAGCAGCGTCTGCACAATCGGGATTTCGGCGGCGGTCGGGATCACAAACAACGTGCCGACAATCGCCAGAGGCACCAGCCACAACAGGCTGTTGCCCATCGCGCCGTCGACGTGAGGGAACAGCCACACCCGCGCGGCGCCGAGAATCAGCACGGCGATGACGTAGATCGGGATGGTGGTCCAGAACAACTGCCAGAGCGTCTTGCCCCAACGCACCAGCAGGCTGCCTTCCTCCGGCGTCTCGGCGTTGGCCACCGCTTCCAGCGCCTGTTCAGGCACCACTTCCGGACGGGAGATGCGTTGCGCAACAAGGGAAACACCGATCACCAGCACCAGGCCCGCCACCAGTCTCAGGGCGGTGAAGCCCCAGCCCAGCACGAAACCCATGAACACCAACGTGGCGGGGTTGAGCACCGGGTTGGCGATCCAGAAGGCCAGCGCTGCGCCCACCGACACGTTCTGCTTGCGCAGGCCCGCAGCCACCGGCGCCGCGCAGCAGCTGCACATCATGCCGGGCAGGGCGAACAGGCCGCCGCGAAGGGTCGAGCCGAGTCCGGCGCGGCCGAACATTTTCAGCAGCCAGTCACGGGGAATCAGCACCTGCACCAGCGAGCCGAGAATCACTGCCAGCACGGCGGCTTTCCAGATCGCCAGAAAGTACACCTGGGCGTACGCCAGAGCGGCAGCCCACGGCGTGGCCGGGTTGTCGTTGATGATCGAGCCGCCGATGTTATGGGTGTCGGCCGCGATGAAGGACTTCAGGTAATACGGCGACCACTTGACGTAGTACAAGCCGATGGCAGCCACCAGCAGGAACGCCAGGGGTTTCCACCAGAACGACCAGCCGCGGCGTTCGGAGGTGAGCGGAAGGGCAGTCATGACAGGCACCAGAGCAGGAAATCGAGGGGGCGCGATGATACGCCGTGGCCGGGCATTATAGTAGGTGTCACAAGGTATGTCGGCTCACGCCCGTCCGCCGAAATCCAGCCCGGACGCACGCAGCAGTTCCTGGGTGTAGGGCTGGCGCGGATGGCTGAAAATCTCCCGCGCCGCGCCTTGCTCGACCACTTTGCCGTCCTTGATCACCAGCACGTCGTGGGCCAGGGCGTGAACCACCGCCAGGTCGTGGCTGATGAACAGATAACTGAGGCCGTGACGGATCTGCAAATCCCGCAGCAGCGCAATGATCTGTTTTTGCACGGTGCGATCCAGCGCCGAGGTGGGTTCGTCGAGCAGAATCAGCTCCGGTTCCAGCACCAGCGCCCGGGCAATGGCCACCCGCTGGCGTTGACCGCCGGAGAATTCGTGGGGGTAGCGATGGCGGCTGTCCGGGTCGAGGCCGACTTCGCCGAGCACGCGGATGACCGTATGTTCACGCTCGGCCGGGGTGCCGATGCCGTGGGTCAGCAGCCCTTCGGCGATGATCTGCTGCACCGTCATGCGCGGACTCAAACTGCCGAACGGGTCCTGAAACACCACCTGAATGCGCTTGCGCAGCGGCCGCATCAGTTGCTGGCTGCGCAGGCTCAGCTCCTTGTTGGCGAAGCGGATGCTGCCTTCGGAATCGATCAGTCGCAGGATCGCCTGACCCAGGGTCGATTTGCCCGAGCCGGATTCGCCGACGATGCCGAGGGTCTGGCCTTTCAACAGCTCGAAACTCACCCCATCCACCGCCTTGATGTACTGCCGTTCACGCCGCAATAAAGGTTTGGGCAAGGGAAACCAGACTTTCAGCGCGTCCACTGACAGCAATGTCTGGGTGTGCTCGCCGGGCACCGGTTCGCCGTCGGGTTCGGCGTTGATCAGCAGGCGGCTGTAGGGGTGTTGCGGAGTGGCGAACAGCGTTTGGCAGTCGGCCTGCTCGACGATCTCGCCGGCGCGCATCACGCAGACCCGCTGGGCGACGCGCCGCACCAGATTGAGGTCATGGCTGATCAACAGCAGCGACATGCCCAGCCGTTGTTGCAGGGATTTGAGCAGCTCGAGAATTTTCAGCTGCACCGTGACGTCCAGCGCGGTGGTCGGTTCGTCGGCGATCAGCAGCTCGGGTTCGTTGGCCAGGGCCATGGCGATCATCACCCGCTGGCGCTGGCCGCCGGACAGTTGATGGGGCAGGGCGTTGAGCCGCTGCGGCGGGTTTTGAATTCCCACCAGACCGAGCAATTCCAGCGTGCGCTCGCGGGCGGCCTTGCCCTTGAGGCCCTTGTGCATGGCGAGGATTTCGCCGATCTGTTTCTCCACGGTGTGCAACGGATTCAGCGAGGTCATCGGCTCCTGAAAGATCATGGCGATGCGGTTGCCGCGCAGGCCCCGAAGTTCTTTGTCGCTCGCGTGCAACAGATCGACGCCCTTGTAGCGAATGCTGCCCTGTGTGCTGACGGACTTTGCCGGCAGCAGGCGCAGGATCGAGTGCGCGGTCACCGACTTGCCCGAGCCGGACTCGCCGACCAGCGCCAGGCATTCACCCGGCTGGATGTCGAGGTCGATGCCGTGCACCACTTCGGCGCCGTTGAAAGCCACGCGCAGGTTGCGGATCTGGATCAGAGGGTCATTCATGGCAGCGCTCATGCGCGGGGGTCGAAAGCGTCACGGCAGGCTTCGCCGATAAACACCAGTAGCGTGAGGATCAGTGCCAGGGCGCAGAACGCCGTGACGCCGAGCCACGGCGCCTGCAAGTTGCGTTTGGCCTGGCCGATGAGTTCGCCGAGGGACGCGCTTTCGGCGGGCATGCCGAAGCCGAGGAAATCCAGCGCGGTCAGTGTGGCGATGGCGCCGGTGACGATGAATGGCAAGTAGGTGAGGGTGCTGGTCATGGCGTTGGGCAGAATGTGCCGCCACATCAAGGCGCCGTCGCTGAGGCCCAGGGCGCGGGCGGCTTTGACGTATTCCAGATTGCGCCCCCGGAGGAACTCGGCGCGGACCACGTCGACCAGCGCCAGCCAGGAAAACAGCGACATGATCCCCAGCAGCCACCAGAAATCCGGCTCGACGAAGCCCGACAGAATGATCAACAGGTACAGCACCGGCAGCCCCGACCAGACTTCCTGCAAGCGCTGGCCGATCAAATCCGCCAGCCCGCCGTAATAGCCCTGAATCGCCCCGGCGAAGACGCCAATCACCGTGCTGATGGCGGTCAGCGCCAACGCAAAGAGGATCGACACGCGAGTGCCGAACAGCACCCGCGCCATGACGTCCCGGGCCTGGTCGTCAGTGCCCAGCCAGTTGCGCGCGCTGGGCGGGCTGGGCGAGGGCTCGCGGAGTTCGTAATTGACCGTGTCATAGCTGAACGGGATCGGCGCGAAGAGCATCCAGCCGCCCTTGTCGGCGATCAGCTTGCGCACGTAATCGCTGGAGTAGTCCGGCTCGAAAGGCAGCTCGCCGCCGAAGTCCGTTTCCAGGTATTGATGCAGGGCCGGGCAGTACAGGTCGCCCTGATAGCGGACGATCAGCGGCTTGTCGTTGGCGATCAGTTCGCCGCACAGGCAGATGATCAACAGCGCCACGAACAGCCACAACGACCACCAGCCACGCCGGTTGGCCTTGAAGTTGGCGATGCGGCGCCGGTTTTGCGGGGAAAACTCGAACATCAGGCGCTCCTCGCGGAAAAGTCGATGCGCGGGTCGACCAGCGTGTAGCACAGGTCGCCCACCAGCTTGATCAACAGGCCGAACAGGGTGAACAGAAACAGCGTGCCGAAGACCACCGGGTAATCCCGAGACACCGCTGCTTCGTAGCTCATGCGGCCGATGCCATCGAGGCCGAAGATGGTTTCGATCAGCAGCGAGCCGGCGAAGAACACCTCGATCAGCGCCTGGGGAATGCCCGCCACCACCAGCAGCATGGCGTTCCGGAACACGTGGCCATAGAGCACGCGCTGCTCGCTGAGACCCTTGGCCCGGGCGGTGACCACGTACTGGCGGCCGATCTCGTTGAGGAAGCTGTTTTTGGTGAGGATGGTCAGGGTCGCGAAGCCGCCGATGACCAGCGCGCTGACCGGCAGCACCAGATGCCACAGGTAATCGCGCAGCTTGCCCAGTGGCGAGAGGCTGTCGAAGTCGTCCGAGAACAGACCCTGGGCCGGAAACCAGCTCCAGTAGCTGCCGCCGGCGAATACCACAATCAGCAGAATGGCGAACAGAAACGCCGGGATGGCGTAGCCGATGATGATCACCGTGCTGCTCCAGACATCGAAGCGGCTGCCATGCAGCACGGCTTTGCGGATGCCCAGCGGGATCGAAATCAGGTAGGTGATCAGCGTCGCCCACAGCCCGAGGGACAGGGTCACCGGCAGCTTTTGCAGAATCAGCCCGGTCACCGTGGCGCCGCGAAAAAAGCTGCTGCCGAAGTCCAGCTGCGCGTAATGGGTGAGCATCAGCCACAGGCGCTCGTGCAGCGGCTTGTCGAACCCGTATTGGTGCTTGATCGCTTCGACCAGCTCCGGGTCCAGCCCTTGAGCGCCTCGGCTGATCCCGCCGGTCGCCGCGACTTCGCCACCGCCGCCACCAATGCCGCCCGTTGGGCCCATGCCCTGAACCCGGGCGATGGCTTGCTCGACGGGACCGCCCGGCGCGGCCTGCACGATGAGGAAATTGACCACCAGAATGCACAGCAGCGTGGGAATGATCAGCGCCAACCGGCGCAGGGTGTAGGCGAGCATGTCACTGGCCCTCCGTTGTCAGTGCGGCACGGGTATTGGCGATGCTGCTTTGGGGCGCCAGACGCGCAGCCATCTGTGCATCGGTTAGCGGCACGCGGCTGACTTCCCACCAGCTTTCCAGCCCGACGTCGTAGGTTGGCTCGATCGCCGGCCGGCCAAACCGGTTGGCGAACACCACTGGCGTGCCCTGTGAGTAGTAGTTCGGAATCATGTAGAAACCCCAGAGCAGGATCCGATCCAGCGCCCGCGCGTAATGCAGCATGTCGTTCCGGTTGTTGGCCGCGACCAGACCGTCGATAAGGCGATCGACCGCCGGATTGCGCAGCACCATGGCGTTGGAACTGCCAACCTGGCGGGCGCTTTGCGAGCCGAACAGGTTGTACAGCTCACGGCCGGGGGAGAGGATCGGATTGCCGTTGGCGGGCAGCGTGACCACGATCATGTCGTAGTCCCGGGCGTTCAATCGGTTCATGTACTGGGCCGAGTCCACGCGACGAAAATTCAGGGTGATACCGATCTGCGCCAGCACGCGCTTGTAGGGCAGCACCAGCCGCTCGAAACCGCCCTGGCCGTCGAGGAAGGAAAACTCCAGCGGCTGACCGGCAGCGTTCACCAGTCGGTTGTTCTTCGCGTGCCAGCCGGCGTCGGCCAGCAGCTTGAGGGCCTTGAGCTGTTTGTCGCGGATGTAGCCGCTGCCGTCGGTCTTCGGTGCGCGCCAGACCTGATCGAAGACTTCGTCCGGGATCTGCCCGCGCAGGGGCTCGAGAAGGCTCAGCTCTTGCGCGTCGGGCAGCTCGGTCGCGGCCATTTCGCTCTTCGGGAAGTAGGTTTGTTCGCGCACATAGAAGTTGCGCATGATCTGGCCGTTGACCCACTCGAAATCCCAGAGCATGGCCAGGGCTTCGCGCACCCGGCGGTCCTGGAACATCGGTTTGTCGAGATTGAACACGAAGCCCTGACCGGCCACCGGGCGGCGCCTGGCCAGAATGGTTTTCTGCAGACGGCCGTCCTGCAGGCTCGGCGCGGTGTAGCCAACGACGTAGCCGGCCGAGGAGAACTCGCGGTTGTAATCGAAGTTGCCGGCCTGGACCAACTGACGGGCCACGTCGACATCGCCATAGAAATTCACCGTCAGCGCGTCGAAGTTGTACAGCCCACGGCTGACCGGCAGGTCTTTGCCCCACCAGTCCTTGACCCGCTCAAAGCTGACACTGCGCCCGGCGTCGACCCGCGAGACCCGATACGGCCCGCTGCCCAGCGGCGGTTCGAAGCCGCCGCCCTTGGTGAAGTCGCGGGTCTTCCACCAGTGCTCGGGCAGGATGCGCAGGCTGGCGAGGTCCAGGGCGAGGGTGCGATTGGTGCCGGTCTTGAAATCGAAACGGATCTGCCCCGGCGCTTCGATCACCGCGTCCTTGACGTCGGCGTACAGCGGGCGATAGCTGAAGCTGCCCTGGGTGATCAGCGTCTGCCAGGTGTAGCGCACGTCTTCGGCGGTGATCGGCGTGCCGTCATCGAAGCGTGCCTTGGGGTTGAGGTAGAAGCGCACCCAGAGATTGTCGGGGTCGCGTTCCATTTTCTCGGCGACCAGCCCGTACACCGTGTAGGGCTCGTCCAGTGAGCGATAGGCCAGTGGCGCATACACCCACGTGTCGATCTGGCTCACGGAAATGCCTTGATCGACGTATGGCGTGAGGTAGTTGAACTGGCCGATCTCCTCGGACGCGCGGCTCATGGAACCGCCTTTGGGCGCGTCAGGGTCGACGTAATCGAAGTGCTGGAAATCAGCGGGGTATTTCGGCGCTTCGCCATAGACGGTCAGCGCGTGCACCGGCGCGGCAAAGGCCTGGGGAATGCCCAGCATCAGCGAGCTACAGAACAGCACCGAGTACAGCAATGCCACGCCCGGTAAACGGCGCGGCAATGAAAAGGGGGTGGCAGACATGCGGACAATCCTTGTGAGCAGCCCGACGCGCCGCAGGAATGGCGCGTCGGGGACTAGCGCTTAGAAGTGATACGTCGCCCGCGCAAACAGCGTGCGGCCCAGTGGGTCGGCGTAACGAGGGTCATAGCCGGACTGGAAGTTGTAGGCCTGGTTGGTGAACGGCGGGTCGCGGTCGAACAGGTTGCGCACGCCGGCATCGACGTCCAGCACCTTCTCGAAGGTGTGGCCCACCGACAGGTCCCACAGCGAGTACGACGGCACGGTGCCGTTGGTGGTGCGGTCGTAGTCGTTGTAGCCGCTGGTGAAGCGGTTGGTCAGGGAGGCACGGCTGTCGCCGAGGGTCCAGCTGCCGATCAGCACGTGTTTCCAGCGCGCGATCACGCCATCACCCTGGAAGTCGCCGACCTTGTCGGTGTACGGACCGTCGATGATGTTCTGGAAGTCGTAGCGATTGACGTACGTCCCGGTCAGCCCCAGACCGAACTGGCCATACGGCGTGTTCGGGAAGCGGTAGTCCAGGGTCACGTCGACACCGTTGGTCTTGACGATGCCCAGGTTGGAGTTGCCGGTGACGATGTTGGCGATGGAGCCATCGGCGTTGCGGATGATGCGGTCGCCATACAGATCCGACTGGTCGAACACGGTGGATTCAGGAAACGACTGGATCTGATTGGAGATGTGAATCCACCAGAAATCCAGGCCCATGGAGAGGTTGTTCATCGGTTGATAAACGAAGCCCAGGGTCACGTTGCGGGCTTTCTCCGGGGACAGGCTCGCGTTGCCGCCGCTGCGGTTGAGGAACTGCTGATTACAGTCACGACCGGCCTGGCCGCCCGGCTGCACGGTCCCGCCGGCGCACAGCGTCGGGTCATCGTAGTAACCCTGGCTGTAGGCCAGACTTTGCGGGGCATACAGCTCGTACAGCGACGGCGCACGGAAGCCCTCGCTGTACGCGCCGCGCATCACCAGCTCTTTGAACGGCTGGAAGCGGAACGAGTATTTCGGGTTGGTGGTGCTGCCGAAGTCGCTGTATTTGTCGTGGCGCACGGCGGCGGTCAGTTCCAGGCTGTCGATGACGGGGACGTTCAGCTCGGCGTACTCGGCCTTGACGGTACGATCGCCGGATACGGAACCGGCCGAGTCAAGACCCAGGCTGCTGATGTCGTCAACGAAGTCCTCGTAATCCTGGTGGAGTTTTTCCTTGCGGTATTCGCCGCCCAGGGCCAGGCCGGATTCGCCGGCACCGAACCAGTTGCCGATCTCGCGGCTGATACGTCCATCCACCCCGTAGACACGGCCAACGGCGGTGGAGTATTCGCCGTGATACGCGGCGTCGTCGATGAACTGCTGACCCGCCGCCGATTGCGGGCCGAACGGGTTGAGCAGACCGCTGGCCAGGCCGGCCTTGAGGGCGGAGTCACTGACGTAACCCGAGGTCACGCTGGACACGACCTTGCTCTGGTTGTAGTTGGCGCCGAGGTTGTAATCCCAGCCGCCGACGGTGCCGTCGAAGGTCAGCAGCAAACGCTGGTTGGTGTTCTGGTCCTTGCTGCCACGGGGGCCGGCGGCCGTCTCACGCCAGGCGGTGTCCACCGGCTGGGTAGGGTCGAGAGCGAAGTTGTTCGGGCCGGGCGTAATGCCGTTGCCCGGGTAGTAGGGCGAAGACGGGTCGATGCTCAGGCCGGTCAGTGGCGCGGGGCCGATGCTGGTGGCGTTGTTGTTGCGGGCAAAGAAGTATTCGAGGCTGACGTTGTGGTCCTCGGCCAGCTTGCCGGTGGCGCGGCCGAAGAACGAGGTCTTCTCGGTCTGCGGCACCAGGTCGATGTAATCGCGGGTGCTGAACCGGCACAGCCCGTTCACGCTCACCAAGCCCGGTCCGGCGCAGTTCGGTGCGAGGGGGTTGCTGCTGTTGTTGCCCTGATAGTAGTTGCCGGGATAAGCGGTGCCGGAAGTCTGGTTGAGGCCACGGCCCGGGACGTAATCCTTGTCGAAAGAGCGGTCGTTGGCGTCGAGGTTCTGCTGCTTGTTGTAGTTGAACACGCCCATGACGTTGAAGCGGTCTTCGTCCAGATCGCCGAAACCCCAGCTGGCGCTGACGTCCTTGCTGGCGCCGCCACCGCTGGCGGTCGGGGTGTCGCCGCCGAGGCTCAGGGTGCCGTCGGTCAGGGATTTTTTGGTGATGAAGTTGATCACGCCGCCGATGGCGTCGGTGCCGTACAGCGCCGAGGCACCGTCGCGCAGCACTTCGATGCGGTCGATGGCGGCGAACGGAATCATGTTCAGGTCGATGGCGCTGCCGTTGGGCGTGCCGACGCCGGACAAGGCGTTGTTGGCCAGACGGCGGCCGTTGAGCAGGATCAGGGTTTTGTTGGCGCCGATGCCGCGCATGTCGGCATAGGACGCGCCACCGGTGGAGGCGCCGACCGAGCCGGCGCTGTTCATCATCGACTGACTGCCGGTGATGCGCTGGACCATCTGTTCGGTGGTGGTCACGCCCTGTTTCTTCAGCTCGTCGGCGCGCAGGATGGTCACCGGCACGGCAGTTTCCGCATCGGCCCGGCGCACGGCCGAACCGGTCACCTCCACCCGTTTGAGCTGGGTGGTCGCCGGCGCAGCAGCCACCGCCGCCGCGGGGACAGCGGCTTCACTGCCAGGTGCGGCATCGGCGGCGCTGTCCGTGCTGTCGGCGCCATAGGCCGGGCTCATGCCGACCGCCAGTGCGCAAATCAGCGCACGGGGGTGGCGTTGTACGGCAACAACAAGGGGCTTGAGGGTAAAACCGGGAAAGCTCATCAGCATGGTAGTTTCCGACTTATTCCAGATGTTATTGAAATGGCCTTGTGAGCCCTCGTTGCTCCGAGGCGGTTGTAGCGCTCGGGAATTTCCTTATTTCAAGCAAGCCGCTCCCCTCCGGGGCAAAAACCCGGACGGCGGTGAATCGGGAGTAGGGTGCGCAGGGCCGCAGCGGGGTGCGGCGCCTGCTTCAGGTGCAGATCAGGTGCGGGTCATGTGTCGATCATTTGGACGTCATCACTGAAATCTTGGTGATGCCCGAGCGCTCGATCGACGCCATCGCCTTGGCCACCTGGCCATAGTTGACGTTGGTGTCGGCCTGCAATTGCACGCGCACCTCCGGGTCCTTGGCCTTGACGTCCTTGAGGCTGAGCTCCAGGGATTCCGGCGCGACTTCGGACTTGGCCAGGTAGAACTTGCCGTCCTGATCAACGCTGACCACCACCGGGTCTTTCTTGTCGGCGGCGGCGACGGCGTCGGTTTTCGGCAGGTTGACCTTGATCGCGTTGGTCATCAGCGGCGCGGTCACGATGAACACCACCAGCAGCACCAGCATCACGTCCACCAGCGGCGTGACGTTCATTTCGCTGAGCACTTCATCGCTGTCTTGGGTGGAGAACGACATCAGCTCGCCTCCCGCACAGCCTGGCTGTGTTTGCTGGCGATAGCCTGACGGTTGATGGCGAAGGCGCTGCGCTGGGCGAGGGCATCGAAGTCGTGGGCGAAATCATCCATGTCGGCGACGGCGAGCTTGAGGCGCCGCAGGAAGAAGTTGTAGATCAGCACCGCCGGGACCGCGACGGCGATGCCGACCCCGGTGGCAATCAGCGCGTGACCGATGGGGCCGGCCACGGTTTCCAGGCTCGCCGAACCGCTGGCGCCGATGCTTTGCAGCGCTTCCATGATCCCCCAGACAGTACCGAACAGGCCGATGAACGGCGCCGTGCTGCCGATACTGGCGAGGATGGCCTGACCGGCTTCAAGTGCGCGGCGTTCTTTCTGGATCTGCTGGCGCAGGTTGCGCTCCAGCCGGTCGGAGCGGTTGATGGTGTGGGCGAGCTGCTGGGTGTTGCGCGGTGTTTCGTCGACCGCCATGGCTTCGAAACCGCTGTTGGCGATCCGCGCCAGTGAGCCCGGGTACTGGCTGGAATGCTCGGCGGCGGTGAGCAGATCCGGCGCTGCCCAGAACGCTTTGGCGAACTGTTTGTTTTGGGTCTTTAAGCGCAAGTACTGTGCGGATTTGATCAGCAACAATCCCCAGCTCAGCACCGAAAACACCACCAGCGCCCAGAGTACGCCGGGGACAATCATCGAAGAGATCGATTCGTTCATGGTTACACCTCACCCGCTATATAAAGAGTTGTTGTTGATCGGCTGACCGGGTTCATTCGGGCAGCTTGAAGTCGATGGTTTGCGTCGCGAAGCCTTCTATCGGGGTGTCACCGCGCTTGGCCGGAATAAACTTCCAGTTGCGCACCGTCTCTACCGCCGCATCGTCCAGCACCTGTTTGCCGCTGGATTTGGTCACCTCGACCGTGCCGGCACGGCCGTTGGGCATCACCTTGATGCGCAGGATCACGCGGCCTTCCATGCCTTTGCGCAGCGCCGCGCCGGGGTATTCCGGTGGCGGGTTGCCCAGGCTGGCGAGCCCGGAAATCGCCGCCGATTCCTTGACCGGTGCCGCCGGGGCCGCGGCAGGCGCTGGCGGCGCGGGGGATGGCGAAGGTGTGGCGGGCGCAGGCGGGCTCGGCGTAGCCGGTGCAGCAGGCGCAGGCGGTGTCGGCTTTTTCACCGGTTCGGGTTTCTTCACCGGCTTGGGCTTCTCGACCTTGGGTTTTTCCACCGGCTTCTCGACAGGCTTCTCCACCGGTTTGGGCGGCGGCTTGACCGCGTCGGGGTCCTCGACCGGTTGCTCCGGTTCAGGGGGCGGCGGGGGCGGTGGCGGCGGTTCAGGTGGAGGCGGCGGTGGCGGCGGCTCCGGGGTCGGCGGTGTCGGGCTGGTCAATTCCACGGTCATCTCGGGCACTTGCGGCGCAACTTCCGGGACGTCGGCTTTTGCAGTCTGCATATACCACCAGATAGCGCCGTGAATAAGGACCGAGGCGGCAATCAATATCAACACGTGCGTCCGGCTTAGTTCACCCGGACGCGATGTGTTTTCCTTGAAAGGAATACGCGGCCAGGCCATGGACAGTGCGTCCGGCGCCGGGTCAGGTATGGCTTTCGTTTTTACCGCGTCATTCATTAAAGCTCCCTCGGGTAGTTGAAGGGCAATAAGGGTCCGTTCAAACAAGTCACCCTGTTTGAAGTTGACGTCCGTGCTTTCGCAAAGCACGAGGCCTGGGGAGCAGGTCGTTAAAGAACCACTCTTATAACTGCCGTTGCAGCGTGGGCTATGGAGACGACATTGCAGTTCCCTGATTTCTTGTTGAGTACGAAGAAGTACGTCTTTATTTCAGAATGACTACGTAACGATCATCGCTATTGCAACCGCTATGCCAGTGCAGGGCTCTAGTCTGCTGTTTCCGGGCTGGGGCGGGTCGATGTCGCATTCCTGTAACTTTTTAGCGAATTTCGTCGAGTCTGGGTCAGTTCGCTCTGTAGAGGCAGGGTAAGTTGCTGAACCAAAAGGGCGAACCTATCCACTCAGGTTCATCGCGTGTCTGCACGGTGACCTGTTCCGATTCAATCAGAAGTGCGCTGCACCAAACGTGATTAAGTGGGTGCAAGTTGGTGCGTGAGTGCTTACGTGATCATTGCGCTAAGTCCTTAAAGTGTGACTTGTCAGTCATGGTCTGAATGGTGTTTAACAGTGGCGCACACTTCCTGAAAATGATCACTGATCGTTTTTAGTGTGTGTGGATCAACAGCAATCCATCCTGCGCGATATTCAAAACGTTAAGTGAGCAGACGCATTTGTGCCGAAAAGAAACAATAAAAAGTGGCCGCCGGATCGCTGCAACAGCGACAGCCATGACGCAAAACAAATGTGGGGCACCGCAGCGAATTGACGCTGGGTTTCAGCCGGAGCGCTGAAGGGAGATAGGGCGAATGGCTGGCTCGCTGACGGAGGCGTGCAGCGGAGAAGGCAAGGCGCGGCGTGGGCGGATCGGGTGTGAAATGCGCATGTCTGGCACGAATCGAATTCCTTATCGACGGACGCCAGACTTCTGGTCGGCGTCCTGCACTGTTTCGGACGGGGTAGTGTCCGGTTCCTGCACACGGGTGCGTGGTGCGCACCGTTTGGCAGCGTAGACTCGCGGCAGCCGGGGCTGGACGCGAAGCGTTTCGTGGTACTGACGTTCCACAAGAGAAACACTAGAAAGAAGTGTGCCAAAACGTGTCCGGTTGTAACATTTCTGACGCAGTGTCCTTTCTGCGCGGCGTTCCGGCTGTCTATTCCGGGCCCATACGCGCGGTGTCATCGATTCTGGAGTGCATCCAATGAGCCACTTTTTCCCAGTTCGGCCGGGTTATCGCCAGCTTCGCGAGCGCTTCATTGCCGCAGCCACGGCGGCTGGCGCGCGGTTGAGTGAATACGTCCACCCGTCGTCGGGTCCGTTTGGCGAGCCGCTGGCCACGGACGTCGCCTGGCTGGGCGACCCGGATGCGCGGCGGGTATTGGTGGCGCTGAGTGGCACCCATGGCGTCGAAGGCTATTACGGTTCCGACTGCCAGAGCCGCTGGCTCGAGGGTTTTGATCCACGCGCGCTGCCCGAGGGCGTTGCGGTCCTGATGATTCACCTGATCAACCCTTGGGGCACGGCGTGGATGCGCCGGGTCAACGAGGACAACCTCGATCAGAACCGCAACTACCTGGACTTTAATCAGCCGCTGCCGGACAACCGCGCCTACGCCGACGTCCACGGGATTTACGCCTGCGAGCAGTTGCGCGGGCCAAAGCGCGATCAGGCCGATGCGTTGTTTCAGGCAGCGATCGACGCGCGGGGTTGGGCAGGGCTGATGTCGGTGGTCGAGGCGGGGCAGTACGCATTCCCCGATGGGCTGTTTTTCGGCGGCAGCGGGCCGAGCTGGTCCAATCGCACCCTGCGCAGCATCGTCGGGCGATACCTGCAGGACGCCGAGGTGGTGACCTGTTTCGATCTGCACACCGGCGCGGGCGATTACGGCCATCCGATGCTGATGAGCATCGTCGAATCGGCCTACCCGGCGCTGGAGGATGCGAAAACGTTGTTCGGGCCGTGGCTGTTCACGCTGATCACCGGCGCCAATCGGGTCAGCGAAACCGGTGTCGCGGCGACCTCCACCGGCTACACCTCGCAGATGCTTCTGGACGCCTTGCCGGGCGTGCACCTGATGCCGTTTGTCATCGAGTGCGGCACGTACCCGGGCGCAGAGGTGCATGGGCATTTGCGGGATGATCACTGGCTGCACCTGCACGGCGATCCCCTGGACGAGACCGGTCGACGGATCAAGGAAGGGCTGCTGGAGCAGTTTTACCCGGCGGACCCGGACTGGCAGGAAGTGGCGTGGGTGAGGACGCGGCAGGTGTGGGACAGGGCGCTGGCGGCGTTGCCGGGGATTCGCGCAATCAGATAAGGGATCGGGCAAGGTGGGAGCGGACTTGCTCACGATATAGGGTGGGCCATCCGCTAAATCTTCAGCGACTGAAATGCCGTCTTCGTGAGCAAGCTCACTCCCACATGTCGTGCTGCCCGTTAACCCTGTAACAGCCGCTGCGCCAAAGCGGGCAATAACACCTCGCATGACGCTTCGATCTTGAGATCCAGCAGATCATCGGCCCGGGTTTTGCCCAGGTTGATGGCGATCAGCGGTTTGCCCTGATCCTTGATCGCGCGGCACAGGCGGAAGGCGGAGAACGCCATCAGCGACGACCCCACCACCAGCAGTCCTTGGGCTTCTTCCACCCGATGCATGGCCTTGGCCGCCGTGGGTGGCGCCACGTTTTCACCGAAAAACACCACGTCCGGCTTCATTCGCTCGCCGCCGCAGTGGGGGCAGTGCGGCACCTGGAAGCGTTCTTCGAAGGCGGGGTCCAGCAAAGTGTCGCCATCCGGCGCCTGCACCGCATCGACGCCTGCGAGATACGGGTTTTGCTCGATCAGGGTCAACTGAATGATGTCGCGTTCGGTGCGGTGGTGGCAGTCCAGGCACAGCACCCAGTGCAGACTGCCGTGCAATTCCACGACGTCATGACTGCCGGCCTGATCGTGCAAGGTATCGACGTTCTGAGTGATCACCCCGCTGATGAGATCGTGTTGCTGCAAGCGGGCAATCGCTTCGTGGGCCGGATTGGGTAGCGCGGCGCGAACCCGGGGCCAGCCGAGCATTGCCCGGGCCCAGTAACGGCGCCGGGCTTCAGGGGCATTGAGGAATTCCTGAAACATCATCGGCTGCCGACCCCGCCGCACGCCCTCGCTGTCGCGGTAATCCGGAATACCGGACGACGTACTGATCCCGGCGCCGGTCAGCACGAGGAACGAGCGGTCGTGCATCCAGTGCAGCAGGGTGTCGACGTAGGTGTCAGGAACATCAGGCATGCACAGGTTCTCAAGAGCGGCTGTGCGCTGATACTAGTAGGACCGGCTTCATGCGGGAAGGGGCCTCAGTCAGCACCCTCAATTTTGCAGCGTCACGCCTGACGCCTTCCCGGCTAAAGCCGGTCCCACAGTCGAGGTCACCGCCGGTTTTTTGGATGCACGCGATCCATTAGTGGGACCGGCTTTAGCCGGGAAGGGGCCGGTGTGAGCACCATCAATTTTGCAGCGTGACGCCTAACGTTTTCCCGGCTGAAGCCAGTCCTACGAGTGACCGTGTTGTGTCAGTGGGACCGAGATCAATTTGTAGGACCGGCTTCAGCCGGGAAGGGGTCGGTTCAGGCGCCATCCATTTCAGACCATGACCGCTTTCCCTAACTCAACAACTCCGCAAACGCTTTGTCGTCCTCCAACACCTTCGGCAGCGCCGCGAACACCGCATCCAGATCAACCCCCTCCAGCAATGGCCCATCCACTTCCTGCTTCGCCTGCGCCGTGGCGCCGCCGTGATTTTCCAAGGCAGCGGAAATGGTCAATGCCTGGGCAACAATCCGTGGCTGAGTCGCGTCCCCCGGTGCCTGCATGGGCCGCGCCTGATAGGCGATGGCGTTCTGGATGACCTCCGGCAATCCCCAGCGCCGGGCCAGTTCCGCGCCGACTTCCGGGTAACCAAAGCCCAATTGCAAGGTTTCAATCGCTGCACGCCCGGTCGTGCCGGTCTTGGTCACGCTGTTGATGCGCTCGGCAACGGCGGGTGCGCCGGTCTGGATCAGCAGCTCGCCGATGTCATGCATGACCCCACAGGTGAAGGCGATTTCGGCATCGGCGCCGGACTGCTTCGCCAGCAAGCGGCAGATCCCGGCCACTTGAAAGCTCTTCAGCCAGAAGCCCTTCAGGTCAAAACTTGGCCCTGCCTTGAACGCGCCGGTGACTGCGGAGGCCAGCACCAATGTGCGCAGGGTGTTGAAGCCCAGACGCATGGCCGCGTCCTCGATGCTCGACGACTCTCGCGCACCGCGAAAACGCGCGGAGTTGGCCAGCCGCAGAATTTTCGCCGCGATCACCGGGTCTTTTTCGATGTTGCCGGCGATGCTGCCCAGGTCCGACGACGGGCTGTCGAACTGTTTGATCAGGTCCTGCGCCACCTTGGGAATGCTGGGAAGACTGCTCAAATCGGCGAACAACTGATCGATACCCATGGGTGCTGCTCCTGTCTCAGACGATTTACACACCTTAGGCAACATTGGCGAAACTGCACGCGCCTCTGGGCGGTTTTGCTACAGACGGCACAAACCAGGTGGCTCGGGTCGGGCCGCAGCGGATCTTTTTCAGCTCATCGGCCGCCGAGGCGGTTTGCAGGGAGAAAAATCAGTAATATGGCGACACACCGGAACGGGTTGCGTCCTGCTCCGGGCCTTATCGATGAAACGCCAGACGCCGGACACTCCCGGCCGAGCTGGCCTGGACATAGAGGGTGTCATGGGTAACGAAAGCATTAACTGGGACAAGCTCGGCTTCGACTACATCAAGACCGACAAACGCTACCTGGCACACTGGCGCGATGGCGAGTGGGACCAAGGCACCCTGACCGAAGACAACGTGCTGCACATCAGCGAAGGCTCGACCGCGCTGCATTACGGCCAGCAATGCTTCGAAGGCCTCAAGGCCTATCGCGCCAAGGACGGCTCGATCAACCTGTTCCGCCCCGACCAGAATGCCGCGCGCATGCAGCGCAGCTGCAGCCGCCTGCTGATGCCCCACGTGCCGACCGAGCAGTTCATCGAAGCGTGCAAGCAAGTGGTTCGCGCCAACGAGCGTTTCATCCCGCCATACGGCACCGGCGGTGCGCTGTATCTGCGCCCGTTCGTGATCGGCGTCGGCGACAACATCGGCGTGCGCGCTGCGCCCGAGTTCATCTTCTCGGTGTTCTGCATCCCGGTGGGCCCTTACTTCAAGGGCGGCATGAAACCCCACAACTTCGTGATCTCCAGCTACGACCGCGCCGCGCCACAAGGCACCGGCGCTGCGAAAGTCGGCGGTAACTATGCCGCGAGCATGATGCCAGGCAGTGAGGCCAAGAAAGCCAACTTCGCCGACGCCATCTACCTCGATCCGCTGACCCACAGCAAGATCGAAGAGGTCGGCTCGGCCAACTTCTTCGGGATTACCCACGACGACGAATTCATCACGCCGAAATCGCCGTCGGTGCTGCCAGGCATTACTCGCCTGTCATTGCTCGAACTGGCGCAGAGCCGCCTGGGCCTGAAGGTCATCGAAGGCGAGGTGTTCATCGACAAGCTCGACCTGTTCAAGGAAGCCGGCGCGTGCGGCACTGCGGCGGTGATCACCCCGATCGGCGGCATCAGCTACAAAGACAAGCTGCACGTGTTCCACAGCGAAACCGACGTCGGTCCCGTGACCCAGCGCCTGTACAAAGAGCTGACCGGCATTCAGTACGGCGACATCGAGGGCCCGGCGGACTGGATCGTCAAAGTCTGATTCGACGCGTCCTGCAAGCCTGAAAAACCACCGCCTTCGTGCGGTGGTTTTTTTTGCCTTCGATTCGGTCAGGTGCGCAATCGCAGACGTCAGGGTAGGAAACCACTGAACTGTTCACCCGGTGCAATACCGGTGAGTGGGCTATGGTTCAAGCGCGCACGTTCTTTCAGTCGGACCGGTTTTAGCCGGAACTTCAGCGTCCATCGACGACAAAAAAAGGATACGTCATGCACTTACCCGTCTCCCGTCCCGCCGCTTTCAACCGGCCACTGACCCTGTCCTTCGGCCTGCTCGCCGCCGCGTTTGTTTCCACTGCCTGGGCAGACGACTACCCCCACGCCCAGGAACCCATCGGCACGGTCGAACAGATCTACGACGGCGCCATGCTCCCGGACCTGGCGGTCAGCACCTATCGCAATATCGGCCGGCTGTTTCCCACCCACACCATCCAGGCGGGCGATCATCCCTATGCACTGCCGAAGTCGGAGCGACAACTGCCCAACGTGCGCTTCACCGTCGAGGTTTTCTAGACAGACCCTGCTTTGGTGTCAAAGCCCACAAGGCTTTGACTGCTCCTGCATTTGCTTTGGCGTTGCTTTTGATTCCAAAGCCCACAAGGCTTTGGTGCTCCTGCTCCTGCTCCTGCTCCTGCTCCTGCTCCTGCTCCTGCTCCTGCTGCATATCAAAAAGCTTTGCATAAGCTACGGGCCTCGCCGTGTGCCCAGATATTCGAAGCAACACATCTCTCAAGCTGTACGGGGGAGGGCCGAGCAGGGCGTGAAAATTATCCAGATGATGGCCATCGGACTTCTTTCGAGTCATTATCTATCATCGCGTAGTAGCCCTTTAGACCGTGCCCGCTAACGTGCAGGCCTCACCAAGGATCGGAATAGTGTCTTCACCTGCAGGTATATCGCTTTCCCTGAGTGACGTCATTCAGAAGCTATTGGATAAGTCGCCTCTGGATAAGTTTGTGAAGTGCGCTGTCGAGTTGTCAGCCCCCTCTCCCTGTGAGGCACCTCGTGTAGCGCTCCTGCATGTGCGGTTTAGGGAAGATATACCTAGCATGAGGGCATTTGCCGATTTTCTCGGCAACCAAGCGGCAAATTATGCTTTGAGTCGCCGACGTCGAGATGCCTTCCAATCACAGATTGCTTTAGCCGAAAACGCGGATGTTTCCGCAGCACAGGAGCTAAGTAGGGCTGTTAGAAGGGCGTTCATAGAGTTTCGTAAAGCTCATCCCTCGCGCGCTAGCGAGGTAGGCGAGGTGCTTGCTTATTGTATTGCTGTCCACCATCTGCAGGCCTCTCAGCTGATCGCTAAAATGGCATTGAAAACGTCCAACAATATGCCTGTATACGGGCTTGACGGCATTCACGCATCTGTTACTGACGGAGAGCTGAATGTGTTTTTCCTGGAGTCTAAGCTAGCGGGCACCGCTGCACGGGGAACAGCTGACTACGCAGAATCTGTATCTGGTTTTCTCAAAGACGACGAGCAGTATGAGCATGAATATGGGCTAGTCACTAGCCTAGGAAATCTGGATGCACTGGATGCGTCGGAGAAAGCTCTGATGATGGATTATCTTGATGTCTTCAGTAATCCGAACGCTGCACGTAGGGAACGATCCGTGGGGGTGGTCTGTTACTCCGAAGTAAAACATTTTGGAAATAAGCTGCAAGTCGATAGTGGCCCGCTGTCCAAACACGAAGAACATTTCGGAGCACAGTACAGAAAAGATTTTAATAGGCATCATGAAAACCTAAGTAATCAGCTAGCTACTAAAGAGGTAGATCCAAACAAATGCCTGGTTTATTTGGTTGCGGTGCCTAACGTAGATGTCCTGAGAGAGCTATTTTATGAGTCGATCGGTCTTCAGGCCCTAGACTCAGACATCCTCTTGACCCCATCCTCCCAAAACCAGGAGGATGAGCAATGAGCACTTTTGCTACACAGCTATCCTCTAGGCTCATGGAGAGTGCGGATTTCAAACGCGCATTGGGCCATCTGCAAGCTTCAGGGGCTGCAAGCTCTCTTCCTAGTGCGATTGAAAGATCGCTGGAGTTACCAGATCAACAAGCGATCGGAAAGCTCTTGTATTGCGCGTCGGTGTTTGCTCAGTCGGGGTCGGAGCTGCATATCAGCTTGGCCCAAGGAATTGCATTCAATGCCATGCTGGTTTCGCAAGAAGCCAGCGTACTTGAGCGATGTTCTACTATTCTAACCGAGCTTGGAAACTTTCCTAGTTTGAGTTATGCAGAGGGTAAATACGGTACGAAGCCCTCAACGCTTCTTGGGCTTATTCAGCGAAACGTAGTACAACAGCTGAATACTGTTGAAGTGGCGGGTGCAACCATTGCCCTAACGGATTATCAGAGAAGAGTCTGGGATTCTCTGCAGGAAGGAAAGTCGCTTGCTATCTCGGCGCCTACTTCTGCAGGAAAATCATTTTTGGTCATTGAATATCTGTGCCGTCAAGCACTGGCTCTTCCTAGCTATGTCTATGTTTATATTGCCCCAACGAGAGCTCTACTGTCCGAAGTTCACCTTAAGCTAAAAGAGCGCCTTGCTGTCGATCCCGCAATTCGTGTTACTGATATTCCAACTTTCGAACAGGCGCCAAGGCAGGTTTTCGTGCTGACCCAAGAGCGATTCAAAGCTCTCTTATCCTTGACCTCATCCTCGGTCAATTTGGTGGTGGTTGACGAAGCACAGAACCTATCGGATGGCGCCCGTGGCATGATTTTGCAAGATTGCATTGAACAATGTTACATGCGAGATCCAAGCACGCATGTTGTTATGCTGGCACCTGGCGCTCAAGGTTTTCAAGGAGCCATGGAAACCCTTGGGATGCCTGTTATATCAGAAGTAAGCACAACGGTCTCTCCCGTCCTCCAGAATAGAATTGTGGTATCCAAAACACCTGCTCTGAATCAGCTCGAATTCAAATTGCTCAGCGCTCATGGGTCGTCAAGTGTAGGCACTATGCAGTGCAGAATTGGCCTGGACTTAGCGGACAGTAGGCTTGCCGCTGTTGCACTGGAATTGGGCCGTGGGGGAGGTTCTCTTGTATACGCTAAAACGCCCTCGGAGGCAGCGAAGCTTGCTGGATCTATTGCTTTAGGGTTGGATGATGCTGCAGATGCAGGATGCAATGATGAGCTTGTCGCTTTCATCAAAGACCACATTCATCCGGAATATCATCTTATCGGGATGGTCGATAAAGGTGTAGCGTTCCACTACGGTCAGATGCCTTCTTTGTTACGCGAAGCGATCGAAGCAGCGTTTCGGAATGGTACGATTAAATTTTTGGTATGCACTACAACCTTGTTCCAAGGCATCAATCTGCCGGCAAGGAGTGTATTCATCAATACTCCAGCTAGGGGGCGAGGGAATAAGACAATGCTGGATCCCGCTCTGCTTTGGAATTTTGCGGGTCGAGCGGGACGTATGGCTAAAGATATCGTTGGAAACGTCTTTCTGGTTGACTACGAATCTTGGGATGCGCAACCCATGGATACGTTTTATAAATTCACGATAAAATCCGCGCTGTCCGACTTCGTAACTGAGAATGCCCCGGATGTACTTACGGTGCTCAATAAGGGCAAACTTGACGGCAAACCTGGGGACGAGAGGTTCAGAAATGCCACCGCTTCAGCCGGTATGCTTGTGAGTAAGGCTCGGCAAGGGGACGTATCAGACTACCTCAATAGGATCGCCCCATCCTTGGATTATTTTGACCTGCGGGAGATACGGGATGCGGCGAACAGAGCATCCGAGGAGATCTTGCTTCCGCAACAGGTGATTGAAGCTAATTGGACGTTGGATCTATTTGCTTTGGACAAGCTGATGTCCTATCTCACAGCCCGGTTGCATGATGGAACCCTGGACGAAGTTGTGCCAAAAAGCCCGACTGATCTGGGCCGGTCTGCACTTGGGCATTATAAAGAAATATTTAATATCCTGTTCAAGTATATAAAGGGCTTCGGTAAAAATTATGGTGGGTACGTTGCACGAATCGCTGTGAGATGGATGGAGGGCAAGCCATACCCCGTCATCTTAAAATATGAGATTAGATCTGAAAGGCTGGGCGTGGCGAAGAAACGTAATCAAGAGGATCTGAATCTCCGTACTATACCTGACTACAAAATAAAAAAGATCCCGGATGTCATTCCCAGCAACGTTATCAAGGGCGCTTTTGACACGATTGAAGACGTTGTTAGATTTCAACTGGTTCAGATGGGCAAGGCCTACAACGACATCCTAACTCACATTTTCAATGTGAACGGTCTCACTAATAGGGTGCCAGAAATTTTCGACTTTGCCTTAGCACTGGAGCTCGGCGTCAGTACTAACACTGGTCGCTCATTTCTGGAGTTGGGCCTCTCTCGTATCGCTGCCGCTGAGCTTCAAAGGCTATTCCCTAACAGTGACCTAGATGTCGTAGCGGCACGGAAGAAAATCCTAAATTTTGATTCTTCTCCGTTTACTTTAAGCCGCGTCATTCTGGCTGAGATAGAAAGAGTTAAAGCGGCCATCACCCCTGTTGGCGGCTCAGTCGAGGCTTGAAGCTTGAGCGGGCGGCTTTACTGACGGGTGGCTCCTTCCCTAGCCGTATGGTCTCGATATTTACCTTTTGTTCGGCAGTGGAGCTCTGCCGCACGTTCCGACTTCGCCTTCCCGTCGGAACGGAAATCGCCCCGATGGGTCTAGTCCCCCATGTGCACGTCTGGTTCCTTCGCAAGTGAACTATAGCGGGCATTCGGCACTAGCATACCGCTCGTCACCTGAGTATCTGTGAAGATGCCTTTGGCGACAAATCGATGCGCTGATTTTTTATCCCAGTGTTCTAAGTGCGTCCCCAGCACTGACGCTACAGGTGTACAGAAAAACACCAGATATCTATTACTCCGTACCTCCGCCAACGCTTCTTAATCCTGAGATGAGAAAGACAGTTCCTAAACCATGATGCGTCAAGCGGCTGGGCTAAGTCTGGCGCAAGATCTAAAGGGGGGGAAATGATCAGCGCCGATACGCTGCCGCAATCCTTATGCTAGGCAGCCTAAGCACACTTACACCAGTAGGAGCATAGGTATGCCTGGATTAACGCCGGCATACGAATCGTCTATGCAGGGTCAACGAAGCTGATCTTAGAGGAATCACAACCCCTGTCTCACCTGAATCTCTGTGCCCATGTGCGTGATGTTCGAAGCTTTCGTTAGCAGTGGTGCACTGTGCTCTTGGTATTGACAGCAGAGTCTAGGTGGGTGAGGGCCCGGCTGCGTCGGGCTCGCTGCTGATAACTGCCAATAGGTTGTTAGCTGACTTGCTAAAACGCTCATGCTGAGTGGAGCAACGTGTTTGGATTTGCTTACAAGCAGCACCCAATGCTCATCATTGTCACTAGAAAGATGATGGACAAGTCAAAGTGGTGAGAAGTCCATGATAGTGCATATGCGTTGGGGCGCCTTGCTCCGGGACGTCATACGCTGATCGGCTGACGTAAGGATCATGGCTCCCCGGCACCTAAAGATTTCTCACAATGGGTCTGAGGCTTCAGTGTAGTGAGGGTCATAGTCCGTGGCGGGCTTGACTGTTTCCTCGATTATTTCGACCCCATACTTCTCTGCCAGGAAACGTTCTCGGTATAGGTAGTATGCCGCGTCGCACACTTTCATGGTGAAGTAGGCGTTGAAGCCGCCACCCACTGCAGCGCCGATGGCTGGGATTGCCTGTGCGAGCTTGGCTTTAGTGAGGCGTATACCCAAGGCTTTCGCTATTTCCTGAATGATCTTCACGAAAGCGTTTTTTTCGAGTTCCTGCCAGGTGGCTTTTTTCGCGACATCCTGTGAAATCTTGATCAGCTGAGCCATAGCGAGGGCTTTGGAACCGTCGGTGGGGGACGACGCCAAGCCCAGTACGTTAAAGGCAAACAGCCGCTCTTCTTGGCGCGAGGTATCAAAGCCATAGTACGCGGCGTATTCGCCGATCGCCCGAAGGTTCAGTGTGATCAACGCCGGGATGTCGATTGCAAGTCCGGGAAGACCCACGACGCCGGCTCCGGCACCCTCTACCAAGGCAACGCCCTTGTACTTGGCACCGAGGAAGCCAACGACCTTGTCAATCTGCTCCAGATCGAGGTCAAGGATGTCCTTATGGGTTCTGATGGTGCTGTGGCCGTCGCTACGGAACTCCTCAAAAATTGCTTCAGGTCTGACGCTCCACTGTGCCGCGTCGTGACACACACTGGTCAGGCCCTCAATAGCACCTCTGATGGCGGGGCCGACGCCTGGGGCGTTGAACAGGAGGTCGCCTGCCTTATCCAAGGGTTGGTTTATCACTCGCAACGCTTGGCCGAACCAGCCGACTTCAGGCTCCTTCCAGTTGTGAATCTCTTTGAGTGCGTGTTGCTCGTATTTGCTCAGCTTCGACATGCCGGATCCTTGAGAGATGAATCAATCATCAGTGATTCTGAAGTGCCAGTATAGCGCGAGGGACTCAGCTGAATTCCTATGGAAGGTGTGAATCGGGCGGGTGGGGCGCTAGTGATTTCTCAGCTGAAAAGCGCACCGCACAATGGGCGGCGCAGTTATAATACTCCCAGAAGTTTCGCTGCGAGGAACAGCAGTCTAGGCGAATACATGTGTTTGCAGCGCTTCATCGTCTGGGACGAGTACGATCTCTATCCCGCCCTCGTCTAGCCCATACTAGTGCGATGGGCTCTCACCCGTGCGTAGCCGATAGTGCTTCGCAATTCGCGCTGACGTATTGATATTATGTCTTGGATCCATTCTGAGGTGTTCCACCCTGTCGGGATACCGTCGATGTGGCGCTTGGCGACGCATTACCGGGTCAAACTGCATGTCTTCGCTCTGGCCCCTCAGCAAGAGCTTTAGGCAATTTTGGTTTCAGATAACGCCATGGCCTTGCCGCTGATTATCTGGATTGTACCTACCTATTGTGGAGCGTTGCCCGATGTATACGAGCATCAAGCCTGGCCCTAAGCTTAAGCGAGAAGATGGTGGAGACGATCGTCGCCGTCATGTGAACCCAGAGAATAAGCCGAAGCACCCTACGCTTCCGGTGCATAAGCCTGAAAAGTAAGCTAAGTCAGCGTTGTCAGTTTATGCAGGCGCTCTTTCGAACATCGATTGGGCGTTTGCGCGCCATTCGATTTGAAGCTGAATAGCGATGCTCAGATCGCTATGATGAGCATTTTCTGGGTTTAGGTGGGGTTCCCATCTTTCATGCCGCTCCATTGCCTTCTGTCGGTTCACATTGCATGCAAGGAACATCGTCATGGCTGACAAGCCTCTATCTGAGGAACTCGTTGAGCGGTACAGCGGTGTGTGGGGGGATGATCCCCGGCAGCTTCTAGAGAGCTACCGATTCCAGCCGGAGTTAACGGCTAAGCTTGATGCGCTGAAGGCCGATGATGTTGATGAGCAAAACCTGCTCGAAATTGTTCTGTGGAAGCTGAACCGTTATCCAAGGTTGACCCCGCCGTTGCTGAATGACCTCAAGGCGGTTGCCTCATTGAAGCCGAGGCAGCATCGTGATGCGGATGCCGTTTTGTGCGAGCTGCTGGCTTCGCCAGGTATTCGCCTGCCCATCGCATCCACAATCCTTCGGTTTCTCAATCCCCATGTCTTCCAGATCATTGATGATCGAGCGTTTCGCGTCCTGTGCCCTGGCCAACCTCTCTATCCAACCAAGCCTGCCGGTAGTGCAAACCTAGACCGTTACCTCAAGAACTCGACCAGAATCTATTTTGAGTATCTCGACGACCTGCATGCCGTCGTTTCTGACCGACTTCCTTTCAAGGTTGCTGACCGGATTCTCTATCAGCTCGACATCGCGCTAGGCAATAAAATTGGCGATCGAGAGAATGACGGCGAGGACAGTTAAGTCGCTCCACTGCTGATGCGATCAATAATGGCGAAATGTGCGTGATTGGGTTTGATTTAAACCAGAATGATTCGGAACCCTTACTACGTCACTACGAGTAATTCAGGAATGACCACAGCGATTCCCGCGAAGCTCGCCGGATAAACCGAGTGGTTTCGACTGAGGTCAGGGGTGCCGAGCCGAATCAGAGTCTAGATAATGGGATGGTTGCATTCCCGTCTGTGTTGCACGGAATTTCAGACTGCTGATATGCGTTCCGATCCGCTTACGTCGTTGCCAGCAACACGTGTGATTGGCCCTGGATTTCGTGAGATCTGCGCAATGCCCTGGATCTTTGGGGGAGGGGCTCGTATGCGGATTGTAATCTGAAGATTAGTTACGTTATGAAACAATTAAAGGATGAAATGGGTTCATGAAGGGGCGCTTGTGAGAACCGTAAAAAGTAGGCTGTTTTTCAATAGTCGATGCATTTTATATGTGCCATTTTCCTAGTGCTAGGGTGAAAAACCCACCCTTTGCTGTAGCGTTCTGTGAAGTGTGCGTAAATGAGTGAGTAATTTGTAACTATTTCTTCAAAAATCGTATTGTATTTGATCTTGATACGAATGCCTTTTTGGCGAACCATCGGCTGGGAAGCAGATTGATCTGTTCCTAGGTCAAACTGCAGGTGGTTAAATGCAGTGACTTGCTCCATCAGATTTATCGGGTTAGACGATAGGTCGAACAGGCAATAGTTGTCATCATTGATATTGAAAAATTTTATTAGGTCTTGAACCGATATTATCGGAAATTCAGAAACGCTGTATGCGGGAATTGTAATAGCGGAGGCCCCTGCTGAAAAATAGTATTTGCTTTGCCTGACCTTGAGTACTTCGGATTTTGGTAGGGGGGTGCCTCTTTTTTCCACCAAAATTTCTGTGGTTGTGGACTTTGCAGGAATTTCGCTTTTGTTTTCTAGGTGTACAGTTATGTAATTGGTGTCATTGTCTTCAATAAAGTTGGAAAGACCTATATCCCTCACTACTACTTTTGTGGGGTGCGTCGCTATCAGGTAGGCATCCTGAGGCGATTGCTTTCCAACTTTAATGTTACTTGTAGATGGTGGAGGAGTGGTGCTTTTCGGCATCAGCCTTTCGACGAGGCTATCAAAGACGTGAGTCCTACAGCTATTAGCCTCCTTAATAGCGTCCAGTACTTGTTCTTTTAATACGCCAGAGTGATGTTCGCCGTCGTAACTTGCAGCGAGCGTCCCGTCGGCGTCTGCTAATTTTCTCACTAACTCATTGAGTTTTGCGGTTATTTCAGCATTGAGTTTCGCGTGCTGGCTGGTGCCGCTTGTTTGGGCCTCAATACAGATGTCGTTTACCGCTTGGCTAATGATTACCATGGGGTCTGATCTAGTAGGCAGTGCTTCTTCGGCTGTGGCCAGGGTCGTTGATATGGCGAATGAGACTGCAATCAAAATCTTGATAGTTGTCATGGCTGCCTTCCCGCGTTGCTACGGGGATGCTCCTCTGGAAATTAGTCGTCGGCAGCGTAACGGCATGTTTGGCTAATTCTTTAACGGATTCTCATCGTCGCCTATCATAACGGGCCATCTATCCAGCGCCGCCAGAATTTCAGCTGCAGAGCATTGAGGATTGTTGGGTATCACGTGAGTGAGCCTTTATTCCATTAAGCGAGACGCTTGGCCCATCGTCAGCCCTCGCTTAGGTGGGTTGTGCCACCTCCAAAAACAGCTCAAGGGATCGTCGCAATGGCGGTAATGCCAAGCAGTGTGCGGATGGCGTGGAGCAGATTCCTCACTTTATCTCCGACTAAGGCTTCAATCTGGCGTTTTCAGCCTTGATTCGACGCTTCAAGCACCGTGGTATGCGTGCAGGATTACAGGCAATGGCTCTCGCGGGTCGGCCAATGATTAAGCTGTAATCCACCTCACGGCTTTTATCATCGCAAATGACCACGACTTCAGTGCCAATGCCGCTGAACCGTCGACCTCGGAACCCCCAGATCCCTCGCTACCTCCACCTGGGTTAATCCCTGAGACTTCCGTTCCTGAACTTGAGCTCGCATAACAGCTGCGCGCGCGGAGGTAGGGTGAGGGCTATCAGTACTCTTCGCGGATGCCGGCGCCACTGTGTCGATCAGACCGAGCCGCTCCAAGTCGTCAATTGCCTGCAAAAGCACTGCTCTTGGCGAAATCCCCTGATCAGAGGCCGAAGCGGCAGCCAGCAATGCGGAAGGTGACAGTCCGAGCGCAAAGGCTAAGTCGCCAGCAACCTTAACGGTCGGACTAGTTTTGTCTGCTTCGAGTTGACTGACGTGGGACGCAGCCACAGTGCCACTGACATCTTTCTGAGTCAGTCCTTTGGTCACACGTATCCACCTCAGCGCTGCGGCGAAGCCATCCTGAATCGACATTCAGCTATTCCAAAAGCTGACGGTATGCCGCGATTGCGCGTGATCGAGCAAATCTATATATTGATCTGATCGGGCATTTAGCCATCATAATCATGGGCCTGTTGCAGCCCTTGAAAGTGGATCGGTCTTCGGTGAAAGGCTTTCAGCGCGTCCTCATCAGTGACGGGACAGGCCTGGAACGTAACCCATCAAATTCATTGCTTGAGCAAATAGGCATTAAGGAGAAGGCCAGATGTCGGATCGGAAAAAAATCACAGTCACCGTCAAAAACTATGAACTTCAAGGATCTGAAAACTCCGGTTTCCACTATAGGAAAGTCAGGTTGTTGGATGAGTCTGGCAAAACTTTTTACTATAAAAACTTGGTTATCCCCAAATACCTGGATCGCAAAGGCGCGCTCGCCAGTGATGTGCTTCGTACGTGGTACATCAAACACATCAGCAAATCTGCTGTAGTGATCGTTGCTTTTGAAACCAAAGACGGGACGGTCGAATACGATCTTGATGAAGTCCGCGACCTTGCAAGATCCGGATTTGTGGCCGGAATCATGTATGGGGTTCTAGCCATCCCGGCTGGTTTTATCGCTGGTATTGCCACCTTTGGTATCGGACTGGCGATAATCCCTATGGGTCTATATTTCGCCTACCGAAACATTTTCAAAATTCCGGCAAGTTTGAGTCGCAAACGACTGCTGCAAGAGCTGTCGCTTCATGGTGTTCAGGTGGGCGAGGGCTGGGCGCGGTAGGGCTGGTCGGCACATTCACTGGCAGTGCCCAACGACACATAGGATTTTGCCGCGGGTAGGGTTAGAAAAAGCTTAGGTCGACTTGGGCATCTTACTATTGAGGGGCATTCGCCTTTGGATTGTCTGCATGAGTCTGGTTGCTTGCCATCTTCTGAGAGAACTGGAGGTGCCTATTCGACGCTGAGCGGTTGGGTTATGAAAGGCGCTGCAATGTCCTTTTTTAACGATTGATTCGCCTGCAGGCTGCCCTGATAGCCCGTGCCCCGGCACCAGGGCTCCTTCGCCAATTCGAGGTCAGCGTCTGATACCTATCTGCACTCAGTCCTCTCGCCAGTACCGCGTCACCGTAGATTTCCCGATGCCCAGCATTCTCACAACATCTACATGCCTATGCCCTGCAGCTTTAAGCTTCTGCACCTCCGCACGCGTGTTTGCTGACTTCTGTGAAACCGGATGAGTTGACTTGGGGGAGTATTGAGAAATGTCCACGTCAAGCAGCCCGAGAGACTCAAGTTCTCTGAGGGCTTCGTTGAGAACCTGACGAGGTGTGATCTTTTCCTGCACCGCGACAACAGTCGCCACGAACGATGTCGTAGTCAGCCGCAGGGCCTTGGCAACCCGCTGGGTTGTCTCCAATGTTGCGCTGTTCTGGCCGGATTCTAGCTGACTAATTCGAGCCTGGCTGAGCTCGGTAGACACTTCCTGCTGCAAGAGCTTGTGGTGCTCTCTAAGGAGCTTCATCGCTGCTGCGAACGCTTGGCGTAGCGACATCATCAGTGTTCTCGTGCAAACGCAATGATATGCCGGGTTTGCTAATGACCACTCAAATCTATATATTGAACCTAATGGGCATGACGGTAGGCGGTTTCCGCCAGGAACTGCCCCAATGCCGCCCCAGCCGGATGGGGCGCGGGGACGATGGCTGAGACTGGATGGTCAAATATCAATTATCTGGTAAATCGAATTTAAGCATGTCTTCTGGCAGGGCACCTGAACATCGTGTCCTAGCTCAAGCGGGCTTGCCGACGTATAAATCGACATTGGGAACGCTGATGAAGCTGAGGATCTACTCAGACCTGCACCATGAGTTCGCCCGCTTTGACCCGCCCGCGATCGAGCCAGCGGTCGACCTCGTGATTTTAGCCGGTGACATCGACAAGAAGGCGAGGGGGGTGAAGTGGGCCAATGTGACTTTCGCCTGCCCGGTCGCGTACGTGTGCGGTAATCATGAGTATTACGACGGCCACATCGACCGGACGCTCAAAAAGATGAAAGATGCAGCGGCCGGCCATGTGCACGTGCTCGAAAATGAAACCCTGGTGCATGGCAACGTCAGGATTTTAGGTACCACTGGATGGACAGACTTTTCATCAAGCGGCGACCAAATGGCAGCCTCCAGCATGGCTAGGGCATCTATGAACGACTTTAAATACATTCGCGTCGAAAACTTTCGACGTCTTCGCCCGGACGACCTGATCTCCCGCAACCACGGGGCAAAAAAATGGCTAACCGATCAGCTCAACAAGTCATTCAACGGCACAACGATCGTCGTCACCCACCATGCTCCATGCCCAGCTGTGAGCGGATCTACGCATGAGGGGCATCTGAATGCGGCTTACACCAACGACTGGCCTCACCTCGTAGAGCAAGCGGATCTCTGGGTGTTTGGACACACGCACGAAGCGGTCGACATCGAGCTGGCCGGCTGCCGAGTTATCTCTAATCCGCGCGGATATCCCGGTGAGTCAACGGGGTTCCGCCCCTTGCTTGAAATAGAGATCTAAGGAGCGCTTGCATTTGAACTCAAACTTAACGGCAGCTGCTAGCGGTGCACCTTTACGATCCGAATCGCCGAACACGCCCGACTTGCCAAAGGAGGTTGTCCAGGCGATGGCCCATGACTGGGGTGTCCTAGTGGATGCCTATCTGGTGAATGCGGCCCGCATCGGCAATCGGTACGCGGCAACCGTCTTTTGTGATCAATCGGGAACATCGTTAGACGGCATGACAGTAGCAACTCGCTCGGTACGTCAGATTGCTGCTCGAGGAAACCTCATATTGCTTCAGACCGTCGACGGCAAGGATCACTACGTCGTCGTGACCGAGCAGGGAGTAGGGGGGCGAACCCATGGCTACGACAGTTGATTGGCCAGCGAAAGTTCTCGCTGCGGCAGCTATCAAATTCAAAGCGCCTGTCGGTGCTTTTCTGTGGAAGCCAGAGGTAGACCACCCATGCTTGATTGGCAGGGTATACATGGATCTAAGTAGTAGATTTCAAAATGGACGTTTGATTCGAACATCCCGAATCATGAGGTTTAAGGAAGAGCAGGGCTGGACGATTGCGATTACTTTCTCCGGCAGTCATTACCTGCTGATTGAGGACGAAGGCGAGCCCTGTATTGCAGTTGACAGTTGACAGTTGTCTGGTTCGGGGCACGGTGGTTAACGGCACTGTGCACTGAATACGCTAGTGGCGGGAGGCTGGAACACGAGTGAAGAGCTCGTCCCACTGACGAGCATGGCGCGTGTCCCAGAAAGGCTAAATGAAAAAAGGAGCGACGATGGAGGACTTTGATATAGGCCAAATGATCGGCCCAAGTACAGTCGTTGCAGCAGGCCGAATCGAGCTGGATGAAGCAATTAGGATTACCCAAGAGCAATTTTCAGGCCGAAGCTTCTGCATCCCAAGGGAGTGGGTGTGGCTTGATCTTGACGCGCCTGATCTTGTTGTAGAAGAGCTGGCGGCTGAAGGGAAGAAGCCGACCATGCTGCTGGTTTTCGATACGGTGTACGACAGCTCCACTACGACCTCGGCGCATTGGTTTCGTACGACGCCGATGATCAGTTTTACTGACGACATGTTTTTCCAAACTGAAAACAAGCTTTATGTCTTGCTCGGGAATGGGCGCCGGACGTCCATGTCTTTGTCAGCTGTTGTGCGATTGTTTTGAAGCGTAGCGGAGGGCACGGGTGATGATTCTGGTCGGAGTTGCTCACAAGGAGCTAATTAAATGATTGCTGCAGTGGTGCTCGATGCATTCGGGACAATCCTTCGCATTAATCGCCCGACTAACCCTTACCGGGAGCTACTCAGGGAGGGCCGTCGACAAGGGGTTGTTTTAGGCTCAAAAAGCATTGGTTCTGTAATGACGACAAACCTGCCATTCGACGAGATGGCATCATTTCTAGGCATTGAGCTATCCCTGCAGCAGAGGGGGAAAATGAATCGGGCACTGGAGCAGGAGCTTGCGTCAATTGAGGCCTATCCCGATGCCCTCGATGCTGTAGCACGTTTGTTAGATGCAGGGATCAAGCTAGGCATTTGCTCAAACCTGGCCGCGCCCTATGGGCCGGTTGTCAGAGGCCTGTTCCCGAAATTGGATGGGTACGCGTTTAGCTTCGAATTTGGCATCATGAAGCCTGAACCTTTGATTTACAGATCGATTTGTAGGGAAATGGGGGTAGAGGCAGGCCATCAGTTCAGCAATGAAAAGGGAGAGGTGTTGATGATCGGGGATTCAAAAAAATGTGACCGGGACGGCCCTAGGTTCATTGGAATGACAGGTTTCCATCTTGATCGTAGAGGTCAGGGAAAGGTTAACGACCTCCAGCTGTTTGCCGATTTGGTGATTTTTCAAAATGGTAGGTCTGACACGCCTCAGGCAAGATTAATATAGAAGAACAAGTTGGGTGGCGTGAAGCCGTGAGCTATAAAGCTACATTTCATTGGCTCGCTCGGCGCATTATGTTCAAACTTGACGTTAACCGAATCGGAGCAATTAGAGCATGTATTATATATAATCCAGCTTAAACCATCGCTCAGCACAGCCGAGGCCTTTGAAAAATCGGAGGTATACGATCCACTTTTTTGTAAGTTACTCGTGGGAGTTTTGAACTGGTTGAGGTCGACACAAAGCGCTCAGCGGCGCGGCAGATTGCTCTGATATTTCCAGCAAGCAGTCCTCTAGGAAGTTTAGCACCCAGAGGCTCCTTGAGCATGCCTTAGCGAAGCTGAATTGAGTTTACGGCATACATCTAAATCCGCGAAGCTCCTTGATTTTTCCTAACCTATTACCAGTGAGGAAATATCGTTCGATGATGGTTGCGAGCGTGCCGATGACGAAGATTCAAAGCTGTCGTATCCCTCCATCTTAGCCCAGCAATCTATCCAAAGGAGGCAGAGTTCGTATAGAAACTCCGCATCCTTCTCGATGAAAGCCACAACAGTATGAGATGCGGGGTTGCGAACACAGTCAACCAGTTTTTGCTGTAAGGGCTTAATTTTATTTTCATCCGTAAATACTTCGCATCTCAGTTGAGCGGTATATTTCAAGATTGCGGGGATAATTACAAGCAAGGCCGTGAGGGCAAGCTTAGAACCGTTCTGTGGCATTCTGAAGGGGCCTGCCTGTGCAAAAAAAGCGTCATATGGAGCATTAGGATATTTATTTTCGAATCGGAGAAAGTTGACTTGGCAGAAGCCGCTGCTTAGCGCTTGAAGTATCGCCTCCGGAATGTTTACTAGATGAAGTATTTTTTGGGAGGGTGAGTCTAGTTTCGTCGTCAACATGACATAGTCACCTAGAATGCCTAAGGTTAATCGCCGCATTTCGGTATCTGAGGACGACAATGTAAGGGCGTCTAGTTGTAGCCTGTTAAGCGCACTCAGGGCACGAGTGGTAACGGCCTGAGCCATGGCTTGACAATTACTAACCCATTCATCAACAGATTTAGGTAACTCATTGCCAGTATTTGATATGCGCTTCGTGATTTGGATCACCGTGTGCCAATCTATACCCAGTAGACCGACGCCAGGTTTTGGCTGCATAGTGGCTCTGAGCAGTACTACTTCTTTGAATAATACTAGCCTCGCGTCGGAATCCCCTACACTGCTTATTATTGTAGCGGCGGATTCGAATTGGTTATTGGCTAGCTCGTCCAAGCATAAGCCATAAACCTTCCATGTTGGCTGGTCACCACGCAGGATCTTGCGCGCGATTACCTGCGAGCTACATATTAGGCTTCCCTGAAGCGTTTTCTTTACGAGAAAGGGATGCAGCGGGTTGCTTAGAATGTAGGATGACTCTTGAGGGAGAAGCTTTCCAACTGCAAGCTTAGCGATGAGTGACCGATCGGATTCCCCGTTTCCGATAAAGGACTTCGCTAAAAAATTCTCGATAGTATGCTCTGTTCTGTTTAGGCATGCATCAATAATCAAGCTTTCAGAGAGATGGCTACATTCTGCTAATGATTTATAGATCGCATCAGGCCCGCCCCCTTTTGGATACAAAGCATATGATTTTGCGGCGGAGATGCCTCTGCTCAATGCATATGCTACAAACTCATCCCTGCTGAGCGGGGTCATGACTATCTCGTCATGGTTATCTCCATAAACCGAGTTCAGAAAAGGGACACCCGGCTGCATCAGGCGCCGGATCATCGAGTAAGTGAGTGGTGAGAACGACAAGGTCGTGAGCTGTCCAGAATTCTCAAGAGTTCGCATACCTGAAAGCACCGAAGTCATTCCCGGGTCATTTATCAGTGCGAAAGCGTGGAATCTCTCGATGAGAACGATAGGGTAATAACCTGCACTCAGCACCGCCTCGACAACGGTCTGGATGATATCCGTTGGATAATCGTCAGGATCAGTTTCTATTTCCAATTTATATGGTCGGCTAAACCGCTTTGCAAACGTCCTCGCGAAATGGTCGCACGAAACCATACTGTCACTTGTTAGCGTTACACAAATTGGCGTAAAAGTTTGGAACGGTTCGGGAGCAATGAAGTTATCTTCCGTCCATCTGCGAATTAGTTGAGATGCTGCAGTTTCATCGCAACCTTGTGGAATCAGTACTAGTATTGATCGTCCAGGTTTCGCATGCCAGGTTAGTCCTGCTCTTTCAGCAAACCAGTTGCAGTTCGTCCTCATTGTGCAGCTCCTTGCAATCGGGCGTTATACTCCTGCCAGTACTTTTTAGCTCGGAAGCCTTCGCCAAAAAGAGGAACAAGAAAACGTACTGTGGTCGGGGATTCCATTCGAAGTATTTTAAGGTCTACCAGAGACCGCAACCTTCTGTTCCATGAGAGACGCTCATCAAGAGCCGCGAGCGCATGGTCAACTACGAAAGGAACAGTGGCATCCTCCGCAACTAGGGAGCTTGCGCCAGCAATTCTATAGAGTAGCATCCATAGTAAGTCTCTTTCTCGCGGGCTCTCTAAAGAAAGGATGCTATCAATCGGCTCCAGAATCTCATAAGCTTTGAACGGCAATTCGTTTCTACTGTCGCCAATTAGCGCCGCAATCGCGAGCCTTACATCGCGCTTCGTAGCAGAACCTACTCTGACCAAGTGCGCAACAGTCGCGCCCACTTGCCACAAAAACTGCGGCATTCCGGCGCACAAAGCAAAAGCGTATTCGATCGCAGATGGGTCAAATTGAATAAATACTGAAACACGTTTGGGAGCAATGAGAGCCGCTGCCTCCTTTGCGTCTTTGAGTCCAATTAATTCAATGGATTGGCTGCTTCCAAAGAATGCATTTTTATATTCTCTCGCAAAGACATTAATATGGTTACTTCCGGATAGGAGTATCCCGATCGACCCGGTCGTTTGAGATACTTCTCTGAGGCTTTGCAACAATTGCTCGAGTTCAAGCTTTTTCTCCCCTCCAGCCTGATAAGGAGCTACCAAGGCCTCTGCTTCGTCTATCAGGAGGACAAATCTTTCTAAGGGTGCACCGATCCACTCCACCAACTTGGCGCAAAGCGCGATCAATGAGTCTGACAAGCTTTCTTCGTCGTAACACTCTTGAATGGAGGCTCGAGCTAGCTTCCAATCACCATCAAAACGCTGCCTGATTCTGCTACAAAGAGCGTAATTCTGATCGGTTACAGATAAGTTAGGCCGGACTAGCCCATGTGAAATCGCACGAAATAACGTCGCAGATACTGGCCGCTGATGTGCAACGAACTCAACGCGACGCTCGGCTAGCGATAGGTAGAATGTGATCGCGGTTGAATTTCCTGGTTGCCTTAGACGATTGTGGAAGGCGAACAGCAGTGATGTCTTACCGATTCTCCTCATGCCTGTTAATAGTACTGGACTTGGTCTCCTGGCGGAAATAAGTACTTGATTTAAAAGCTCCAATTCATCATGTCGACCTATAAAGGTTTCCTCAATTGCAGGGGTGTTGGTTACTCCCGGATAAAGGTCTAGTAAAGTATCCGTGGATAATCGTGCGCCTCCGTAAGCTTTAGGGTCAACTGAACGAACCCTGAAAATTATGTCTTCTGAAAATAGATCGCCAGTAAGTGTTTTGGCTCTAATTCTGATCCGCACCCCGTCTTTGTGTTTGCCTTTAATAAACCAGCTGTTTCCGAAATTTATTCTTAGCGTAAAGTCCGCTGCGAAATAAGTAGGGCGGTTGGAAAGTTCACATCTTAGTGAGCCGTCTTCGAAATAAACTTCATCACCATCAAACAGACTAGCCTCTAACTTAGTGGGAACTAGACCGTTCGGAGTGACGATTATTGGAAGTTCGAAAACCGTATGCTTTTTAGAGTCGTGAAGGCATAGATCCCCATCGTAATCAACAGCTAAGTTCGGTTTTACAGCGTGCGCCGCCGTTGGCAGCTCTTTCACAAAATTTCTAAAAGGGACACTTTTAGCAGCGCTGACGATTTGATCCGCTACAGACTGAGCAACAGGTATCAAATCCGGACGGACGGAAGCTACCGCTCTGAGCTCAAACAGCTGCGATAGGCGTGTTGATATTGCAGAATCGTGCCGTGATGCCAATCGGCATATCGGTTCAGAGCCGCCATGATCGTACATGAAGCTTAAAACAGGCGTTCTAAGAACATGCGGATCATTGAGGTTCGTTGCGGCGTCCCATAATTTTTCTGCTACGGCAACGCCTAGGTTTCCAGATATTAGGGTCTCCAACACCCTTTCAGTCCTATATGGGACTGAACCTAGCAACATCTTCCGGAAAGCCGACGATCGTCCTAGTATTTCTGCCCACCCACCGTTCGGGTTCGGAATCGTAGGCATCTCTTCGCCACTATCCGCAGCAATGGCTCCGCTCAGCACAAGGAAAGCCAATGCTAAACGTTGAGACTCGGATAGCTGGGCTGCCAGCTCGTGAGTACCAGATAGCCAGGATGCGGCGGCTTGCAGATTGTCTACAACCGCCCCAGTTGGTCTCAGCGAAGGGTCAGCAAATGTTGAGAACACTTCCCTGAGCTCTTTATCGTCCGGCTTGGATGGACTATGTGTACATAAAGCAAGGGCCTCATTCCATTTTTCAAGCCTCACCAAGTCACTGAGTTGCGCACTTACTTGCAGCTCAAAAGCAGGGCCCTGCTGAGCTTGAGACATGTCATGGCTTTTGCTTTCGATGTGCCCATCCATAGTGCTATCCAGCGCCTGGATGAAATGGTTAGGAAGCTCTCCCGTATCTTTCAGTTGTAATGCGCAATCCGCAGGGCTGACAGCGTTGACAATAGTCGCTGACACCTCAAATATCCGATCCATCGCCGATGCCAAGTCTGATGGCTCATCTAGCTGGTGCATGGAAAGAGCACGCTCCACTATAAATCCGATGAACCACTCAAAAATAATATACGTTGCTTGTTTTTCCTTTGGGATCATAAGGGGTGCATTTTTTGCCCATAAAGCTAACCGGTCTGATGGCTCATGTGCAAAGTCTGAAAAATCTAGGGACGTCTTTGGGTCTAACCACCTTTCGGGGCTTTCATTCTCGTCTTTAAATCCGGCAATAAGGTCTTTTAGATGCGGGGGAAGATACTCTACGAACTCAAAAGACTTCTCTACAGTTACAAGATGAGCACGCTTTGATGAGTTTGCTACTAGGATGTTTTTCCAGTGCGCTTCGAGATCACTTGGGTTAAGAGTGGAACTAGTATGGCCTCCTTCCAGTTGTAGAAGCCTGGCTTTGATATTCGCATTGCGGTCATTTATGCCAGTCGTATCAACCTTCGTCGCTACTATATCGGACAGGACTAGTTCAAGCAGATCTAATGTGTCAGAAGCTAAATCAACCTCAAGATTTTCAAGTGCCTTACTAAAAACTATAAATTCGTCTGTCTCTTCAACTCTAGAGTGTTCGAATTGTTTTTTTAGGGAGTTGGCTCTGTCACTTAGGCTTGTTCGGATGGGGGTAGTTACATCCTGTATGAACTCCTCGACTGCAGAATCATTTCTTTCTTTGCCGAAGGCAATTGCTGCTGAAAGCTGCCCATTGTTGAAGAGGTGCTGTGCTATCTCTAGGTTAGAGGGTTTGTAGCCCCGTGATCGCCAATATATACATGATGCAGCAATGTCCCGAAAATAAATCGGGGTCGAGTGGTAGAATTCAGGAATATCAATATGTTGAGAGGCGAAATCAGTTTCGGCAACTGTCCACGTCGCCTCGAGCAAATTTCCTCTAACAACAGTCGGGTATCGGAGCGACACATCCCTACTAGGTCTTTCTAAAATTTCTGCGATTTGACCTTCCAACCACTCGATAGACCCTACCTCGGTAGAGGTTCTGAGTTGGCGATGCAACCTTTTCAATTTGGCCGATAGGCTTTTAAGTCGTACATCAGGCCTGTGCTGAGATTCCGACAAACAGTCCCTAAGCAAAATTTCCATCTGCATAATGTAACGCGCTAGTTGCTCCTTATGTCTTGTCTCTACCTTGTAATCAGCTTCAGCGTTTAACTCGGATATAACTTCTGCGGCCAGCTCGCCGTTCTCTATAGATGAAAGAAAGGAGTTGATGTTTGGCTTGTTGAGCTCGTTAGTCTTCAATGCGCGTGTATCTAATGCATCTCGCGCTTTTTCTCTGAGCTTTCGGTAATTGCCATGCATCGTTGAAGGCGTCTTAGAAAAGGAAAGCAACGCATTATACGCCTCGCCGTCATTTGGCGTTTGCTTTAGCAGTCTTGAAATATCTTGAGAAGATCCAAGTATCGCCGCGTTGGTTCGTAACAGTTCTGCAAGGTCGTATACAGTGCGGCCTATAACCTCAAGCCGCATCAGCGTGGAAGTGAGGTCTAGAATTTGTGATATTGGCTCGAAAAGCATAATCGTACGCAGTCTTTCAACAGCCACGACTCGTATTAGGACTAAGTTCGCTGACTGGCTTACAGTTTCTGGGTCGACGAAGCTCAGTAATACTCGCCTGCTTTTAACGCTCGCGTTTAGGAGAGTGTCTAGCAAGTTTCGCGGTACACCGGCGCCTTTATCGATCGCCGCTCTGAGAATTATTGCCTCCCCTATGCCCCATGGATGCTCAGGTGTGCGATCTATAAGTGCGGCGAGGTTTTCAGGGGGCAGCGTATTGAGCTGCTCTGAGATGCAAGCCCTGCCGTTATTTTCCGCATATGTGGAGAATTGTTGGCGGTATACACTGCTCGCTGAATCACTGAGCTTGTCACGTTGGCAGCTTGCTACAAGTTTCTCAAGGGTCGCTATCGAAATTTCCCCCTCTACACCTTGTTGCCAGGTGTAAAGTTGATAAAATGAGGGCTTCAATTCAGTTAGGGCGTAACTGAGCTTGCTAATTTCCAGCGTCGTAGAAATTAACTGACCATCGGATTCTAGCTCTTTGATTGCAGGCTGTCCGTCAAACTTTATTGTAGTGCTGATTTCTTTCCAAAAAGCTGATTCCTGCTGCCTTAATATGTTTTTGGCGTTGATTAAATCCTTGTGGGCTCCCCTAGCGTTTTGCATAGATGATATGGCGGAAGCCCATTTTTCATCGTTCAAACCCATCAAGCTTTCAGCTTTTTCGCCGTACCAATTGATTGCTGCCTCTGTCGCTTCTTCGAGGTGTATCCTTGCGTTACCGAGAGTTTCGATACACGCGAGAACAGCAGGTTCAACCTCTAGAATTTGGTAATTTCCAGGATCACCGGAACTCAAAATAGGTACTGTGCTACATTCTTGTGCTGGGTTGTCATACCCAGCCTCGATAAATTCACTGTTCTTGATGAGCGAGGAAATTTCTGTTGGTGATGCTGTTAACATACTCCTAAGCTGCGCGCAGCCTAACTCGATCGCTGCAGCCACGAGATCTGTCTGATTTCTTAAGTCACTCAGCACCGAAGCATAAATTAAAATAAGCCTTGCGAACTCGATGCTGTTCGGTGTGAAGGGACAGTCACCTTTTTTCATACCATCTTTTAGAAGATCTGCAGTTAGGTATCTTTCGGAATCAAGCTTTTTTTTGGGTTGTGCAACTGCCTGAAACCAATTGAACAAATCTTCCATATCTGGATCATAGCAATAGCCTTGCGCAAGCAGTTCGCCAAAAGATCTTTTAGGTTCTAGCAAATTGTTCTTTGTGGAAGGTCTGCCGAATCTTCTAGTGGACTGTGCGAGGACAAAAGTTAGTTCTCGAGCTTTGCTGCGGCATTGACTTATGGAAGCGAACTGGTTGGCTAGTGATTTTAATTGATGGCAACTAGTCTCGGATTTCCTTGAAGATTGCGGTGCATGTTTCTTAATGTGTAATCTAAGGCCTGCCCGAATTGTTGCCAAAGGGCAGTTGAATGCCTTAGGCCATATATTGAATACTTCATGGTCAAGATGTTCGGCGTTGAAAATTGTTTCAGGTATTAGACCGTCGCCACGGAAGGGCCACAAATCATAGTTATAATCTCCCGGTTTCGTTACATTGTTTTCGGAATCCAACTGTGCTGCCTGAGACATAGTTAACTTTCCATAGTTTTTTGTTAAAGTTTTTTTTTTTTTTTTTTTTTGGCTCAGTATTTTTCGGCGCTTCTGTTGTATAATGTAACTGTAAAACGCACTTACATTCCACCTTTTTTCTACGGGTATCTAAGATTATTCGGAAATTAGTCTGTTAGACACGTAAAACGGCGATCCGATAGGGTTTGCCTATGGAGGCTTTTAGGGAATGTTTCTCATAACCACGCTGTGACTTCAGTCGGCTGCCGGGGGAGTGGCCTAAAGGCTCTTAGCACCGCTTATAGTACAAAAGCAATACTAAATCGGGACAGCTACCGGTGGTTCTGACGCGCTGCGTGCTCTCTAAGAGCACTGAATCACCGAGTTCTGGATGTTACATGTCCCACTTTGTGCGTCTGCTGCATTTATCGTACACAGTATTGCGTTGACCTTAGGCTTGAATTTCAGGGGGGGGCTGGGCATTGCAATTCGTGGTATTGCCGCGCATGCACGACGGGCCACCTTGGCACTGCCTTGCAACTGGCTAGACACGTGGCTACAGGATCGCTGCACCGCTAAATGTCAAGGCTAGGCGGTTTGATAACATGCTTCTGATGATCCGCTCTCACGCGTCTCGCGAGTTAGATATTGTGCCTATACAGGTGTCAGGGAGTATCACTGCGCTGGCTCGGCACGGGGCGTGTCTCAGTTTCAGCCCACCACCAGAGTGGTGTCGCGCACGGCGTAGGGTGAGGAGCTCGTTCCCCAGGCCCATACCATGCTCGAAGCCGAGCAGGTGCATCGGGGGCGTCGCAGCCGACCTCGAGTCGGGTGACAGGGATATTGCGGGTGAGGGCGCCCAGCCCGCTCGGATAGTCCGTTGTTTAGCCATGCTGCCGCAGTTGTTACAGCATTGTCCCTATCTGCGGGTGGCACTGAAACTTTCCGACAGCGTGGTAGATCTCGTGGGCCTCGGCTTTTGCATGGCGCTGCAAGTCGCGCCCCCGGGAAGATTCCCTAATTCATTGCACGGTGTGTCGCTACCAATCCCACGTACTCTGTGCGTCTTCGCACTTTCTGCAGGAGCATAGCAAACCCTCTATGCTGGACGAGGTTGAGCTGCACCAGCGCGTCGTTCTCCTGGCCGTCCATTGTTAACGGCGAAATCGCCCGGCAACGGGTAAGGACGGTTGATAATCACCAGCGTACGCAGAATGCGCGATGCTGCAATTGACGGACTGGGCATTGCTATACTGGCATACTGTGATGTCTTACCGCAGTTGCGAGACCGTTTCCTTGTGGACATCAACTAAGCTGATGGGCGCAGAGAACAGATGTGCGTGTGGGCAGCCACTCCGAACCGCCAGTATGTTCTCGCTATGGTTAAGGTTCTCTTTCACATGCTCAAAGCTCAAATTACTGTACTCCTACGGAGAACTTCATCTAAATCTTGATTGGCAGCTTTTCGCCGAAAGGGGCAACGTGTTTGTGAAACCAGCCTGATCGAGTTCCTCGGTTAGTATAAAAACTTTAGTCTAGGAGCCAAGGCAGCCTTGGCACACCTTGGCCATAAACGTCAAATGGAATGAATTCCTTGAGCGTGTATTTATAGGCATAGATGCCAATGGCTGAACCCGCCCAAGAGCAGGTTCTTGCAAGTGAGCAACTATTTTTTTGGCGGTTTGCTTGGCTTCAGATCTGGGTTATTCCGCAGAGTGTCTTTGTTATCGCGACGCCGTTGATCGACTTTGCCGGTCGATTCGGAGATGGGCTTGGGGCCTGGTTTCAGTGGCATGGGAATATTCCTTGATGTGGAAAATTGAGGGTGGATGAAGCAGACGATTTGTTGCTTCAGCTGGATCTTCCAACACGCATAAGACGGCTTTGGATAACTGCATTCTTACAGCTAGCTCGTTGGTCAGGCATACGTCAATCCTCCACATAGCTTGCTTAGATATCCACGACCGCTGGCGGAGGTGTTGGCACACCATGTAGTGGTAAATACTTCGCTTAGGCACAACATATAGCTTTAAGATTCTTTCTGCAAGGCCCAAACGGGAGAATGTGAGACTACTGTTCGTCGGCAAGATCATATTTTTTCCCACCCCCCCCACTTGAAAATTTTTAAACGAGACGGAGTTCTTATATTTGAGAGCAAAAGAAAAGCAGTGGTAGTCCTGACACCTCCATACAGCAGGATGCCGGCGGTTTGGCTTGTGCTTTTCAGGCTTTTGCCTTGCTTGTGATCTTGCTCCTCCTGTGCTGGATTGAACACCTGCCGCGGCGGCATAGCAGTGCAGGGCAGGGGGATCGGCGTTCGGCGGCGAAGCCGACGCTTGCTCCTTGACTTCAAACAACAATCTCAAAAAACAAAAAATTTCCATCGCCTAGCAAAGCACTGAATCGGGTCAGTGCGCCTAAAATTTGAGGAGATGGAAATTGGATTATCGTTTGGAGTTGGAGATTTGGAGAGGGGTGCAACGAAGCCTGACGAAGGATGGATTTGTCGTGCTGCTTTCTCAGGCTATTCGCACCTATAGGCGGCCTCCAGGATACTTCCCGCTTGATCGGCTTCATGCTGGAGATGTCGACGAGGGAGGCGTAGAGGCGCTTAGCATCGCCTTGGGTGGTAGCGAGACCCCAACCGGAATAGCTACGGATGGTTATGTCTCGCTGCGGGCGCCTCTAAGAGCGCGTCTTTACCGAGCCCTGCAGGGTTACGTCCTCAAGCACCTGGTGGCGTCGGACGCGGTTGTCGATAATTGTCTCGCCGGCGATTTGGGGCTTTGAATGAAGGGGCTACCCTAGCGTGTTTGGCAACTGATGGCCGGCGCCATGACCGAAGGTGGTTCACACTGCCCTCGGGAAAGTATTCAGCCGAAGGTGGGGGATAGGCCCGAGCTTTTGCAGCTCGAACGCATAATAGTGTTCACGATCCAGCTCCATTTTCGTTCCGGCAGCACGTCCCGCCAGAACAGGCTTTGCTTTACGGTCTGGCTATCAGCGCCGCCTTTTACACTCCCTGCCTGTATCGACACGCGATCTGGATAATTGCCAGCCCAAGGAGTTCTTCCAGGTTTCACATTGGAAGATCGCTTTTTTGAGACCCAAGGCAAGCTGTACATCCTGGCAGGGCGAGGAAGCCGCAAGTGTGCAAGCAAACCGACTGTCTCCCGCAAAGGTCGGCCATTGCCATTGGCGGCAAGTGGCGACCTCAGGTTTTCCATAGGTGAAATTCGGTCGGCAAATGGCTGCTTATAACTGCCATATCAAACTCTTGCTTTGCTGCCGATGGCTAACCTAGTGGACGGTAGTGCTCGCAAAAGTGGTGTCACCGTGCAGCCGGCGCATGCTAAAGCATTTTGCAAACTCAACAGCACCTTTGAAATTCAGCTGAGATGACGCGTACGATTTTATGAGCAGCGAGCGGGGCAAAGCCCAATCCCATTTTTCCTTAATGAGATTTTCCACTCCTTCCAACAATGACTCTATGTCGTCCGGATCTAGCTCAGCGATCTTGGCGAGCGCGTCAGCGACATTCTTTTGTGAGCCGCCGACCGACAACGCAAGGCCTGAGCTCTCGCAAGCCAGTCCTACATGGTTGAACATGAGTACTAGAGCGTCGTTAGTTTGATCGCCGCGCCAGGTGAGTAAATGAGTTTTCGAGTCAGAGCCATAGGTGAATTCATTTACCAGCCCGAGTGATCTGAACGATTTACGGGCTTCGCTCAGCAACCCCTGTGCTTTGCTATCGATGAAGGGGCAGGGCGTCGTTTCGGTCAGTACCGCGCGCATTTCCTCGCGGACATGATCGTGCACCATTGCACCTAGCCCGTCGAATTGGGGTGGCTGACCGCCTCGGGCGGCAGTGACGACAATCACCTTTTTTTCGATATCGACATCCAGTACCCGCCAACGCCGGCCACCAAAGATGATTCGCTGGCCCTTCATCAGAGGCCGGCTAACGGGTATCGAACCAAGCGGTTTGCCCTCTCGTACCAGCCTGAACTCTTCGTCGCTGGTGAAAGCACTGTAGAACTCGTAATGGTTGATGAGTCGTTCGCCGATCTCTCCTGGAAGCAACAAACCTGAGCTGTCTTGCACGATCAGTTTCTTCTCGCCGAGACCTTTCAGCAGAGAGAAGAAGTCTGTCTTGGAAATGCTTTTGAATGTCCCGCTTTCTACCAGTCCACCCCATAACTGAGCAGCGCTGGCGCCTCCTTGCTGTGCGATCACTGACAGAATCTGTTGCACCAGAGTCGATGCGTGCAAACCCTCAGCCCTGGGTGGTTCGAACCAGTTGCCAATCAGTAGCCTGATCATCGCGATGGTTTGGACGAGGTTCTGGCGGAGCAGGTCTGACAGTAATGATTGGTCAGTCAGCTCGCGTTCCTGACAGTACGCCCGGAGAGTGGCAGGTTCGTCGTTGCGGCGGCCAGACCTGCCTAGTCGTTGGCGCAGGCTCGCAACTGATGGAGGCGAACCTATCTGGACAACTGTCTTGATGTTGCCGATGTCTATTCCAAGCTCCAGGGTAGTGGTGCACACGGCCGTTGCCGGCGGTGTACCTGCTTTGAGCGCACGCTCCGTGTCTTCTCGAAGGTCTTTCGAAAGGCTGCCGTGATGAGGCAGGAATTCGTTGGGCATACCGCTGATTTCGCAGAGGCGACGTAGGCGGTCTGCGTACCACTCCACCTCCTGCCGACTGTTCGGGAAAACCAAATTGTTACTGCCGCGCAGCACCTTGTACATGTGTGCGCCGATGGCATGCCTGGAGCCGGACTCGTCTTCCTCCTCTTCTTCAGGGGTCTGATCAGGGTCGGCATTCGGTACTTCGACAGCACGCAACTTTTGCATCGGCGGCATCATATAGCCGCGCACTTGCACCTGGAGGTTCTGGCCAGATGATTTCGATTCAATCACCTGCACCCGCTCTGGATGCCCGGGCCTGAGAAACTCGCTCGCCAGCGACATATCTCCCAGCGTGGCGGACAAGCCGACTCTCGGCAGGGTTTTTCCGGCTACAAGCTCGACTCGCTGCATCAATGACTGGAGCTGCTTGCCACGCTCGCTGCCAATGAAGGCATGCAGCTCGTCGACCACGATGTAACGCAGGTTCTGAAACAGCCCCATCAGGCTTGAACCCCTGTTGACGAACAGCGCCTCAAGCGACTCTGGGGTGATCAGCAAGACGCCCTTAGGAGACTTGAGAAACTTGTGTTTTTTGCTGGCAGACACATCGCCGTGCCATGCGATGACGGGAAGATCCAACTGCTCACAGAGTCGACTCAGCCTGTCCCATTGATCGTTGATGAGTGCCTTTAGTGGGCTAATATAGAGGACGGCCCCAGCAGGGTCTTGGTGCTCCATCAGGTTAGTGAGGATGGGCAGGAATGCGGCCTCAGTTTTCCCGGCAGCTGTTGAAGCGGCGATAATCACATCCCGATCAGCATCGACCAGCGCGGAAATTGCCCATTCCTGTGCATCCCTTAACGCTGTCCATCCTTGGGCCCAGACCCACTGTTGAACGTCGGGGTGCAGGCGCTCGAAAGACGAGGATTCAGAGTTTGAAGGTTGTGAGCTCATCGTCCGCCTCAACGCTTAAATCCTGCTTGCCGCCATCATCCTGGGCAACCTGAACGGCCCCTACCAAGGCACGCCAGTCCGCTCCAGGGTTCTGCTCCAGCACCGCGAGCAGGTTGATGAAGGCTGTGATGGTTGTGCGTGGAGTGCGGAAGTAGGCCTCACCCAACCGTTGGTTGCAGTGCGCCATGAACGCAGGGATTGCCTCGTCAGGCATGAGGTATTTGCCCGGTTCACCGTAGGCATAAACGTTGCGCAGCTTTTGAAGCAGTACGTAGAAGTCTTCTGGAGTCAGGCTGCTCAGGCGGATTACCGGCCCCGACAGGTCGATCAATCCAGATTTGGCAAAGGTGTTTTCAGCAAGCCGCGATTGTAAGGCGGGGTAGCTGTAAAGCCCGCGACGCGTATCCATCAAAAACTCAGGTGTACCGCCGAGGACGAACCCAAGCCCCTCGGTCGAGCCTTGTAGGGAGTCATTCAGAATCCGCAAGATCTGCTCGTAGTTGGCGTTGCGTGCCTGAGTGTTCGCGAGCTTGTATAGATTTACGAGCTCGTCCAGGCAAATCATGAGACCGCCAAACCCCGCCAGGCGGACAAACCGGGACAGCAACTTCAACTGATCGTAGACCGATGCGTCATCAATGATGGTTCGGACACCGAGCGCCGCACGTGCATCAGTCTTGGTAGTGAACTCGCCTCGCAGCCACCGTATGGCATCCGCCTTGAGCTGCTCGTTGCCTTGTTCAAACCCTTGGCAATACTTGGCAATGACGTCAGCAAAATCATAGCCGTTCACCATCTCAGTGAGATCGGCGAGGAACTCTCTAACAACGACTTCGCTCTCGACGCCCCGAGTTTTTGCTTCCGATTTTGCCTGAGAAATAAATTTTTCAACGATACCCTGCAGCGCACCACCGTCCGGTTTTGTGCGGGTGGACATGTTTTTAGCAAGCTCTGCATACAGGGAGCGCGCTTGCCCTCCGGACGCGTGAAGCCGGCGGTCGGGGTTCAAATCGGCGTGCATCGTGACCAACTTGCGCTCCATCGCAATGCCCCGGACAAGGTTGAGGAAGAAGGTTTTCCCGGCCCCATATTCGCCTACAACGATCCTGAAGGCGGAGCCTCCGTCAACGAGTCGATCTATATTTTTCAGAAGAGCGTCCAGCTCACCCGCTCGACCCACCTGAATAAGATGCTGACCCGCACGAGGGACTACACCGGCTCGCAATGACTGGATGACCGCATCGCGATCCTTTGGGCGTATCGTGCTCATAGGGTTAATTCTTCCAGGATATCCGGGTTGATCTCGATGGGGTCATCCCCCTCAGAGACTGGCATGTCGAACCGCTCAAACGCCATGTCGTTGATTTGCTCAAGAGCGCCATCCAGCATGAGCTCCATATCAGTGGCCACATCTTCCAGCTCTTGGCGGTTCCATTCGCGACGTGACACGATCATTCGCAGAAACGCTGAGTGCTCTGTGTCGAGCCCATGTACGGTCGCTGCATGGTCAGTGGGCTGATCATTGATGCTGTCCACGATGGCAGGCGGTTCTGGAAATTCATCACTGAATACTTCGGCCAGCAACGCTGACACCACTGCCGTTTCGCGCTGGAGCTGCGCAATTTTATCCATGTCCAGATTGAAGCTTTGGGTCGCGGCAGAATTGCCTGGCATCTCACCGGTCTGGTCGGAACTAGGCAAGGCACCAAATCTGGGCGGCGTGGAGATATTTTGAGGAGGGGTGATGGCTGCGCCGTGTAAGTCCCCGTAAAGCAACTGGGGATCCAGCTCCAGAGTTTTATAGACGCGTTCCAGCAGCCGGACTTCCTGCGGCGAAACGCTTCCGTCAGCTTGAGCGAGATGAGCGAGAAACCTGGCCATGGCACGTTTGGCATCGGCGTTCAGAGGGCTTAGCTTCTTCTTCAGGCTCGCCAGGGTAGGTGGCTGCAGAATCTGGATCTGCAAGTGGGCTTTGAGCCGTTTGAGATGGCCTGCGCCGAGATGAGTCCAGGAGTCGATATGCCGCCCGAGCTGAGCCATCTCCTCACTCGACGTCACCCTGTCTGCAGCCGCGACCGCACTTGCTAAATCCAGCGTAACCACTGCGGCCTGGTAGGCCGAGGTTGTCCGTAGACTCGCGTCTTCGTCACCTGCCGCGAACAATACGATCGTGTCCAGATTCTTGGGAGCACGGCTGCCGGACAGTACGTCCGGCTCAAAGCCGAAATTCAAGGATTCGAATGCTCTCGCTAAGGCCACGATTGTTCCGCGCGGTAGAGCTCCTGCAGATCCAAAGCGTGCTGCAAGATCCTCGAAGGTCATGACCAGATGCTCCTCGCCGACCTGCCGTTGCAGGTCAGCGATCACATCCTTTGCTGCTGCCGGCCAAAGGGCAACGGGGAGCTGCAAAATACCTTCAAGATCTGAGGCTCCTTCAGGATTGCGACCCAGGTATCTGCTGTATGGGCCGAGGATTATCGTGCACTCATCCACCACCGATTGCAGCTTGTTGCGTGTTGCCGAGGTAACCGAAACATCCGGTATATCGCCCAGTGCCATGTCGGGAACAATCAAGCGAGAAGAGGCGGAGCGGTAGTGAGTTTTGAGCATGGTCTTGTTTTGGTTAAGCACAAGCCCATTTGGATAACAGGTGGAGTACCGCGTCATGAATAGCTGCTCAAACTGATCCACACATCTACTCACTGAGGTGCGTCGGCTGATGTTCGGGTCTGTTTGTACCCACGCCAACGCCCACGCCGCATTTAAGGGATGCTTGTCCAAAGCCATCTGCCCTAATGCCAACCGCAGCGACATCGGCATTTCAAGGCCACCCGACTCGATACGAGGCGGTGCGTTCAAGTACGTCTGAGGTTCCACATTGATGAGCTGAATGTGGTTCAGCAGGTTGGAAGCGTAGTTTCGAAACGACGCGTTCTCACCATAAAGCGCTACTAGCCGCTTGACCTCTTGAACGATGGCCGGCAGCTCAGAGTGGGCTACATCATCTGTAATCGAGTCAACGACCGCCCGACGCTCAAGGCCATAGAAGAAAATGAAGACGTAGCCGATATCCACATTGGGCGTACTTCGCCCTTCGGACAGCCACTGTAGGTAGCCACGTCTTGCTGCAGGGGAGATGCCGCTGTAACTGGGCCAGTAGCCGGCGATCTTTTCGGTTAGATCCACATGCACAGCCTGTACAGGCAGCAGGGCGTCAATCAGCGAGGGCTCAAGGTTTAAAGTGCGGTCTGAATTTTCAGCGAAATAAACCATGCCACCGTGGATAATCTGGCCTCTGACAGAGAGGGTTTCATCCTTTCCGATCCATCGCGCATTGGTAACGATCTCCTTGGGCTTGGGGATCGAGAACTGCCGCTCAGATGTGCTCACCCTGACCACATGGAAATCCGAGCGAGCACCTTCGGTGTTGCCCACTTCAAGACCGGTTTCTGATTTTGGTTCGTAATTCGACAAGGTTTTAGTTTGACCTTTTGAGTCGGCGAGGATCGTCTTCGTCGGGCGAGGAGGGTCATTTGGTGAAGATCTAAAAGACTTTTTGACTAGCCATATGAAGCCGGCGATCCCCGCCAAAAGCGCTACCACGAGCCGCATCCGAGGTGGGACAGCTATGATGACCACGACCAATATGAAGATCCAGGTCGCGATGGTCGCCATGTCTGGGGTAGTTTTTTGCTTCCTTGCCATTAAGTGCTTCCATCAAGATGGGCTGGCTTGGTGGCAGTATCTGCATTTTATCACCGGACGCCAATCACCGCGCTTGATGTCCAGCTGACGTCCCGACCAACGCGACATCACGCTCCATTAATTGTGTTGTGGCGGCGAGTTTCAAAGCCTTGAGCTCTGCCTTAAGGCCGTCGTTCATGGCTATCAAGGTATGCGCATCAGCTTTCAACCTTCGGATGTCAGACCAGGCCTCCTGAAGCTCGTCCAACAGCATCAGACACTGGTGCTGGTAGCTTTCGAGTTCGGTGGGCATTCCACGGTCTAGCGCGGTTGTGGGTATGGATTGAGTGGAGTGAGTCATAGGATTGCCGTCAGGAGTACGTATGTTCTCCAGCTAGAGTAGCTCCAGACACTGTATGGATCAACAGTTCTGTAGCGCATTCACTGCCGCCTAGAATGACGCCATCGTATCGCCCTAGAGTCCCGCCCATGCCTGCCTCGTTGACTCGTCCCACCCATGCACCCTATCTGGCGCCTGATGAAACCGTAGTGTTGTTCGACGGGGTCTGTAAGCTTTGCAAAAGCTCGATACGATGAGGGGTATCCGCGATAGTCATGAATCCTGCGCCGATCCAGCAATCGGATAGAGCGAGCGACTGGACAATTTCGAGCAAGCGCCAACGAACAGGGTCGACCGCCGGTATTGCTTGAATTCATGATGCGTCGTCCACGCGTTACTCTCTTGTAATCGTTTCTGAGCGGAATGCGCGCCGCTCTGCCGCGCGCTCTCACACTACATACTTAGAGTCAGGGTGCGCTTACCTTAGCTCAATAGATCAGTCCGACCTGAGGGTATTTGCCCTGGCTTTCGTAGGTCTAGAGCGCCGATCAGCCCCAATACCCGAGCGACCCGATCTTCGACAGACATGTCCCCCTCCAGTCTTAAGATTGGACACGTTCGATTGGAAAGCCAAGTCTGATGTCTGAACAGGTTGCGCCCCGTAGCGCTTCCATCGTAATAGTCAGCTGCCCAAGCTAGGAACTCTGGATTTGCGCGACCGAAACGTTCCACCTCCCTACGTTCCAATCTTGCCAAGCGCAGATCGGCGGGGTGATACAGGAAGACGATCAAGTCGAACATGTCCTCAAGTTGCGGCCCCCAGTCCATAACAGAGCCGGCGACCACTGCCCCGTTCGTAAAGCCCATGTCCTTCAACAAACTCTGACAACGCTCTTCTCCGGAAGCACGATGCTGGTATGGCGGCTCAGTTGGAAGTCAAAAATAGTCATCGGCCTCCAAATGCGTCGCGCCGAGCACTTTCGTCAGGGCATTGGCCAGGGTTGTCGTACCGCTACCGGCGGCACCGGTGATCAAAATGTGCTGGGTCATCGCTGTGTAGCTACCTACTTCCGTATTGTGAGATTCGAATCTCTAGACGTGGATTTTTGATCGGTCAGTCACCGACTGCAACCGACAAGCTAGATAGGATGTTTCTGTGAGCTATGCAGGGCGCTATTAGCTTTAGCATTTGGTGCATGAGCGACGGACAATAACCCCTTGGCATTACGGGATTGCACCCTAGATGGAGGTCGCGTGCGAACAATTCGAAAGGTATTGAGACTCTCTCAGAACGAGCAAGGGCGAGATTTCGTCGTCGGTGACATTCACTTCAAGACAATTGACTTACACAAGGGGCTGAAAGCGCTCGGCTTCGACAGCACGGTGGATCGTGTGATTGCCGTAGGTGATCTGATCGACCGAGGCCCAAGCGTCCTAGACGGTCTGAAGCTGCTGGGCGAGCCGTGGTTTTTCACGGTCAAGGGCAATCATGAGCAGATGCTGATAGAGGCTTACCGGCAAGACCCACACGCTAGGTACAGTGCCCACGGCGCCGGCTGGTGGCCCACCATTGCTGACGAATCGAAAGAAATGATCATTCAGAAGCTAGAAACTCTTCCGACTGTGATCGAAATCGAGTCGCCGCAAGGAATCGTCGGTGTGGTGCACGCGGACGTTCCCACCGGGATGTCATGGCCGGTCTTCGTTGATGGTTTGGATAACCCTCAGATCGAAAAAATTGCGCTCTGGGGACGGAGCCGAATCAAGAACCACCTTCGTGATGGCGTGTCTGGAGCATGGCGGGTTTGCACCGGACATACTTGGATACCTACGCCGCTCCGCCTGGGAAACGTACTGGCTTTGGATTGCACTGGCGGTGGCGATGGCCCGCTCGGGATTTACTGTGTGCAGCACGATAGGATTTATGTTGAGGGGCGTTCGGTCTCTCTGGATCAGGCTGAGGTATTGGCAGAGCAATTGGCTGAGCTTGAGTTGAAGTTAGAGAGCCTGAAGACCTTATTGAGCGGGAACAAGCTTCTCGAATCCCAGAACCTCAGCGTTGAAGCGGAAGCCTTGGCGAAGTGTGCGAGCACAGGTTGGTCGACCCTTCAGCAGGAAGCCCTAGAAGCGCAACAGTTTACGAATGCATTGCACGGACTGAGCTTGATGGTCGGGGAGCGGCGGCAGGCGAAGCTTGAGGAGCTGAAAGCTCGCTATGCAGGCACCGAGGTTGCGGGCTTAATTGTGCGGCTCTTCGGTTGATTCGTAATGCGCCGAGGAAGCGCACTACTGGGGCAATTTTCATCGGCTTCGGAGTACGCTTGCTCAGCACTAAAGCTCGGCAGCCAATCCACTATGATGAGTTATAGGGTGCTCGGGGATTTACCTGATTGAGAACGCAGCGGGCGAGGGGAATAGATCAGTGTTGCTGCGTAGACCGGTGACTTATGTAGTTAAGCAAGTCTCGATGGCCGGACGCATAGGATTCGGTGAGAATGTGAACACGTTCGACAAAAGGCTGATCGGAACAGTCCAGTGCAGCATCCCGACAGGAACTGCAAGTTATAGCCCCACCTAGCTCTCGCCTCAGGATGTCAAAAACTCCAATACTTGCACCACGAGATTGACCAGGTCTACCCAGGCGCCATCATTCCATATTCGGTTGAATGTCTCCCGTTCGGGATACGCAGCGATTCCCAAGGCGGTCAAACCGATCGTCCCCAACGCTTCACCAACGAACCATGAGTGCAAGATCAGGCCGCCGATGCCAAATAAGGTGAGGGCGATGCCGCATAATAGGTACGCCAGACGCAGATAGGGGAGCTTGACGTTGCTTGGGGCCAAGATGGCTGCACTCGCAGTGATGACTTGGGGAAGGCTAGCAACCGGCCATCACAGCGTCCATCTGGGGTTTGTAAGCAGATTTATATCGTTTCGTGGTTTCTCTGGTCTCCTCCCACGAAACGCCCCACCATGCTTGTGCCCAACGTGCGTCCCCCTCGCAATCTCTTTCTGTAGTGCGCGCCCGTTGGGCCGGCTGTCGTGAACCAAGCCGGCTCACTCATAAAATGGGACGCGTTCATCAATCCCTGCATCCACAGCAATCTGCGGATGTCGGTCGGCAAAGGCATTCGATTGGGGTGCGCTTCCATGACCATGTCTATCTCCGTAACCATCAATTGTGGTTTGATGGTTACTCCCAAGACCAGCGTTTTGCAAGGAGCTCGCGATGCAGACTCATAATCAGGGAGCACCCGGCGCGCTCGAAGTCGTCCGGCGCTTCCTCAATACCTGGTCAATTCCAAATCAGACGCGGGTAGAAGTGGATGAGCTCCCGCTCCTCGTCAATGACGCTGATAAATGGAGCGAGGAGTTATCGCGTCACCCTCGCGCGGACAGCGATACTTTGGATACGCTAATGGAGCTGCGCGCGGATCTGCGCAAGGCTTGCGAGGGCCTCGACGACGACCATCAGTTGTTGAACGCCTGGCTCGCGCGCGTCCCTCTGTCAGTGAAGGTAGCTCCTGCAGAAGGGGGAGCCTCCGAGTTATGTGTGATGCCCGCCGACGCTAGCTACGTTGCCAGGATTCTTGCCTCGGTTGCAGATGCAATATCGTCAGGTACATGGTTGCGACTTAAAACCTGTGATGATTGCCGATGGGCTTTTTATGACAACACTCGTAACGGCAGCAAGCGCTGGTGTGGGATGACGAAGGGTGGGGTGGATGGCAGGGCCTGTGGGACGATTGCTAAAGTCAGCGCCTTTCGAGCGCGCGCTGCGGCGAAGAAAAATCAGATCACGGACGGAAGTTAGTCTCGGCGCACTCCGGGCCTTTTCGGCTATAACCGGACTACAGCAATGGTTTGTCTTCCGCCGCTGGCCGGTAATTCGAGGCGTGCTCAGTCCGTCCTTGCTACACCTGTTAGCCGCGCTGAAAATCTAGAACCTGATGCAGCTCAGCCCACGGCAATTTCGCCACTTCGTCCTTAGCCTTGCAGCTTGGCTCATGGGGGAATACGTCCTCACTGGCCGAGATGGACTGGCCCCGCATGCACCCAGTGCATACCACTTGCCCCCCGACCAGCGCCCATGCGGACGACCATTTGATCATGCGTTGACTGCTATCCATATGCGGCGCTCCTTTTGCCAGTGATAAACCTCATGCTCGCCCAGGCTGCGTGCGCCGTCGACGCTCCAACAGGTGCCCTCGAACGGGGAGTGCAATCCCTTATTGGGAGAGTATCGGCCGCGCTAGCATTCGCCCACTCGGGTTAGGCGTCAATGGACATTGAGCTTCATGATCTTTCCCACTCGCGCGTCTTTAGTGTGGGTAAGCATCTTTTCTTCAACGCCTTGTATTTTTGCGGCCAAATCCACCAGCCGCCTCGCTTCTTCATCCTGCCCGACCTCAGCTAGCCGCACGGCTGCGCTCAACAGAGAGGTGAAAGAGTCGTGCAGCGTCTCGGCAACTTCAGCCATGCCTTTCACGAGATCTGTAGTCGGGAATTGGGTTGCATGTATTTGTCCACAAGGGGCGCCTGGGTGTATTTAGGAGCTCCAGTAACGCTGTCAGAGCCGCGTGGCTGGATTAGTTTAGGCCGCCCAGGTGGATCTCCGCCTGACCTTGAACCATTCTGGCAGGTCTCCGGCAACGCGTAGTGCTTCTCGGGGAGCATTGGGTCAGCGTGCGCTGCCCTTACCATGGGAACTGGCCGCGAGCGGCGGATTCCTCTGATGAACCTCTGCTAATAGACTACGCGGGTTGGGACGGGCTCCCTGGCGCTGCTAGAGAGTTAATCGTGGTAGTACCTCGCGTACTCCGGCAATGGACTATCACCAAAACGGAGCTTTTTCTGGCTGCGCCTCAACAGCGCTGTAGCGTATCGTCGTCTTCTGCTGCCCTGGAGCACAGCCAAAGGCACCAGCAGCCAAGGAAGTGACATAACCCATGCCAAGATTTTTTGCTCTTGGATAGTATTTTTCACATATCCTTCTTTGTTATCTAACATGACGTAGCAGATTACTTTCTTATCCCACTCGTCCATCCCTTGTGTAGCTCTTGTTTCCAGCAGGCAGTTTCCAGGGTTCAACTTCCAGGCATTTGCTGCATGAAAATAATTCGGAAGGTATGATGTAAAGGAGAATGCTTCACTTTCAGTTACCCAGAACCATTGCCCGGTTTGGTTTACTTTGAATAATGCGGCGTTAGGCGTGTGGATAATGAAGAAAATTCCAATTGCAACGAATGCCGACAGTCCTGAGATAGTTTTGAGAAATCTAGGTCTTGGAATGTTGAAACTTTGCTCGGTAGGATTCAGGTAGGGGCGCGCTTTCCTAAGCTCATCCAGGCGAATCGCAGAACGCTCTGCCCATGCGATCAGCTTGTCCATCGCATAGGGTGTTTTAACGTTCAGCTTGAACCTGAAGTTGAAGTAGTGAAGGTCAAGTTCTTGCTGTTGGTGTTTTTTTAGTTTTTCGTGATTGAAAGTGTGCTTGCTGCTAATTAAGTCGGATAGCCGGTTTTTGATTATAAACAGTGATTCCGTAATCACGCACAAGTACACAATGTACAACGCTGACATGGCAGCGACAAAGAATGGGGCGATTTTTTGCAGCTTGTCTATAAAGACTGATATAGGGTCAAAAAGTTGCGGATCCATTGCTTGTCCTATTGAATGCTTTACTAATTCGGCCATCCTCTTCTGGAGATGACCTCTGCTTCGTCCCCTCCAGCAAACTCGTAACGCTCCTGCTGGATCTTCGAGCATCTGTAGAGCCAGAGGCAAGTCGGGGTCGATGCGGAAGACTACATTGACTTCACAGAAATCACTTCCACGTAGCGGTACTTCTTCCTGGCCACCTTGACTGCTTCTTGCTCGGCCAGGAGGGTACTCAAGGTATCGGCTTCGTAAATCAGCTCGAATGTTTTGCCCTCAAACTCATTGGTGACCCGCATCGTCACACGCAGGCGCGGAGTAAACGCCTTCGCGGCCTTCTTTTTGGACTGAGGCTTCGGTGGTTGCGCGGGTGCGATTTCTGGTGACGGCAGCGGTGAGTTTGGAGCAGCAGTCTGCGGTGCTGGTGCGGGGCTGCCGAATAGTGCGCGGCGCATCTCTTCTTCAGTTAAGTCTGTGTTCATGAGATTTCTCGTGGGGATGTGTTGCTGATCCGATTTTAGCATTTTGAGATGGAGGCAAGATCATGCGCCTTCTCAACGTTAGGAGATCACGGGGATCCGTAATCCAGAAATCGAAGGGCAGATGATCACATCGATTTCTTCTGTAGGCCCGCGGATGTCACGCTGCGAATCAGGCATTAAAGCCCTGACTTCGAACTCCGATGTGAGCAAGCGGAGCGCGCAACGGAATCACGCAGGGCTCAGACGGTACTAGAGGCATCCCAGCCCCATTAACGAACAGCTTTCGGAAGTCGCGTGGGGAACACAGCCTGAGATAATCTTTACTGAGGCAAATAGGGATACGGTGAACTCCAATGGATCAGAATGAGAATATTGAAGCGGTACTATCAACGGTGCACGCTTTGCTTCGCTCCGAAGGCTTGAGCGATGCAGCCGCAATCGTTCGCGAGCACCCCGCTCATCTCGAACCGACGGGCTACGACAATTGGAATGGTGGCACCAACATCTGGGAGTGCCAATTCAAAGTTCCTGCAGAACAGTACGTGCGGTTGGGAGCCAAGCGCAGCCAGTTGGAGGAGCAGATCACCGCTCGGCTTAAATCGGTAGTCGAGCATGAGTCACAAGACTGGTACTCGGCCAAAATTGTACCTGCAAAAGAGCTAGTCGCTGATTGGCGAGATGATGTCTCTGATTTACCAAAACAGACCAGGATCAACATCCTCGATGGGCTTCGACTCGAAAGCATTGCCTGGTATGGTCGGCTCAACGATGTCGAGTTTCTGAGTCGTCTGTATGACCTCCAGCGTCTCCCCTCAACTGATCAACGGTACAAGGATGCCGCTGGTGATATATGGCAGCACCGTATCAATAACGATGACTGGGAGGATGATTGGGTCTTCGCTGATAATCGTTTTCAGCTCATTGATGGTTCAGCCGAAGATTTTTTGCGTTTCCTCTGCGAAGTCCTGCACCCGATAGTGCGCTCTGATCGGGACGAAACCCTTAGAACCGCGATTCATTTCAACGACCAACTGAGGCTAGCCGGTTGGGAAATTTACGAGGAGGAGCGGATCGCAGGACGACCAAGATTTTCATATCGCCGGCTGACCAATGGCGCCTCACAGGCAGTCCAGCGCGCGAAAACCGTGGCCGATGCGTTGGGTGCTGGCTGGATGGCCAAAGAGATCGAGAGGCTTGAAAACGCTGTTGATAGAGATCCAGCCCTCGCAATTGGCACAGCGAAAGAAATCGTTGAGAGTTGTTGCAAAACGATTCTGACGAAGCGAGGAGTGACCGTCGCCAAAACTGATGATCTCGGAGACCTTACCAAGAAGCTCACGAAAGAACTGCAATTAGTACCTGAGGGTATCTCTGATGAAGCTAAGGGAGCTGAGAATATCCGGCTGATTCTTCGTAACTTGACCCAGCTCACCAGCAATCTTGCGCAGTTGCGTGGGCTTTATGGATCCGGCCATGGACGTGATGGCGGACACCGGGGTCTACAGCCTCGTCACGCAAGGCTTGCTGTGGCATCTGCTGTGGCTTTCATAGACTTCGTCTCGGAAACGTTCCATCAGAGGGAAAGCTCGAAGTAAAGTGAGGGTAGGCAAAACTTTCGCTTATGCGTGATTCATTCCGGTAGCTGTTGATGCCGCGTGGCGAGCAAGCGGAGCGCGCAGGCGCAGCCGAAGGCGTGACGGATGGATGCCCGAAGGGCCAAGACGCCAGCAGGCTGCTGGGTTCACGACAACCAGGCCCGGAGGGCACGCGCGGAAACGGCTCAGCCTAAAGAAGCACGTGCTGGGATCCTGACAGCGCCCGCGACCGTCATGGCTCCGGCTACTGCTTCTGGCTAAGTTGGTAATTGAAGCTTGAGGTCAGGCAAGCGGTGCTGGGCGCGATTCACTGCCTCGAACTATCGTACGGCGTCAGGAGATGGGGCAGCAAGGAAGCCGCGAGCCAGCCCGGTAGACCAGGTTTTAGAAAGCCGGGCTTAGATTTCGACACCGCTAACATGCCGAGCTGCTCCAGCTTGGCGACCTCAATCCTTGCGGTCTCCAAAGGAAGCCCCGTAAACATCTCAAACTCGCTTTGAGGCAGAGAACCTTGAAGGATCAAACAGAGCAGCGCCGGTGGAACACCCCTGTGGACTTTCGCATCCAGGATCCGCTCGTTACTTTCAAATGCCTTAAATAGCCGGGTGCGTAGAACTGCTGGGAGGAATGCGTCCAGGGTAAGACTCACTTCGTCGATGCACGCACTGAGCAAGAGCTGGAGGAACTGAAGCTCCTGGTCAGCTGAGCGCTGCTGTGCCAAGGAGGAATCTGCTCGGGAAAGCTTTTCATAGCCAACAATGGCACGGGTCATGGCTCTGTCGAGAGACCAGAGATTTGTACGCAAACCGAGCTCGTCGAGTTTGTGTTGAGCATGTGTTTGGCTTGATGCGGAGGGATCCGCCTCGACGGTGTTTAGAAGGCTACGACAGTAATCGCGCAGGGCTTCGAGGGTTCGATGTCGATAGTCCGATTGTCTGGTGATGACGCTTGGGCTGAATTCGATTTGCGGCAGGTGTGCCGGGTTTGTGGGCGATATGTTTCTGCTTGTATGAGCGCATTGCTGAGGCATGAAGCAGTCTCCGGGGCCAGTCAGCTCGTGAGTCCTGCTGTCCTCAGCTATAGATCGTCGCCCGAGAGCAGAAGTCGCACCGGTCTTGTGGTCGTTCCAAGGTATAACGGCAGGTGAGGAGCCACTTTAGCCCTACGCGATTAGCCCAGTGCCGTTTGTGCCAATCGCGGGATAGCATACCGTAGAAGCAAAGACATCATATGGCCTTTGCAGGATCTAACACTGAAACCTCGCTGCAAGATACCTCGCCTCCGTTTGCCTCGGGGGAAGATATCCGATGGTAGAATTTTGGCGTCACCTGCAGGGGGATTACGCCTTGAGAGCCATTTTTAGCCGCAGCCAGCGGGAGGGGAGCGCAAACCTCAATATATGGGATCTGGGCTGCGAGGCATATACACCCGAACAATTCTTCGAGTTTTTCTCCAGCTTGATGGCATCTGAATATTGCTCGGTTTCCAGGCTAGCAAACGAGCTTGAATCCTCAATAGACTGGCGCAGGGATCCAAAGCATGACGGTGACTTTCCTTCGGTTTTAGCACTCTGCAATGCCCTACGGCAACTCGTGAGATGGCGGCTGGTGAGCGGTGATTTTTCATGGATTTCGATGGCTGACGCTCCGTCAGATGACGCGCCTCCATATGGCAGTGGCGGAGGCTGGGATGACATTACTTCGGCTCTATTCTCGAAGCTAATCAAAGATGCTCACGGGCCTACGCTTGAATGGATGCTCGCTGTAGATCTTGGGCTGTAAAGGTGGCATGAGCTTTGTTGCCAAACGCTCCTTAGCTCGCTGGTCGCAAACCCACCAGCCATATGAGGCAGTTGTCACAGAAAGATTGGGGCTATATGGCTGGGAAGGGGGCTTCGCATCGCATCTTCGTGAGTTTAGGGTAGGGCGTCGCATTTGTTTGTGACGAACACTAAGATCTCGGCGGCCCATACGGCTAATTAGAGGCGCTGCGCAACATACTCCATTTTCGTTTAATCGCATCAATCTCGTGGACAATTTCATGATTATTGGCTAGCAGCGCCTGATGGCGAATGCGGACTAAAGAGTTCATTGACGAGTGCATATCATTGATGTTTTTCACATCCCCATCGCTCTCGGCAAAACGAGAAAGAATCTTGACAGCGTCGTTGAAATACGCTTCAACAGAGCTTGGTTTTTTATGCCCTGTCAACGGCGTGATTTTACGACAGATTTTCAGCATGAAAGCTTGGTTATCTCTCAAGCTGAAAAACATCCTGTCGGTCGCCACTTTATCCTTCGAGCTGTTAGTTGCCGAGTTTATTTCACTTTGAATGTGATAGATCATCTGCCGCGTTATAAACAAGTGCCGATACATAGAAAGACATATTTTAACATCCGTCAAGCCAGCGCGCTCAGCGACACGCTTGAAGTCTCTAGCAAGGGATTGTTTCGAGATGCGGAGCCCTTTCTCAGAAAGAAACATTGAGCCCGGATCGGTATTGATTCGACCCTGAGTGATCAGGTAGTTAACAAAAGCGTCACGTTCCTCTAAATAAGAGGCGAGTTCATTTGCATCGTCTGAATTGATAGGGAGCTGTCTAACTGGAGTTGGGAGCTCACGTCTCTTCTTGGTGGGCAGAATGATGACTCCTTTATTGAAAGGGTCTCTATTGGCTTCTAGAGACATATCCACCATCTCCTCAGGCCGCAGACCACAGAATTCCATTAACCACATCATGAACATACGGCGATTGTATAAATACGATCGGCTGGACTGACGATACGCAACATGTTCAGGCCTGGATCGTTTTCCAAGCTTCGCATCATCGGTGATGCTAATTCTAAAAACTTCATCTTGTATCCTGGCTATATGCTCTACAGGGATTGGTTGCTTGTCATTAGACGGTGCGGCGTGAGCAGGTATCGCAGCGTGCGAGTAGTAAAATGAATTGCTGCGACGATTTAATTTTTTCTCAACTGTGAGTTGCGAGCCTCTACCTTCACCTACCATGGGGGGCAGGCTAGAGGGTCGAACGTTACTCTGATACCAAACCAAAAAGCTTAAAGATCTTTGCATGATGGCAATGATCTGATTTGTCTCTCGAGCCTTAGTCGTAACGCCTTTCGATAACTTGACCTCTGTTAGGAGAATTTTGTACAGAGCGTAAAAGTCACTATCGCTGAAATGATCAAACGAGCCTGCATTGGCATGACAATACCTAACGAGGGGAGTGATTTCGGTTGCTGCAGTTTTTGTTGACTCCCTGCCAGTGGTGGAATCTGCAATACTAGCGAGCCAGGAATTTATCGGTGTGCATGGTTTGCCATTAGGCCAGAACATGAGGCAGTACGTAGAGTACTTCCGAGTTCGTAATTGCCTGTTAGGCCGGGCTGTTAAGTCTGCTGCATACGGAAGTGCGACGTTTTCGAAAAGGCGATATAGCTGTTTCACTTACGCTTACCTCCATCGATTAATTTAAGCTGAGCAGCCGACGTAGGTATTTCTGAGTTGATAATTTGAGAGTATTTTATACGTGCTTGATTAAGAAATTTCGTAACCGTAAATTGAGTCTGCTCACTCAGCGATGGATCGTGTGCGACTAATTGCTCAAGATGATTGAAAATCTCTAAATAAGCGGTACTGCATAAATGTGCGTGCAATAGTGATTGTTTTACCAGTAATTCGTTTGAGGTCGTAAGGTCTTGATTTTTTGGAGTGGGTGCATTGATTATCTCATTTGCCTCTTCACGTAGGGCGAGCATTAGACTCCAATAACTCGCATGGGCAGGGTTGTCGAGAGGATGTGAGGATTTTGCGTGTTGTTTTAGTGTGTTGTAGGAGACCCGGTGAAACCTATCATCCACTGCGAGACTAGCGAAAGCACGCATCGTTTCAAGAGCTCGGCGATGCGACGCATTCGAGAGCTTCCGAACCTGAATTATTTCGGTCAGCCAGCTACACCTATTCACTATATGATCAACTCTTGAATTTTTCATCCTTATGCTCCAAATATTTAACTGCGAATTCATTGTCCCATATCACGCCGTCAGTGCTTTTTATGGTTATCGTATAGGTTTGTAACTCAACGCTTTTATTGGCTAAGAGCTGCCTCACCATTTGATCGTAGTCCTTAGGTGATCGCCCCCTGATAGAGTCGACGTTGAATCTGCGCTTCACCTCAGCATGAAGCGCTACTAATCCTTGGTTTTCTTTAGGGGGCAGATTTTCCTGTTCAAGCTTTATGAGTTTTTCAGTGATGCATTCGGCTTTTAGGTTTAACAGTTCATCAGTTGGAACATCTCCACTGAGGTATTCGTCTATGGATTCGGTGTTCATATGTCCGGCCATATAGCTTCCTGTACTCCGCGATGACTCGCCTTCATGATGAATCAAGGTCATGAGATAGAATTTTCGCGCTTCATGAATACGAATCAGCCAACTCCGGCCATATTCATCTTTGGGAAGACCCAAGATGTTGCAGAAAGCGTTAAGGCAGGTGTCGATTCGGCCCGGGTGCAATCTTGAGCCAGGCTTGCCAAGCCCCTTGTCTTTAGGGAAGTAAAAAAGCAGTTTTTTCTTGGGAGAGGTTTGAAACACTTGCTCGAGTTGCGTTCCAAGTAATTGTAAAAGTTGGACTGCTCGTGCTGCAATGTAGGGGATGGGCCTGACAATCGTGTCGTTGGCACCTGCATGGCCACTCTTTTCGCTAAGGTGGTTTATGAAAGCGCCGCCGACTAGCTCTTCGTATTCAAGGCAATCCCGTGGTAGCTGACAAATTTCACCCATGCGCAACGGCTTTAGCATGCCCAAGATAATCAAACATGCCCCAATAAAACCCTGCATGCCCGAAACAAAGCTAAGCCCCATTCCTGGTAAAGGAGAGCTGTTAAGGGTTGAAATGTCCAACGCTTCCACCAGTGGAACACACGGGTAGCCATCGTACCCCTGTGTCCTAAACCTCAGTTTGGTGGAGTGGAAGCGTTTATTGATTGCTTCGTTTGTACACCACGTGCTTCCCTCATCGATATTTCTGCAATGGTTCGTATAGAATACTATCGCATCGACAAACGCGCCGCCAAAGCGCATGATCCATTCCGTAGCCCCAGCAAGCAATGAAATGCCGATGCTCAACGGTATCTTCCGAGTGTGCCGAGTCGCGACAAGTGATTCGTGTACAGCCGCAGAGATCTCGTTTCTATCTACGTTAAGTTTTGGTATCAGGTCTGGAAATAACGCGTTGCACTTGCTGAAAAGTGTTAGGTGGCTCAGTTCGTTAGTGAAGGCCGACCGGGTACTTCGCCGAAGCATGGCTTCTGAATGCAAAAGATGCTTGTGGCCCGCATTGCTTCTACTGTGTGAGTGTCCTACAAGCACGGTGTTAGCATCAACGTCATCTTCAAATTGGCTTAGGAACGCTCTAAACCGGACATTCTTGAAAGCCCTACGATCTGCAGTCAATACAGCCGCTAGGTAGTTTCTAGATATTAAATTCTTGGTAAGATGACCCTGATGTTCCAGGTGGTTTGAAACGTCTTGTATGAATTGAGGAGGCAGCTCAAATGGTGATATAAGAATCTGTTCAGGAGCAGGAGTGCCATAGATCTCCATGTGCAAAAAGTCTAGGAATCGTTCTGTGTATCGCAAAGCAGTGGCCCAGTTGCCATCTGCAAGCTCGGCCATCAGGATCTTTACAGCGTTGTCGTCGAAACCGCTGAAGCCAAAGCGTTGAGGGTTGTAATCTTTAGCGTGCAACACCAACCAGCTCGAAAGGTTTTTTTGCCAGTTTATAGTACCTGACCACCGGATTGGGTCAACAGTCGCTCCTGTCCGGCCTGATCGCAGCGCTATTGCGCTTTTTTGAATGCTTATGAGTAACTTTGAGTATAGTGGATCTGTTAATTTTCGGCCATCCGGCAGGGAATGCTCAAAATAAATCGTTTGATTTCTGTCGTCTTCGGTAGCGCCCTTCGCAATCCACTTGGCGTCCCCTAAAGAGCCCTCAATCATCCATACTGGTTTTACCGAATAGTCTAACGTCGTCACCCGATCTCGTTGCATTCTCGACAGATGACGAAAGTATTCATCATCATCATCCGATTCTTCTTGGCTGCTGAGGCTAGTGGGATGTTTCATTTGACACGTTACCGTATGCTGCCGCTGGTGACTGACATGGTTTCAATTCTCGACCGCAGCTTTGCCATGTGCATGATTGCCTGCTCATGTGTAAGCTTGAGCTGCAAATGAGATTTTCCTTGCAAATGACTCATAACCGCCCATTCAGCATGATTTCCGAACTCAGGATCACGTGCCGCATATTTCATCAGGTTAGCAAGGTCAACTAGACTTTGTGGAGTAAGCCCTGTCCTGATATCTGGTGTGTTTAGCTCTTGAGTGTTTCTGTCCAGCATCTCCACATAGTAGTAGAGTGCTCCCAGGCTCTCTGGATCTAACTTTATTTGCAAACCGTGGCGAATTAACGGTTTAAATACTTCGTTTGCTAACGGTGTTCCAGTTGATTCCATGTTTCTGATCATGTGGGATAGGGCGTCGTCCTTGGTCTGTGCCTCGGTGATAATCCGGGTCACGAAGGATAGGAGGGTTTGCGCATCCTCACAGTCACTCGCCTCCATCTGCCATGGCTTTCCATGTGTAGCGACGATCACCAGTTTGTGAGCAAATACACGGGCTACTCTTCTAGCCCAGCGTTCTGCAATCCATGGGGGAATATAGTGCCTTTGGGCGACAATAGGCGTGTTGCCTAGCGTAAGTGCTACGCTGTAGAAACTGCCGGTTTGTAAAAAGCGCAGAATGCCTTGGTTAGCTCTGATATTTTGCAGCGCGAACAAGGACTTCTCCACGCCGGCACTTTCAAGGTGCTGTTTTATCTCATTATAAAGTGTATTTCCCCTCTTGGATGCGAGGGTGGCACTCATGATCGTCGAGTTAGTAAAACCTCTATTGCTGCTGATTATGAATAACTTTCGATAATTGCTGTCCCCATCCCTTTTTAGTTTTGCACGCAACGCTGCTGTGCAGCTTATAATATCTTCTATTATCATTCTGCTCAACGGCGGCAGCACTGATACCTTTCTCGCTGATGCACGCGGTTTTTCTATACCAAAAATTTGCAAGCTAAAATCGCCGTCCGAGAAAATATATGGCTTGTCGTTTATGTTCAGTAAATTAGACTGTTGCAAGCCTTCCGAGGTAAAGTTTGGATTTTCCTTGATTAGTATTGCGCAGGCCGCAGCGCAATCCCTTGCGTTCAACAACCCCATCAATCTCAAAAAGCCTTCGTTTCCCGAAACAGTACTGTTCATAAACGGTTGAACTAGGTTGTCGAGCGCCTTTTGAATATTAACACACACAGCAACATTTGTTGCTATGCTCTTGAAGAATGGAAATCTTTTTAGCTCAGTTAATGACATTGCAGTGAAATTATAATTCAGGAAGCAATATTTGGCAGCAGCCAGGAACCAATTAATTCCTAGTGGTTTCTGCGGGTTGGCCGGGTGATGTTTAAGAGTGTATGTGACCTTGGATTCAATAATCTCTTTAAGTTCTGATGAGTCGATGGCTGAGATCAACTCGTCGCCGAGCGCGTGGCATTTTTTTAAGTTGATCCAGTATTCGGAGCATCCAGTGATCAGTGCTGTATTGGCCGCGGTTAGACGGTTCATTAGCGTATCTAGGAATTCGTCACTTGTTAGATGTGCGTCATTGCTGATTAAGAACTTCTTGGGAAATATTTCAGTGGCTGTCTCTGGAAGTTTCACCTTCTTTTCTTTATTTAGAGTTGGTGAAACCCCGCCTATCATATTCAGCGAATTTTTATGTGGTTGAGACGTGGGGAGTAGTGTGTTTTCAGGTATGATGTTGTTGGTTTGCAGCTGCTTAAAGTAGCGCCTTGCAACTGCCCATAAGCGAACCTTTGAAGCTTTTTTTAGCGCATATGACTTCGAGCGAAGCATGAAGTGATCGAAGAAGTCGAACAGAAAGGTCTGCCAGTCTGAACTGCCCGCTGCAGGTATCGGCGCCCCTTCAGTGCGAAGGAAGTTAGCCATCCGGTTAAATATATAAACCGCTATGCCAGCGCTGGATTGCGATTTTCCGATGATGAAGTTCTCAAGCTCTTCACACAATATCGTTACTTCGGCGTCGAGAAGCTTGATGGGTATTTCAATGACAGAGGAGACCTGTCTTTTGCTGTTTGTTGGGTGGTAGTACGCGATGTGTATTTGCCCGCGCTCCGCCCGTATGCAGTTTGCCCAAGTGACAACATCAGCCATGAAGCCTTCCCCCTTTACCATTGTGGGTGAGCGTAGGTCACCTTGGCCTGGTGTCAAATCCGTGGTGTCAGATTGTTTCTAAGCAGCTGATCTACATATGAAAAAATAGGTGATTTTGAGTGTCTGTCTAGAAAACCGACGGCAAAAAGTACGACCTGTACGACTTCGTGGCGCTGGACAGTATTACCGCGATGCTGGTGATCAAGGACGGCAAGATCGTCTTCGAGACCTATCAGCGCGGCAACACCGAGAAAACCCGCTGGATGTCGATGTCGATGGCCAAATCCATCACCTCGACCCTGACCGCGGCGGCAATCAAGGATGGCCTGATCAAGGGGCTTGACGCCCAAGTGGTCGATTACGTGCCGGCCCTCAAAGGCAGCGCCTACGAAGGGGTGACCGTGCGCAACGTGCTGATGATGTCCTCGGGGGTGAAGTGGAACGAGACCTACACCGATCCGGCGTCGGATCGGCGGGCGTTGCTCAAGGCGCAGATTTCCCAGCAGCCCCATTCGGCCATGGCGCTGATGGCGAGCCTGCCGCGTGCAGCGGAACCCGGCACGGTGAACAACTACAGTACGGGAGAAACCCAGGTCCTCGGCGAGATTGTGCGGGGCGCGGTGAAGATGCCGCTGGCCGAGTACCTGTCGAAGAAAATCTGGCAGCCGTTCGGCATGGAAAGCGACGCGACATGGTGGCTGGACTCCCCTGACGGCATGGAGATCGGCGGCAGCGGCATCAGCGCCACCCTGCGGGATTACGGGCGCTTCGGGCTGTTCTTCATGAACGACGGCAAGATCAACGGCACCTCGATTCTCCCCGACGGCTGGGTCAGGGAGGCGACGCTGCCGACCACCCTCAAGGGCGGCAAGAGTCTGGATTACGGTTATATGTGGTGGACGGCCTGGACCGCACCCTCTGTGAAGGACGGCGCCTATTCCGCAGTCGGCATCCAGGGACAGAACATTTACGTTAACCCGGCCAACAATGTGGTGATCGTCACCTTCGGCGCGCAGCCCAAGCCGGTGGACAAAGAACCCATCGACCCGATGGCCTTCTTCGATGCGGTGGTCGCGGCGTTGAAGTGATGGCAGGCAGGAGAGACTCAACCGGTCCGCTGGATCAACGCGATCCCTGTGGGACCGGCTTTAGCCGGGAAGAGGCCTGTGCAAACGACATCATTTTTGCGGAGTCTTCGCCGATGCGTTCCCGGCTAAAGCCGGTCCTACCAGCCTGTTAACGCCGCCCTCGCGAGCCCTTCGACATCACCCCATATTCCCCCAGCAATTGCTCCAGCCAATCCATGAACACCCGGCACCGCTGGGGCAGGTGCCGGCGATGGGCGTAGAGCAGTGACACCGGCATCGCCGTTGGCCGGTATTCGGGGAGGATTTCGATCAAGGCGCCGCGTTGCTGCTGGTAAGCGTCAGCCAGGCGCGGAATCTGGATGATCCCCAGCCCGCCGACACACGCCGCCTCGTAGGCTTCAATGTTGTTCACCGTCACACTGCAGGGCATAGACACATGGAAATCCTTGCCCTCGCGGCAATACTCGAATAACGATGCGGCAGCGCCGAAAGCCGGTGCGTAGTTGATGAGCCGATGCTGCTGCAGCTCTTCCAGATTCTGCGGAATACCAAAACGCTCGGCATAGCCTTGGCTCACGCAGTTGATCATCCCGAACAGCCCGACGTTGCGCGCGATCAGCGGTGTTTCCGGCAGGGCGCCAATGCGCAGCACGCAATCAAAGCCTTCGCGGACCAGATCGACGCGCCGGTCCGTACTGCTGATCTCGAGCTCGATCAGCGGGTGCCGCTCAAGGAATTCACTCAGCCGTGGCATCACCAGGCGCCGGGCAATGGCGGTGGGCATGTCCACCCGCAGCCGTCCGCTGAGCGCCGAGTTGTCCTGGCGGAACAGGCCTTCCAGCTCGTCCATCTGACTGAGCACATCCTTGCTGCGCTCATACAGCGCCTGGCCATCGGGGGTCACCTGCACCTTGCGCGTGGTGCGCAGGAGCAGTCGTGCGCCGAGCAGTTCTTCGAGGCTGCGCACATGCTCCGACACCGTCGAGCGCGGCAGGCCCAAGGCGTCGCCGGCGTGGGTGAAGCTCGACAGCTCGGCGACCCTGACGAAGGTTTTCAGCAAATCCAGCTTGTTCATTGCGACGCACCTATCCTGTGCCCGTCAACCGTTGATGTAATAAATGCACAGCGACAGCGTCACCAGCGAGCCCAGCGTCGAGATCAGAATCGTGCTCGACACCACCGACGCCTCGCGCTTGTAGTACTCGGCCAGCATGAACGGGCCGGTGCCAGTGGGCAGGGCGCTCAACAACAAGGCAGAGTTCGCCCACAGCGGCGGCAGGTTGAACACCCGATACGCCAGAAACCAGGTCAGCAGCGGGTGGGCGATCAGTTTTATCAGCACCAGCAACGTCGTGCCCTCACGCGGCCCTTGCTGTTTTTGGGCGAGAAACAGGCCCAGGGAAATCAGCGCGCAGGGCGTCGTCGCGGCACCCAGCAGGCTGAGAAATTTATCCAGCGCGCCCGGCAATGCCACGCCGGTCGACGCCCAGCAGGCGCCCAGTATCGGCGAGACCACCAGCGGGTTTTTCGCCAGTGCCAGCAGCACTTTGAGCACGATGCGGTGCACCCGGGCCTCGCTTTGCAACCCGATTTCGATGCACACCAGCGCGATGCCGAACACCACGCAGACCACCAGCAACGAGGCAATGAGTGCCGGTTCCAGGCCGTCCTGCCCCAGCACCATGACGCACAGCGGAATGCCGATGTAGCCGGTGTTGGCGTAGGAGGCGCTGAGGGCGTCGATGCTGGCATCGGCGAAATGGCCGGCCTTCCGGCGCCGCAGCAGCAGGGTAATGACGAACATCGCCATAGTCGACAGGGTGAAGGTCAGCACGAAACCCGGGTGCCAGATCTGCGCCCAGGTGGCGTGGGCAGTGGCGGTGAACAGCAGTGCCGGCAAACACAGCCAGACCACCATTCGGTTGATTTCAGAGGCGGCGGTCGGTCCGAGGCGGTTGGTGCGGCGACAGAGGTAGCCCACCAGAATGAGGGCGAAGATGGGCAGCAAGACATTCAAGACGGAAGACATCGAACCTGGGCCTATGGCGCAACAGACAAGAGCCGCAGAGTAGAGGGCGCAATCGTTAGGGTGCAACCTTTCTTGTCAGCCGTGGCAAGGAGTGGCGAGCATTTGGAGGAGGGGGGAAGGCGGGAAAGTGCCCGACGGGGGTCAGGCACAGTGGGCGGTACGTCGGTAATCACTTTTTCAGCGGTTTGAGATTGCCCGGCGCGATGTCGAGGACCTTGCCGTCTTCCATGTTGATGAGCGCATATTTATCGCTGATCAGCACCCACTGCGTGCCTTCCTTGGGCGCGGTCAGGCCCTTGCCTTGCCAGTCCTTGACGCCGACGCGCTCGTCTTTGTACAGGTCATGGGTGGTGTCGCCGACCTTGTACTGTTCATTGGTGTGTTCCGCCTGCACGCTTTTGGTTGCAGGGGTTTGCGCCATCGCCGCGAAGCTGGTGCCGCTCAGACAAGTGACCACTGCCGCGCAAGCCATCAGTTTTTTGATGTTCATGGGAATTCCTTTGGTCGTCCGTATAGGTTCTTTCACCTGGTGCGCGCCACATGGACCCGACGCGCTGGGTCAGTGCCCCGACTTATTTTTCGATCGGGACAATCTTGGTGATCTGGCCGTTGGTGGTCTGCACTTCGACGTATTTGTCGTGGATGCGCGTCCACTGGCTCATTTTGGCCGGTTCTTCCAGACCCTTGGCTTTCCAGTCCTTGATCGCGGCGTCCGGACGCTGGAATTCCTGCGGCGAACGGCTGCCGACTTCGAGCTCCCGCATATTGTCTCGGGAAGGTTGAATGGTCGGCTCCGTTGCGTTGGCGGCCTGGACCGTGAAACTTGCAACGGAAACGCTACCCAGAATCGCCAGACCGGCAATGAGCGATTTGCTGTTCATTCGAAACTCCTTGGCCAGCGCGTGGTGCGCTGTCATTGGTTTCGACCCTGGGGGGCGCAAATCATTCAGTGCCCGTGCTGGCGCGCCGCCCGCGTGCAACTGCGAGGCGGCAGCGAAGGTTACCGGTGCAGCGCTTCGGCAATGCTGGCCGACAGCGGAGCGGCCGGCCGGCCAATCAGGGGGCTCAACTGGCGACTGTCGTCGAGCAGCGCACCCTTGGCCGCAGCGGCATCGGAGTTGGCGAGCAACTCGGCGACGAATTCCGGCAGCCCGGCGTGCAGCAACGCAGCCTTGTAATCGGCCTCGGGAAGATCGGTGTAGACGACAGGCTTGCCGGATTGCTGCGCGATTTGAGCGGCAAATTCCTTCAGCGTGTAGGACTCGTCGCCGGCCAGCTCGTAGACCTTGCCCGCCTGATCCTCAGTGGATGTCAGTACGACGGCCGCTGCCGCTGCGTAGTCTGCCCGGGCGGCGGAGCTGATCCGGCCTTCACCCGCGCTGCCGTAATGGGCGCCGTTCTCCACCGCGTGGGCAACGCCGGCCGTATAGTTTTCGTGGTACCAGCCATTGCGCAGCACCACCGCCGGAACGCCTGATTGCGCCAGGGCCGCCTCGGTCTGCTTGTGTTCTTCGGCCAGGCCCAGCGCCGAGGTATCGGCGTGGAGCACGCTGGTGTAACCCAGCAGTTTCACGCCCGCGCGTTTGGCCGCGTCGATCACCGCCTGATGCTGAGCGACCCGCTGGCCTACTTCACTGGACGAGATCAGCAGGACTTTCTCGGCGCCTGCAAAGGCCTGGTCCAGAGTGGTCGGCTGCGCGTAATCGGCCTGGCGAACCTGCACGCCCCTGGCGGCGAGGTCAGCCACTTTTCCCGGATCACGGGCCGCTGCGACGATCTGCGAGGCAGGAACGGTTTCGAGCAGTTGAGCGATGACGAGGCGGCCCAGCTGACCTGATGCACCGGTGATGACGATCATGATGATTCCCGAACGAAGTTGATTGAGCGATCAGCATAGTCACCGTGCTAACCTTTCGTAAGTACGTACGAAAAGGTAAGTTTGATGAACGATATTGCTTCGCCCTCTGTAGGCTCCGTCTCACTGCTCGAGCGAATTCGTACCGGAGAGGTGCTGGCCCGTGACTGCCCGTCGCGGGAAATCCTCAATCATGTGTGCAGCCGCTGGGGCGTGCTGGTGCTGGTGGTATTGCTGGACGGCATGCACCGGTTCAGCGAACTGCGGCGCAAGATCGGCGGCGTCAGCGAAAAGATGCTGTCGCAGACGCTGCAGAGCCTGGAACAGGATGGGTTTGTCGACCGCACAGCGCTGCCGGTGGTGCCGCCCCACGTCGAATACCGTTTGACGGCGATGGGGGAGGAGGTCGCCCTGCAGATGGACGGGCTGACCACCTGGATCGAAGACAATCTGCCGCGCATTCTGGCGGCACGGGAAGGGAAAGCGTTGGCACCTGAGTGACCGGTTCTTCTCATTGGCAGATTCGGGATGCCGCGCTCAAAAAGCGGCATCCCGACGCTGCGTGTTCTGCCTGGCAAGGCAGCAGCCCAACATCGCTTGACTGCCAGACCGAGTCCTTAACGCTTACGCATCATCAACAGCGCAACCACAATCGCCAGGGCGGCGATCCCGGTCGCGATCCAGCCCAGCGACCCCAGTCCGAAGTGGCCGATACCCAGTCCGCCAAAAATCGCACCTAAGCCAATGCCGGCGTTGGCCGCCGAAATGTTCATGGTCGCCGCCAGTGCCTGAGCCTTGGCACCGGCCTGCATCACGCGCACCTGGCACACCGGAAACAGCGCGGTGTATGCAACGCCCCATAAGACCAGCGCGGCGATCAGCCAGATATGGTCCGTGGCCAATGGAATGGCGGCGGCCATGCCGATACTCAGAATCACCAGGAACAGCACCATCGCGCCCAGCGGGCTGCGATCGACCAACTTTCCGCCCCATTGGTTGCCGATCATTCCGACCGCGCCGAAGCCCATCAGCCACCAGCCGACCTGATTGGTCGGAACGCCGGCCAGGGTCTGGAGGATATCGGCCAGATAGGTGTAAGCCGTGAACATCGCGGTGAACGCGAGCACCGACAGCAACACGTGGGCGAGGAAGCGCGGCTGTTTCAGAATGTCGGTCTGCTTCTCGCCGTGCTTGGCAGGGGAGGAAGGCAAGGTCGGCATGCACAGTTGCATCAGGATGGCGATCACCAGCGAGATGACGGCCAGGACCCAGAAGCTGCCGCGCCAGCCGAGGGTGTCGGCGGCGACGGTCCCCAACGGCACACCGAACACCAGGGCGGCGGAAATGCCCAGGTAAACCCGCGACACCGCCTGACCCGATTTGCCAGGTGCTGCCAGTTGCCCGGCAGTTTCGCTGGCGGTGCCCCAGAACACAGGCAGGCCCAACGCCGGAATGAAGCGCGCGAGGGCCATGACCCAGATGTTGGTGGACAGCGCCGCCAGCACGTTGGAAGCGGCGAACACCAGCAGGATGATGGTGAAGAGTTTCTTGCGCTCGACACCCGCCAGTTTTGCCGTGAGGAACGGCCCGCACAACATCACGGTAAAGGCGAACAGTGTCACCACTTGGCCAGCCACGGCAATCGACACGCCCAGGTCCTTGGCCATGGCCGGAAGCAGGCCGACGATGAGGAATTCAGTGGTGACGATGATGAAAGCAGCGATCGCCATGATCAGGATTTGTATCCCTGATCGGGACGAGGCATCCGGCGCAGAGGCCGTTGCGGAATGTGAAGGTTGCATAGCAGAAGCTCCAATGGACGTTGCCATAGCCTATTGGAGATGTGAGTTCTCATCCGCGACATAAATGACTTACTATCGCGAACTCAGTTCAGCAATGGTAATCGCCGTGTTCTCATCCGAGCGTCTCAAGGGCATTGATGTATTTGTGGCCGTGGCCGATTTCGGCAGCTTCGCCAACGCCGCATTGAAGCTGAACCTGACAGCATCGGCGGTCAGCAAAAGCATCGCCCGCCTGGAGCAGCGATTGGGCCAGCGCCTGTTCAATCGCACCACGCGCCGCCTGGCCCTCACCGAAGCCGGCGTGAAGTTCTACGCCACCTGCAGCGGCGTGCTGGCTGATCTCGAAGAAGCCGAGCTGGCCCTCGCATCGGAGCGGCATGAGCCCCATGGCCGGGTGCGGATCGATTTGCCGGCCTCCTACGGACGTCTCCATGTGTTGCCGCTGATCCTCAACTTCGTCAGGGAATACCCACTGCTGCAGCCACACATTTCGTTCTCCGACCGGTTCATCGACCCGGTGCATGAAGGCATTGATATCGTGGTCAGAATCGGCGGGCGCGATGCATGGGCGGCGGGGTTGGGGCATCGTTTCATCGGCGCTCAGCGACTGGTGTTCTGCGCCGCGCCAAGTTACATCGCCGAGCACGGTCGGCCCGAGACGGACGCCGATCTTGAGCATCATCATTGCATCGCCTACGGCCAGTCCGACGGGCAGGTCGGGCCCTGGTATTTTCGCGGGCGCGTGCCGGGGGATCAGGAGCGGCGCGTCATTCATCCGCGGATTGCCGTCGGCGACGGGGAGGGCGAAGTATCGGCCACGCTGGCCGGGCATGGTATCGCGCAATTGCCGACCTGGCTGGTGCAAACCCACCTCAACGAAGGACGGCTGGTTGAAGTGCTGCCGGAGCTTGCCACCGACGGACTGCCGATGAATCTGGTCTGGCTGAAAACCCGAGAGGCGCTGCCGAAAGTGAGCATTCTGCTGAAATACCTGAGCGAGCACCTGGCGCCCTACGGCAGCGTCGATTCTGCTACCGGGCCGGTCTGAACGGGGCACACATCGGCGGCTATAAGTCCTTGCCCATGGTCATTTCACAGACAGCCATCCCCGACGTTTCGTACAGCCTCCGCGCCCCATGGTTGTCTGCAAATACGTTGAGCTCCAGACGCCGGATACCGCGCTCGATGGCCCACGCTTCGACGGCGCTCAGTGCCTGCCGGCTCAGGCCCTGACGTCGGAAGGCCTGATGAATTTCCAGGTCGTAGATGAACAGCCTGGCCGGCAACGGCGGGGCCTCGACGACGCCTACCCACAGGCTGCCCACCTCAACGCCTTCGTCGATGCATAGGCAGTAGAACCAATGTCCCTCGGTGTCCAGACCCTCCGCCAACAGGTCGTTGAAGTCAGCGCTGGCGCTTTTGAAGGCCAGCGCTTCAGGCAGTCCGTAGGTGCGCGCGATATCCCGGGCATACCCGGCGACCGAGCGGGCAGCAAATGCCTGAAAATCAGCGGAGGTCATCGGCATCAGCTTCATGTCTGCGGCCCCGCCTGGGGCACGAGCGCTTTCCCGCGATAAGCCACCAACGCCTGCTCCAGCGCGCCCATCGCCTCATAAAGGGCTGACTGCCGCTCGCCGATAGTGGCGGCCGGCGCTTCGGCCTCGCAGGCCGCTTCCAGCGCTTCGCAGCCCTCGATGACAGCCGTCGCGGAAATGATGTTCGCGGCGCCGCGCACCTTGTGGCCGATGTCTTTCAGCTGCTCCGGGTGCGTGGTCGCGTTCAGCTCGGCACGGTCCTGATGAATGCTGGCGATGAGTTGAGCGAGCAACCGCTCGTTCATGTCGGCCCTGCCGCCGGTCAGCGCTTCGATGGCGTGCGGGTCGAACACCGCCTGGGGCGGCTGAACGGGCACGGCGGGCAGCATGCCCGGCGCAGACGAGGCTCGCAGCGGCATGACCTTGCTCAAGCGGTCGTTCAGCGCGGTCAGGCTGATGGGTTTGAACAGGCAATCATCCATGCCGGCATCACGGCAGCGTTGCTTTTCCTCCGGCTGCGCATTGGCGGTGTAGCCCAGCACGGTGCAGCGCGGACGTGCCTCGGTTTGCTCCAGCTGGCGGATGGCCCGCGTCAGGTCGTAGCCGTTCATGACCGGCATGTTGCAATCGGCGATCACCAGATCGAAACGCTCTGCACGCCAGCGCTCCAGGGCTTCGGCGCCCTGGAGCGCCATGTCGCAACGGTGCCCGAGAAAGCACAGTTGCTCGAACAGCAGCAGGCGGTTGGCCGGGTGATCGTCCACGATCAGAATGTGCAGCTGGCCCGAGGCGTGGGGCGCCGCCTCGCGGGCAATGCTCTTCGCATCGAGCGGCTCCAAGGTAGTGAATTCGAAGGTCATCTCGATTCGCGTGCCATCCCCGGGACGGCTGCTCAGCGTCAGGTTTCCGCCCATCATTTCGCACAGACTGCGACAGATCACCAGACCCAGCCCTGCGCCAGTGCGCGCCAGCTGCCCTGATTGATCGACCTGGGCGAAGGGCGCAAACAACCGCTGCTGGTCCTGCTCGGTGATCCCGATGCCGCTGTCGTGAATCACCACCTGCACGCGCATTTGCTGCGGGCTGCGGCCGGCTTCGGTCTGCAGGCTGATCTTGACCTGACCCATTTCGGTGAATTTGATGGCATTGCTGATGAGATTGGAAAGGATCTGCTTGAAACGCAGCGGGTCGATCAGCACGTCCGTGTTGGTTCGCGCGTCCAGATCCAGGGCCAGCGTGAGGCTTTTTTGCCGGGCCAGGCCGTCGAACACCCGCACCACGGATTCGACCAGTTGGCGCAGATTGGCGCGCTCGGGGCTCAGGCTCAATCGGCCGGACTCGATGCGCGCGATGTCGAGAATATCGCCGATCAGCTCCAGCAAATCCTTCGCCGAGCTGTAGGCCACTTCAATGGCCGGGCGGTCCAGATGGCCGTGGTCGGCACGCTTCAGGGCCAGCTCGAGCATGCCGATGACCGCGTTCATGGGCGTGCGGATCTCATGGCTCATGGTCGCCAGAAAGGTGCTTTTGGCTCGGTTGGCATCGTCCGCCAGCTCCTTGGCCGTCTGCAGCTGCTCGATCAATTGCCGCCGTTCGCTGATGTCGATCCAGCCTCCAATGATGCCTTGCACTTTGCCGAGGGAATCGCGGAACGGCAGGATCCAGTGGTAGATCGTCAGCTCGCGGCCGCCGATGTGCAGCGAGCGATCCAGAATCAGCGGCTCGTTTTCGGCCATGACACGCTTGTAATCCTCGACGTAGCCCAAGGCCTCTTCAGTGTCGCTCAATATGCCGTCCAGAATGCTTTTGCCGATCACCTCCTCGCGCCGCGCGGCGAAGGCGGCGAGGTAGCTTTCATTGCACATTTGCAGCAGGCCGTCGCGGTCGCGGACGTAGATGGGATGAGGCGTGCCATTGACCAGCGCGCTCATGAATTCGAACTGGTCGTTGAGCGCACGCTCGGCTCGCTCGCGCTGTTTGATCTGCCGGCGCATCCAGGCATTCCAGGCCAGCGAGCCCAGCAGCAGCAGGCTGGCGCCGCCGATGATTTGATAGATCAACAGCTCATAGTCGTGCCACGCGCCGCTGCTTGGCGGGGTATAGGTGCGCCAGCGATTGTTGATCGCGGCCAGGTCTTCCGGGGCGATGCTCGACAGCGCCTTGTCGAGAATCGAGGTCAGCTCGGTGGCATTGCGTGACGTGGCCATGGCAATGCGCGCCGGTTCCTGCCCGACCGTCACGCGCATCTGCAGCGTGTCGTTCAACGCCCGGGAGGACAGGAAATAACTGGCGCTGAACAGCGACGTGATGGCGCCCTCTGCCCGGCCGTGGGCGAGCATGTCCAGGGCTTGCGCCGGGTTGTCGACCTCCACCGGATAAATGCCCGGGTGGTGGTCGCGCAGGAAGGGCAGGATCGGGCTGCTGAGGGCCAGCGCCACCCGCTTGCCGTCCAGTTGATCGAGATTGGAGGGCGCCGAGGTTTCCTTGCGCGTGACCAGCACGAACACGTTGTCCATGTAGGGGCGGCTGAAATTGAAGCGGTTCTGGCGCTCTTCGCTGGGGATCATCGCGCCGATCAGGTCGGCCTGGCCCTGGCTCAACTGATTGGCCATGTCGTTCATGCTGGCGGCATGGCTGACTTTAAAGGTGAGCCCGGTGCGCAGGCGGATGAGTTCGAGTAAATCAGCGGTGACGCCGCTGAAATTGCCGGCCGCATCAAAGAACGTCAGCGGCGCGTAGGCTTCGTTGAACACCACGCGAACGGTCGGGTGCTGGGCGATCCAGCGTTCTTCCCGTTGATTGAGCTGCAGCTTCTGGTCGGTCAGCATCAGGTCGCTGCCGGCGCCCCAGCGTTTGGAAATGGCGATGCGCTCTTCCACCGGAATGCCCTTGAGCACCCGATTGACGATGTCCAGCAGTACCGGGTTGGACGCCTCCACCGCGAAGCTGAAACCGTTTGCCTCGTGCTTGCCGAAATTGGCCATCTGCACGTTGTTCAGATAGCCCTTGTTGATCACGTAGTGAGTGGAAATCGTGTCCCCCAGAAACACGTCGGCCTGGTTGAAGGCCACGGCGTTGATCGCACTCTGGAAGGAGGGGAAGGTCTGCAGGCGCGCCTTGGGATACAGCGAGGCGATTTCCTCCGGCGGCAGGTAGTGATAAACCATGCTCAGGCGCAAACCGTTGAGGTCGCCGCTCAAGGGCCGGGTTTCTCCGGCGCGGGTCACCAGCACGGGCTGATCAACGGCGTAGGGCGTGGACAGCACGATCCCGCGCGACGCCGCCTCATAGCCGTTGGCGCTGCCCAGCAGGTCGATTTCGCCTTTGCTCAGCGCCTGCACCGCCTCGTCGCGGCTGGCGAAACGCAGGACTTTGACCGGCAGGTCGAGTACGCGCCCGAGAATGCCGACGTAATCGGCGGTAAAGCCTTCGTAGTCGTGCCCGGTCAGGGTCATGTCGAAAGGCGGGTAGTCCGGCGCGGAGGTGCCGACCACCAGTTCGCGCTTGTTGCGCACCCATTGCCACTGGGCGCGCTCCAGCGTCACGTCCATGTGCGCAGGGTTGGAGCGGCTGAGCAGCGTGTAGCGTTCCGGTGCCAGGGGATCTGCCTGGGTATCGAAGCCCACGCAGACCATCACGGCCGCTATCCAATAGTCCTTTAACGCCTTTGGCATCCTGTCTCTCACACTAGCGAATTGCGTTTTGCCATCTCGATAAGTTCTACCAGAGTTTTGGCCTTGAGTTTTTGCATCAATCGGGTTTTGTAAGTGCTGACCGTTTTGTTGCTGAGGAACATGCCTTTGGCAATTTCCTTGTTTGTCCGCCCCTGGGCAAACAGTTGCAACACCATCAGTTCACGGTCATTGACGAGTTTGAAGCGCTCAAGCTCGTTGGGGTCACCCTCTTTTTTGATCGACGCGGCAAGGGCCTGACTGGGAAAGTAATTGTAGCCGGATAATACCGCTTTTACCGAGCTGACAAGTTCGCTGAGGTCTTCCTGCTTGCACACATAACCCGAGGCCCCCGACTGCATGCATCGGATGGCGAACAGGCTCGGCGCCTGAGCGGTGAGTACGAGAATCTTCGAGGGCAGGTTCATGGCGTTGAAGCGGGCGAGGACTTCGAGCCCGTCCAGCTTGGGGATGCTGATGTCGAGGATGATCAGGTCGGGCATGCATTCACGGACCATCTGCATGGCGTCGACGCCGTTGTCGGTCTCTCCGACCACCTCGTAATTTTCGTTTTCCAGAAGCATACGTATGGCCATGCGTATGACCGGGTGGTCGTCGATAATAAAAATTGAGTTCATGATGAATCCATAACGGGTGGCAAGAAAGCGCGCACCTTATCTCAGATGTTCAAGGCGCACATAAGGAGATCATGCCCGAAGCGCTATATAGGAATGTTCCTACAGAAATAAGCGTATGTGCGTACATGGATGCACGCAGCGGTCATGAATGTTTAATACGTAACTGCAGTTACCCTTGAATTAAATGCATTTAAACGCACGTGTTTATTTCGAATCGGAATAACCCTACACATTCGCGAAACTGTGCCTACATTTTTAAATACGTCGCTTGCCGGATATCAACGGCACATCAGAAATGCGCACTCGGCATTGGCCTGGATGAGTGCTGACACAGACAGGGAAAGACCGGCCTGCAAGCGAACATTACGCGGGTGTGGACAGCAGACTGATCAGCTCCAGGGTGTTGAGCGGTTTGCTCAGGCACCCCAGCAATGGCAGGCCCATCGCTTTGGCTTCCGACTCAAGGGTGGCCAGCGGATCGGCATCGAGGCCGCTGAGCAGGACGGCGCGCTGGATCAAGCCGCGCTGGTTCGCCGTCTGTATCAGCTCCAGGCCGCACATGCCGGGCAGACGCTGGCCGCAGAGCAGGAGGTCATAGGGTTCGGCGCTGCGCTCCATGGCGCCGAGTGCTTCGCTGGCATTGAGCGCCGGCGTGATGCGGTACAGGCCATGGTTGTTCAGCAGGATCTGCAAGGCGATCAGTTGAAACGGATGATCCTCTACCAGCAGGATTCGGAAATCTTTAGTGAACATCGGCGGTTCCAGACGTAGGGGAAGTGAGCGCCGCTGTTTGAAGGCGGGCCGGCGGCGCGCTCGCAGGGCGAGCGGTGTCTTCGGGAGGTAATGGGTCGAGTTGTCCCAAGGCTCGGAATGGCGCGGATTATTCGGCAGGGATGTACGACCAGCGATAAGGGCATTCCGACGGTTGTGTAGGAAATATCCGAAGTTGCTGTTGGATTGCCTGAAGGCCCAACGAGAAAAGCCCGAATCCGGGCCCTGATTCAGGGTCGGATTCGGGCTTTTGCCAGCGCCTTCGACAAGCGCGACGGCTACAAGGCGCCGCTAGACGGGGCTGGAGTGCCCGGTCATTTCACGGGCCATTTCGCTGGCGTAGCTGTCGGTCATGCCGGCGATGAAATCGATGACCCGGAGAAAGGACGTGTGCAGCGGCCAGCTCGGGTCGGGTGCGTTATTGCCGAGCAGATCGAGAATGCGCCGGCTCTTGAACGACAGGTCATGCCCGCCGAATTGCTCCAGTGCCGCGCCGCAGAACGCATTGAGCAGGATCTCCAGCGTGGTGTAGGCGCCGATTTCGTGGAGCGTCTTGCGCTTGTCCTGAAAGATCTTCTTGCGCGCCATGTCCTTGGCGTTGAGCACGCAGCGTTTGGCGGGCCCGTGCATGTGCTCGACCAGATCACCGTGCAGTGTGCCGGCCAGCAGCGCGTCCTGCTGTTCGACGAACGCGCGGGCGGCGGCGTTGGTCAGGTGCTCGATGGCTTTGCCCCGCAGAATCGCCAGCTTGCGACGCCGCGAGTCATTCGGTCCCAACTGGCGATAGGTCTCCGGCAGGTCATCGCCCACCAGACCCAGCAGCAGCGACTCTACTTCGTCGTAGGTGAGCAACTCCATTTCCAGGCCGTCTTCGAGATCGATCAGCGCGTAGCAGATGTCGTCAGCAGCCTCCATCAGGTACACCAGCGGATGCCGGGCCCAGCGTTGGTCCTCGATCTGCGGCAGGCCGAGTTTGCCGGCGATCTGCTCCAGGATCGGCAGCTCGCTCTGGTAGCAACCGAACTTGTGTTTCTTGTAGCCCAGCGAGTCGGCGTGACGCGCCGTCCACGGGTATTTCAGGTAGGTGCCCAGGGTGGCGTAGGTCAGCCGCGTGCCGCCCTCGAACTGGTGGTATTCCAGCTGAGTCAGGACGCGGAAGCCCTGGGCATTGCCTTCGAAATTGAGGAAGTCATTGCGCTCGACCTCGCTCATCGCGTCCAGCCAGCCACGGCCGGCGGCCTGTTTGAACCAGTTGCGAATGGCGTCTTCGCCGGAGTGGCCGAACGGCGGGTTGCCGATGTCGTGGGCCAGGCAGGCCGATTGCACGACCATGCCCAGATCGCTGGGGTCACACCAGTCGGGCAGGGCGCTGCGCAGGGTTTCGCCGACGCGCATGCCCAGCGAGCGGCCGACGCAACTGACTTCCAGCGAGTGGGTCAGGCGCGTATGGATGTGGTCGTTGCTGGTGACCGGATGAACTTGAGTCTTGCGGCCGAGACGGCGAAAGGCCCCGGAGAAAATGATCCGGTCGTGATCCTTGTGGAACGGGCTGCGCCCCAATTCTTCAGGGCTGTGCAGGGTCTTGCCAAGGCGCTCGCGGGTGAGCAGGGTTTGCCAATCCAAGGCCGGTACTCCGTCGGGTGATTACCGCGCTAGCTTCCCGGTTCGCCCCGCACGCTGCAAGCACAAGATCGATGAAACGACACCAGCAAGCACCGTCAAAACCCGGCCGCGTCGACATCGATCAGCAACAGACGCTCGCCGTTGTCGAAGAACTGCCCAGCGGTTAGGCAATACTGATTGCTGGTGGTGTCGCGGTAGGTGCTCGACAGCGTCAGGCGCCGCTCGTGCCATCCCTCGGCGAGCAGGTGATAGAAGTAGGGGCGCCAGGACCAGTTATGGCCCAGATACCGGGCGTCCGCCGTCCACGCCCCGTTGCGCCATTCCAGATTGGGCGTGAGCTGCGTGCCATGACGGTCGCACTGATAAAAGCGCAGCAGCCACGGGAAATCCGTGACCTGGGGCAAATCACTCAGCGGCGCATTGCCTTCGGCCCAGCGCTGCAGCCGGGACATCAATTGCGTGAGTTGCCTGCGCAGGGTCATCAGCTGTTCCCGCTCGGCGACTTTCCTCATCACGTAACGATCGCGCAGGGCAGCGAAGCGGTCGACGAACGCATCGGCTGCGAAGAAATCCAGCTGCGCCGGGGCGAACAGATAGCCCTGGACATAACGCGAGCCGCATTCGAGGGCGAAGTCCAGTTCGGCTTCTGTCTCGACGCCTTCGGCGATGATCCAGCACCCGGTTTTCTCCGCCATCTGCGCGAGGGCCTTGACCACATCGCTGCTGGGGCCGCCCCGGGCTGCGGCCTGAAACAGGCGCATGTCCAGCTTGAGAATGTCGGGTTGCAACGCCAGCACCCGGTCCAGCTGCGAATAGCCGGCGCCGAAATCATCGATGGCGATGCGTGCGCGGGCGTCGCGGTAGCGGGCCACTACCTCATTGAGGCGCTGCCCGTCGCCGCTCAACTCGGTAATTTCGAAGACGATCCGTTCTGCGGGGATCCCATAGCTCTGCAGCTGTTTGAGGCTGGGTGGCGATTCATCGGGGCGCAGGCGGCTGATCCAGCGCGGGGAGATGTTCAGGCTGAGGAACCAGTCGCCGGGCGCCTCATGGAAACGGCTCAGGGCATTGTCGCGAACCTGCCGGTCCAGCCGACGCAATTGCACGGCCGGCCGCCGCGGATCCGCAAAAAGTGGGCCGACCGATTGCAGGCTGCCATCCGCCTGGCGCAGGCGGCCCAGGGCTTCGATGCCGGCGATGCGGCCGGTCGCGGTGTCGATGAACGGCTGAAAACAGGCGAGGGGTTGCCCATCGAACACATGGCCTCCTTAGTGGCGATTGAGTGGGGTGGCGTTGGCGAGGGATTGGCTGCGGGTTCTCGTTCGACAAGCACCGTCGCCTCACCCGATACGCATATCGGGCAAGGCGGGGTTTGTTAGCAAGAATGCAGCCAGAAGGCGTTTAGCGACGGCGGGACGAGTTCTGCAGGGCCATTTTGATCAACGGCAAAACGGTTGCGCTGAACTTGATCAGCCGGGTAACGCTGCCGGTTTTTTTGCTGCGCGTGCCCTTGCCAGTGAGAAATCCCAGCAGGGTGACGACGCCGACGCCCCACAGCGGCCCATGCTTGATGCCGAGGGAGCCGGGCAGGTCAGAGGCCATGCCGCGCATGCGTTGCAGGGGATGCATCAATCGCGAGGATTCCTGACGGATCTCTTGACGGTGCATCTCCATGCGCAGGCGGATCAGCGCTTTGCGCAGCTCGCGACGATTGTGGGTCTGGGGCAATTGAGGTGTGCTCATGGCATCAGTCGCTCGCGGTCGTTAGCCAGTTCTTCCAGGGTCGAATGGAAGGGTGAAGACTCATCGAAAACAGCTGCCTTGAGCCGCATGGCGCAGAACAATGCCGCCAGGGTGTACAACCCGCACAAGCCGATGATTCCGTAGAGGCGATAGCTGTCCCAGACCAGAACCAGCAGCAGCGCGGACAGGCCGATGAGCAGCAGCAACGCGAAAACCAGCGCCAGGCCTGCGAACAGCAACAGCCTGACCGTACGGGCTTTCTGCTCCTGAAGCTCGATGCCGAACAGTTCGACATGGGTGTGCAACAGCCCCAGAATGGCCGCACCCAGCCGCCGTGGCGAAGAGGATTGTTCGGTCCCGGTTGGACCTGTCGGCTGCGTCATGGCCGTTAGCGCCGGGTGGCCAGCAGGCCCAGCAGAAAGCCGACGCCAGCTGCGATGCCTACGGATTGCCATGGATTGTTCTGAACATAGTCCTCAGTGACGATGACCGCTTCCTTGCCCCGTGCGCGCAGGGTTTCTTCGGTCAATTTGAGGGTCTCGCGGGCACGGAGCAGGCTTTCGCGAATCTGCTCACGCAGCTCGTCAGCCTGTTCACCGGCCAGGGAGGCCGTGTGCGCCAGCAGTTTTTCCGTATCGGCAACCAGCGTCTGGAAGTCAGACATCAAAATGTCCTGGGCTTTTTCTGCTGTAGGTCGAGCCATGGTTTTCTCCTTAGGGGATGACGATATGGGGTTTCGAGTATGGCGCATTCCTGAAGGTTCATTCCAATCGCGTGAACTGAGCCACCGTTTCGTCTGCAGCGGTTCTGCGCTGTTCCGGTGCATTCGCCGAACGTCGCGCTCCAGTGTGGGCGGGCGATTCGAAGAACATCAGGACGCGTGCGGGGACTCGACGGTATCGGCGGCCGGTTCTAGACTTGTCGATCCAACCCTTGGAATCCCAGCCACAGAGGGGCCCATCCATGCCACCGGAATGTCAGCTGTTCGGAACGTTGGGGTGTCATTTGTGCGAGGTGGCCGAGGCCGTACTCATGCCGCTGGTGGAGCACGGCTTGATGGTGGAGCTGGTCGACATCGCCGAGCGCGAGGCGGACTACGAAACCTATGGTCTGAGGATTCCCGTGCTGAGGCGGGCAGACACCGGTGCCGAACTGGACTGGCCGTTCGACACCGATCAGGTCGTGCTGTTTCTGAGCGGCTGAAGCACACGTGATCAGGGCATGAACCCCCGTTTCAGCATCGGCTTCAGAGATTGCGGGTCAGAGGTATTGCGTGTCGACCACCATGGCTTGAGCGACGGCGGCTTTCTGCTCCTCGGTCATGCCGTCCCAGACGTGCACTTTGGCGTAGTAGCCCAGGCCGGCGACGATGTACAGGCTCAGGGTCAGCACGATGAACACCGACATCAACGTCCAGCGACCCACGTCATGGTCTTCGTTGGAAAAGGACTGGGAGTAGTTTTCATCGTTCTGCGATGAAGTCCCGGTGGAGAGACGTTTGATCCATTGGAAGAATTGAACCAGCATGGGCGTAACCTCAAAAGTTGCGAAAAGAAATCTGTGGCCGGCAGCAGCGCTCAATGCGCGGTACAAATCCTGAAAACGAAAAAAGCCCGTCGATGACGGGCTTTCTTTTTATGAGTTCAGGTCTGGCAGGCGTTTTCGATTTCGATCACGAGGGTGTTCGTGTCCGCTCGGATTCGCGCCTGCGTGCCGATTTCGAAACATTTTAGGACAAATCAATTTGCGCATCTAGCACTGACCTATGGTTGTCAGACAACTGGCGCCGGATTTCCGTGCGACATAACGTCGCGCACTTCCGTGTGGCGCGTGCTAGAGCCTCCCGGCAAAACTGTTATTTGCCCGGTCGCGCAAAGATTCTTCGGCGTAGATAATGCCAGCCTTGCCGCCATCACCCTTTTTATTCTGAGCCGTTTATGTCCGCACCTGTGTTTACCGCCGCCCACCGTCAAGCCAGCACGTTGTATCTGCCGCCCGGGCCTTGGCTGACGGTGCTCGATTGCCTGTGCGAGCGCTTCAGTGCCATCAGCCGCGAGCAGTGGCTGGACCGCATCGCGCGGGGCAAGGTGCTCGACGCTGACGGCCAGCCGATCGCGGTGGACCTTGGTTACCGCGAAGGCTTGCGCATTCATTACTTTCGCGAAGTGCCCAACGAAACGCCGATCCCGGTGCAGGAGTCGATCCTGTACGCCAACGAGCATCTGGTGGTCGCCGACAAGCCGCATTTTTTGCCCGTCACCCCGGCGGGCGAGTACGTCGAGCAGACCCTGCTGCGGCGATTGATTCGCACCCTCGACAATCCCGACCTGGTGCCCCTGCACCGCATCGATCGGCACACGGCGGGGTTGGTGCTGTTCTCGGCCAACAAGCGAACGCGGTCGGCGTATCAGGCGCTGTTTCCGACCCGGCGAATTGAAAAGCGCTACGAAGCGATCGCGCCTGCGCTGCCCGACATGGCGTTCCCGCGCGTTCACAAAAGCCGGCTGGTCGACGGCGAACCGTTCTTCCGCATGCAGGAGGGAGAGGGACCGAGCAACACGGAGACCCGCGTCGAAGTCAGCGAACAAAATGGAGGGCTCTGGCGTTACGCGCTGTACCCGGTGACCGGCAAAAAACATCAGCTGCGCGTGCACATGGCCGCTCTGGGCGCCGGCATCTGCAACGACCCGTTCTACCCCGATGTGCTCAAGGATGCCGTGGACGACTACGCCAATCCGCTCAAACTGCTCGCCCAGGGACTGCGCTTCATTGATCCGGTGACCGGAGAGGAAAGGGTCTTCGAGAGCCGGATCACACTGGATTGGTAACGCGGCTCAGGCCCAGCGTGGCCCGGTTATTCCAGGCAAAAAAAGACCCGCTCGATTGGCGGGTCTTTTGCTTTCAGCGGCGGTCTTTTCAAACCCTCGCGATCAAGCGGAGATCACAGTTCTTTAACGGTACGAACCTGATCTTTATTGATGCGGGTTTCTTTACCGTCCAGCTGCTTGAACTCGTAGAAGCCCGACTCTTCGTCGTACTTCGGCTCGTCGGTTGCCTGGATTTCACGGCCGTCGTTCAGCGTGATTACCGTTGGCGAAGAGCAACCGGCCAAAGAGGCGAGGCTCAGTGCGAGCAGGAAGGCGGCAGGAAGAGTCCGTTGTTTCATTGCTGTGTCTCCGGGGTATTTTGTTTAGTGATGTGTCTGACGCAGAGTGTAACGGCAAAGTTCCATGAAACCTGCCTGCTGCGCTCAGGGCTTGATCTCGGTCAATAGATCCGGCGTGTTCAGGTTGGCGAGACGGGGGTCGTCGGTCTCGCATTGCAACCCGACGGCGCGCAATTCTGCCATGGTCCGGCGCGGGCTGCGCTGTCCTTCCTGCCAATGCTGTTCGAACACCTGCGCGTGACAGGTGGGAATGCAACACAGGAGCGGCTCCCACTGCTCGCCCTGACGGACCATCACCGGCACGCCGGGGTTTGCAGCAGCGGCCTGGCGCAGGCCATCAAGAAGGGGGCGATCCAGCAGCGGCATGTCGCAGGGAATCACCAGCAGATAATCATGTTTCGCCACGGCGAGGCCTGCGCGAATACCTGCGTAGGGGCCGGGGAAATCCTGTTGCTCATCCTCGACCAGGCGGTCGGCGTAGCGCGCGTATTGTTCGCGGTTGCGGTTGCACGAAACGATCAGGTCGTCCGTGAGCGGTCGCACCAGCCCGTACAAATGCTCGATAAAAGGCTTGTCGCGCCACGTGATCAGGCCTTTGTCACGCCCGCCCATGCGCCGGCCCTGGCCACCGGCGAGCAGCAGGAGGGAGCAGGGCGGCAGGGTTTCGGAAGGGGTCATGATCAGCTCGGTCGGCGGGGTAAAAAACAGGTGCTGTGATATAACACCGCCCTGTTTCCTCTACAACCGGACCTCGCCATGAAAGCCAAGGCAGACTCGCCTTTCGTACCCCTGAATATCGCTGTTCTGACTGTCAGCGACACTCGCACCTTTGAAACCGATACCTCCGGCCAGATGTTCGTCGACCGCCTGACCGCTGCAGGTCATGGCCTGATCGAGCGCGTGCTGCTCAAGGATGACCTGTACAAGATTCGCGCCCAGGTGGCGACCTGGATCGCCGATGATGAAGTGCAGGTCGTGCTGATCACCGGCGGCACCGGTTTTACCGGCCGCGACAGCACCCCGGAAGCCGTGGCGTGCCTGCTGGACAAACAGGTGGACGGTTTTGGCGAGTTGTTCCGCCAGATCTCCCTGCCTGATATCGGCACCTCGACCATTCAGTCCCGCGCCCTTGCCGGTCTGGCCAATGGCACGCTGGTGTGCTGCCTGCCGGGCTCGACCAACGCCGTGCGCACCGGCTGGGACGGCATTCTCGCCGACCAGTTGAACAACAGCTTTCGCCCGTGCAACTTCGTGCCGCACTTGAAGAAGGCCGAACCCTGCGCGACGCGCGGGTGAGCTGCCATGAGCGCACCTGAAATGAGTGGGCTGATGCCGGTCGAAGAGGCCATGCAGCGATTGATGGACCTCGCCGCCGCCGCACCGATCACCGAGCGTGAAACCGTGGCGCTGGCCGATGCCCAAGGACGCGTGCTGGCCGAGGATCTGGTCTCGACGCTGGACTTGCCGCCGTGGCCGAACAGCGCCATGGACGGTTATGCGATGCGCGTCGCGGACTGGACCGGCGAGCCGCTGCCGGTGAGCCAGCGCATTTTCGCCGGGCAGGCACCTGAGCCGTTGCAGCCGGGCACCTGCGCGCGAATCTTCACCGGCGCTCCGGTTCCTGAGGGGGCTGACTGCGTCGAAATGCAGGAGAACGCCGAGGTCCAGGCGGACGCGACAGTGCGCTTTCTCGAGCCGTTGAGCACCGGTCAGAACATTCGCCCGAAAGGGCAGGAAACCACCGTCGGCGACAAGGTACTGGACGCCGGTACGGTCATGAACCCGATCGAACTGGGCCTGGCCGCGACCATGGGCTTCGGCCATGTGCAGGTCGTGCGCCGCGCCCGGGTGGCTGTTCTGTCCACTGGAGACGAGTTGATCGAGCCGGGGCAGCCCCTGGGCCCGGGGCAGATCTACAACAGCAATCGCGTGCTGCTGTGCAGCTGGCTGACGCGACTGGGCTGCGAAGTGGTCGATGCGGGCATCCTTCCCGACAACCTCGAGAAAACTCGCGCAGCGCTGGGCAGCCTGAACAACGTCGACCTGATCCTCTCCACGGGCGGCGTGTCCGTCGGCGAAGCGGATTTTCTCGGCCACGCGCTGCGGGAAGAGGGCGAGATTGCGCTGTGGAAACTGGCGATCAAACCCGGAAAACCGCTGACTTTCGGCCATTTCCGTGGCGTGCCGGTGATCGGTCTGCCCGGCAATCCGGCGTCGACGCTGGTGACCTTCGCGTTGCTGGCACGGCCCTATCTGCTCAGACGCCTGGGCGTGCAGGCTGTCAAGCCGCTGCAGTTTCAGGTGCCTGCTGCATTCACCTGGACCAAACCGGGTAACCGGCGCGAGTACCTGCGCGGACGCCTTGAGCAGGGCAGGCTGGTTGCCTACCGCAATCAGAGCTCGGGTGTGCTGCGCAGCGCCGCCTGGGCCGACGGGCTGATCGAGATTGTGGAAGGCACAACGGTGGCGGAGGGCGACCTGCTCAACTTCATTCCGCTGAGCGAAGTCATGGCCTGAAGAGATGAGCCTTCTTCAGAAGGCTCAACCACACAAGCGGGCAGTGGCCGGGAGTTTTCACCCGCACCGCATAACGTGTGGGAGCGAGCTTGCTCGCGAAAGGGCCGGTGTTCGCCCCACATTTCCGGCGGCCATAACACTGCCTTCGTGAGCAAGCTCACTCCCACAAGGTCCCATGCGCCGGTGATCGTGGCATGGGCCTGATCTTGCACGTCGAAATTCCGCTTGGTCTACTTCTTGACCTTCACCGCAGGCTGCGCATCACTCGCCTCTTCGTCCATCCGGTCAGACTCAAACAGCTCGGACAATTCAGTCCGGGCTTCCAGCGCGCTTTGCATGACCTTCGCGGCGTCGTCGTAGATCAGGTGCTGGCGATTCAGCACTTGTTCGTCATGACGCTTGAATCGATCGATGCGCGCGGCCGCCTGAGCTTCACTCAGGCCCAGCCCGATCAGCGTGCGGCGGGTCATTTCCAGGCTTGAGTAGAACGTCTCCCGTACCGCTTCAGCGTCCAGATCCAGCAAGCGGTGAACGTGCTGGCGGTTACGGGCCCGGGCGATGATCTTCATGTGCGGGTACAGCCTGCGCACCAGTTCGGCGGTCTTGATGTTGGTGTCCGGGTCGTCCGTGGCGATGACGAAATATTCGGCCTGGTCCACCTTCGCCGCGCGCAGAATTTCCGGACGCAGGGGGTCGCCGTAGAACACCGGCACATTACCGAAGCTGCGGGTGAACTCGATGGTTTCCACCGACGTGTCCAGCGCAATGAACGGGATGTTCTGCGCGCGCAGGATACGCGCAACGATCTGCCCCATCCGGCCCATGCCCGCAATGACTACGCGCGGGTTGTCGGATTCGATTTCTTTGTACTCTGCCGGCACTTCCTTGATCACCGTCTTGGGCTTGAGCCAGCGCGACAGGGCCAGCAGCAACAGCGGCGTCAGCGCCATGGACAAAGTGATCGTCAGCACCAGGGTGTCGTACAGCGCGGCATCGAACAGGCCCTGATCACGACCGATCTTGAACACCACGAAAGCAAATTCACCGCCCGCCGCCAGGACCAGCCCGAGACGCAGCGCACTTTGCTTGCCGAGCCCGCCCGCCAGACGTCCGACGAAGAACAGCAACGGCAACTTCAAGCCGATCAGCAACAGCGTCAGGCCCAGCACCGTGAACGGCGAGTTGATCAGCAGGCCGATGTTGGCGCCCATGCCGACGCTGATGAAGAACAACCCCAGCAGCAGGCCCTTGAACGGCTCGATCTGCGCTTCCAGTTCGTGGCGGTACTCAGAGTCCGCCAGCAGCAGACCGGCAAGAAACGCTCCCAGCGCCATGGACACGCCCACCAGGTCCATCAGCCACGCCGTGCCGATCACCACCAGCAGGGCGGTCGCCGTGGACACTTCCTGCAGCTTGGTTTTGGCGACGATGCGGAATACCGGCCGCAGCAGGTAACGACCGCCGACCACCACAATGGCGATGCCGCCGAGCACTTGCAGGCCGTGACGCAGGGAATCGCCGGAACTGGCATCGTGGGAGCCGCCGGCCAGCATCGGCACCAGGGCAATCAGCGGGATGGCCGCGATGTCCTGGAACAGCAGAATGGCGAAGGCCAAGCGACCGTGGGGCGCGTTGAGCTCCTTGCGTTCGGCCAGGCTTTGCAGGCCAAAGGCGGTCGACGAGAGCGCCAGCCCCAGGCCGAGCACCACGGCGCTGTTAAGCGGCTGATTGAAGCCCAGCAAAGCGACGGCGCCAATCACCACCCCCGTCAGCAGCACTTGTGCCATGCCGACACCGAACACCGATTTGCGCATGGTCCAGAGGCGTCGCGGCGACAACTCCAGGCCAATGATGAACAACAGCAGCACCACGCCCAGCTCGGAGATGTGCGCGACGCTTTGTGGATCGCCGATCAGGCCCAGGCAAGACGGGCCGATGATCACACCCGCGATCAGGTAGCCAATCACGGCGCCCAGTTGCAGGCGTTTGGCCAGAGGAACCGTGAGAACGGCGGCGAGCAGGAACACGACTGCGGCCTGCAACAGGCTGCCTTCATGGGGCATTGGGAACTCCTTGTTGAAAGAGGGCAGAGGAAGGATTCTGCGTTTGTTGCAGACCCGTCCTACCGCCCTGAAAACGCTTGAGCGACTGAAAAGTGCGCGTATTAAACCACGTGAAAGTGACGGACATCAGCGGCCGAGACGCTTCGCCGCAGGCCGGGCGCGGGGGTTGGCGTGTCAGCGTCGACGTGAGCAGGTACCATGTCCGCACATTTGTACCGCGCCCCACATCTCGACCGGTTTTCAGGAATCCCGCAATGACCAACAAACAGCGTCTGATTTACTCGATCATCATCGCCTTGAGCGTTCTGGCGATCATGCTTGGCCTGTCCCATCTGCAGACCACCGGCGTGCTCAGCGAAAAGACCTTTCAATACATAGCGATCTTTGTCGCTGTCGTCGTGGTGGTCCTGAACGGCGTGCTGCGGCGCAAGGTCAAGCGCTGATCCACATTGGTGCTTTTTTAGCAGTGTCAGCGCTGCGACTTCATATGGCAGCATCAAGCGGTTACAAACCCCGGCTGAACTATTTTTTCGGTCACGAACTCCAAAAAATCGCATTCAAAAAGCCCGTACAGGGAAATGGAGTTCAATCATGATCAAGAAACTTACCGCTGCCGTTCTCGCCACCGCTGCCCTGACCACCGCACAGTTCGCCTTGGCGGACAAACCGGGCGCTGGCTGGATCACCATCGAAAAAGCGATCGAAAAAGCCAAGTCGGCAGGTTACACCGAGATCTACAAGATCGAAGCCGACGACAATGGCTACTGGGAAGGCGAAGGCCGCAAGGCGGACAGCCTGACCTACGAATTCCGCATCGACGGCACCTCCGGCAACGTCCTGCGCGATCAGAAAGACTGATCAATCCGGCGCTTGCGCGCGTGTGGGAGCCCCCGGGCTTCCACATCCATCCTCACCGCATCCCTCGCACTTCTTCTTCGCTTTAACCCCTTCTCGGCTTTACTCCCGCCTGTATATCCGACAATCTTGCCGTCCCCATTTCCGTCAGCAGGAAGCGACGCATGAGTGTCCGGATCGAATTCAAATCCAACCCCTCCGAAGAAGAACGCCTGCAGATCCTCGAGCCATTGAAGGATTACAACGCAGCCATGGCCGGCGACGGCAAGTCAGAAAAATTTGCGCTGTTTGTCCGCGACGAGCACACCGATGCCGTGCTCGGTGGCCTGCACGGCCGAATCCTCTACAGCTGGCTGTTCATCGAACTGCTCGTGGTGCCTGAACAGGCCCGGGGGCAGCGCGTGGGCAGCCAGTTGATGAAGATGGCCGAAGACCTCGCCCGCGAACGGGGTTGCCTTGGCGTGTGGCTCGACACCTTTGATTTCCAGGCACCCGAGTTCTATCGCAAACATGGCTATGAGCAATTTGGTCAGCTGGATGACTATCCGCCCGGGCACCAGCGGCTGTTCTTCCAGAAGCGCTTGCAGGCAGAGTAGTCAATGGTGTGATGAGGTCTACTTGAACCGGCCCGGGCTGTAAGGCGCGGGATCGGTGAACGGCGTGGCGCCCGTCATCATTTCCGCCAGCAGTCGGCCTGTGACCGGGCCGAGGGTCAGGCCGTGGTGGGCGTGCCCGAAGTTGAACCACAGCCCATTGTGGGAAGCCGCAGGCCCGATGACCGGGCGCATGTCTGGCAAACACGGTCGGCGCCCCAGCCAGGGTTCAGCGTCCAGCCGCTCTCCCAACGGATACAACCTTCGGGCGATGGCTTCGCAGCGGCGCAGCTGGATCTCGTTGATCGGCGCGTCCGGCGCGGCGAACTCGACGCCGGTGGTGAGACGAATCCCCCGCGCCATGGGCGCCAGCACATACCCCGCCTGGGCGTCGATGATCGAGTGCTGCAACGACGCATCCGGGTTTGCCGCGTAATGCATGTGATAACCGCGCTTGATCCCCAGGGGGATGGGGTATCCAAACCGGGCAGTCACCTCTGTCGATTGCGGCCCCAACGCTACTACCGCGTTTTGTGCCTGCACCTGTCCCTCGCGTGTTTCCACCCGCCAGCCGTCGTTGTGCTGACAAAGACTGCGCGCGTCACCCTTGAGCAACAGGCCGCCACGTTCGACGAACAGCGCGGCATAACCGCGGACCAGTGCACCGGGATCGCTCACGCTTTTCGGATCGAGCCAGTGAATGGCGCCCAGCGCTCCATTCAGGTGAGGTTCACGCTCGCGCAATTGGCCCGCATCCAGCACCTCATAACGCAGGCCGTGACGGTCATAAGTGCGGGCGTCGGCCACTGCCAGATCAAATTCCCCCTGGTCGCGATAGAACTCGATCCAGCCCCTGGAACGGATCAGCGAGGTCATGCCTGAGGCCTCGGCCAGCCGGTCGTGCTCGCTGACGCAGCGTTCGATCAGCGGCAGCATTGCGCGGCTGGCGCTGGCCAGATTGGCGGGCGAAGAGTTTTGCCAGTACTGAAACAGCCAGGGCGCGATCTTTGGTAGCCAGGTCGGGCTGAAACGCATGGAGGATTGCCGGTTCAGTGCATAGCGCGCCAGCCGCGACCACTCGCGCGGAAAGGCGTAGGGGACGATGCTGGACCGTTCGATCAAGCCGGCATTGCCGTGGCTGGTACCAGCGCCGGGTTCATCGCGGTCCAGCAAGACGACCTGCTGGCCTGCCGCTTGCAGGTGCAGTGCGGAACAGACGCCGACGATACCGGCGCCGAGGACGACGGTTTGGCAATCCACGATCGGGCTATCAGCGGTGAGCGAATCCATGAGCGGTCCTCGTTCGGTTGAGGGCAGGGCGGCCATTGCGCGAGGCCTGCAGTTTACCCGCTGGTTGCTGCGCATTACTCTTCATAACAAGCGTCTCCGGACGCCTGCCCTCTCTGTTCCGCTTCCACTTCCAATAATCACAACGGAGCTTCAGATGCCTTCCACCCACGGTCGCCAGGCCACCCGGACGATTTCCTTTACTGATCTCACTGAGCTGCTGCGGCAGATCTTTGTGCGTCACGGCACCTCGCCAGAAGTAGCGCGGGTGCTGGCCGCCAATTGCGCGGCGGCTGAGCGCGACGGTTCCCACAGCCACGGCATCTTCCGCATCAAGGGCTATCTGTCGTCGCTGGCAGTGGGTTGGGTGGACGGCCAGGCCGAACCAAATGTCGAGGACGTCGGCGCAGCGTTTGTGCGCGTCGATGCCATGGGCGGTTTTGCCCAGCCGGCGATGCAGGCCGCCAAGGCCCTGGTGATCGAGAAAGCACGCAGCGCCGGGATCGCCATTCTGGCCATCCGCAACTCCCATCACTTCGCCGCGCTGTGGCCGGACGTCGAGCCGTTCGCCCAGGAAGGGTTGGTGGCCTTGAGCGTGGTCAACAGCATGACCTGCGTCGTGCCCCACGATGCGCAAAAACCCTTGTTCGGTACCAATCCCATTGCGTTCGCCGCGCCACGGGCTGACGGTCAGCCCATCGTCTTTGACATGGCCACCAGCGCCATCGCCCATGGCGACGTGCAGATCGCCGCCCGAGAGGGGCGCCTGCTGCCGCCGGGGATGGGCGTCGACCGTAACGGCAATACGACCGAAGACCCGGAAGCCATTCTCGACGGCGGCGCGTTGCTGCCTTTTGGCGGTTACAAAGGATCGGCGCTGTCGATGATGGTGGAGCTGCTGTCCGCCGCGCTCACCGGCGGCAATTTCTCCTTCGAGTTCGACATGTCGAAGTCTCCCGGCGCGCAAACCCCCTGGACCGGCCAGGTGATCATCGTCATTGATCCGGACAAGGGCAGCGGTCAGGCATTCGCCGAACGCAGCGAAGAACTGGTCCGGCAGATGCACGGCGCCGGCCAGCAGCGCATGCCGGGCGATCGCCGCTATCGTCAGCGCGAGCGCTCCTTGAAAGACGGGATTGCAGTGTCGGCAGAGGATCTCGATCGGCTGGAAGCGCTGGCTAAAGGTTAACGGCTGGACGCTGAATGACGTATAGGACGGCGCGGAGGCTGCCTGAGTGAGCCCAAAACTCAGGCTCATCCCCATGACCATTCGTCGCGACAGGACTTGCGCTCGAGGGGCGTTGAAAATACTGTATGTTTAAACAGTATCGAGAAGAAGAGAGCGGCCATGCAAACCAATCAAGTCAACACCCGTCAGGAATTCGCTGCGCAGAAAAACGAGTCGTCATTCAGCAGCGTGTGGGGCAACGAGATGCAGCGTGAGGATTTTCTTGCTCTGGCGTCGGGACTTCGCCAGTTCAGCGCCAGTCAGGCCGATATCGCATTTGTGCCATCAAGCGCCGGTTACGCCACGGGCAACGCCAATGTCTATGGGGCTGAACAGGGTCAGCTCGCAGGGGAATGATGTCAGGAGCGTGCTCCCGGCAAGACAGCCGGGATTGATTCAGGGCTTGAATCGCACCAGCACCGGGACGGGCGTCTGACCGTTCACCGTGCCGTCTGCGTCAGGCTGGCGCATTTTACCGGTGCGAATCATCGCCAAGGCAATCAATGTGCCCACAGCCGACAGCGCCAACCAACCCAGTAAGAAAGAAATCATTGTCTGGTTCTCCGAACTACAGAAATCGGGCTGCCATTCAAAAAGAATAGCGGTACATCAGAACCTATCGGCCACGAAGGTGATTCCTTGAGCCGTCAATTCGGAAGATTGACCAAATGAGCCCAAGGGCGCAACTCCCTCGGACCAATGGGGTCTTGCTCTTTGAACACAGTCAACTTCAGGACCCTCGTTTATGAAAGATCTCGGCTCACGTCTGAAAGAAGAACGCAAACGGCTCGGGCTGTCGCAACAGGACTTCGGCTCCATCGGTGGCGTTGAGGCCAACGCCCAGGGCAAATACGAAAGCGGTGAACGCATCCCGCGTTCGGATTACTTGGCGGCGCTGGGCAAAAAAGGCATCGACGTCATGTACGTGCTGTCAGGCGAGAGGACCCCGATTGCCACCGACACGCTGAACGACGCGGAGCGGGCAGTCATTACTCATTACCGGGCGCTCAGCGAAGATGACCGCGAGGCGATTTCGCAATTGGCTACGTCGCTTTCAGAGTGCGCGACCGAGTTTTCCCGCTCTGCATAAAAGGGGCACGCTCTGCACGGAGGAATCACGACGGCCGGTTGCAAGAAAATATATGGAACGTATATGCTCCGTATATTCTTCGAGAGGTCGGTATGGGACTGGTAAAAATTTCCGAACAGATGCACGCCAACATACGTTGCGCCAGCGCGGCCTTGAGTCGCTCGATCAATGCTCAGGCCGAGCACTGGATGCGGGTGGGCATGCTAGCCGAGCTACACCCCGGTCTGAATTACAGCGAGATATGCCAGTTGCTGATCCGCGCTGAAACGTCTGGCGGCGCCGTATTGAGTCTTCAGCCCTGCGACCTGGTACCGGATCTGGCCCCGGCCCGGGCGGTGTCCCAATGAGCATCAGTCTCAAGACCGAAGCCGATCTGGTCGGGTTGCGTGTGGCGGGGCGCCTTGCCGCAGATGTGTTGGCGATGATCGCAGAGCACGTCAAGCCGGGCATTAGCACAGAAGCGCTGGATGACATTTGCAACGCTTACATTGTCAACGAGCTCAAAGTGATCCCTGCCAACGTCGGCTACCACGGGTTTACCAAAACCACCTGCATCTCGCCCAACACGGTCGTCTGCCATGGCATCCCGTCAGCGGATGACGTGCTTAAGGACGGCGACATCGTCAATATCGACGTCGCGGTCATCAAGGACGGCTGGTACGGCGATACCAGCCGCATGTACTACGTCGGGGAGGTCAGCCCGCTCGCCCGGCGTCTGGTTGAAACCACGTACGAAGCCACGCTGGCGGGGATACACGCCGTGAGACCCGGTGCGACCCTGGGCGACATCGGCCATGCCATCCAGAGCGTGGCCTACCGCGAAGGCTTCAGCGTAGTGCGTGAGTACTGCGGGCATGGCATCGGTCGCAAATACCACGAGGAACCTCAAGTCCTGCATTACGGCGCAGCGGGCAAGGGGTTGAAGCTCAAGACCGGCATGGTCTTCACCATCGAGCCGATGATCAACGCCGGTAAACCGGGCACTTACGTGCTGGATGATGGCTGGACCGTGCTCACCCGCGATCAGTCGCTGTCGGCGCAGTGGGAGCACATGGTGGCGGTGACCGAGACGGGCTTCGAGCTGCTGACCCCGTGGCCGGACGGCACGGGCAACTACCCGGCGGTCTGAGCGCGGGCGTTGAGCAAGGTTGAGCAAGTGGGTCTGGACGCATGAAGTCACAATAGCGAACGTGACGAAAACGGGACTGAGCTTGTAGGCTCCTTCTCGTTCCCCTGTGGTGCTGCTTCCTGACAGGCTTTGGATGATCAGTGCAGGTAGCACCAGGGGAGAACACCACTTATCGGACACAAAAAAACCGGCCTTGGCCGGTTTTTTGTTGCCTGCTTGAACCTTAATGTCTGGATGGCTCAGCTTCCAGCTGCCTGGCAGCCACGACTCCGGAAGAACTGAGTTTAACGGGGTACTTCAACGTGCGATCCCCTTCAGCAGGGCGGTTAACGCACCCGTCGTGAATCAATCCCGCCTCCTGCAAATGCTCAAGGGTGTCTGCAACCGCATTCTCCCCTCGGTAGTTGTCCAGAACTTCCTTGCCCAGGCCTGCCGGGTGGGCATGTAGCAATCGGGTCAGGACTTCCTGCTTCAGTGCGTTATCGATGGTCATGTTTACCTCGCTTTGCTGGTGTGATGAGCGCTGCTTGTAAATTCCGACCACGTGAATCCGGGTTTGTTTGCAGTTTTCCTCGATCAGGTGCGTTTCCATTGCACCTGCGTGACGCCCAGGCCTTCGGCGTAAAGCAGCGCGCGTTTCACCGGCCCCGCGCAGATGTGACCCTCGACGGCGCCCACCCCTGCGTGCAAGGTCGCAAAATGCAGCGCGTCACTTTCGCAGAGATGATTGCCTTGATGATTGAAGTGCCGCGGCTCACCTTGAAACCGGTAATGAATTTCAAAATCCTTATAGTCATTCATGGTGCTGGCCTGTAGGGGCGTGCGTTAACGCCGGCTGAATGAGGGGGGGCTTGCTTCATGTACCTGACAGCCTGCACGTCGACTGCATCGGCATTGCTGTCACTTCATTTCGAGATCGATACAGGCTGATCAACTCTCGGTGGCCTTGGACCGTAATGCATCTCTACCTGAGACGGGCCATCCGCAATCGGGTTGCGAAGCGGCCGACCGGCGCAGAATTGCATACCTTCATGAGGGTTTAACATCGCCGGCCGATGGGCGGCCATGTGCCATATCGATATGAATATTCGCCATACATCCAGACGCGTTGACTAGGGATAAAAGGGCGTTTTCGAGGGGATGCCGGGGATCAAACCCGCCCGCGATGGTGAATGCTGGAGGGGTCGGAAATGTTTTGTGCGGAAAAGGCAAATTGATGGCCCGCTTCGACCGGCTTTTCTGAAAAAATCCTTTTTTATCAATTGATTCCGGGATGAACCTGTATGCGCAGTGTGGGCTTGGCGGTAGTGGCGGTTTTTCTGGCAGCGGTGTCCGTGACCGCGCACGCCAAAGACCTCAGCAAGAACGACCTGCAGGTCTGCAAATGGGGAGCAGGTGTTGCGGGGGCGGCGCAGCAGTCAAAGCTCTCTGGCACCACCCTCTACAGCGCGCGCAAGAAACTGCAGAGCCGTAAGTTCGCCAAACCGTGGATGAGCAAGATGGCGCTGGGCATCACGGAACAGACCTACAAAAGCCCATCGAAGCTGAAACCTGCCGCGGTGAAGCAAACTTACTACGAGGGCTGCATCCAGCACGACCTGGCGCGTAAATAACTGGGGGGTTATTCGGCGTTGGGCAGCCAATCAAGTCGCCTTTCACGGCGTGGCAGGCGACTTGAGTAGGGATCGGCGCGCGCCGCTGCGGATCAATGGCAGTTGCCGGCCAAATGATAATGCTGCGCTTCGGCAGCCGCCGGGCTGTTGAACTCCACCCGGTTTTTCTCGGCAATCGCGTTGTACGAAGGGCAGTCCGGACGGTGGTACACCATGGTCTTCTTGTTGCCGCGAATCGCCAGCGTCAGGTTCGCCGGGTTCCCGCCGCCACTCGCAGCAGGCTTCATCGGATTGCTTGCAGTGGGCGGTGCCTTGGCGGTCACGGCAGACGCCCCGGCAGCACCGTTGCCACCGCTCAAATTGGCGCTGAGGAAAATCGGTGCGTGATCGGACACGCTGTCACGGCCCTTGGCGTGGGTCACGCCGAGGAATGTCGGGTAATCGAACACCTCGACCTTGTTCACCCGGATCGCCGACTGCTTGCTGATAAAGATGTTGTCGTAGAGGTTGGCGAATTTGCCGTCCTTCGTCGAGAGCGTGCTCGCGCCATCAAGTACCAGCGGCCTGGCGCTGCTGTCGAGCTTGTCCCACGCGGGCGAGTTGGGCGGGGTGTTGAAGTCGCCCATCAACATGATCTGGTTGTTGCCCGGGTAGGTTTCCTGCAGCCAGGTCCAGTAATTAGACAGCGCGACGATTTCCGAAGCGCGGTCCGCCTGGTTCTTGCCATACAGGATGTGCACGGTGGCCACGACAAAGTTCTTGCCGTCCTTGAGCGAGCGGAACTGCGCAGAGTAGGGCTCGCGTTCGAAGGTGTCGCTGCGGTCCAGGTAGCTCACGGCGCCGTCTTCATAGGCAACGGCATCATCCCGCCAGACGAATCCGTACATTTCCTTGTAGGAAGAGCGGCCCACGGCATGGGACGCCATTGAGCTCCAGTGCTTGCCGGTTTGCCGGGTCAGCTCCTTGGCCAGCGCCTCCAGCGCGTCTTCGCTCATCAGCTCCTGAACCGCGAGAAAGTCCACCTTCTGCGCGACTTTGGCGATGCCCTGAAAGTCCTTGTTCGGGCGCACGCTCAGGTGCTCCAGGTTCCAGGTGCCAATGTTGACGTCAGCGGAAGCGGTTTGCAGGAAAGTGAAAGACAAAAGCAGAGCGACACAAAATCTGAGCATGTTTATCCAACTGGGTTATTCATCGAGGGAGATTGATTCGGGGTGCAGCGGTGACGAGTCGATGGCCGTGAGGTGTGCGCCTGCGGCCATCACTGTCGTAGCGGGGATGTCTGGCCATGACCTCGGCCTCAAGGACGCCGGCAGGTCAATCTTCCTTGGGCACGGTCCAGAAAATCTGCACGCCGCCGTCGTCCCGCCAGGCCAGGGTCACGTTGTCGTTCTCGTCGATCTCTTCCAGCAACTGTTTCCAGTCGTCTTCGAGTTCGTCCGCAAGCCGGAAAATCAGCGCCGCGCGGGCTTTCTGCGCACTCTGCGAGTTGATGATTTTCTGAACCCGCACGGCCATGCGCTCGTAGTGCCCTGGCGATGCTGCGGTTGATGCGTTGGTGTCAGACACAACGTGACCCTCCTGTTCGCTGTATGCGCATACAGTATTTGAGTGTCGGACGTTTCGCAACAGCGGATCGGACAAAAACCTCCTTTGACCCAAGTCGCTGATTTTTCGGTTGATTGTCCGGGGTTGCGAACCAAAGTCGATGGCGCTGATCTGATCTGCTAGATGACGATTCAGCGTTTGAGCGCATGGCGCTTGAGCCCTACACACCAGGAGGCTTTTATGAAAATTCAATCATTGCTGATGCCGGTCGCGTTCGCCTGTTGTGCAGCGTTGGCGGGTTGCTCTACGTCGACCGTGGTCACCTTGCAAAACGGCACGCAGTACGTGACCAAGGATGCGCCGAAGACCAAGAGCAAAGACGGCTTTTATGAGTTCGAGGACATCTCCGGCAAAACCATCCGCGTGCGCGCTGACGAGGTAGCCACCGTCAAAGAAGAGGACTGAGCCACGCCAGGGCCCGGCTGGCATGGCCGCCGGGCCCGCGCTGTATGTAAACTCGTCCCGATCTGAATGGAACGTCCTCGCATTGCCGTCGCTCTAAGCGAGGCTTTCTGCTCACGATATTTCCTCTCAGGCCCTAATTATGGATACCCCACCCAACACCGGGTTCAGCGCAGCACCCCTGCGTTTCCTTGCCAACGGCGGTGCGGTCGGTGATCTACTTCAGTCCCCATTGATGGACGGCTCGCCCCTCGGCGCGCCCTCCGGCTGGCCGGACAGTCTGAAGGCCCTCATGGGCACGATTCTCCCTGTGCAGGCGCAGATTGTGCTCTTTTGGGGACCTGAATTCGTTGCGCTCTACAACGACGCCTATGCGCCGAGCATCGGCGAGAAACATCCCCGTGCCCTTGGCCGGCCTGCGGTCGAGAACTGGCGCGAGTTGTGGGACGACCTCGAGCCGCTGCTGCGCGGCGTGCGTGAAACCGGGAAAACCTTTGCTGCCAAGGACCGTGCCTTTTATATCGAACGCCACGGCTACGGCGAAACCGTTTACTTTGACGTCTCCTATTCTGCGGTACACCAGAGCGACGGGGCCGTGGGTGGCGTGCTCTGCGTTGTGACCGAAACCACCGAGCGCGTGCATTTCGAACGTCGTCAGGCGCTGCTGCTTGAGGTGGGGCAGGCCTTGCCTTCCATTCGCGACCCCGAGCAGATCGAAGCGGACGTCATCCGGCGTATCGGGCGCGAGCTGGGCGCCACCCGAGTCCACCTCGCGGAGGCTGACGAGCAGGGCGACTTCGTCATTCGCCGTGAATACCGGCAGGGTGACGTGACGACCCGATCAGGGCTGATCGCCGTCAGCGATGACAGCTGTACTGCGTTGCGCCAGGGCTTTACCGTGCAAGCGTCGATTAAGGCTGACGCCGTTCTGGCTGACCCTCACGGCGTTGCTCTTCAGCAAGACCGCACAACGAGTCTGGCCGTGCATGTGCCGTTGATGCGCCATGACGTCCTGGCCGGCGTGTTCACTGTTGAGTTCGACGGGCAACGGGTCTGCAGCCCCCATGACATTCACATCATCGAAGAAACAGCCAAGCTGGGCTGGCAATGGATCAACCACACGCGGGCTGAATCGGCGCTGCACGCCAGTTCCGCGCAACTGGCCGGGATGTTCGAACAGGCAGGCGCCGGGATTGCGCTGTGTGATCACCGAGGCGTGTTTCAGCAGGTCAATGATCGCTACTGCGACATCATGGGGCTGCAGCGCCGGGCCATCGACGGCCGCTCAATCCTCGATTTACAGAACGACCTCGCGCCTGACACGCAGTCCATGTTCCACGAGAACTTCCTGACCGCCGAAGCGCCCTTCGAGCTGACCCAGCACCATGTGCGCGCCAATGGCTCCGTCGTATGGGTGCAGACCCACGTGACGCCGCTGCTCGACGCGCAACAACACCTCAGCGGCTTGCTGTTTGTTTGCGTTGACATCACCGCGCGTGTGGGTGCCGAACATCAACTGATCGAGCTCAACGAAAGCCTCGAACAGCGCGTCGCGACTATGGTGGCCGAGCGCGAGGCGGCCATTTCGCTGCTGCACGAGTCGCGCAAGATCGAGATGGTCGGTCAGCTCGGCGGCGGCATCGCCCATGACTTCAATAACCTGCTGACGCCGATCATGACCTCGCTGGAGTTGCTGCGGCGCCAGCCGGTCAGCAATGACCGTTCCCATCGGCTGATCGACGCCGCACTGCAGGCCGCAGATCGAGCGCGAATTCTGGTCGGCCGCTTGCTGACCTTTGCTCGCAGGCAAACGCTCAAGCCTCAGGTGGTGGCGCTGGATAGCCTGGTCAACGACATGCGTGACCTTATCCAGCGCTCGCTGGGTCCGACCATCGAAGTAATCGTCGAGATTCCTGCAGACCTGCCCAACATACTCATCGACCCCCATCAGCTTGAACTGGGCGTGCTCAATCTCGCGGTCAATGCCCGGGACGCGATCGCCGAACGCGGCTACCTGAAAATCAGCGCGCGTCCCGAGGTGATTGCCGACAGTCCAGGGTTGGGCCCGGCGCCGGCGCAGGGTTGCTACGTCAGGCTGACAGTGTCGGATAACGGCAGCGGCATGACCGAGGAAGTGCTGCAACGCTGCGTCGAGCCGTTCTACTCAACCAAAGGCGTCGGCAAGGGCACCGGTCTTGGATTGTCGATGGTGCAGGGGCTGGCCCTGCAATCGGGCGGTGGTTTTGATGTTCAGTCGGCGCCGGGTCTCGGCACGCGCGTTGACATCTGGCTGCCCGTGTCGAGCGCGGATGTGCTGACACCGGCAGAAGGCGAGGGCGACTCGGCGCCCGCCGCGGATCACCCTTTTCACGTGCTGGTGGTGGATGATGAGGAACTGGTCCGCTACACCGTTGCGCTGCAACTGCGTGACCTGGGCTATCGGGTGACCGAAGTGGCGTCGCCGTCCGCTGCCGAGCAGATGGTCAGCGCCGGGTTGCGGCCGGACGTGCTGATCACCGATCAGTTGATGGCCGAAAAAAGCGGTACCCAGCTCGCCTTGAGTCTGCGCGAAGTCCTGCCTGCGCTGCCGGTGCTGGTCGTCACGGGGTACACCAGCGATTCGTCGACGCAGATTGCCGGTTTCGAGATGCTGGCCAAGCCGTTCAGCCGGGCTGACATTGCGTCGAAAGTGGCGCAGGTGATCAACGACCGGAAAGCACCGGCATTGATCAGCGAGCAGGCCGGTCACGCCTCTTGATGGGGTGAGCCCTTAACGCCGTACCCTTCATGCCAGGTGCTGCAACGGCATGAAGGGTGGCTGCTTCGCCTAGACGGCTCGGCCGATGGCCTGTTCGTAGCACGACAGGAAATACTGCCACTGGGATTCGTCCCAGAATGAGTGCCTTCTAAGCTGCGGAATGTCGTGACGCGCCGCGCCCAGGGTGGTGATCCGGCCGTGGGATTTTTCCAGATCCAGCAGCGCCAGCTCAAAATCAAAACGCGTCTCGGTGACCGTCGCCTTGATGAAGATGTGCTTGGAGCGCATGCAGCCATGCTGCCACTTGCCCAGGTGCATCTTTGCCAGGGTCTCGGCCAGGCGCTTGAAGAGTCGCTGATGTTGCTCGACGCTCAAGGTGCTGGCACCGCCCTGGGCATACCAGGTGTCAAGATCGATGAAACCGCCCAGATCCTTGGTCACCAGAACGCCTTGCCATACACCGGCAACCTTGCGTGCGCCATAAAAAACCGGTCGTGGTGCGTTGACGCCCAGTTCCTCGAGTTTTGTCAGCGCGATGCCCTCACGCAGTGCAGTCGGGCGGCCTGTCGGGTAACGGAAACTGCGAAACAGGTGGCCCGTCTGGCGTTTCACGTAAAGCGTCTTGCCGTCATGCACAACGCGTTGCACACCGCTGGTGCCGTTGCGGCGCACGTTTGGTGGCTCGACCCAAGGCCCCGACGTGCCCCACCAGAACTCAAACTCGTTGTTTGCCCGACCCATCATGCGCTCCGAATACTGTAGAAATCTTGCTTGTGCAGCGACTGCCGTGTTGCAGTGCGAGCCCCTCTGGCCGTCGCGGGCCAGATTAGTTCACTGCCGCTCAAGGATATTGGCGAATGGCCATTTTGAAGGCGCCCAGCTTACTGGCTTGCCGCTCTCATTAACCAGTCAAACCCGCGGCATTTACGCCATCCAGCAGGTCGTATAGGCAGCATTTGTCTGATTACGCCGCCAGGCAGTCCCGTTGAATGACCCTTGGGCCGTGTCCCTGGTGAGCCACGTCATGCCCGTTCGTCCCATTCCTGTGAAACTCGCGGAATTGCTGGAACCTGGCGACATCCACCGTGCATAACTAAATAAGGAAATTTGCCATGATCTCTACACTTGAACTCTGCCATATCGTCGAATCAGGTTTTCTGCCTGCCAAGTGCAAATGCACCATCGATGCCAATGACCAAATAATGGTGCAGATTTTTGACCGCGAGCGGGGCCACGCCGATCTCCTGGCCGGGGGTATTCCGGTCAGCTCGCTCAACTCCAGCCGCGCCATCGCCAACCTCATTGCCACGCTCAAAGAAGACTTGAAGCTCCACTCAGCCAGCCGACGTCCGACCGCCCATCAGGAACGCGCGTAATTCCTCAGTAACGCTCACGACAACCGAGGCACGATTCACCCTTCCTTTCTATCCTCCGATTCAGGGTGCAGGCCGCCAGCGCTGCAACGGTGATCGGAGGAGCAGGGCAACACACGGCCCGCCTCTTTTGACCGCTTTGCACAGTTGACAAATGCTTGAACGGTTCCCATAGTTTCGCTCACGCAAACGTTTGCGATTTCGTCGATGCATCCCCCGACGCGTAAACGCTGCCGATAACAACAATCATAATGTCGGAGTGATTCCATGAAGCTGCCATTCGCTGCACGCCTTCTTGCTGTTGCCATGCTCACCGCTTCCGCTGCAACCCTGCCTCTCTCATCCGCCTTTGCCGACGACGCTAAAAAGCCGACCGTCGCGCTGGTGATGAAATCCCTCGCCAACGAATTCTTCCTGACCATGGAAGACGGCGCCAAGGTCTATCAAAAAGAACATTCCGCTGACTTTGACCTGATTTCCAACGGCATCAAGAACGAGTCCGACACGGCCGCGCAGATCGACATCGTCAACCAGATGATCGTCAAGAAAGTCGACGCGCTGGTCATCGCCCCGGCGGATTCCAAAGCCCTGGCGTCGGTCCTGAAGAAGGCCATGGACGCGGGCATCAAAGTCGTCAACATCGACAACCAGCTTGACGCCGACGTGCTGAAAAGCAAGGGCATGGAAGTGCCGTTCGTAGGCCCGAACAACCGCAAAGGCGCCAAGCTGGTGGGTGACTACCTGGCCAAGCAACTGACGGCAGGTGATGAAGTCGGGATCATCGAAGGCGTTCCGACCACCACCAACGCGCAGCAACGCACCGCGGGTTTCAAGGACGCGATGGACGTTGCGCAGATGAAGATCGTTTCCACGCAGTCGGGTAACTGGGAAATCGACAAGGGCAACGCCGTTGCGTCCGCCATGCTCAACGAATACCCGAACCTGAAAGCGCTGCTGGCCGGCAACGACAGCATGGCGCTGGGCGCGGTCTCGGCAGTACGTGCGGCAGGCAAGGCGGGCAAGGTTCAGGTGGTCGGCTACGACAACATCAATGCCATCAAGCCGATGCTGAAAGACGGCCGCATTCTGGCCACCGCTGACCAGTTCGCGGCGCGTCAGGCCGTGTTCGGTATCGACACCGCTTTGAAGATGGTCAAGGGCGAGAAGCTCGAGATCACCAACGGCGTGATCGAAACCCCGGTCGAGCTGGTAACCAAGCCGCAATAAGCCGGCCTGGTTTCTCAGTCAACATATTCCAAACCCGCAGTTTTCCAAATATGTACCGCCTGCCCGTGAGGGCAGGTGCGTGGAGATCGTTATGTCAGCGTCTGCTCAGGCCGCTGTTCTATCTGTCAGTGGTATTGGCAAAACCTACGCCCAACCTGTACTCGGTGACATCGACCTGACGCTGATGCGCGGGGAAGTGCTGGCCTTGACCGGGGAAAACGGCGCCGGCAAAAGCACGCTGTCGAAAATCATCGGCGGGCTGGTCACACCGACCACCGGCCAGATGCAGTTTCAGGGGCAACCCTACCAGCCGGCCAGTCGCACCCAGGCCGAAAAGCTCGGCGTGCGTATGGTCATGCAAGAACTCAATCTGCTGCCAACGCTGTCGGTGGCGGAAAACCTGTTTCTCGATAACTTGCCCAGCCGCGCCGGTTTCATCAATCGCCGCAAGCTGCGCGAGGATGCGATCAAGGCCATGGCCCAGGTCGGCCTTGAGGCCATTGACCCGGACACGCTGGTCAGCGAACTGGGCATTGGCCATCAACAGATGGTCGAAATCGCCCGCAACCTGATCGGCGACTGCCATGTGCTGATCCTCGACGAGCCGACGGCCATGCTCACGGCGCGCGAGGTGGAAATGCTCTTCGAGCAGATCACGCGTCTTCAGGACCGTGGCGTTTCCATTATCTACATCTCTCACCGCCTGGAAGAACTCGCCCGCGTTGCCCAGCGCATCGCCGTGCTGCGCGATGGCAAGCTGGTCTGCGTCGACTTCATGGCCAATTACAACAGCGAGCAACTGGTCACGTTGATGGTGGGCCGTGAACTGGGCGAGAAGATCGATCTGGGCGAGCGCAAGATCGGCGCGGTGGCGCTGTCGGTCAAAGGCTTGAGCCGCACCGACAAGGTCCGCGACGTTTCCTTCGATGTCCGGGCCGGTGAAATTTTCGGGATCTCCGGGCTGATCGGCGCCGGACGTACCGAGTTGCTGCGGCTGATCTACGGCGCGGACGTGGCCGACAGCGGCAGCATCGAAGTCGGCAGCCCGCTGCGCAGCGTGCAGATCAAGTCGCCGGTGGACGCCGTGGGTCATGGCATTGCCTTGATCACCGAAGACCGCAAGGGCGAGGGGTTGCTGCTGTCGCAATCGATCAGCGCCAACATTGCACTGGGCAACATGGAAGCCATTTCCAGTGCCGGCGTGGTCAACGGCAACTCGGAGATCGCTCTGGCTCAGCGTCAGGTGGGCGCCATGCGCATTCGCAGTTCCAGCCCGACGCAACTGGTGTCGGAGCTGTCGGGCGGCAACCAGCAGAAGGTCGTGATCGGCCGCTGGCTGGAGCGCGATTGCCAGGTGATGTTGTTCGACGAGCCCACCCGCGGCATCGACGTCGGCGCCAAGTTCGACATCTACGCGCTGCTGGGTGAACTGACCCGTCAGGGCAGGGCGCTGGTGGTGGTGTCCAGTGATCTGCGCGAGCTGATGCTGATCTGCGACCGCATCGGCGTACTGTCTGCCGGGCGCCTGATCGACACCTTCGAGCGTGATACCTGGACCCAGGACGAACTGCTTGCCGCTGCCTTCGCGGGCTATCAAAAACGTGACGCGCTGCTGTCTGAAGCCGCGCCCAGGATCGACTGATGAAAACTTCTACTTCTCCTGCCGCGCTGCCGTCTCCGGGCAAGCGCAGCGGCAACTACTTCGGCCTGGGCACTTACCTGGGGCTGGCGGGCGCATTGCTGGCGATGATCGTGTTGTTCTCGTTGCTCAGCGATCATTTCCTGTCGTACGAAACCTTCAGCACTCTGGCCAACCAGATTCCCGACCTGATGGTGCTGGCAGTCGGCATGACTTTCATCCTGATCATCGGTGGCATCGACCTGTCGGTGGGGTCGGTGCTGGCGCTGGCTGCGTCGGCGGTCAGTGTGGCCATGCTCGGCTGGGGCTGGGGCGTGTTTCCGTCGGCGTTGCTGGGCATCGCCTGCGCAACGGCGGCCGGTACCCTGACCGGCTCGATCACCGTGGCGTGGCGTATTCCCTCGTTCATCGTGTCCCTCGGCGTGCTGGAAATGGCCCGCGGCGTGGCGTATCAGCTGACCGACTCGCGCACCGCATACATCGGTGACTCCTTTGCGTGGCTGTCCAACCCCTTTGCCTTTGGCATCTCGCCGTCGTTCGTCATCGCGCTGATCGTCATCTTCGCCGCCCAGGCCGTGCTGACGCGCACCGTGTTTGGCCGCTACCTGATCGGCATCGGCACCAACGAGGAAGCCGTGCGTCTGGCGGGCATCAATCCCAAGCCTTACAAAATCCTGGTGTTCTCGCTGATGGGCCTGTTGGCGGGCGTTGCCGCGCTGTTCCAGATTTCGCGCCTGGAAGCCGCTGACCCTAACGCCGGTTCCGGACTCGAACTGCAAGTGATTGCGGCGGTGGTCATCGGCGGCACCAGCCTGATGGGCGGGCGCGGTTCGGTGATCAGCACCTTCTTCGGCGTGCTGATCATTTCGGTCCTGGCGGCAGGGTTGGCGCAGATCGGCGCGACCGAGCCAACCAAACGCATCATCACCGGTGCTGTAATCGTCGTTGCAGTGGTCCTCGACACCTACCGCAGCAATCGCGCGCGGCGGCGCGGCTGACATGGCAACCATCAAGGACGTAGCGGCGATTGCCGGGATTTCCTACACCACGGTGTCCCATGTCCTTAACCGCACCCGACCGGTCAGCGAAGAAGTACGAAAGAAGGTCGAAGCCGCCATCGTGCAGCTGGACTATGTGCCCAGCGCCGTTGCGCGGTCGCTCAAGGCTAAGGCCACGGCGACCATCGGCCTGTTGATTCCCAACGGCATCAACCCGTACTTCGCCGAACTGGCACGGGGCATCGAGGATTACTGCGAGCGCAACGGTTTCTGCGTGATCCTCTGCAACTCCGATGACAACCCCGACAAGCAGCGCAGCTACCTGCGCGTGCTGCTGGAAAAACGCGTCGACGGCCTGATCGTGTCGTCGGTGGGCGGCGGAGACAGCCTCGTCGAGGGCTTGTCCGCGGTTCGCACGCCGCTGGTCATCGTCGACCGCGATCTGGATGGCGTCACGGCTGACCTGGTGCGCATCGACCATGAGCTGGGCGCGTATCTGGCGACGTCGCATTTGCTGTCCCTGGGCCACCGGAAAATCGCCTGTATCTGCGGCCCGGCGCAGACCAGCGTGGCGAAGATGCGTCTGGCGGGATACCACCGGGCGATGCAGGAAGCGTCGGTCGACGTGCCGGAAAGCTGGGTGGTAGAAAGCGATTTCACCGGCCCCAGTGGCTATCTTGCTGCGGTGAAACTGCTGGAGCAGGATCCGCCGACGGCGATTTTTGCGGCCAACGACATGGTCGGCATCGGCGTGTTGCGCGCTGCTGCCGAGCGGAACGTGCGGGTCCCGGCGGACCTATCGGTCATCGGCTTCGACGACATCCAGATGAGCCAATACGTTTACCCGGCCCTGACCACCGTCGGCCAATCCATTCTGCAACTGGGCGAGCGCGCTGCCGAGATGCTGCTGCGGCGGATCTCCTCGCGGGGCGAAACCGCTGTCGAACACCTGGTCGTTGCGCCGAGTATCGTGCTGCGCGAATCCACAGCGCCTCCACCCCAGGTATTTACCGAATTTCGTTAAGCCGAGCGCTCCGCCCGGTCTAGAAAGCGTTCTGAAGAGTAGACGTCATGCAAGCAAAAGTAGTGATAGTGGGCAGCCTGAACATGGACCTGGTGACGCGCGCGCCGCGTTTGCCCCGGGCCGGAGAAACATTGGCCGGGCAGTCGTTCGTCACCGTGCCGGGCGGCAAGGGCGCCAATCAGGCAGTAGCGGCGGCACGACTGGGCGCCAGTGTCGCCATGGTCGGTTGCGTCGGCGATGATGCCTACGGCGAACAGCTTCGCACCGCGCTGCTGGCCGAAGGCATCGATTGCCAGGCAGTGACCCCGGTCTCCTGCGAGTCCACCGGCGTTGCGCTGATCGTCGTCGATGACAGCAGCCAGAACGCTATCGTGATCGTGGCCGGCGGCAACGGCCACGTCACCGCGTCCGTGGTGGACAGCTTCGATGCGCTGCTGTCCGGGGCCGAAGTCATCATCTGCCAGCTTGAAGTGCCGCTCGACACCGTCGGCCACGTGCTCAAGCGCGGCCACGAACTGGGCAAGACCGTCATCCTCAACCCGGCGCCGGCCAGTGGCCCGCTGCCGGCCGAGTGGTTCGCCTGGATCGATTACCTGATCCCGAATGAAAGCGAGGCCACCGCGCTGACCGGTTTGCCCGTCGACAGCACCGCCAGCGCAGACGCCGCTGCATCAGCACTGCTTAAAGCCGGCGTCAGCAAGGTGATCGTGACGCTGGGCGAGCAGGGCGCCTTGTTCGCCAGCGCGTCACGCTCCGAGCACTTCCCGGCACCCAAAGTGCAGCCCGTTGACACCACGGCGGCAGGCGATACCTTTGTCGGCGGCTTCGCGGCGGCGCTGGCCGATGGCAAATCCGAGTCGGACGCCATTCGCTTCGGTCAGGTCGCAGCGGCGCTGTCCGTGACCCGTTCCGGCGCCCAACCTTCCATTCCGACATTTGCCGAGGTTCAAGCCTCTGCGGCACAAGGGCACTCATCATGAAAAAAAACCCACTGCTCAACATTGCCTTGTCCCGCGCCATCGCGTCTCTCGGCCACGGCGACATCCTGATGATCGTCGATGCGGGCATGCCCGTACCGGCTGGCGTCGAGCTGATCGATCTGGCCCTGACCCATGGTGTGCCCGATTTTCTCAGCGTGCTGAATGTGGTGCTGACTGAAATGCAGGTCGAGAGTCACGTCCTCGCCGAAGAGATGCTGTCGAAACAACCGCCAGCGTTGGCCACCGTTTCGAGCTTGCAGGCCTCGGGCAGCCTCGGTGAGCAACGCCTGGTGAGTCATGAGGCATTGAAACAGCTCAGCCGCGGCGCTCGGGCTATCATCCGCACCGGCGAATGCCAGCCCTACACCAACATCGCGCTCGTGGCGGGCGTGGTTTTTTAACGCCGGTTTTTTATTTTCAGCCGTCAGGAACAAGGAGTTCCCATGAATACAACCCGTCATTTTTTCACCGGACTGATCAGGAGTGCCGCGCTGTTGGCCATTTTATCCGCCACGTCGGTGCATGCCGCCGAGAAGCGCGACGTGATCATCGACACCGACCCGGGCGCCGATGACGTCGTCGCACTGCTCCTGGCGCTGGCGTCGCCGCAAGAACTCAACGTCATGGCGATCACCACCGTGGCGGGCAACGTGCGCATCGACAAGACGTCGCGTAATGCCCGGCTGGCTCGGGAATGGGCCGGCCGTGAAGAAGTGCCGGTGTACGCCGGTGCCGGCAAGCCACTGGTGCGCACGCCGATCTACGCCGAGAACATCCACGGCAAGGAAGGACTGCCGGGCGTGGAAGTGCATGAGCCGAAGAAGCCGTTGGCTGAAGGCAATGCCGTGCAGTACCTGGTCGACACCCTGAAGAAAGCTGCGCCCCACAGCATCACCATCGCCATGCTCGGGCCGCAGACCAATCTGGCGCTTGCGCTGATTCAGGCGCCGGAGATCACCCAGGGCATCAAGGAAGTCGTGGTGATGGGCGGCGCCCACTTCAACGGTGGCAACATCACTCCAGTGGCCGAGTTTAATATCTACGCCGACCCCGATGCGGCGAAGGTTGTCCTGGACAGCGGCGTGAAGCTGACCTACGTGCCGCTGGATGTCACCCACAAGATCCTCACCAGCGAAGCGCGCATCGAGCAGATCGACGGTCTGAACAATCAGGCTGGCAAGCTGGTCAGCGGTATCCTCAACGAGTACGTCAAGGCTGATATGGTCCATTACGGCCTGCCCGGCGGGCCGGTACATGATGCAAGCGTGATTGCCTGGCTGATCAAGCCGGAGCTGTTCAGCGGCAGACAGGTCAATCTGGTGATCGATAACCGTGAGGGTGTGACCCACGGCCAGACCGTTGCGGACTGGTATGACACCCTCGCTCAGAACAAAAATGTGTTCTGGGTCGAAAACGGCGATGCCCAAGGCTTTTTTGACCTGTTGACTCAGCGCCTTGGTCTTTTGAAGTAAATCTGCAGTGCTGCGCCGCGTGGCATCCCGCTGCGGGGCGCAGAGCAATCATGGTGCAAAACTGTGTCTATCGACCTCAATAATCCCGATTCCCTTACCCACGACGCTGTCCGGCAAATGATCGCGGCGGCGCGGGATGGCGTGCACAACCAGCTGCGCGTCGGTCGCGACGGCCGTGCGTGGATCTCCAGTGACGCGGTGGGCGGCGTCGACATCGGCGGACTGCTGTTTCGTCTGGAGACCTGGGCGGCCGGTTCCGGTTGCGTGGGCCCGGTGGCTGCCAGCGATGCCGTATGGGTGACGCAGATCTACAATGCCCTGCGGGACAACTGGGCCAATCCCACCACGGATTACGTCGACGTCTATTGACTCGCGCCCGCCTGTTTAGCCCGTCCTGCGGGCGTGCCTTAAACGTTTTGTCACGATTTGAACACGCCGGGCAGGCGATGCCTCGGGCAGACTCCTGCGCTGTACTCGGCATGCCTTGGCTTGCGCGTGGCGAAACGAAGCCGCTGGACCGCTGTCGCAGAGGTTCTGATTCAGTTAAACGTTAGGAGGTTGTATGCCCTGGAAATACGCATCATCGGGTCTGGTGCTCGCCGCAGCGCTGCTGGCCGGTTGCAGCAGCACGTCGGAGTCTTCGAGCCAGCCTGAGGAGAGCGTCGCCAGTTCCCCGGCCAGTTCCGCTGGTGGTTATGCCCGTTGTGACGCGGCAGCGGTGCAGTTCGCTGTCGGCAAGCCGGCGTCAGCGGCATTGCTGGACCAGGTGAAGGCCAAGGCCGGCGCGCAGACCGCCAGAGTGCTCGGGCCCAACGACATCGTGACACTGGAATACCGCTCGGACCGTCTGAACCTGAACACCGATGATTCAGGGAAAGTGAACCGCGTCAATTGCGGTTAACGTCAGCGCATTACGGAATTGCAGGCATAAAAAAACCCCGTCAGTGACGGGGTTTTTTCAGATCGCTGGGATTACTCCGCGCGAACCTGAGCAGCTTGCATGCCCTTTTGGCCTTTCTCAGCCACGAAGGAAACAGTCTGGCCTTCTTTCAAGCTTTTGAAACCGTCGGATTCAATGGCTTTGAAATGTACAAAAAGGTCGTCGCCGCCACCCTGTGGGGTGATGAAGCCGAAGCCTTTTTCATCGTTGAACCATTTTACGGTGCCGGATTGGCGATTAGACATGGTGTATCTCCAGGAACATAATTTTCAGTAGTGCTGTGTTGCTCAGGCCAACTGGGCACACGAGCGCTATCATAGTCGAATTGTGTGAATGCTGGACTTTTTCGATTAGAACTTTGCGTCAGCATCTTCGATATAACGCCCCAAATGGGCCCCGTAGGCCTGTTTAGCCCGGTCGGCGCGTTCAGCGGCGAACCCTTCTTCAACCCCTGAAACCCGCTGAATTCGCGGGCTTCAGGGTGTCGGTCGTTAGGTACTTCTTTACGCCCCGGTCTGGGGCATCAAGGAAATGTAAATTTTTTATTTTTTGCCGTTCAGGCAATTTTTGCTCACCGCTGCCTGCAGACGAGAGGTCATATCGGTACTGGGAGGCGTCGTTTTGTCATTGAGCGACGCGATCTCCTTGTCCGAGAAGTTCTGGTTGATTTGTTGAGCGCCGCACTCGCAATGCGCCTTCACTGCACTGGCGTCCATCGATGGATTGCTCTGGGTGGCTGCGGTGGTGCATTCGTTCATGTAGCTGGTCTTGGTTTTCGCATCCATCGCGGCATGAGCGCTGAGGGGCAGTGTCAGGGCAAGCGGGGCGAGAAGGGCGGCAACGCGTAGAAGCTTCATGGTGGATTCCTTTTTGTCGGTGGCCGTCGAGGTGTCAGGCCTTGAACAGGTACTACCGATAATCTGAGGCCCCTGAAGCGCACCAGTTCCGTGGCGCCGCTACGTCTCGGTTCATTTGCCGATCCCCGTGCAGCGCCCACCACCGTTTAGCTGACCCTGCGGTAACGCTGTGATAGCATGCGCGCCTGCAGATTAGCTCGCATCTCGCGGGGCCCCGTTGCCCTGCTGCAAGTTCTGTCGATTTCGTAAGTTCCAGTCACTCTGGTTCGGTCTTCAGGTTGGCCTTCGGGCTCCTGCCACTGTGAGGCAGGCATACCACCGAATCGCGTACTGGCTCTATCCCACCCACGTGACCTTTGGTAGGGGTCACCACTAGGAGAGGAGGCGCCATGCCAACTATTACTCTTCCCGACGGCAGTCAACGTTCTTTCGATCACCCGGTATCCGTTGCCGAGGTCGCAGCATCCATTGGTGCGGGCCTGGCCAAAGCCACCGTGGCCGGCAAGGTCAACGGTCAACTGGTTGACGCCAGCGACATCATCGATACCGATGCGAGCCTGCAAATCATCACCCCCAAGGATCAGGAAGGTCTGGAGATCATTCGTCACTCCTGCGCGCACCTGGTCGGCCATGCCGTCAAGCAGCTCTATCCAACTGCAAAGATGGTGATCGGCCCGGTCATTGATGATGGCTTCTATTACGACATCGCTTATGAGCGTCCTTTCACACCGGACGACATGGCGGCGATCGAGCAGCGCATGCAGCAGCTGATCGAAAAGGATTACGACGTCATCAAGAAGGTCACGCCGCGCGCGGAAGTGATCGAAGTGTTCACGGCCCGTGGCGAAGACTACAAGCTGCGTCTGGTCGAAGACATGCCGAACGAGCAGGCCATGGGCCTGTACTACCACGAAGAATACGTCGACATGTGCCGCGGTCCGCACGTGCCGAATACCCGCTTTCTGAAGTCATTCAAATTGACCAAGCTGTCCGGCGCCTACTGGCGCGGCGATGCCAAGAACGAGCAGTTGCAGCGCGTTTACGGCACGGCGTGGGCGGACAAGAAGCAGCTGGCGGCTTACATCCAGCGCATCGAAGAAGCCGAAAAACGCGATCACCGCAAGATCGGCAAGCGCCTGGGCCTGTTCCATACCCAGGAAGAAGCGCCGGGCATGGTGTTCTGGCACCCGAACGGCTGGACGCTCTACCAGGTTCTTGAGCAATACATGCGCAAGACCCAGCGCGAAAACGGCTACCTCGAGATCAAGACGCCTCAGGTTGTCGACCGCTCCCTGTGGGAGAAGTCCGGGCACTGGGCGAACTACGCCGAGAACATGTTCACCACCGAGTCGGAAAACCGCGACTACGCCATCAAGCCGATGAATTGCCCGTGCCACGTGCAGGTGTTCAATCAGGGCCTGAAAAGCTACCGCGAGTTGCCGCTGCGTCTGGCCGAATTCGGCGCCTGCCACCGCAACGAACCTTCGGGTGCGCTGCACGGCATCATGCGCGTGCGGGCGTTCACCCAGGATGACGCGCATATCTTCTGCACCGAAGAACAGATGCAGGCTGAATCCGCCGCATTCATCAAGCTGACCATGGCCGTCTACGCCGATTTCGGTTTCAAAGACATCGAAATGAAGCTGTCGACCCGTCCTGAGAAGCGTGTCGGTTCCGATGAATTGTGGGATCGCGCCGAGTCTGCACTGGCTGCAGCCCTTGACAGCGCGGGTCTGCCGTACGATCTGCAACCGGGCGAGGGCGCGTTCTACGGTCCGAAGATCGAATTTTCTCTCAAGGATTGCTTGGGTCGCGTCTGGCAATGCGGTACTCTGCAGCTCGATTTCAACCTGCCGATCCGTCTGGGCGCCGAATTCGTGTCGGAAGACAACGGTCGCAAGCACCCGGTCATGTTGCACCGCGCAATCCTTGGCTCCTTCGAGCGCTTCATCGGAATCCTGATTGAGCATTACGAAGGCGCCTTCCCTGCGTGGCTTGCTCCAACTCAAGCAGTGATCATGAATATCACTGATAAACAGGCTGATTTTGCCCTTGAGGTGGAAAAAACATTGGCGCAAAGCGGATTCCGTGCCAAGTCCGACTTGAGAAATGAAAAGATCGGCTTTAAAATCCGCGAGCATACGTTGCTCAAAATTCCGTATCTCCTGGTGATTGGGGATCGGGAGGTTGAAACACAAACTGTCGCTGTGCGTACACGTGAAGGCGCAGACCTTGGCTCGATGCCGGTCGCCCAGTTCTCGGAGTTCCTTGCACAAGCGGTTTCCCGGCGTGGTCGCCAAGATTCGGAGTAATTATTATTAAGCGTGAAATGAGACAAGATAAACGAGCTGCACCGAAAGCCCCGATCAACGAGAATATCTCGGCACGTGAGGTTCGTTTAATTGGGGCTGAGGGTGAGCAGCTTGGGATTGTGTCAATTGAAGACGCGCTTCTTAAGGCTGAAGAGGCCAAACTGGATCTGGTGGAAATTTCCGCCGATGCAGTACCCCCTGTTTGCAAACTGATGGACTACGGCAAATCGATCTTCGAGAAGAAGAAACAGGTTGCTGCCGCCAAGAAAAATCAGAAGCAGATCCAGGTTAAAGAAATCAAGTTTCGTCCAGGGACGGAGGAAGGGGATTACCAGGTAAAACTACGCAACCTGGTACGTTTCCTGAGTGACGGGGACAGGGCCAAGATTTCCTTGAGATTTCGCGGTCGTGAGATGGCCCACCAGGAGCTGGGGATGGAGCTGTTGAAGCGGGTTGAAGCTGACCTGCTCGAATACGGTTCGGTCGAACAGCATCCTAAGATGGAAGGACGCCAGCTGATCATGGTCATCGCCCCGAAAAAGAAGAAATAACCACCAGGGCACGGCAGGCCTTGCGGTTATGTTTATCAACTGAATGCGGAGTATCCGAACATGCCAAAGATGAAGACTAAAAGTGGTGCAGCTAAACGGTTTTTGAAAACCGCGAATGGCATCAAGCACAAGCACGCTTTCAAGAGCCACATCCTGACCAAAATGTCGACAAAGCGTAAGCGTCAATTGCGTGGAAGCAGCTTGCTGCATCCGTCCGACGTGGCAAAAGTCAAGCGCATGCTGCGCCTTTGCTAATTTTGATCAAGAACAGAGGAATTAACTCATGGCTCGTGTAAAGCGTGGCGTCATTGCCCGTAAGCGTCACAAAAAAATTCTGAAACTTGCTAAAGGCTACTACGGCGCGCGTTCACGCGTATTCCGTGTTGCCAAGCAAGCGGTAATCAAGGCTGGCCAATACGCCTACCGTGACCGTCGTCAGAAAAAACGTCAGTTCCGCGCTCTGTGGATCGCTCGTATCAACGCTGGTGCGCGTATCAACGGTCTGTCCTACAGCCGTTTCATCGCTGGCCTGAAAAAAGCGTCGATCGAGATCGACCGCAAGGTTCTGGCTGATCTGGCAGTGAACGAAAAAGCGGCGTTTGCTGCGATTGTCGAGAAAGCTAAAGCCACTTTGGCCTAAGTCCCCGGCAATCACCGGACCCCGCTCGGGGTTCGGTGTTAAACGTCATAAATAGGGGAAGAGCCTTGTAAGCTCTTCCCCTATTTTGTATCTGGAGTCTGTACATGGAAAACCTGGACGCGCTGGTCTCTCAAGCACTTGAGGCTGTGCAAAGCGCCGAAGATATCAATGCCCTGGAGCAAATCCGGGTTCTGTACCTTGGCAAGAAGGGCGAATTGACTCAGGTGATGAAGACCCTGGGGAATCTGCCTGCTGATGAGCGTCCGAAGGTCGGCGCGCTGATCAACGAAGCCAAGGAGCGTGTCACAGAGGTTCTCAATGCGCGCAAGGCGTCGTTCGAGGAGGCCGATCTTGCGGCCAAGCTCGCGGCCGAATCCATTGACGTGACCCTGCCTGGCCGTGGCCAGACCACTGGCGGTCTGCACCCGGTCACCCGCACTCTGGAACGAATCGAGCAGTTCTTCACCCACATCGGCTACGGCATCGCCGAAGGCCCTGAGGTCGAAGACGATTACCACAACTTCGAAGCGCTCAACATCCCAGGCCATCACCCGGCCCGGTCGATGCATGACACTTTCTATTTCAATGCGAACATGCTGCTGCGCACCCATACCTCACCGGTCCAGGTCCGCACCATGGAATCGCAGAAGCCTCCGATCCGCATCGTCTGCCCGGGCCGTGTGTATCGCAGTGACTCCGATATCACCCATTCCCCGATGTTCCACCAGGTCGAAGGCCTGCTGGTCGACCGCGATATCAACTTCGCCGACCTGAAAGGCACCATCGAGGAATTCCTGCGCGTGTTCTTTGAAAAAGAGCTGGCAGTGCGTTTCCGTCCTTCGTATTTCCCGTTCACCGAACCTTCGGCCGAAGTCGACATGGAATGCGTGATGTGCAGCGGCAAAGGCTGCCGCGTGTGCAAGCAGACCGGCTGGCTTGAAGTCATGGGCTGCGGCATGGTCCACCCGAACGTGCTGCGCATGTCTGGGATCGATCCGGAAGAATTCCAGGGCTTCGCCTTCGGTATGGGCGTAGAGCGTCTGGCGATGCTGCGTTATGGCGTCAACGACTTGCGCCTGTTCTTCGACAACGACTTGCGGTTCCTCGCGCAATTTCGCTAGGTCGCCCGTAACGAATTCTTTAGGAGAGCAGGATGAAATTCAGTGAACAATGGCTGCGTGGCTGGGTAAGCCCGCAAGTGTCCCGCGACGAGCTGGTTGCTCGTCTGTCGATGGCCGGCCTTGAAGTAGACAGCGTCACCCCGGCAGCGGGCGTTTTCAGCGGTGTTGTGGTGGGCGAGGTGTTGAGCACCGAGCAACACCCGGACGCTGACAAGCTGCGCGTTTGCCAGGTCAGCAATGGCGCCGAAACCTTTCAGGTTGTGTGTGGCGCGCCAAACGTACGTCCCGGCCTGAAGATTCCATTCGCGATGATCGGCGCCGAATTGCCGGGCGATTTCAAGATCAAGAAAGCCAAGCTGCGGGGCGTCGAGTCCGACGGCATGCTGTGCTCCCAAGCCGAGCTGCAGGTGGGTGAGGGCAATGACGGCCTGATGGAGCTGCCGGCCGACGCGCCGGTGGGTCAGGATGTGCGCGTTTATCTCGAACTGGACGACGCGAGCATCGAGGTCGACCTGACGCCCAACCGCGGTGACTGCCTGTCGGTCGCGGGTCTGGCCCGTGAAGTGGGTGCGCTCTATGACGCAGTCGTCACGCGTCCACAGGTGGCAGTGGTTCCGGTCGTGCACGATGAAGTGCGTCCTGTAGACGTGATCGCGTCTGCGGCATGCCCACGTTATCTGGGTCGCGTCATCCGCAATGTCGACCTGTCGCGTCCTACGCCGTTGTGGATGGTTGAGCGCCTGCGTCGCTCGGACGTCCGCAGCATCGACGCCGCAGTCGACATCACCAACTACGTGATGCTTGAGCTGGGTCAGCCGCTGCACGCGTTCGACCTTGCCGAGATCAACGGCGGCATTCGTGTGCGCATGGCGGAAGAGGGCGAAAAGCTCGTGCTTCTGGATGGACAGGAAGTCAGCCTGCGCGCTGATACTCTGGTCATCGCCGATCACCAGCGTGCCCTGGCCATCGCCGGTGTCATGGGTGGCGAGCACAGCGGCGTGTCCGCGACCACTCGCGATATTTTCCTTGAGAGCGCTTTTTTCGATCAAATTGCCGTTGCCGGCAAGGCACGGTCCTATGGCCTGCACACCGACGCGTCCCATCGCTATGAGCGCGGCGTTGACTGGCAGCTCGCTCGTGAAGCCATGGAGCGTGCCACTGGCCTGCTTCTGGAGATCACGGGCGGTGAAGCTGGTCCGGTCATCGAAACCGTCAGCGATCAGCACCTGCCTTCGGTTGAGCCGATCATTCTGCGTGCCGAGCGTATCGAGCAGATGCTGGGCATGAAGATGGACGCAGCGGAAATCGAGCGTCTGCTCACAGCGCTCGGTCTCACCGTCGCGCCTCACGCCATCGAGCAGTGGCGCGTCGAAGTGCCGAGCCACCGCTTCGATATCACCCTCGAAGTCGATCTGATTGAAGAGCTGGCCCGCCTCCATGGTTACAACCGTCTGCCGGTTCGTTACCCGCAGGCGCGCCTGGCACCGCAACCGCGTGCCGAGGCTCGGAGTGATCTGCCAGCGTTGCGTCGTCTGCTGGTGGCTCGCGGTTATCAGGAAGCAATCACTTACAGCTTCATCGATCAGAAATGGTTCGAGCTGTTCAGCCCGGGTGCTGAGCCGCTGCTGCTGGCCAATCCGATCTCGGCTGACATGTCGGCAATGCGCTCGTCCCTGTGGCCGGGTCTGGTGAAGTCGCTGCAGCACAACCTCAATCGCCAGCAGGACCGCGTGCGCCTGTTCGAGAGCGGGCTGCGTTTTGTCGGTCAACTGGAAGGCTTGAAGCAAGAGCCGATGCTGGCCGGCGTGATCTGTGGCAGCCGTCTGCCGGAAGGCTGGGCGCAAGGCCGCGATGTCGTCGACTTCTTCGACGTCAAGGCTGACGTTGAAGCTGTGCTGGGCTTTGCCGGTGCGCAAGATGATTTCCGTTTCGTACCCGGAAGCCACCCCGCGTTGCACCCGGGTCAGACCGCACGTATCGAGCGTGACGGGCGAGAAGTGGGCTACATCGGCGCACTGCACCCGGAACTGTCGAAGACCCTGGGCCTTGATCGTCCCGTGTTCGTCTTCGAGCTGGTTCTGGCTGAAGTGGCGACCGGTCGCCTGCCGAAATTCCATGAGCTTTCACGCTTCCCGGAAGTGCGTCGCGACCTGGCGCTGCTGGCTGATCGTGATGTTTCCGCGACCGCCGTGCTGGACGTTATTCGTGAGAATGCAGGGGAATGGCTCACAGACCTCAGGCTGTTTGATGTTTACCAGGGTAAAGGCATTGATCCGCTTAGAAAAAGCCTTGCAGTCGGCTTGACCTGGCAACATCCATCGCGCACTCTTACCGACGATGAGGTAAACGCTTCGACGCAGCAAATTCTCACCTCGCTAGAGGCAAGGTTAAACGCCACGTTAAGGATGTAGCGTATGGGGGCTCTGACGAAAGCTGAGATGGCCGAACGTCTGTACGAAGAGCTAGGCCTGAACAAACGAGAAGCCAAGGAACTGGTCGAGCTGTTCTTTGAGGAAATCAGGCACGCTCTGGAAGATAACGAGCAGGTCAAATTGTCTGGATTCGGCAATTTTGATCTGCGCGATAAACGCCAGCGACCGGGCCGAAATCCCAAGACAGGGGAAGAAATCCCGATTACCGCTCGCCGTGTGGTCACCTTTCGCCCAGGGCAGAAACTGAAGGCCCGAGTTGAGGCTTATGCTGGAACCAAGTCATAACGACGAGCTACCGCCTATCCCCGGCAAACGCTACTTCACCATTGGTGAAGTCAGCGAGCTCTGCGCGGTCAAACCGCACGTTCTGCGTTATTGGGAGCAGGAGTTTCCTCAACTCAACCCGGTCAAGCGCCGCGGAAACCGCCGGTATTATCAGCGACAGGACGTGCTGATGATCCGCCAGATCCGCGCGCTGCTTTACGATCAGGGCTTCACCATTGGCGGCGCGCGTTTGCGCATGTCCAGCGATGAGGTCAAGGATGATTCGCTGCAGTACAAGCAGCTGATCAAACAGATGATTGTCGAGCTGGAAGACGTGCTGGTCGTGCTGCGTAAATGACTTGACGTGGTAAGCCGAAATACTTCCATCATTCAAAAGCTTAGGGTATATTCCTCGACGCTTTCGCAAGAACCCGTAATACAGAAGTAGCAGTGAGTAACGCCTAGTCGGGGCGTAGCGCAGTCCGGTAGCGCACTAGCATGGGGTGCTAGGGGTCGAGTGTTCGAATCACTCCGTCCCGACCATATTTTGTAAAGGGAATCAGCCACTTACCGGCTCGATTCCCTTTTTCATTGCTGGCTCGCGCAAAACCCGCGCAAAACTGGCGCAAAACTATCCGGCGATTTCGCTGATATCGAGGTCCGGAATGGCCTCCGACCAGATCACTTCCGAGTGTTCCTTCTGGTAGTTTTTGGTCATTTCCTCGCTGGCGTGCCCGGCGATCTTCTGCCCATCTTTCCCGGCTTTTTTGTACAGGTGGAGCGACAGTGCCCTGACTTCGTGAAAGCCTGGCATTTCTTCTTCCTTCCATCCCTTGTAGCAATCCGCCGTCTCCCTGGCGTCCTTGAATGCGCGCGTCAAGTAACGCTCCTCAACCTTGGTCCAGTGCTCTTTGGCCTCAGCCTGCTTTTGCCTCTTCCGGTCAGGTCTGCGGTGCACCAGGAAAGGGGAAACGACGTTGTCACGGCAATGGCTGATCACTCGCTGCAGCTCGGGCGTCACCCTGAACCTGATCCACGCCGCGTCACTGGCCTTCGAAGTCTTCTGCTGCACCACGTAGAGATAGCCGTCCTTCACGTCTTCAAACTTCATCGCGAGGATATCGGTGCGCCGCTGAGCAGTGATCAGCGCCAAATCGATCGCGTTTTGCAGCCAGGCGGGTGCTGCCTCCCGAATCGCCTTGAGTCCGTCGACCGTGTGCCGTTTGCGGGTTTTCTTTTCGATGCGATTGATGGTGCTCGCCGCAGGATTGTCGGGGCAAAGCCCCTTGGCCGCCGCGTGATTAAAAATGTCGATCAGCAGCGCCCGGCATTGGTTGGCCGTGCGCGGCGTCAACAGGTCAAGCATTTGGGCGATCATGCGGATCGAGATCTGATCGACAGCCTTTCCTTCGAACTCACGTCGGAATCTGCGGAAGTGCACGGCGTAAAGTCCGAGCGTTCCCTTCGACAGCTCGCGCGGCGGCAGCACGTTCTTCTCGTAATCATCCAGGAAGGCGGTGAACAGCTCGGCTGATTCGCCCAGTACTACGCCGACCAGGTCGGCACCCTGCATGAATGCCAAATTCAGTTGCTTGGCCGCATCCACAGCCTTGACCCGATCGGTGCCGAACTGAAACCACTTCCCATCAGTTGGGCGCCGGTACCGGTATGTCCCGCGCCGGTCATCCAGGTAAAGGTTCTGCGGCAAGCCTCTGTTCGACTTGTTGCGCGGCCGTGGGACCATCATGCAGCTCCTTTCAATACCATCGCGACGAGGTCGTTGCCGGCAGCTTTGTTGAATGCCGCCCAGTCGATATACCAGAGTTTGCCGATCTGCTCGCCCGGAAGCTTGCCGTTTCGGATGTAGTTACGGATTGCCTGAGGGCAGGGCGGTGTTCCGTTTTCGCCCCAGCGCCGCCGCTGGAATTCGCTGATCTTGATCAGTTCACGCTTCATGGGATGCCTCTTCCCCGTCCGGGGGTCTATGCGGGGTTGAGTGGGCGGAATGCCTCGAGCGCGACGTCGGGGTCCGAAGCCAGCTTCTCCATTGGGTTCATGCTTTCGAGCCTCGATTCGATGCCTGCCTGATCCATGTAGCTGCGCATCCGGATCACCAAGGCAAGCAGCGTTTCGTTTGCTTCCTTTACACCGCGCTGCCTGCCGACGGCGTAGGAGGCGTCTTGAAACTGAATCGCCTCATCACCCAGGACGCCGATCCTTTCGAGGTGTTGTGAATGAATGCCCTCAATCAGGGCCTGGTCTTGCTGATGAATCGGGTTTTCTTTGGACACAGGAATCTCCTGCCCGCCGACACCGGCAGGCATGTGGATAGATGGGGAAGGGGCAGTGAGCGCAAATTTTGGCGCTGAAAGCAGGAATTATCTGGACGTGTAGGATGAATACATCCACCGGCCGAGGTTTCTATGCGCTCAAATCAAACCTATGCATCACAAGAGATACTTGGCGTTGGCGCCTGCAAACCATGCAACGCGCCATGCGCCGTGGTTGTTCTGGTATCGAGAACGCCAGGTGTGCTTTACGACGTCCCTGAAGTCCTCGCAGTTTACGAAGGTGAGGATTCGCTGGATGGGCCTGATATCAAACGCCCGAGCAGCACGTCGGTCACCACCTCCCACAGCTTGGCCGGCGACCATTGATAGCGGTCGAAGTCTGCGTCGGGCTGTACGCCGAAGCGGCATGTCGAGTGGGCGCCCGCTGGGAACTCACTCTGCTTCTGCATGATTGTTGCGACTCGGCCGTCTCCGCCTGGCTCTGTCCGATGGTATTCGTAGGCCCGTGTGCCGTAGTCGTTACCAGCGCGAACCTCGAAGACCGGGCCACGCTCCAGAATGGCCCGTCCGTCCGGCGTCCATGGTCGGCCGCCGTTGGCGCTGCGCTTGCCTTCATGCAGGTAAAGGACGAAGTCCCCGGCGTCATGGCGTTGCATGTCAAAGCAGTGGTTGACCTGCGTGCCGACCAGCACTCGCGATACGAAGTCGAAGCGGTGATCGTGAATCGCCGAGTTTTCGAAGCAGGCGCGGCGCGGCAGTTCCGGGTGCCAGACGTGCAGGCGTTGATTTCCCTCCAACTGCACCTGGACAAAGCCCAGGCCGTGCAGCGTAATTTTGTCGGTCATGATGTCGTCGATGATCATGGCTGTATGCTCCGAGCCCACCAACACACAGGACCGTCATCTGTATCGTGGATCGCAAGGCAGAACCATTCTTCGCCGTCTGGCCGGTCGGGTTCCCAGTAACTGCAGTCCGGGTCGCCGGCTTCAAAGTAGCGTTCAGATACTGCTTCGTCGCTGTGGTACTCCAGGCTGATCATCTTTACCTGCAGACCTTGTTTGGCAATCCAAGCCTTGCACTTGTCGCCGTCACCTTCATCGAAGTCCGGCAGATCGGGGTGCTGGAAAAAGCCGTTTTCGTCTCGCACCACTGGCGCGACTTGAATCAGTTTGATGTCTTCAGGCATGACTTCGTCCTCGCCGCATACGCAGCAGGCAATAGGAATTGGGTGTGGGAGGGTTGTAAGGGCATCCGCTCGCTGCTATTACTCAGCGGCGGTGCTTTGGGTTGGATCGTTGTGCGGGATTCGATTTGATGCCTGGCGACTGGTCCAGTTATAACGTCCGAAAGGCACTGGAGCGGTCTAAGATACATGTGCACTGGGATGCACTTTTGTTTCTAAAGAGTATTAGAAGCATTAATCAAGGAGGACGCTGATGATTTGCGCATTGTGTGAGAAAGAAAAAGGAAAACTTATAGATAGCCACTTCATACCCTCGGCAGCGTATCCGCATGTTAGGGGGCAAGGTGAGTATAGTGGTTTATCGCCTGTTCGAATTGATTCGTTTAAAGGAACTGCCGCGCACAATGATAAGCAAGTGACCATGGAACTCTTGTGCCGCTCGTGCGAAGACCTTTTCTCAAAACATGGCGAGCGGATTATGGGTTATTTATGGGCGACTTCCGACGGTTTCCCACTCCTCGAGAAGCTGCGACGCAACGGGCCTTGTGTAACCGCAGATGCGTATCAAGCTTATGATGCGTCCAAGCTCGAAACAGAGATAACAGCGGGGTTGACGTATTTTGCGGCCAGTGTGTTCTGGCGGGCTCAGGTTTGGAACTGGGGCTATGGGGGCGATCCTTACAGAAAATCTCTGGGCGATAAGTACGAGGCTGTGTTTAGAAAGTTTCTCTTAGGTGAGGGTACTTTGGATGCTGTACGTTTCATCCTTGAGGTGAATACTGACGAAGGTATGACGGCGTTTATGTCTTTTCCGACTTCTAACCGGTATAAAGGAGAGATTAGCCATGTTTTCACCATCCTTGGTATCAGATTTAATATGTACGTCGGCGGGACCATAAATAAAGCGACGCTCGATGGCTTTAAGATTTTGAATACGAATATGTTGATCTTTGCTCTTAGCTTTCGCCAATCGCCAGCCTATTCGAAGCTGGCAGAGCAGGTGAAAAACAGGGTGGTCGCTAAAGGCAAGCTCGCCAAGCATTCAGCTCGTGGTTGATGCTGGGGGAAACCGTTAAGTAGCAGGCGCGGGCTGCCGTTGAGCTCAAAGGCTGTTGTTCGTTTTGATTTTTCCATGAGTGCACGATCACTCGCCGCATGCGCAGCAGGGTTACTTCGGGTTGGCAGGGTGTGTCGCGCTCCACTGCTCGAAGGCTTCTTGCGTGGTGGTGGCGGTAATCGTTTCGTCGCAGGTGTGACAGAAGGCCTTGCCGCCGCACGCGCCGACGTCGCCGTGCCCCTGCTTGCATGGGTTCATGTGCCAGTCTTCCTCGTTTGGCGCTGGCACGGGTTGGTGTGCGAGTGCCTTGTCGGCGTCGAACATGGCGTAATAGAGCCGATGCCAGATAGCGCATGTCGGGTCTTCATGGTCGTCGCCGCCATGTTCCTCTACGCCATCGATCGAACCGCAGTAGGAGCTCGCAAGATGTTCGCAATCACGGGCAACGTCTCGAAGGTTGCTAAATCCGGACCGCATTTTGGTCAGCTCCGATTGCAGGTCGCACACCCGCTGATCAGCGATGTTCAAGCGCTGCTGTAAGGCTGACACCTCGGCCTGGAGGCGGGTGAAGTGGGCGCGGTCGATCAGCTCGGTTCCGACTGGTGCCAACTCGATGGCGTCACGATGATCCAATTGTGTTTCCGGGAAGATACTGTCCGTTTGAGCAACGACTGCCAAAACCTCCGGCTGCAGGCTAGCAGGCGGCACCACCCCACCACGGCACTGCGCCAGGCGCTCCGCAGCACAATTGCTCAAACGCTTTGCTTGATTGCTCATAACCCCTCCTGCGGCGAAACGATGCCGCTTGCTTGAATGACAGCCATGCCCAAGTGGGTGGCCAGTTCGATTTCTACGTGGGTGCCGCGGGCTCAACCTGCATGCGTTGAACGTGAACGCATTTAACTGTTCTTGCTTTCATATACACTCAGAAGGAACGACAGGTATAGGACGTTCAAGATGAGCTTGATTTTTAGAGAAGGCGTAGTTTTGTCAGTTGCTCCTGTTGTTGCGTATGTCACGGCTTGGATGTTTGAAATTGGTTATGCTGAAGCTTTTGGTATCTCATTCGAATTAATTGAAGTTGATCTGAAAGCGATACTCATATCGCTGCTAGTATGCTTGGTAACGCTGCTACCTTTCTTGGCTTTTACTTGCCTGTTTTTATATATGGGCTTTGTGAATCGAAATCGGAGGAGCCGTTGGTGGGCATTGCAGTTAATGTTTGTCTGGTTCACTTCGATTTCACTTTACATAACTTCTTTTGATTCATTATTCGCTTGGGCCGGTTGGATCTTGTCGCTTTTTTTCTTGGCTATTGCTTTTCTTCGAGTGGCATGGATGGCGCGTCGCGTGGGGTGGGATGAAGCGTTTTCCAAAGCTGCGGATGGAGAAAACATCCGTAATTTTGATGGTGTGCAGCCTGAAACTAACGCCCCGACTGTATGGCAGACTTTAAAGTCGGTTGTGGCTGTATTCGGCATCTTATTGATAGTTTGCTTGATGATAAAGGGGGTCGGGGGGCGAGCTGCTATGTTTAAGACTGCGTTCCCTACCTTCGCGATGGAGGGCAAGTCGTATGTGGTCCTTGCTGGTTACGGTGACAGGTTTGTGCTTGGCGGTATTGCCGATGGTCACTTTGACGGAAATACATCGGTCCTTCCGAAAAACTCGGAGAAGATTGTAAACCTTAAAGCTGTGTACTATGAAAGCCTGTACAGCAAGAAGTAGAGAGCTAACGTTCAATCTCCGCAGAAGCAAGCGATCGCTTCGTCGTGGTCGGCAAACATGTCGAATTGGGTGTCGGAGTAGTCGAGCATCTGCTGATAGCTTGGTCGGTCGAAGCGGAACAGCGCGCCGTCGGCGGTCACGCTGGTGCTGGATACGGCGGTGCGCTCCATGCGCGCCCACCACTCAGCCTTCTTTCTGTCGCTTGCGATGATCGAGTAGACCTGCTTGGCGCCTTTGAGAAAGCACAGGTCACAGTTGCCTTCCAGAGTCCGGCCATTAATCGTCGGCAGCATCAGATCGAAAGGCTGGGCCTTCCAGAATTCGGTCACGTCGTGCACGCCTACGCCGGCATCCGCCAGCGGCATCACCATCGTTGCGTGCTTGCTCTCGCTGGTCGTTTTGCGGTGCCGGATCTTTGCAACTCGACGGGGCTCATCAGCTCGAATTCCCGTCATCATGTCGACCGGATCGCCCTCAGTAGATAGCCCCAGGCTGCGAAGGTACTTGTGGATGATCCTGATTTTCAGGTCGATGGTGCAGAAGCGGGTGACAGGGTTCGGCAGGTAGCTTCGTTTCCGTATCAGTGCCTCGAAGGGCTCGCCGGCCCTGCTGGCGCTGGCGAAGTCAACAACTGCAAAACCGACTTCGTCATCCCGAAACTCCAGCCAGACAATCGGCATACCCCATCGCTCAGAACACTCCTGAACAAAAGTCAGAGTGGCGGGGTGCTCCTTTCCGGTATTGGCGAAAGTGACGATCAGGTCACTGTGATCATCGTTGCTGTCCAGCACCTGGCGCAGCATGTACGCGCTTGTTCGGCCGCCGGAAAAGCTGACGACAGTCGTCCCGGACATTTTGTAGGGAGACATGAGGGATCCTCGCCAGTGGCGTGATTCGCAAAAATGGGATATTTCTGTGCTGCCTGGGCCGTGGGCCCAGCCTTATAAGGAGATAGAAATGCAAGCACCAACGGATAACCTGTACAAATTTCTCGCGATCTCGGGACTCATTTGCATCCTGTTTTTTTATTTCGATTACAACCAGCGCAAGGAGCAAGTCCAAAACAAAAAGGATGAGTGGATGGTTAGTGCCTTAGAGCTGAATTCAGCTATGGAAGCTTCTTCCCGCGAACTGAAAGCTCTAGAAATGCGTTACGACAAGTTTGGTACTCAGGCAAAAACCGCCGATGAGCAAAAGGCCGAATTCGACCGGGCAGCCGCTTTTCAGCAGGAATTCAATAAACTTGGAATTAAAGTTGAGCCGGCTACTTATAAGCTGCAAATTGTCCGACGCTTGGAAGGCGAGTTAGCCACATTGAGAAGTAGATACATTATCTATTCCGTGATTTCGTTAATTACTTTTCTCTTCGGAATCATCCTTTGGTACTACAGAACGCAAAGGCATTTGGACGCCAAAGAACGTATCTAAAGTTAGCAGTTCTCGGCTATGAAAATCTGACGTTTCTGAGTCGATTTTCTGCAATCGGGAAAATGGCCTACGCTTACCGCTCCACAGGAAGGGATACGGTCATGAGCGAAGACGACAGGTTGATTTATTCAATCGCGCTTGAGGCGGTGCTTTCGGCGGCGCGATCTCTGCACATCGATATCAATGAGCTGTGTGAAACTGCAATTGAGTCCCTGATGGTTGTTCCGAGCGGTGTGTCACCGGCCGTTGCGCTTGCTATCAACGCAATAGAGAAGGCGGCGGAGGTGTTGAATTATGACGATCCAGACGCAGAGTGAAGGAACGGCGTCATGGGCGTGATTTTCTCTCTATAGGGTGTGCTGAATTGCCGGATCCCTTTGTTGAAAAGACGCAGTGCTGGCAGGAGGCACAGCTCATCTCCTACGGCACAGTGTTCGGTCACGTGTTTTCGCCTCCAAAGAGGCTCTTCGCCCGAGGTTGGTCTACGCTAACCGTTCCACATTGAAGGGGACGGTCATGATCACAGATAGGGCCAGAGCGCTTGGATTGTCACTGGCACTCAAAGCAGTACTCAACGTGGCAAAAAAGCGCGGCTTGGATCTGGATGAGATATGCGAAGCCGCTGCTGATGAGCTTCTGCAGTACAGGGCCTATGACGCGGAGCACGTACCGATGGCCATTCGCGAAATAGAGTTGGCGGTTGATGCTTTGAAACTCTGATACAACCACTTCGCTAATGGCGTAAGCTTGCCCGTTCCACAGGAAAGGAGGCCGTAATGAGTAAAGAAAGGGAAAAAGTGTTAAAGATTGCGTTGAAAGCAGTGCTCACTGCTGCGCAAGAGCTCTACATTGATATCGATGAGCTTGCGGAGACAGCGTTTCAGTCGATGCTCAATGACAAGGCTTACGACGCAAAGGATGTCGCCCAGGCATCCAGTGTAATTGAGGCGGCGGCTGATGCGCTGCCAGCGATCCACTGATCAGGCAGCTTCAGATTCGGTTTCTGCTTTGGTCCAGGCCGGCAGAAACCCTTTCAAGTCCTCGCCGCGCATCGGCATGAGCACGCCGACAAAGAGCTCGTTCAGGTCAAGGCGATTGAACCGCACGATTACTGAGCCGTTGTCCTCGCCAGTTTCTAGGTGCATCCCGCCACCTCCGAAACGCTTCTGCCCAGAAAGCATTACGCCGATCTTGTTGAATATCTCCAGGTATTCACCGTTAAAGCACGGATACGAACCCTCGAATTTCTGGCGTTTCTTTGGAATAACGCGGCGCCAGTTGGGGAACACGCCGTCGACAAGTTCGGTTTTCTCGGTCAGGTGCGAGGATTTTCCGAACAGCTCTGGCTCTTCCGACACGTCGGCCAGGCTGGTGATGAGCGAGAATTTTTCCGCGATCCAGAGTAGCGCGGGTGGCTCGCCGTCCGGTCCTTTGCGGGCTGCGCAGGCAGACAGCATTCGCTTGGAGACCGTGCCGATGAGAACCGACTTGTGTTCAGGATGAATCCAACCGTCGGGGTCGTGAATGGCGCCCATGAAGTGACCGTTTGTGGCAACGATGAGGACGCCACCGGCGGCATGAGGCTCAATCTGGACGGCGTTTAGGTAATAGCGAACATCACCCTTGGCGGCGCACTGGTGGATGGCTGCGAAGTACTTCGGATTGACGCGGGCGAGGTATTTCATGGTTTTCTCCATGGCATGCGCCGTCCTTCGATACGGAACGGTGGCGACTAAGTTGGTGGTAGGCTGTACGTGGTGCCCGGCACGGGGTCGGGCTGAGGAGTAATGAATGTCAGTTTTATCACGCGAGTCTGACGGCATAGTCGCTGTGCAGGTCTCGAACTATGGCCTGAGCAAAGGCTGGGATATCTTAGACATCGACGCGCGCGGTAGGTCATTGATGCCTTTACGCGAAGGAGAATTCAAAACGAAAGATCAGGCCGTTGCCGCTGGCCTTGCCCGAGGTCACGCAGCTCTGAAGGCTGACAACACTTAGCCTGGCATGTAAGGATCATTCTGCAGTTACACGCAAAGCCTCTTGCTGATAGTCAGCTCTATTTTCCGCGCAACGATTGGCCATAACGTTGTTCCGTGGCGGGTGTCCTCGCAGGTCTTCAGTATGTATAACATCCAGCGCTGAATGTTATGCCTCCGTCACGGGCCGTATGCTGCGCGCAATGCCGTCAGCTTTGGTTAGAGCGCCTTTTTTCACCATCCTCACGATTCGGTCGCCGATCGCATTCACGTTCACGCGCTGGGCCTTGGCGATCTCCGCGATAGTCGGCGAGTAGCCATGCTGAGCGATATACCCGGCGATGAACGCCAAGGTCTCTGTCTGCAATGGGGTGAGTTCATTCTTCGTCTGCATCCGGGTCCACCTTGGCCAGGCCGGCCGCTTTTAACTGATGCATCATGTTTTCTGTGATTACGAAACCTGACGTGTGAGGCGTGAGAATCCGCGCAGCTTCCTCAGCAGGCGCTCGAAGAACGTAAAGCACCAAGGTTTGATACAGCTCCTGCGCGTTGTCGAAGCTGTGCAGCTTCAGAAAATCTGGCAGCTGGGCGGCGATGCCCTGCGCCAATTCAATCGTTAGGGTCGTTATCCCCAGCTGGTTCTTCTTCTCTTTCTGCCTGAGCCGGTACGCCGCTGCGTGCTTGGCGGCTGCCGTCTGTTCCATTGGGTGGTTCTCCGATCTGGTGCACTGGCAAACTGAGCCAAGTCTGCCGCCGACGCTGGTTCGCGCACTTGAATAGACGCCGCGTCATCTAGCAGTGATGAAGGTGATGCCGTGCTCTCGGGCGGTGAGTGCGACGGTGCGGGTATCGATGCCGATCTTCATACCGATCTCGCGCGCATTCAGACCAGACTCGGCCAGTGCGCTAATGTGCGGCGCACGTCTAGCGCGCTTGGCCTTGAGCGTTTCATGATGATTTGTGGTGCCCAGCAGCGGCGCGTTGGCGCTGACGCCCTGGTCGATGCGCTGGATACGGTGGCCGGTGGCGAGGTAGTGGTCGATCTGGGCGGCGAGTTGCGTGATCGCCTGCTTGTGTTGATCCGACACACTTTGGCCGATCACTGGGGCACCGCCCGCAACAGGCTGATCGCCACGCCTCCGGGGCGCGCTTCTAGCACCTGAGCGTAATTGACCGCTTCCTTGTAGCCGAAGCGGAAGCCGCGGACTTTACCGGTGCTGATCTCAACGACATGCCAAGCGTCTGCGCTCTTGCGGATCACCTGATAGCGGATCGTCTGGGCTGGCGGCTTTTTCCCGATCATTGCGTAGAACTCCGCTGTGGCGAGATGAGTGCGGGCGCGCATAGCGTTCAGGCCATCCACGCGCTGTTGTATCTGTGAGTCCATATCCTTTCCTCAGTTCGGTGCGTTCACTTGTCAGCACTCTGGCCGCCTGACATAGGCCGATTGGGCGCAGGGGAGAGTGCTGACGGGTAAACGCTGGGTAAAAGAAGCCCCATCGACGTGGGGCTTTCGATATCGCTTGTCACGAGGCCTCCCTACGTGAGCCTTGCTCGCCGGCGCCGCCTGTTGCGGTAGGTCGGGTCAATGTCGTTTACATGGCTGCAAATCCTCCGCAGCGCGCTCACTGGGTTGGCAGTGGCTACTTTTTTGATTAAATGACGTAGGAGCGATCGGACGAATGGGCAGAGGAGAACAGGCGGTGAGGAATGCCTGTCTTTCGGATTGATAGCTAGATGCCGTCACCCCGGAAATGTATGATCGATTCTTCTTAAACCTCGTCGTCGGGAAGTGCCATCGTGCTCTGTCACCTGTGCGTGGAGCTGGTTAAACCCGGAGAGTTTGGCGTTGCACCGCCGGACTCACGGCGCATGGAGCGTAGTGGTGCTGTGATTCGACTTCTAAGCCTGACTGGCGTCCCGATGTTTTGCGGGGACTGCGGCTCGGCTTGGATTAAGTGGTGTTGCGTACAGGACACTTTCCGTGAGACTTGGGAGCATAAGATTCCTCCTGGCTCCATCCCTTAGCGGCGCGTGGGGCAGCGTCAAGTCATGATGGTTTGTCCGCATCAGAGATCGCCATGAATCGCTCTGTTCGGCTTAAGCCTCCCGTACGTCGTAGGTCGGGGGATTTCCGATGCAGCGTTGTCAGAGTTAGAGCGTTCCAGGTATCGGGCAGTGTTCGTCAGGCTGACACTGGCGCTGTTGTCTATCGGCCGAACGCTTCAAGTTCGGCCTGGCTGTCTTGCATGCGCTGGATCAGCTTTAGCCTTTCTTGCCCGGTCAGATGCCGTGCTGCGAGGTACAGGTCCTCGGCCAGGTCGCCGTTGAACTTCATCGAGCCTGCGGGGTGTTCCAGCTCGAGCGTGATTTGCTTGGTGGCATCCAAGGTCGACATGCATTTTCAGTCGTAGCTGCTGCTGGAAAAGCCACTGTCGCTTGAGTAGCTGCACGAGCTATCGCTTGATGAGCTGCTCGAACCGTAATCGCTGCTGGTGTGGCTACTTCTTGAGCAGTGACCTGAGGAGGTTTGAGGCGAGTTGTCGAACGTGGTATTGAGCGGGCTGAATGGGCTCAGCGGGTTCAGCGGGTTGGTCAGATCCAAGCTGTTGTCAGTGCTGGATCTTGCCGTTGTGCGAGATCGTGAAGTGGCTGCTACTGGCGCCGGCGTGAGCATCGCTACTCCAGCAGCAGTTTTGTCCCGCGCCGCAACCAGATGAGCGATGGCGCGTTCGGCAGAGCCTTGCCCGTTGTCGCGGTCGTAAAGGCGGGTTTCGACTTCGTCGCGATCCAGGCTGATCTTCATCACTCGGCCGTCCAGATAGTCGAAGTCCTCGGTAATTTTGAGGATCTCCGCTGCCCGCTCTTTTGTCATATCGCGACCGCCGCGAGAGTCCAAAAAGCCCATCCCTTGCTGGCGTGACGCATTGAAGAGGGCCGCCAATACCTCTGCCTTATCCAAACCCCTGATGTTCATGCTAGTGCCCTCCAGGGCGGTTGATTTCCCGTCTGGCCCTGTTGCCAAGGCCAGCCAGTGAAATCGGTATGTCCGTTCTGCTTAAAGAGCTTTGATCCAGTCGATCCCTTGTCGGGGCTGGGAGACCACTTCGCTGGTCCCTGGCTATCTGGCGGCTTTACCAGTCGTGTGTTCGATTCGTGAAGCCCCTGGTAGGGGCTGCTCCGTTTCGATGAGTCAAATATGCACCAGTGCAATTGCCGTGTCAATGCACCTGTGCATATATAAATTGAGAAATATTCCCCTTGATCGGATCAAAGCTCGTCTATTACTGTATGGATATACAGCATAAAAGAGGAGGTATCTATGGCGCAGCAGGGCAAGAAAAAGGAAGCGGCACTGAAACCGATGAGCGCGATGGAGCGGCTTTCGCTACGGGTATCGTCGATGATCAACCACCCGATCGCTCAAGAGCGGAGGGAGGTGAGGATTCATCGGCTTGATACGGACGGGGAGAGGGAGTGGAACGAGATCGTGAGCGGTCTTTCAGAGGCTGATGGGATTGAGCTGGCGCACAATCACGAAGACGCGTCGATTACGCTGAGGTGGGAGCCGTCGGCGGCGGACGAGAGGTCCGTCCAGGTTGCGGATCCGTTCGAGCCAGAAGAGCCGGCACCTTTCTAATTTTCACAAAAAAGCCCGCTCATGGCGGGCTGATACCATGCACCGGCTTAAGCCACTGCTTTCAAGGCAGTCCGGACTCGGTGATGCAAATCTACCGGTAGGGTTGCCAAGGAGGACGAGATGCGTTCGGGCGAGTAGCCGGCCTCAATAAGAGCGGTGGCAAGATTCTCGACGGCTATAGCGGTGGCTGCTTGGCGAGACCATTGCGTTAAATATCTGCCTGCGCCGACCTTCTGCTCAACCAACAGAAGTGTTCTACCAGCATCGTAAGTGTAGCGGCAGTCCACCGTCTGCACGGATTCAGCGCCTTGATCGATGTAGGAGAGAGTCAATGTTACTGTCTGGTCAGGATTTCTCTTGCTGCTAACTGTACGGTACTCATCATCGAAGATATTGTCCGTAAGTTCACTGGGCTGCACACCTTTCGCGACATATAATGCGATGAGGGCATTAACGGCAATGTTTACGCCTTCCTTCATTTAAGCATGCTCCTTAGTTCTTCTATAATCGTCGGAATATAATCGAGGCACTTGATTAACATCTTGTTATCTAATGCATCTCGCTTTCCGAAGCGGGAGTATAGCTTGCTGTTGACAAATATCACAAGAACTGCGTCATTGGCCTGACCGTCGGTTATGCGCGGCACAATCTTCCTGAAAGGCCCAGACAGGTTTGTCCCCTTGGGATCTATCGATTTATCGAAGAGGAGGCTAGCAGACTCATCTTGGATCCTTTTTGTGAGGATTTCTCGGAGTTTTTGCCTTGCCTGCGCGGGCCGTTTTTCAACCAGCTCGGGATCGATATGTTCAGATGCTTGTTTTGTTTGGGAGTCAACTACAATTGACCGTATCTTCCGCAGCGTTTCTTCGTCTAGCAGAGTTCCAGCATCTTTGAGGATCTGCACTTGAATATCTGCCGCAGCCTCAATTTCTTTCCGCTTTTGTTGAAATATGGCGTTAAAGTCTATATCTGTTAGATAGGAGTCTTGGGTGGCGACAAAGCTCTCTGCGCTTGCTACCCCAGCAAGAGTATTGTCACGCTGTACATAGTCCAAATCCAAATCGGCGTATTCTCTCGTGTGCTGTTGCTTTGCACGATCAACTTCAGTTTGGAATAATGACCACATATCATTTAGACCGGTTTCTTCATGGTAGATAACGAGCGCGTTGTTATCTATCTCGAACGCCGTAATTTCGTCGGCAGGGATGGCTCGTAAGACGCGCCCTACAACTTGTGCGAAGGCGTTAATGCTGCGATATGGTCGGAATAACGCCAGTACAGTCAAGTATCTATGGTCGTAGCCTTCCATGAGCATGTTTACAGAGACTACTACCTCGACCTCGTTCCGCTCAATTTTCTTGAACTCGGCATCCCTCACTTCAAGATCCATCTCGCTGTGAACCAGTGCTACCCTCATCCCGCGCTCTAGGTACCAGGTGCGCAAGTCCTCAGCGTGTAAAATGCTGCATCCTACAGCGAGTATTTTATGAGGGACAGTTTTGGATTTTTGACGGATGTCATTCAAACTTTTTATACTATGGGCAATCACGTCTTTGGAACATGCCTCTGACAATGCAACACTTTTCTCGATCCATTCTGCATCTTTATACGCTAGGACCTGATCCTTGGTAAACTGCCGGTTCGGAAATGCAGGCATCGTGAAATAAAGTTCGGAGGCGTTAACGGTCTCTTTCCTGAGCCATTTCACATATTGGTCACGCATTGCTTCAGACAGCTTGGTTTCGTGAATCAATTGGCCCGGGACGGTAAGTCCATCCCCGCGAAATGGGGTGCCAGTTAAAAAAAGCTTTTTTGCACTATCAAAATAAGACAGCACTTCCTTCCAGCTGTTTGCGGGAGCATGATGTGCTTCGTCCACAATGATCATGTCAAAATAGTCCCGCGGGACCTGTCTGACCAGGCTGCTCTCTCTGCTTTGGGAAAGCTGGTGGATGTTGGTGTAAATAAACTGGCTAGCGTCTAAGTGAGAGCGTAGCAAGTTCGGGCTGTATTCGGTGGTGATAGGTAATAGTTTGTAGTTAAAGACTATATCGAAGTTAACCCAAAAATTGTCATGCAGCGCGTCTTGGGTTTTGCGGATACTATCCTTCGTAACCAGACCTGGGGTAACGATTAACACTCGCCCATTAGATACGCCATATGGCGCGATTGAAATGAGACCGCTTTTTCCAGTCCCGGTGGGTAGGACCACTAAGGCTTCCCGGTTGTCCGGGTTGCCAAAAAAATCTCTGATTTTTAGGTACGCCTCGATTTGAGGTGTTCTAAGTTTTGTGTTTCCTTCGATGTTGAATGGCGTATCTATGAAGTAAGACATACATGCTCCCTGCTTGTCGTTGAGGTTGAGTCGCTGTTGCAGACAACTTAATTAGCTTATTGGCGGGGACCTACTAGCTGAATTTCCCTTTGCCTAGGTCCCCCGATGTCCGTTAAACCAAATTTCCATTCCACACGAATAGCACGCGGGCCTGGATATAGGTCTCGTCGATGAAAATGTCCTCGGCCTTGTGCTTGCGGTTATCCGAAATCATCTTGAATTTGTCCTTGCCTTTCATCTGCAAGCGTTTGATGTACTGGAAGCCCTGGTGGGAGAAGAAGTAGATCCCGTCGCCAATGAATTCCTTGATGCTAACGTCCACCAGGCACGGATCGCCATGCTTGATGGTGGGCGTCATCGACTGGCCCCACCCTGTAATCACTTTCAGGTGGTAGTGCTCTTTGAACTCGACACCCATTGAGCGGAGTTGGGAAGGGCTAACGCGCACGTCCTGAAGCATTTCGGGGAAGTCGTGTGCGACCTCGCCGCCCCCCAGCGCGCCCCTGACATCGTAGTGGGCAATCCAAACCTCATCCCCGACCTTACCTGGCCGGTAAGCGTCATTCACTAGTACGCTGCCAGACGTCTCGCCTTCATCACCTTCCGCCACCGCCAATAGCTTCTGCAACTTCTCATCGCCAAGCGCTTTGCCGGAAAGCATCTCCCGCAATTTTTCAGCAGCCGAGGAGGGGACACGAATGTCAGTCGAGGGCGCAGCCGGCTCGCCGACATCAAGCGGTGCAAATCCACGCAATTGATCTGTCGTAACGCCGAACAGTTCGGCGAGTGGGCGGACCTGCTTATCGGTCGGTTCCTTTATCCCCTTGGGCCCATTCGGCTTAAGGATTCTGGATATCGTCGACTGCCCTACCTTCGCCCGAGCGGATACCTGAACCTGACTAAGCCTGTCCCTGCGCATGAGTTCAGCCAGGATTTTATCGATAGATTTATGCATGAGTGCAATCGTCGCCTTGGGCAGTGCATAGAGCAATAGAGTGGATCGTTGACAGATATGCACCAGTGCATGATCATGTGCATAACTACAAAGGAGGCAGCCATGAGCGCTACCGATCTCCCGAACAAGTTGGACGCATTGCTTGGCTCTGGCTGGACGTACAAGGCCATTGCAGAGCGCGCTAAGTGCGACATATCCACCATTTTCCGCATCCGCAGTGGGCAGATCAGCAACCCCAGCTACATCGCTGGCCATGCGATCGACCTGATGCACGAAGAACTGGCTAAGCCCACCAAACCGGCAAAGAAAACCGCTGCTTAAGCACCGTGCTGGCTGGTGGAAACATTTTGCAATGCGTGATGGCACGCAGCCACTGAAACAAATTTGAGGTTTTACGAATGGAAGATTTCCTGCGGGCCTGCCACACGACAATCAAGGAAAGCGGTGCAGAAGAGCTGGCCGGGAAGATGTGTCTTGCCCACGTGAGCCTGCTGCAGCGCTCCAACCCGGACAACGCTGCTCACCACCTCACCATCGAGCACCTCTTCGGGATTCTGCTGCACACCCAGGACATGCGTCCGCTGCTGGCGCTGGCTGACTCTTTTGGCTTCGAGCTCATCGCGAAGACGGCGCCCAACCCGCAAGCACTGACAGCTTCGATGATCAGCGTGGGTAAAGAAGTTGCTGATCTGACGATCGCGGTGCATCAGGCGCTTGAGGACAACCACGTCAGTCAGTTCGAGAAGTCTCAGATCAAGGTCGAGATCAATCATGTCCGGCAGAGCCTGGATGTGATGGAAGCTTCGGTGAAGGCGGCCTGAATGAAACCGAAAAAGCTACTGCAGACATCGGCGCTGCTCAAGGTGGATGAGCAGAGCCGCAAAGCCTTCTACTCCGCGATCCTCAATCTTGGTTGGGTGAAAGCCGAAGGTGATTCAGGGCCTTCACGTAATTCTCGAGGCCGTTGATGACTTCGTCCGGGATCGGCAGATACGCAAGCGTTGACCTCGCGGTGGCGATCTCGACATCAAATTCTCGGAGCGCCTCCGCGCGCAAGTCGAGCGGTAACGACCTGAGCACTCCCAACAGCAGAGCTTGGGTCGCGATTAGCTCTCCTTTTTGCTCATTCAGTTTGGCAATGATTTTGTCGTTCACATCAGTCATGTCCGGCCTCCGAGGCCTTTTTGTGTGGAAGCCAAAAGCTACCACGGATGCGCCGGACACCTATACCGCCTGAATTTCGGGCACAAAAAAGCCGACGGTCGAGGTCGGCTCTTTCTACAGCGTTAGCGAGGCCGATTATGCACACCACGAACCCCCAGAGCAATACCCGTGCTGACTCGTCAGTTTTCCCAATCGGTCAGAACATGACGCGTCAGTACATGTCTTCTCGCGAGATCGCCTCTCTTACCGGAAAGCGGCACCCAGACGTGAAGCGCGACTTTCAAACGATGGCCGCCGACCTTAAAGAAGATGTGAGCAGGTTTGCGCGCATCTATTTCGACGGACTGAACCGCAAGCAAACCGAGTACCTGCTTGACCGTGAGCACACCGATTGCCTGCTCACCGGTTACAGCGCGCCACTTCGCATGTCAGTCGTTCGCCGCTGGCGCGAGCTGGAAGAGCAGGGCGCCCCACGCATCCCGGCCAATTACGCCGAGGCGCTCCAGCTAGCCGCGGACCAGGCCAAGGAAACCCAGCGACTGATAGGCGTGCTCGAACTCCAAGCCCCCAAGGTCGCAGCCATTAATCGGCTCGCGGCCGCTGGCGGTTCGATCTGCATCAGCGATGCCGCAAAGCACCTCCAGATTTCACCGCAACAGCTTTTTGCCTGGCTTGAAGCCCATCGCTGGATATTCCATCGCGGCGGCTCCAAGCGTTGGACTGCCTACCAGCCTCAGATCACCAAGGGCTTCATGGTGCACAAGGTGACCGAACTCAAACCCGACGCCGAGACTGGTGCTGAGCGCGCTGCGTACCAACCACTGATCACCCCGAAAGGCCTGGCATATCTGGCCGGAAAGAACATTGGAGCCGCGCTGTGAGTGTTCAAGCTATGTCATGGGCTCTCGCACTGCCGAAGGCTTCCCTTGAAAACCCTGCTGCCCGTCACGTGCTGCTGTGCCTGGCGAACTATGCCGGTAGCGATGGCCGTGGGGCCTTCCCGTCTGCGCTGACCCTGTCAGACGACACAGGTCTTTCCGAGCGCACCGTGCGCCTGAAGCTGGATGAGCTGGAGAAGGCGGGCTTCATCACCGAGGGCAATCAGGCCATTGCCGCCGCTTACATCGATCGACGTGACCGCCGCCCAGTCGTGTACGACCTCCAACTTAAACGGGGTGCAAATGCTGCACCCCGTAAAGAACGGGGTGCAGATAACCGCACGGGGTGCAGCTCACAGCAGAACGGGGTGCAGGAAAACGCAGAACGGGGTGCAGCAGCTGCACCCAATACATCACTTAACCATCAATTAACCGAAGAGCAGCAGCTGCAGCGCGATTTGGCCGCTGAGATTGCCGAGCAAGACCTCGCCGCCGCTGAATGCCCATCGCCGAACCAGCGCTTCGCCATGTTCGCTGCTTGGGAGCCGAACGCCAAAGCGCTTGCTGACCAGATCGCAATCGCCGGAATACCTGCGGACTCAGTGCCGGAAGCGGCCGTTCGGGCCTTCAAGGGTTTCTTCGCTGCCCGCCCTGGCACGGTCGATTCATCGCCGGGCTGGTGCTACCGACTGGTCCAGTGGGTGCGGAAAGAGCGCGTGAAGTCTGCCGGCAAAGGCCAGGCACCAGATTTCGACGACACCAGCTGGGCTGAAAACTTGGGGGGTCTGTGATGAAGTCCATCGCGAGCATCATGCAGCAACTGCCGAACGTTCCATCCGCCGAGGTCGTGCCGCTCAAGATCGACTCAGGTACGGTCCAGGTAATCAACTCTCTGTTCCGCGAGCTGATGGCGATCTTCCCCGCGTGGAAGCAGGCGTGGCCTGACGATGCAGCCATCGGCGCTGCCAAAGCCACTTGGGTCAAGGCGTTCATGGCCGAGAACATCAACCGCATCGAGCAGATCCGCTTCGGGATCGAGCAGTGCCGCAAGCTGGGCTCGGACTTCGCACCGAGCGTTGGCAAGTTCATCAAGCTGTGCCAGCCCACGCCGGAAATGCTCGGCATCCCACCGCTAGAGAAGGCTTTCCGCGAGGCCTGCCGTAACGCTCACCCGTCCATGGCCGGGCAGGGAAGGTGGTCGCATCAGGCTGTCTGGCATACGGCGAAAGAGTGCGGCTTCGAACCGCTCAACCGCCTGGAATCTTCCCTCGCCATGAAGCTGTTCGAGCGCAACTACGTGATCACTGTCCGCCGCATGATCGAGGGTCTGCCATTGCAGGCGATGCCCTTGGCCCTGCCGACCCGCGCTGAAGCCCGGCGCACTCCCGATATCGGAAACAAGGCCTTGGCCGAACTGCGCGCCCGCCGCGCCGGAGCATCAGCATGAGCGACACCAGACTTGCTGCACCTGACCCCGCGGCGTTCCGTTACGCCGTTTACGCGTGCTCATCGAAGATCGATCTGTCGACTCCGCCGGATCCAGCTGTCGCGCTCTTTGATCGCAAAGGCGTTGCCGAGTCGTTCGGACGGTTGATGTGGCCCAGCACCTTTGAAGTCGTCGATCTGATGGGGGCCGCATCATGAGAACGATCAAGGCGCTCGCCAATGTTGCCAGGTGCTTCATCGCTTTCATGGGGGCCAGCTACGACGGGTCTGTCCCTCCAGTTGAATCTCAGTTCGGGGCGTGGATTTGATGACTAAACAAACAAAGTTCACTAAGGCCGCGCGCGGCCGTGACTGCCAGATCCGTGTGCCTGGCGTGTGCAACGGCAACCCCGAAACCACGGTGCTGGCTCACCTGCGGATGGCCGGCACGCGCTGCGGCATGGGTATGAAGCCCCACGACCTGCAGGGAGCCTGGGCGTGCTCTGCCTGCCATGACGCCGTCGACGCGCGCAGCAAATCCGAATTCACCCGCGAGCAGCTCAGCCATATGCACATGGAAGGCATGGTGCGGACCATCGACATTCTGGTGAGCGAAGGGAAGGTGGCAGCTTGAACAGCCCAGCAATGATGTTCGGCGGGATCCCGGTGGTCATTTCCGAGCACCTACCGACTATGAAAACGATCAAGTGGCGTACCGAGCGCAAGTGGTGCCATTGGAAGAACAGGCCGGAGCTTCGGTACCGCAACCACGCCAAACAGGTGCCATGCGAAACGGTCCTGATGTTCAACGGCAAGGCGGTCATGTCCTCGGCCAGTTGGGCAAAGGTCGAATTGGAGCTCGCTGCACGGGGTTTTGAGGCCGAATTCTACAGGGGAAAGCCATGACCTGGTTGCAACTCAAAACACTGCTGAACACTGCCAAAGTTCTGCATGACGGGCGCGGCGGCTTCGCTTTCACTCCGCTGCGCGGTTCGGCGAAATGAGGCTGTTCAAGCCGAAGGCCACCCGCGAGAAGCCGGTCGACCGCGAAGGCCTGGAGCAGGCAGCGCTGATCAAGGAGCTCGAACTGCGCCTGCCTGCTGTGGCCGCTTTGATCTATCACGTCCCCAATGGCGGACACCGTCACAAGCTGGTCGCCATCAAGCTGAAGGGGCAGGGCGTCAAAGCGGGCGTGCCCGACCTAGTGCTGCCGATGGCGCGCGGCGGCTACTTCGGCCTTTACCTCGAGTTCAAGGCGACGGCGCCGAACGACGCGGCGGTATCGGCCAGCCAGCAAGTGTGGATTCGCCGGCTCAACGATCAGGGCTATCTGGCGATCGTGTGCCGGGGTCACTTTGATGCGATGGAGCAGATCCGCGCTTACCTTCGACTCGCACCGACTGTGGTGGCTGCATGACCATGACCGTTGCGTTCTCCGATGCTGAGTTGCGGCGCCGTGCCGAAGACCCTGCTGCGGTGCTGATGCGTGATCCACGCCATCCCGGGCTGTATTTCCGCTTCACCGAGGCACGTCCGCGCGGCACCTGGAGTCTGGTGGTGCGCAAGAAGTGGCTGCGGATCGGCTCATACCCTGAGTTGTCCGCCAAAGCGGTGCTGGCTGCTCTGCCTGAAACCCGGCAGCGCCTGTCCGCCGATGCAAAGGCCACCGCCGCCATTTCCCCGTGGGCCACCCTTGGCGAGTTGCTGGCCTGGTACAGCGACAGGATGAGTCGCGACCGGCATCTGTCAGCCAAGCGGAAGGCCACGGCCAAGTCAGCAATCGCCTGCCACCTGATACCGCGCGTTGGCGACTTGGCGCTGGGCGAGATCGATCGCGCGACGTTGGACACGAAACTGATGTGGCCTCTGCAGGAGACGCTTTCGCTGGAGTTCGTGCGGCTGATCTTCGCGCTGCTGGTGCTGGCCTGCCGCCAAGCGCACGCGCTGGGCTCGATCCCGGCCAATCCAATGGCAGGCATCAAGTTCAGCGACTTCTCGAAGACCAAGATCAAAGCCAAGTCCGCGCGCCTGCGTGGCGTTCAGGTGGAAGGCCTGCTGGGTCAACTGGCCGAGGCGTTCGAGCGGCGCCCGGCTCAGGGCATGCTGGCCTTGATGATGCTCTGTCACGGCACCCGTGTTGGCGAAACCCGCATGGCGCTTTGGTCGCACATCAGCCTCGCTGACCGCACGTGGCATCTGCCGGCCGCGCACACCAAGACCCGCGTCGAGCATTCGCTGCCACTCACCGAGCAGGTTTGCGCGCTGCTGACCCAGTACCGAGCCCGTCAGGCTGCCACCGGTTACACCGGGCAGTACCTGTTCCCGGCCCGACACGGCAAGGGCATGAGCGAGGGCCAAGCCAGCATGGTGTTCACGCAGCTCGGGCAGGGCGAGTGGACCAGCCACGACCTGCGCAAGTTGGCTCGAACCGGTTGGGCAGATCTTGGCATCGACTTCCTGATCGGCGAGATGCTGATCAACCACGCCATGGGCCACAACGTGCAGGCCTACATCCACACCACTGTCGAGACCCGCAAACGCGAGGCGCTGGAGAAGTGGCACGCCCATTTAGACGCCAAAGGATTTAGCGCGATTCACGGGTTGGAGGGAGTCGAAAACAAAGAGTCCAGCATTCTGCTACAGGCCGCGGCCTATATGGCCTGCAACCCTATTCAAGAATCAACCATAGGCGAGGTTTCAAAATGCTGATTTTGGTCGATCCGCGCCGCGATCTGGCAGTTCAGCCAAGCGACATCAGCTCGATGCAGACCGTTGTTCTACCCAACGGCCGCTCTGCGCTGCAGCTGCACATGATTTCAGGCAGGGAGATCCTCATCCCGGCCTACAACGATTCGGGTCGTATAGACCTCAATGTGGTGCACGCCCAGATCTTGGAGGCCAGCAAGTGAGAAGCCACGGACCAGCTTTTCGGAAGGAATTGAAGCCGTTAATGGAGTGCGGTGTCTGCCGCGGCGCGACGGTTGTGCGCGGCATTTTCCATCAGCTGGATTGCGACCATTGCTACGCATCTGGCTGGGTCTGCGCCAGCACCGGAGAGCCGCTCCCGCTGCCTGAGATGGTGCAGCAGCTCAACTTGAAGCTGCGGAGTGTCACTGCCGAGCTGAACCGGGCGCGGCACAGCCAGGGCGGCGCGCACGAACAATACGAACAGAACAACCGCCGCGGCGCCGGCGGATCAAACTACACAGGGGACTGAACATGAATATCCGCAAACCGTTGCACCGTCCTCTGGGCGATACCGAGAACATGCTGGAGCAGTGGGGCTTCTGGCGTATGGATGGTATGGGCGTGCCGGGCTACACGTCGCCATCGCTGGCAATCATGCGAGACGTGATGCCCTCAACGAGCAAGTCCTACGCCATCACCGACGAGCTTGCCGGGGTTGTTGACGCGGCCGTCGCCAGGCTCTGCCGCCGTGAGGCGCAGATGGGCGACATGATCTGGCTCTACTACGGCGCGAAGTGGCCCGCCACCCGAGTGGGTCGCCACTATGGTGTGAGCGAGATGAAGGCACGGGAGCTGATAAAGGCCGGTGTAGCATGGATTGATTGCGCGTTGGAAGACCTGAGAGAAGCCGCATAGAAAACAGTTGTCCATATGGAATAGCTCTGTTTTCATGGCACGGTGTTCAACGCATTCTGCGCGACACCCCATTTATAGAAGCTCGGCCACTGTGTCGGGCTTTTTTTGTTTCCACGGTAGGCAGACTGTCATGAGGTCTATACCGAGTTGTGAGGCCTGTGGTAGCGGCATGCGACCAAAAAGGTTATGGCGAGTCGTATCACGAGCTGACCGCATAACGACCGGCCTACGCGGACGTAGTCGCGTCCCGAAGCTTCCCATGCAATTCAAGATTACGGCCACACCAGTGTCCTCCAACTATTGGCGTGGCCTCTTGAGTCGTTTGACCTCTGACAACGCAGCCCTAAGTCCTTCGCAGGGGCTAACCCGCTAATCCTTAAACTGCCGGAGATCAACGGTATTACCGTTCAGCGGGGAATATGAATTTGGCGGAGCCAGCTCTCATCAAACTAATGCCCGGCATCTGAGCTGGGCAAAGGAGACAATCATGAGTATTGGCAAAGAAAATGTCGGGAAGGGCTCTGGAGGAAGATCTTCGGAGATGGAGGATGCGTCCCGTGACCAGGAGGTGCATACCGGTACCGCTGGAAAGCCCGGTAAAGCCCCCGAAAAAACCAAACCGTATGATCCTGATCGCAGTGATGATCCTGGTAAATCAGATGTCACAAGGGATCCGACTGATGACGCTGACGAAGATGACGGTTCCCAGCAGGGTGATGGGGCTACCGTAACCCCAGGCGGTAAGCCGCTGCCGTAGTACTACCACCCCCTAGCCCCGTTCCGGCGGGGCTTGTTGGGAATTACGATCTTAGTTGCGTGGGTCACGCATCCATTCGATGCAGGCAGCCCGTCTGCTGATGTCAAGCTGGAAAATACTGTGCAAGTGCATAAAGCCCGGCCGGAGTGCCGGGCTTTATGCGTTTCGGGTCTGTCCATCTCTTAAGAGTACTCACTGGCACGCCTCAGCGCAGCTGCATCTGCCGCGCTGATTAAGTCTGTGAAAGTGCCGTCGTAACTCATCACGCGAAATACACGAATATGTCCTAACAGCGCGAAATTCGCTGGGACACCGTTTGCTTTCAGCCACACACACTTTGACGGGTATTTCACGGGAGCGCAGAAAGGACCCGCAATTCTAGTAGGCCTTATCGTATGGCTGCTGGTCCCTCAGGTGATGGGCAGACTAGTGGTAGGAGCTCGCACATTCTAAAGCCTCGGCATTTGCCTGGGCTTTTCGTTTTCGGCCCCGTCACACCCATCGCTCCGAACTGGGAGTGCTACGGGGCTGATTCATTCTTGACCCCGCGAGGGTAGACACTCGGATGCTTGTCATGCCCGAAAAGAATCCCGATTTCTGGGCCATCATCTACCAGGCCCTAAGCAACCCGCTGTGGCAGGGGGCAATTATGGCAGTTGTTATTTCAGGTCTCCGCGTGTTGTACGAGGCCAAAGAAACCAGCAAGCGCAGGATCATCCTCGAGGCGCTGATGTGTGGCGCCTTGAGCCTGTCAGCCAGTAGCGTCATTGAATGGATGGCCTGGCCTTCGAGCTTGTCGGTCGCCGCTGGGGGATCCATCGGCTTCATCGGCGTCACGGCAATACGCGAACTGATCATCCGGTTCCTCGGACGCAAGGCGGATTCACTATGAGCCTCGAGCCCGTTGTCGCAGTCGCAAAAGCCGGTTCCACGTTGCGAGCCATTGCGGCCGGCAGCGTGATTGTCATCGTCATGGGGCTGCTGATCGCTATCCAGCAGATCCGGGTCGTTACGTTGCAGGGCGCGGTCACCTTCGAGCGAGATGCTAAGCAACTGGCAGTCGATGCCAACAAGGAAAGCCAGGCCACGATCACCACGTTGAAAGCTGAAGCCGTCCGTAATGCTGCGTACACAGCCGATCTGGGCAAGCGCATCAAAGCCAGCGAAGACAAGGCCAAAAAGGCCAAGAAGGATTTCGATGATCTCAAGCGCAACAGCAAACCTGTTCGTGATTGGGCTGCTCAGCCTTTGCCTGACGGCCTGCGCGGCAAAGCCGCAAGTGGTAACAAAGACAACGGCCATAAGGCTGGAAGCCCCTGAGCTGATCCCATGCGAGCGGGTCAATGCAGACGACACCGATCTGCGTGACAACGGCGACGTGTGGGAACTGAAGGATCATGCCATCAAGCTGCTCGACACATGTGCCGACCAGGTCGATGCGCAGATCGTCCGCAGCCAAAGCAAGTAGAAACCGCCACTAAATCAGATGCGCCCGTCTCGCGGCGCGAATCTCCCAGAGGGCAACACCATGGATAACCAGCACAAGAAGATCACTGGCTACCGCGACCTGACGCAGTCTGAAATCGACGGCATGAACTCGATCAAGGCCCTCGAGGCCGATGCGGGGGAGTTGTTCAAGCAGATCGGCGAGATCGAAGGCGTGGATCAGCGTCTGCTCGCACTGGCAAAGACCAACCTGCAGCAGGGTTTCATGTGGTTCGTGCGGTCCATTGCAAAGCCCGCAGACCCTTTCAGCTGAGTCACCGGAAGAAGTCCTGGCTCGTTTCAGCACCAGGCTATCCACCATTCCCCATGATCATGCAGGAAGACAACGACCACGCTGGTGCCCTGGCATTCGCGCGTTGTAAGTGGCCGACCTGCACCATTCGATAATCGAGGTCATTCATGCCACGTAAACGAGCACCAGCACCAACCGCCGAGATCGTCCAGCCTGCTGAGGTGCCTTCACTGGCGCCCGGCGCCAACGAGGTAGGCCACCTGGACCAGCGCATCACGGCCTCTATTAATGACGCGAAGACTGCTGGGCTGCCTATGGGCTTCATCGTTGCGGTCCTTCATGCACACGCCTTGCGTGAAACCCAAGCGCTGATCGGCTGACGGTGAACTGATCATGGCCTGTAGTGGATGCGCCGCCCGGCGTGAGCGGATCAAGAAGTGGTCGAAGGTAGCGTATGAACGAGCAGCTGATCTCTTTGCTGGAAAGAACAACGGCAGCACAGGAAGCCCAGGCGAAGGCGATGCAGATGGTAGCCGAGCGTCTAGACCTGCTGATTCAGGCGCTGGCCGAGGATGAACCCGAAGACCCCGATGCCCAGCCCCTCCGATACATGGACGGCACGCCATGCCGCTGAGATCGCAGAAGCCATGCAATGCCCAGGGCTGCAACACGCTTACCCGCAACCCTCGGTACTGTGATGAGCACAAAGATGTGGGCAAGCAGTTCGAAGTGAAGCAGCGGGAGAAGCAGCGCGAGACCAGCAGCCAGCGTGGCTATAGCTACAAGTGGCAGCAGGCCCGCAAGTCGTACCTGGCCAAGCACCCGCTGTGTGCCGAGTGCGAGCGCCAAGGATTGGTGGTGGAAGCTACTGATCTCGACCACATCGTGCCGCACGATGGCGACAAGGAAGCGTTCTGGGTTCGCTCTAACTGGCAGGGCCTGTGTCACCCATGCCACAGTCGCAAGACGGCGGCAGAGGATGGTGGATGGGGCAACATAAGGGCGTCCCGTGCCGGTAGTGCATGAATGAGATTGATTCTCGTCGAATTTCATCGAATTCAGTGCAAACGAGAAAGATTCCCATTTCTAGGGGTGGGGTGGGCTAAAAGTCTGGGACCTTTCGCTTCTAGACCGCGCCCTCAGTCGTTTTTTTACACCCGCGAAATTAAAAATTCAGGAGTTGCGCGATGGGAGGCACCGCCACGGTCGCCGGCCGTGGTCGCAAACCCAAGCCAACGGCCAAGAAAGCACTGGCCGGAAACCCGGGCAAGCGTGCGCTGAACACCGCCGAGCCCCAGTTTTCCAAGATCACCCACATCGACCCGCCGGAGTGGTTCAGCCCTCGGGCGGCCACCATGTGGAACATGATTGTTCCGGAGCTGTTGCGCGAGAACGTCGTCGCGATCACCGATCTGCATAACGTCGAAGCCTTCTGCAGCGCCTATGACAACTGGCGCATGGCGCAGGAGTCGATCAAGGCGCACGGCATTGTGGTGACCGGTGCCACCGGCGGCCCGATGAAGAATCCAGCCCTGACCGCAGCAAACGAAACGATGCGCCAGATGGTGACGTTCGGATCGATGCTGGGCCTGGACCCGGCAAGCCGCACACGCTTGATCGGCGGCAATAAAGAAAAGGAAACCAACGAGTTCGCAAAATTACTGAGTAGCTGATGGCCAAATCCGCCCACCCCAACGTCGACAAAGCGATGGCGTGGGGTCGGTCATTGCTTCGCGGGAAGGTACCGGCCTGCCGTTACATTCATCAGGCGGTCCAGCGCCACTTCGATGACGTGGCTGCCAGCCGCAAGCGTGGGTTCCGCTTCAAGTTTGATCCCGCGAAGGCTGAAAAAAAGCTGAAGCTGATGCAGCTCCTGCCGCACACGAAGGGCGAGTGGGCATTCAAGCGTCAGCTGATCAGTCTGGAGCCCTGGCAGCTGTTCGGCCTGGCGGTCACATTTGGCTGGGTCAAGAAGAAAGGCGGCCACCGCCGGTTCCGTGAAAGCTATTGGGAAGTGCCCCGAAAGAACGGGAAGTCCGTCGTCGCCGGCGGCGTTGGTATCAGCATGTTTGTGGCCGACGGCGAGTTCGGCGCCGAGGTGTATGCCGGCGCGACCACCGAGAAGCAGGCGTGGGAGGTTTTCCGGCCCGCGAAGCTGATGGTCAGCAAGTCGCCCATGCTGATTCAAGCTGCCGGCATCGAGGTCAATGCCTCGAACATGAACATTCCGTCCGACTTCAGCCGCTTCGAGCCGCTGATCGGTGATCCCGGTGACGGTGCTTCACCGAGCTGCGCGATCGTTGACGAATACCACGAGCACCGGACCTCGGCTCAGTACGACACCATGCTGACGGGGATGGGCGCACGGCGTCAGCCGTTGATGTTCATCATCACCACCGCCGGCGCCGATATCGAAGGTCCTTGCTACGACAAGCGCCGCCAGGTCGTAGAGATGCTGGCCGGCACCGTGCCCGACGAGGAGTTGTTTGGCTGGATATGGACTCTCGACGAGGGGGATGACTGGACCGACCCGAAAATGCTGGCGAAGGCCAATCCGAATCACGGCGTTTCGGTGTTCCAGGAGTACTTGGAAAGCCAGCAGGCGAGGGCCATTCGGTCCGCGCGGTTCGCCAACACGTTCAAGACCAAGCATCTCAACCTGTGGGTCAGTGCGAAATCCGGCTTTTTCAACATGGAAAGCTGGAAGGCCTGCGAAGACACGACGCTTACGCTCGAACAATTCGAGGGCCAGGAGTGGATAGCCGGCTTTGACTTGGCGCGCAAGCTGGACATGAACTCCAGGGCGCGCCTGTTTTGGCGGGTTATCGACGGCAAGACCCACTATTACTGCATCGGTCCGAAATTCTGGGTGCCTTACGACACTGCCTACAACACCGACAACAAGCGCATGTCGGAGCGCTTCCAGGCTTGGATCAACTCGGGGCATTTGGAAGTCACCGACGGGGCGGAGATCGATTACCGCGAGATCCTCGAGGACACCAAAGAGGCCAACCACCAGGCGCCGCTCAGGGAGTCGCCAATTGACCCGCACGGTGCAACCGGTCTGAGCCACGACCTGGACGATGAAGGGTTCAACCCCATCACGATCACGCAGAACTACACCAACATGTCCGACCCGATGAAGGAGCTTGAGGCCGCGATCGAGTCTGGCCGATTCCATCATGACGGCAATCCGATCATGACCTGGTGCATAGGCAACGTCATCGGCAAGACCCTGCCGGGCAACGACGACGTGGTGCGTCCGATCAAGCAGGGCGATGACAACAAGATTGACGGGGCGGTGGCGCTGATCATGACGATCGGGCGCGTGCTTGTAGATGCAGCGCAGAACACCACCGAATCTTTCATGGACTCAATCCGGAATCCAATAATCGCATGAGCCTGCCATTGATGTTTTTCATCCTGACGGCGTTGGCAGGTTTCGGCCTGCTCGTCGGAGGGGTTTTTATCCTGTTCGGCATCGGGTGGGCGCTCATTGCAGCGGCTGCATCAATGTTTCTGATTTCCGGCTTCATTCAAAAAGGTCTAGCAGGTGAATAAATCTCTCTCGCTGGTCCTCGGCAGGTCTGCGGCCAAGCCGATCAGGTCGCTCGGCGACTGGACGGGAAAAGCCATCCGCCTGAGTGACGGGGGGTTCTGGGGCGCATTCCTGGGCAACCAGTCCAGCTCCGGCAAATCCGTGAATGCCGACAACGTCATGCGCCTCTCCACCGTTTGGGCCTGCGTTCGGATCATCTCCACTTCTGTCGCTGGCTTGCCACTGGGCGTATTCCGGCGCAAGGCCGATGGCGATCGCGAGGACGCGCGAGATTTCTCGCTGTACGACGTGATCCACAGCAGCCCCAACGAGGACATGACTGCGTTCCAGTTCTGGCAGGCGGTGGTGTCGTCGATGCTGCTCTGGGGTAACGCGTACTGCGAAATTCACCGATCAGGCGGCCGGGTCATTGCCTTGGACTTCCTCCTGCCTTCCCGGGTGGATCTGGATGTCGATGATGACGGGCGGCTGGAGTATTGGTACCGGCCCCGCAAAGGGCCTCGCCGTCAGATCGCCCGCAGCGACATGCTGCATATCCCCGCGTTCAGCATCGATGGGCGAGTGGGAATGTCTGCGATCCGATTCGGCTCCGAGGTCTTCGGTGCGGCGATGTCTGCCGACGACGCCGCGAACGGCACGTTCAAAAATGGTCTGCTCCCAACTGTCGCGTTCAGCGTTGACCGAGTCCTAAAGCCTGATCAGCGAGAAGAGTTCAGGGAGTACGTGAAAACGGTATCCGGCGCCATGAATGCCGGGAAGTCGCCGGTACTTGAACAGGGCGTGAAGGCTGAAACCATCGGCATCAATCCGGTGGATGCACAGCTGCTTGAGTCGCGCGGACACAGCATCGAGGAGATCTGCCGCTGGTTCGGCGTCCCGCCGTGGATGGTGGGTAAAACGGACGCCGGCAGCAATTGGGGGACTGGTCTTGAGCAGCAGATGATCGCCTTCCTGACCTTCTGCATCAGCTCAATCACGAGCCAGATTCAGCAGTGCGTTAATAAGCGCCTGCTCACGCCGGTCGACCGGCGAACCTACTACACCGAGTTTTCGCTGGAGGCCTTTTTGAAAGCCGACAGTGCGGGACGCGCGGAGTGGTACAGCAAGATGACTCAGAACGGGATCATGACCCGTGACGAATGCCGCGTTAAGGAGAACCTCCCACGCCACGGCGGCAACGCTTCGGTGCTCACCGTTCAGACCAACCTCGCGCCAATCGACAAGCTCGGCCAGTCCACCGACGGGCAAGCCGCTCAAAACGCTTTGAAAAACTGGCTCGGCCAGGCCCAGGAGTAACCATGCCACTGAATGTAAACGCTCGCAGTTTCAACTGTGAGCTGAGCCCGCGCGCGCTTGATTTGTGGAATCCCGATCTGCGCGCCGCGCTGGAAGCCGGCACCGATACGATCACCATGTACGGGATCATCGGCGAAGACTGGTACGGTGATGGCGTTACGCTCAAGCGCGTCGACGCTGCACTGCGCTCCATCGGCGACAAACCGGTCACCGTCTATATCAACTCGCCTGGCGGTGACATGTTCGAGGGGATCGCGATCTACAACCGTCTGCTTGAGCACTCCCAAGAGGTGACGGTCAAGGTCCTGGGCTTGGCCGCTTCGGCCGCGTCGGTCATTGCGATGGCTGGCGCCAAACGCGAAGTCGCCAAGACGGCGTTCCTCATGATTCATAACTGCTGGACCTACTTCGCCGGGAACCGCCACGCCATCCGCGAGCTTGCGGACACGATGGAAGAGTTCGACCGCGCGATGATCAGCCTGTACGCAGACACCAGCGGCCAGGACGAGTCCGCGGTGGAGAAGATGCTCAACGCGGAGACCTACATGAACGGCTCGAACGCCGTCGATAAGGGTTTCGCCACCGGCCTGATCGCGGCATCCGAAGTGGAACAAGCCCCCAGCGAAGAAGCTAATCAGGCCCACTCGGCCCGCAAGCTCGACGCTGCGCTCGCCAAATCAGGCATGCCGCGCAGCGAGCGCCGCAAGCTCATTTCAGAAATCAAGACCAGCACGTCTAGCGCTGCTGGCGGCGACACGCTTCGCGCTGTCGTGCCGGGCAAGCCTAGCGCTGCCCTTGATGTATCCGCGTTTGAAGAAACCGCAAATCAGGCGTCGGCACTTCGGGGGCTCATCCCCGCCTGCTGATCGACTGGCGCTGCAACCCATTTGATAACCGCCCTAGAGGCGGTTTTTTCATTTCTGAAAGGACAAAATTATGGCTGTAGATCTTTCTGCAATTGAAGCTTCCCAAAAGCAAACCCAAGCCGACCTGAAGGCCGTCGGCGACCAGATCAAGACCTATGCCGAGCGCACCGAGAAGGAAATCAAAGCCTCCGGTGAAATGCAGGCTGACACACGTGGCAAGGTGGACGAGCTGCTGCTGAAGCAGGGCGAGCTTCAGGCGCGCATGCAGGATGCTGAGCAAAAGCTGGTCAATGCGAACAAGCGTCATGACCCGGAAGTTCAGCAGTCTGCCGGTCAGCTCGTCGCTGCGAAAATGACCGAAGAGGGCGTCAACAGCTCTTTCCGCGGCTCCCGCCGTGTGACCGTACCACGAGCCGCAATCACCTCCGTGCCGACCTCCGGCGGCGCTCTGGTGCAGACCGAGCGCGTCGGCATCGTTCTCGCGCCTCAGCGCCGCTTGACCATTCGCGATCTTGTTGCGCCTGGCACCACCGACAGCAACGCTATCGAGTACGTGCGTGAAACCGGCTTCACGAATAACGCCGCAATCGTCGGCGAGGGTCTGGCAAAGCCCTACAGCGACCTGAAATTCGAGCTGCAGAACGCCAACGTGCGAACCATCGCACACCTGTTCAAAGGCAGCCGCCAGATCTTGGACGACGCCTCTGCGCTGCAGAGCTACATCGACGCCCGGGCTCGCTACGGCCTGCTGATGGCCGAAGAGGCCCAGCTGCTGTACGGCAACGGCACCGGTAACAACGTGAAAGGCATCATCCCCCAGGCCCAGATTTACGCAGCGCCTGCTGGCATCCAGGTGCAGGCGATTCAGCGTATCGACCGCATTCGTCTGGCGCTGCTGCAGGCGCAGCTGGCCGAGTTCCCGTCCACCGGCATCGTGCTGAACCCGATCGACTGGGCGGCCATCGAGCTGCTCAAGGACGGTGAAGGTCGCTACATCATCGGCAAGCCGCAAGAAGGCACCGCGGCGCGCTTGTGGAACCTGCCGGTCGTTGAAACCCAGGCCATTGTTCAGGACCAGTTCTTGGTGGGCGCCTTCAGCCTGGCGGCGCAGATCTTCGATCGGATGGGTATCGAGGTGCTGGTGTCGACTGAGAACGCCGACGACTTCGAGAAAAACATGGTGACCATCCGCGCTGAAGAGCGCTTGGCCTTCTCTGTGTACCGCCCGGAAGCCTTCGTGACCGGTCCTCTGACCCCAGCGGCTTAACCCTTCCCACAGAGCGCCGCCCGCGGGCGGCCTCACTGATTCAGGAGAAACGAACATGGCACGTGCAAGCGCGAGCGATGCGACCAAGGGGGCTGCTACAGCCGCGAATACGACTTCTGCCCCGTCTGGTCAACCGACCCCAGCAGAAAGCACCACCGCCACGGCCGTTGTGCCCGGCGTACAAGGTGGGACCGCGGTAGCAGATAGCGCTTCCGTGGTAAGCGCAGGGACTGGTCCGCTCCAGCCCACTGATCCGGCCAATGGCATCGGCAACGCCGTGCAGGCTGGTCAACCGGCCTCAGGTGCCGCAGCAGCCGGCTCGACGATTGCCCTCGACGCTGCTGCAGCAACCGGTGACCAGTTGCAGGCGAATGGCGCTGCTGAGGACGGCAACGAGATCATGATTTACCCGTTGCGCAGCTACCTGGACGGAAAAGAGATCCGCCGTGCCGGAGGTAAAGGCTACAAGTCGCCGAAGCATGACGCGGTGTCGTTGGTCGCAGCTGGCCTGGCCACCGACAAAAAGCCGAAGGTCTGACATGAACGCCATCCCGACCGATCAAGCGATGCAACATTTGCGGGCGGACGAGGATGACCGCGAGTACGTCGAGCTGCTGCTGACCGCCGCCGAGGACAGTGCCGCCCAGTTCATGAATCGGCGGTTCTATCCGGACCTGGATTCGCTGGGGGCTGCTGTGCTCGAAGGGTCGGCCGGCCTTGACCCAGTACTCATGAATGCATCAATCCGCGCGGCGTGTCTGCTGATCCTGGGTTCGCTCTATGCCAACCGGGAAGATGCGGCCAGCGGTGCCGCATTCAGTGAATTGCCAATGGGCTCCCGATCACTGCTGACGCCGTACAGAATCGGCTGGGGGATCTGATGCGCGCAGGAAAGCTTCGCCACCATGTGATGCTCCAGCGCGCCGAGTACTCACAAGATCCAGTGACCGGGGAGGTTACCCCGTCATGGGTTGAAGTCGGCAAGGTATGGGCCGCTATTGAGCCGCTGTCGGCGCGCGAGTTCATCGCCGCAGCGGCAGGTCAGTCGGAGGTGGCGGCGCGCATCGTGATTCGTTACCGCCCGGGCATCACGTCGACCATGCGAGTTCTTTACCGAGGTAAGGTCTACAACATTCAGGGTGTGCTTGCCGACATGGACAGCGGCCTCGATTACTTGACGCTTCCATGCAGCGAGGGCGTGAGCGATGGCTGATACGGTGCAGTTCAGCCTGACCGGCATAGATTCGCTTGTCGCCAAGCTGGAAGCCGTGTCGTACGACGTGAAACGCAAGGGCGGTCGTGCGGCGCTGCGCAAGGCCGCTCAGGTCGTTGCCGACAAGGCGAAGGAAGGAGCGCAGAAGCTCGACGATGCGGCTACGGGCCGCTCGATCGCAAAGAACATCGCGCTTCGCTGGAATGGCCGGCTGTTCAAGGCATCCGGCGATCTCGGCTTCCGCGTTGGCGTTCTTCACGGTGCGAAAATCGCCAAGAAGGGCAACCCCGACGAGGGGGCGGCCGGGCCGACACCGCACTGGCGGTTCTTCGAGTTCGGGACTGCCAAAATGGCGGCAGACCCATTCATGCGTAAGGCCCTGGCCGATAACATCAGCCAAGCCACGAACGCGTTCATCACCGAATACGAGAAGGCCATTGACCGGGCGATCCGGCGCGCGACGAAGGCAGGCAAATGAAATACCCACCAATTTTCCAAGTTGCCGCTGCGGATCCTGCAGTAACGGCCTTGATCGGGGAAAACCCGGTCAGGCTTTATCTTTTCGGTATGGCGCCGGATAAACCCGCCGGTACCTATTGTGTGTGGCAAGTCATCAACGGCAGCCCCGAAAACTATCTGGCTGGGCGCCCCGATGTGGAGGCTTACAACCTGCAGGTCGACGTCTACGCATCAACTGCCACAGGTGCTCGGGCTGCTGGTCAGGCCATTGAGTACGCCATCGAACTGGCTGCGCGGGTGACGAGTTACAACGGCGAGACCCGAGATGCCGAGACAATGCTCTACCGCTACAGCTTCGACGTCGACTGGATCGTCCAGCGATAACCGAATACCCAGAACCGGCCCGCCACGCGCGGGCTTTTTTGTGCCCGACATTTGGAGATCACCATGTCGATTCTGTCCCAAGGAACCCAGATTTACGCGCTGGTGCCGCCATTGTCCGGTACCGGTCCTAAGACCGTGCTCGCTATCGAATGCGCCACGGCGTTCAGTCCAGGTGGGGCTCCGGCTGACCAGATTGAAGACACTTGCCTGGAAGACCAGGAGCGCAGCTACAAGAAGGGTTTGCGCACGCCTGGGCAGGCCTCGCTGACTATCAACGCTGACCCCAACAACGCAAGTCACATCCGGCTTCACCAGCTTTCCGAAGCGAACGGCGATACGACCATCCCGTGGGCGGTTGGCTGGTCCGACGGGAAGTCTGCACCGACGCTGAATGCCGCCGGTGACGATTTCGAACTTCCTGAAGATCGCACCTGGTTCACCTTCAGCGGGTACGTCTCCGACTTCCCGTTCGACTTCGCAGGAAACACCGTCGTGAGCACCGCGGCAACCATTCAGCGTTCCGGCGGCTCCGCCTGGATTCGCAAAACGACATAAGGCGAACCCATGAAACTCACTCTGGAAAGCCTCAAATCGGTCGGCGCTTTCACTGGCCGCCCGGTCGAAAAAGAAATCAAGTGGTCGCAGGGCGATGACGAGTTCACCGCAACAGTGTTCATCCGTCCGCTGGGCTACCAGGCGGCGGTCAGCGATGTTACGGCGCTGAACGGCAAGCACGACAGCCTGGCAGGACGAATCGCTGCCAGCGTCTGCGATGAGAACGGCAATGCCGTGTTCACCGTTGGCGATATCACCGGGACGGCCGACCCCCAGCGCGGCGCCCTTGACGGCCGTCTCACCGTAGCGCTGCTCGCCGCCATCTTCGAGGTGAACAACCTGGGAAAGACGAAGCCCTCACTGACGGAGAAGAGCTCTGGCACGAACTCGCGACCACGTTCGGCTGCACGATTGCGGAAGCCCAAGAGCGCCTAAGCCTTCGTGAATACAACCGCTGGGCAAAGTACCGGCGGGAACGCGGCTCTCTGAACGTGGGGGCCAGGATCGAGCGCAGCGTTGCACTCTTGACCACTATCTACGCGAATCGGATATCCAGAGATGGCGGCTTCAAGCTTGCCGACTTCTTGCCGCATGAGCGTGCGCGCGAGGTCAGTCTTGAGGAAGCGATGGAGGCATGGGTGTAACACTCCCGGAGATTATGAATGGCCAGTAATTCACTGGGTACGCTCACGCTTGATCTGATTGCGAAAATCGGTGCATTCACTGGCCCGCTAGACAAAGCGAGTCAGGACGCGAAAAAGCGGACCGCGGAGATCTCCAAGTCATTCGACAGTTTGGCAAAGGGCGTGGGTGCCGCGGTCGGCACCATACCTGCGGCGCTCACCGCCCTTGTCATCCATTCCGCAAGCGTGGCGAAGGAAATCTCAAACCAAGCGGCGATGGCCGGCCTGGGCACGACGGAGTTTCAGAAGTACGCCGCTGGCGCTCAGAGCGTGGGCATCGAGCAGGACAAGCTGGCCGATATTTTCAAAGACACCAACGACAAGCTCGGGGATTTTGCGAATACGGGCGGCGGTGCTCTGAAGGACTTTTTCACCAACATCGCACCTAAAGTTGGCCTGACGGCTGACAGCTTCAAAAAGCTCAACAGCAAGGACGCGCTGGCCCTGTACGTCACGAGTCTGGAGAAAGCGAACGTCAGCCAGCAGGAAATGACGTTCTACATGGAAGCGATCGCCAGCGACTCCACTGCGCTCGTGCCACTGCTGCGCAACGGCGGCAAGGCGTTCGACGAATTGGGAGCCTCTGCCGAGGCCGCCGGCGGCGTCATGGACGAAGGCACCATCGCGGCGGCGAAACAATTCGGGATCGAGATTCAAGGGCTTGAGCAGTATCTGACCTCTGCAAAGACCATGCTTGCCGCTGAATTTCTTCCGGTCATTGCTCAGTTTGCCAAGGACCTGAACTCATCGGCGAAAGAGGCTGGCGGGTTGAAGGGCGTTGTAGGAGACCTCGGCGAGAAGCTGGTCGAGTCCACTGCGTTAATCGCTAACGCCGGGGATGGCGTGGTTCGCGTGTTTGACGTGATCGCGAACACGCTGGTCGGCATGTTCGCCACGGCCGTAGGGCACACCGACAATTTGGCGGCGCAGGCCAACACTGCGCTTTCAGTGCTCACGTTCGGTGATACATCGAAGGAGTTCAAGCAGAACGCTGCTGACTTTGCCAACAGCGCCCAGATTCAGTTCGGAGTGGCTGCGCAGGCTGCCGGTAAGATTCACGAAAACCTTGACCGGCCGCTGGTTGGGGATCAGTTCAAGGAGTACGTGGCCAATGCCAAGAAGGCGGCCGCTGAACTCGCCAAGACGACTCCTTCCATCACGCCCGGCACTGGTTCGGGCGTGGACCCGGCAGCGATTGCGGCCGCCGCCGCGGCTGCGAAGAAAGCCGCTTCTGATGCAGCTGCGGCCGCGAAGAAGATTCAGGACTCGTTCGCAGATTCCGAAACGGATCTGCAGCGACAGATCGAGCTGATAAACACATCGGTGGATGCAAGGAAAAATGCCACCGAGGTTTCGAAGCTGCAGTTCGAGATCGAATCCGGGAAGCTGGTCGGCATCAATGCCCAGCAGCAGAAACGACTGCTTGGGCTTGCTTCTGAGCTGGATGTGAAGAAACAGCTCAAGCAGGCGAACGAGGACGAGGCAAAGGCAGCAGCCTTCGCGGCCACGCTGAACGCCGCCAACCAGACCGCCAAATCCGGCTTTGATCAGGAGATCGCTGACGTTGGCTTGGGTGACAAGGCGCGCGATCGCCTGAAGCAGGACCTGGCCATCCAGGAGGATTACAACCAGCAGATGGCGGATCTGCAGAAGCAATTGAACACCGGCGATATCAGCCAGGAAACTTTCACCAAGCAAACCGGGCAACTCAAAGACGCACTGGCCAAGCGCCTCGCGATCCAGCAGGACTATTACAAGGGGCTGGATGCGGCGCAGGCGGATTGGATCAGCGGAGCATCTGCCGCCTTGGCGAATTACCTGGACAGCGCACAGGACATTTCCGGACAGACTCAGACCTTGTTCACCAGTGCCTTCAGCTCGATGGAGGATGCAGTCACGAATTTCGCCCTGACAGGCAAGCTCTCGTTCGCTGACTTCACCAAGTCGGTGCTGGCTGACATGGCCCGCATCGCTGCCCGACAGGCTGCCAGCGGCCTACTAGCCGCCGGTGTTTCTGCGGTCGGCGGATTATTCGCCGGCGGCGCTACGGCAGGGTCTTCCCAGTCGGATTACACGGGCGCCGCTTTCTCAAGCTGGGCAAGTACTCAAGCCAAAGGTGGCGCATGGGCTGATGGAATCCAGATGTTCGCCAAGGGCGGTGCGTTCACGAACGGGCTGGTTTCATCCCCGACTACGTTCGGGATGGCTGGCGGGAATGTAGGGCTGATGGGCGAGGCCGGCCCGGAAGCGATTCTGCCCCTGTCGCGCACCTCCGACGGCTCGTTGGGCGTCAAGGCGATCGGCGGGGGCGGTTCCGCGTCGTCCACTCAGGTTCTGATCCAGCAAACGATCGCTGTCCCCGATTCCAGCGGCGGCGGTGCCACGCAGGATATGCAGGCGGTTGGCCAAGCCTACGCGGACACCGCCAAGCGAGGTGCTCAGCAAGCCATCGCCGAAGAGCTTCGGCCCGGTGGAGCAATCTGGAGAGTCATAAATGGCCGTTGATACATTCACCTGGTGCCCGAAGATCGATGCCACTAGCGCTCCGGAATATCGAACCCGTTCATCAAAATTCGGCGACGGGTATGAGCAGGTCGTGGGCGACGGGATCAACAACCGCGTCGACAGTTGGTCGCTCACCTTTGTGGTCGGTAAAGCCACCGCGCTGGACATCAAAGCTTTCCTCGACCGTCACGGCAATTTCAAGTCGTTCCTTTGGACGCCACCACTTGGCGAGCTCAGCTTCTGGCGCGCTGCGGCACCTGCCGTAAGTGCCAAGGGCGCGGGGTTCTACACCCTGACCACCACATTTACCCAGTCATTCATGCCATAGGATTCACATGCCGCTGATCAAAGATATCCAGGTGCTCGAGCCTGGCAGTGAAGTGCTGCTGTTCGAACTGGATGGGAGCGATTTCGGGGCGGATGTGTTGCGGTTTCACGGTCATGCCATCCCGTACACGGCCGCCGAGCTGCTGGTCGCCGGCGCGGACGCCGATCAGCTGCCGGCAAAGGCAATCTGGTGGCAGGGGGAGGAGTACGGTGCCTGGCCGATGCAGATCGATGGCATCGAGGCCAATGGCGATGGCACGGCGGTGCGGCCCACATTATCTGTAGGCAACGTAAACGGGCGGATCACCGCGCTGTGCCTTGCCTTCGAAGACTTGCTGGATTTCAAGCTGACCATGCGTCACACGCTGGGCACGTACCTCGATGCGCAGAACTTCCCGAGCGGCAACCCCAATGCGGACTCTACGCAGGAAAGCATTGAGGTCTGGTATCTGGACCAAAAAACATCCGAAAACGGTTCGAGCGTGTCGTGGGAGCTCGCGAGCCCGGGTGACGTTGGCGGCGAATCCATCGGCCGGCAGATGACGACGCTGTGCCACTGGTGCCTCACCGGCGGTTACCGTGGGCCCAATTGCAACTACACGGGGCCGTACCGGGACCGGGACGGAAACCTCACCGACGACCCAGAGAAGGACGAGTGCGACGCGACGCTGGGGCGTGGCTGTGTGCCTCGATTCGGTGAGGGCAATTCCTTACCGTTTGGCGGGTTCCCCGCCGTTTCCCTGATCGCCAGGAGCTGACCATGCTGAAACACATTCTCAAGGCGGTTCAGGCGCACGCTGTCGCGCAATACCCTCGCGAGTGCTGCGGCCTGCTAATCAGCATCGGCCGAAAGCAGCAGTACATCCCGTGCAAAAACACGGCCGCCGACCCGAATGATGAGTTTCGGATTGCGCCGGAGGATTACGCCGCCGCCGAAGACCTGGGCGAAGTAATTGGCATCGTCCATTCGCATCCGGACGCCACGAGCAGGCCATCTGCGCGTGATCTGGCGATGTGCGAGGCAACGGAATTGCCATGGCACATCCTCAGCTGGCCTGAGGGAGATCTGCGAACGATCGTTCCCACCGGCAATACGCCGCTGCTGGGCCGGCCGTTCGTGCATGGCGCCTGGGATTGCTGGCAGATCTGCGCTGACTGGTACAAGCGTGAGTGGGGGTTGGAATTCGAATCTTTCAAGCGTGAGGACGGTTGGTGGGAGCAGGCCGAGGGCCCGAGCCTCTACGAGCAAGCCTACGAGGCGGCCGGGTTTGAACGTGTCAGCACTCCGCAGCGCGGCGACATGATTGTGATGGAAGTAGGGCGTACCAAGCATCCTAACCATGCTGGGATCTACCTCGGCGCAGATCCGAAGCTGCGGGGTGAAACGACTGCCGTTCACGGCGCCGGTCCGTTCCTGCTCCATCACCTCTATGGCAGGCCGTCCGAGATCATCATTTTCGGCGGGCCATGGCATGACCGCACACGGCTGATACTTCGCCATCGCGATGCGCGGTGATACCCTCGGCCCTTTCAATATGAGGGATCATCATGCGAATGTTGATTGGGGCGCTGGCAGTTGCCCTGCTGGCGGGGTGTGGAACTACGCCCGTTTCATCCAGGGATGCGAAGCCAGTTCCGTCGAGCCGAGTTCTCGGATATCAGTCATCGGTGAAGGATGGCGGCACACTGGTAGTGACTCGTGATAATGGTTGGACTGCCGGAGGAGGATGTTACATCGCTGTTTTGGTTGATGGTCGTGTCGCTGCACGGGTTGGTACTGGCGAGGTCGTCCGACTCCAGATTGCTCCAGGTCGCCACATCGTTGGATTGTCCGGTGACGCTGAAGGTGGCGGGATATGCGCGCTGAAAATCGGTCAGCCGATCAAAGAAACTGCCGCTGAGATCAGGCCTGGTGAAACCCAAAAGTTTCGGATATCCGGCGATACCAATGGGCTGGATTTGAGGCCTACATCACTGTAGATAAACAACCAAGCCGCCTCCGGGCGGCTTTTTCATAGGAAACAGAAATGTCAGCTCTCGCTATTCAGTACACCCCGAAAACCACTATCGAACTTGGAAGTATTCTTGGTCGAAAGTTCTTTCGCAGCATGCCCTTTCAGCTTGATACGGGCAGCACTTGGGAAGTTTTCCGGGCGCTGAAGGCTACCGTCCAAGGCTTTGCGGAAGAGATCGCTCGTCTACAAAGGCTGGGCATGGAGTTCGCGGTGTTTCGTAATGGCAAAAACGTCGGTGCAGGCGACTTTGATCTGGGTGGTACGAGAACCTTGCGAATCCTGCCGGTAATCAAGGGCGGTAAGCGCGCGGGTGCCTTGCAAACAATCATCGGCGTGGTCCTCATTATCGCCGGATATGCGCTGTCCGGGTTTACCGGTGGGGCGAGTATGTCTCTTGTCGCCCCGGGTGTCGCGTTAGCAGCTGGCGGCGTGATTCAAATGCTCAGCCCACAGGCCTCCGGCCTAAAGCAGAGTGCATCCCCAGAAAATCTGCCGTCCTACGCCTTCGGCAGCGCCAAGAACACCACGGCAAGCGGAAACCCGGTTCCTATCTGCATCGGCGATCGCCGGTGGGGTGGGGCGATAATCTCTGCGTCGATTCTTGCTGAAGACAAAACCTGATCTTGAACTGAAACACCTGGCCGCCGATTGGCGGTTTTTTTTATGCCTGGAGAAAAGCATGGGCGCAGCTGAGCAAATCGACATCCGTGGCGCCAAAGGTGGCAGCAGCACTCCTAAGACGCCAACTGAGGCAACGGACAGCCTGCGCTCCACGAACTTGGCAAAAATCCTGATCGCGGTGGGTGAGGGTGAGTTTGACGGCGTGCCCACGGCCGCTGACATCTATCTGGACAACACGCCGATCAGCGATTCGAGCGGCAACGTCAACTTTCCTAACGTGAAGTGGGAGTGGCGGTCCGGCAGCGTAGAGCAGGATTACATCCCGGGCATTCCATCGGTCGAGAACGAGACCGGCATCAACGTCGAGCTGCGTGCGGACAGCGCATGGATCCGTTCGATCACAAACGTCCAGCTATCGGCTGTGCGTGTTCGCCTCGCATGGCCTGCGCTTCAGCGGCAGGACGATGAGGGGAATGTCGGTGGCTATAGGATCGAGTACGCAGTGGATCTGGCCACTGACGGCGGCGCTTACCAACAAGTGCTGACGGAGGCCGTGGATGGCAAGACTACGACTCGTTATGAGCGCTCTCGCCGTATCGACCTGCCTGCAGCGACCTCCGGCTGGCAGATCCGTGTCCGCCGCCTGACCCCGAACCAGAACACTAACCGCATCGCCGACACGATGATCGTGGCCGGGCTGACCGAGGTGATTGACGAAAAGCTCCGTTATCCGAACACCGCGCTGTTGTTCATTGAGTTCGATGCCGAGCAGTTCAGCAACATTCCAGCCGTCACCGTCAAATGCAAAGCCCGTAAATGGCAGGTACCAAGCAACTACGACCCAGCCGCGCGTACCTATAGCGGCGTTTGGGATGGCTCTTTCAAGCAGGCCTGGACGAACAACCCCGCTTGGGTGACCTACGGGATCTGCACTGTTGACCGCTTCGGGCTGGGCAAACGCATCAAACCGTTCATGGTGGACAAGTGGGAGCTCTACCGGATCGCGCAGTATTGCGACCAGTTGGTGAGCAACGGCGCCGGCGGGCAGGAGCCACGCTTTCTCTGCGACATGAACCTGCAGAGCAAGCCCGATGCATGGACGCTCCTGCGCGATATTTCTGCCATTTATCGAGGCATGACCTACTGGGCCCAAGGCCAATTGGTCATGCAGGCCGACATGCCGCGCGCGCAAGATTTTGACTACGTGTTCACCCGGGCCAACGTCATCAACGGTGAACTGAACTACGGCAGCGCTTCGGCGAAAACCCGGTACACGCGCGCTATCGTGAGCTACGACAACCCGGCGAACAACTACGATACCGACGTTACTGCATATGCCGATCCCGTCCTGCAACGCAGGTTTGGTGACAAGCCGGTCGAGATCAGCGCCATCGGCTGCACGCGCGCATCCGAAGCTCAGCGTCGTGGCAAATGGGTGGTGATGAGCAACAGCCAAGACCGGACTGTCACGTTCAAGACCGGGATGGAAGGCGCTATCCCACTGCCTGGCTACATTATCCCGATCGCAGATTCGCTGTTGGCGGGGCGTGAGGTCGGCGGCCGTATATCTGCTGCCGCTGGCCGCGTGGTTACGCTGGACCGTGACACCTTGGCCAAGGCTGGCGATCGCTTAATCATCAACTTGCCCAGCGGCCAAGCCGAGGGGCGCACCGTCCAATCTGTGAAAGGTCGGGCTATCACTGTCACCACTCCGTACAGCCAAGCGCCTGACGCGCAGCTTCAGTGGGCGCTCGACGCCGACGACCTGGCTATCCCGCTGTTCCGTGTGTTGAGCACCCGGCGCACCGCCGAGGGCGACTACGAAATCTCTGCCCTGCAATACGAGCCGGGGAAGTTCGCTTACATCGACACTGGCGCGCGCCTGGAAGAACGCCCGATCAGCGTCATCCCGATCACAGTAGTTCCGGCGCCGGCGAGCGTCACCCTGACGTCGCACTCCGCGATAGACCAGGGTATCGCCATCAACACGATGACAATCACCTGGCCGGCCGTGAGTGGCGCGGTCGCGTATGACGTGGAGTGGCGCAAGGACAACGGCAACTGGATCAGGGTGCAGCGCACTGGCACCACCAGCGTCGACATCACTGGCATCTACTCGGGCGCCTATCTGGCGCGTGTCCGCGCCGTCAGCGCTTATGATATTTCGTCGATCTGGCGTAGCTCGCAGCTGACGCAGTTGAACGGCAAGGAAGGCTTGCCGCCGGCGGTAACGTCGCTGACGACCGAAAGCCTGATCTTTGGTATCGGCCTGAAATGGACCTTCCCACCAGGTGCGGAAGACACTCAGCGCACCGAGATCTGGTACAGCGCCACGCCGAAACTGGACGGCGCGATCAAGCTGGCCGATCTGGCGTATCCGCAATCCGACTACACGATGCAAGGGCTGCGTGCGGGGCAGTCGTTTTTCTTCTGGGCGCGATTGGTCGATCGCTCCGGCAACATCGGTCCGTGGTTCCCGGGTGACGGCACTGTCGTCAACGGTCAGGCCAGCGCTGATGCCGGCGACATCCTCGATTACCTCACCGGCAAGATCACGGAAAGCGAGCTTGGCAAAGAGCTGCTGTCGGAGATCGGCAAGATTGGCGGTGAAGGGCCGGGCTCCGTCAACGAGCGAGTGGATCAGGTTCGCGATGAGCTTCAACAGGCTACTGATGGCCTGGGCCAGCGAATCACCGATGTGAACAACACAGTCTCCGATGTCAAAAACGAGCTGCAGGAGCAGATCGACCAGATTGGGGACCTGGCCGATTCGATGCCGTACAAGCCGGCCGAGACATATACCTCCGGGCAAGGCACGCTTGGCGATGATGGGATCATCTATCAGGCCATCAAAGCCGTTCCGATCAACACGCCGCCGCCGAACACCGCCTATTGGCTGAACGTTGGCCAGGCAGTGCAGACCGCGAACGGCCTCGCCGCGCGCGTCAACACCGCGGAAACCAAGATCACCAGCATCGAGGGCGTGAACACCTCGCAGGCCACTCAGATCAGCGGCCTGCAAACGTCTCTGACCGGCAAGGCTGACTCGTCAGTTGTCAGCAGCCTGTCGAGCCGCGTAACAACCGCCGAAAACAGCATCAGCAGCCAAGGCACAGCCATCACAGGCCTGCAGAACACTGTCGCCGGCAAAGCGGACGCGTCGACCGTCCAGGCGTTGAGCAACAAGGTCACGCAGCAAGGCACCGATCTGACGGCCGCTGGCAGCGCGATCACTTCCATCAGTGCAAACCTCGCGAGCGTCGGCGGCGAGAACCTCTACTACAACCCGTCGTTTGATAAGCCTTGGCCGACCAACCCGGCTTTGGTGGCGGACGGCTGGTCCATCGTCGGTAACGCTACCAACCTCGTCACATCGTTGGTGGCCTCGACCCTGGATACAGCAGGCAAAGCGCAGCGGACTAACCTGACCTTGGCTGACGGCAACGCCTATGCCGACGTGGGCGCCAACGTTGATGTCGAGCCTAAGGTCGCCCCGGGCACCGTAGTCACGGCGTCCGGCCACTTCCGCTCTACGGTCGGTATTCTCGCGCAGATTTACATCCAGTACAGGAACGCGGCCGGGCAAATAATCAGCACCGATGGCCCCACTACGGCCGATGGTACTGACGCTTGGAAACGTCTGAGCCGAACCGCCACTGCTCCTGCCCCAGCCGGCACTGTTTCTGTTCGCGTTTTGTTCCGCACCCGGGGACCGGCTAACGGATCTGCGATCAGCGGCTTTAGCGAGTGGGACCGGATGCAGCTGGAGATCGCACCGGTCATGAGCGGGTGGAAGGATAACGGCAAGGTAAACGCCTCTGATATCAACGCAAGCGCAGTGGCGACAAGCGCGCTGAGCGGGCGTGTGACTCAGACCGAAACCACTTTGACCAGCGTCAGCGGCCAGCTCGTCACTCTGAACAACAGCATCGGCAGTGCTGGCGGCGACAACCTGCTAGGCAACAGCTCCTTTGAGCTCCCTTCGCCAATCGATGCCAACCGTCCCCAGTATTGGCGTGGCGACATGGGTGACGGGGCGCTGCCTGTCTTCACGTGGGTCGACTCGCCGCTGCCTTCCAGCACCAAGGCCATTCGGTTATCGAAGCCGTCCCTGATTGTCAACGGATACATCGGCCCGACCTTTGCACCTGAAGATGGGCCGAGGCCGAAGGTAGTAGCAGGCAACAGCTACACCCTCAGTGTCTACGCGCGGCTGTCGAGTGCCAGCGCCCGCTTCGCGATGTACATGGTTTTCGTGAACGAGGGCGGGACGGTGGTCTCGGCACCGCAGCTTGCTGAGACGGCAGTGGGGACTTCCTTCACACGACTGAGCATGACCGCCATCGCGCCTGCTGGAGCGACGCGCCTGCAGGTCTACCCGGGGCGCCTTTTCAACAGGTCTGGCGCAGCGGCAACCGACATGTGGATGGAGATCGACAACGTCCAGCTCCAGGAGGGCACGGTGCCGACTGCGTATTCGCCTTCGGTCCAAGGCGTCGAGATCCAACAGTCCGCGACCTCGACCGCCGTGTCCTCGCTGCAATCGACCGTCACCCAGCAGGGTCAGTCGCTGACCAGCAACAGCGCCGATATCGTGTCGCTCAAGAACAGCATCGGCAGTGCCTCCCCATTCGTGGCCGGTATTGCCTGGGAGTTCTCGAGCAATAACCGCAACTGGTACGCGACCAGCAATGGCGGTTCGCCCGTGGGCACATTCACGGCTGGCCCGGCTTACTCGACCCTTACCGGCCTGGCCAATCTCCAGGCTACCGACTCGTTCGGGAAGGCGAACGGCACCGAGAACCCCTTCGTGCGCTTCCGCTTCCGTCGTAAAAACACAACCCGCACGACAGGCTCGATGTACTGGGCGAACGAGGATGGGGGGTTGGCAGAAGCACGCCGAATTAACTTCCCGATCACAGGCAGCGAGGACTGGCAAGACATCGAACTGAACCTGTCCAGCCACGCCCAGTGGTACGGCAAGACTGGGATCTTCGCGATCCGTTTGGATCTGGAAAACAACACCGACACCACGGCAATCATCGATATCGCCTATATCGCCTTGGGGCGCCGGGCCGCCGCTGCGTCGGCCCAGGCGTTGGACGCTCTGACCAACAGGGTTACTTCGGCAGAGGGGGTTGTCACCAGCATAGCTACCCGAACCACTAGCCTGGAATCGTCGGTCAACAGCACTACCAACGGGCTTGCGACGAAGGCCAGCGCTTCAGCACTCGACAGCCTGACAACCCGAGTGTCGACTGTTGAAGGTACGACGACCAGCAGTGCATCGCGCATCACCTCGCTGGAAAGCACGGTCAATAACGGCAGCACCGGCCTTGCAACAAAGGCGAGCTCAGCCGCACTGAACTCGCTCCAGACGACTGTTACGTCGCAAGGCAACACGATCACTTCTCAGGCTTCGCAAATCAACAACCTGAACTCGGTGGTCGGAAACCAGGGTGCAGCGCTGCAGACGCAAGCTCAGGCCATCGCGGACAGTAACGGCAAGATTTCCGCAGCCTACAGCGTGCGTCTGAATCTGGCCCAAAACGGGCTGCAATACGTTGCTGGCTTCGGTATCAGCCTGGATAACAACGCTGGCACCACCCAGTCGCAGTTCGTGGTAGCAGCGGACCGATTCGCTGTCATCCGCGATGTGGCTGGCAACGTTACGTCGCCGTTCATCATCGAAGGCGGGCAGGTGTTCATGTCCGACGCCGTGATCAAGAAAGCAACGATCACGGAGGCAGTCGTTGGTAGCTATCTCAGGTCTGCGGCGAAGGCTTCGAATGGCGCGGAGATAATGACGCTCGACATGGTCGCGGGCCAGGTTATCACCCGCAACAATGCGGGTAATGGCTATTGCCAGGTCAACAGCGAGGGCATTTTCGGGGTCGTGAATAACGTCGTCATGTTCGAATTGAGGGTATGACGTGGCCGGTCTGATCCTGAGAAACAGTTCCGGGCAGGTGATCCTCGATATGACGATGAGGATCAGTCAGAACATGGGATGGGTGGACACCAATGGGGCGAACGGCAGCGCCTCGTTGCCGCCGCCCCCGGCTGGCAAGCAGCTCTACTACGTGGTGGTCCCGTTGGTTGACCTGCAGCGAGAGAAAGGAAAAAAGCCGGGCGTGACACTTTCCGGCACCTCGCTGACTTGGTCTTACTCCTACAGCACAAATGGCTGGGGTTACTTCTCAGCCAATTGCCGCATTTTTTACGGGGCTTATTAATGGCTGGTCTCATTGTCAGAAAAACTGATGGAACCGTGCTTTTCGACACGCAGTACATCACGCACGGTTTGGTGAAAAGCGCATACCTCGTAGCGGATGAAACGTGGCCTCGGAAGTACCTGAGAGGCCTCAACCTAGATCCTGATAAAGGCTCCAGCTACGACGATTCATTCCGCGCTGGCGATCAGATGTTTTCGATCACCGTTAACAATGCGTTGAATCCGATCGTGTTTCTGGTGGGCAAGGGGACGCTTCAAGGGACAACGCGGTCAGGCAATACGCTCAAACTCCTGTTCAGCGGTGCGAGTACTTCGACGAAGGCTTACGTCTTTGATCTCATGTCAGACAACGTAGCTGGAAACAAGCCCTGGCTGAAGACGCGCCGCGCAGACGGAAGTGTTTCATTCAATTCGCTGCAGGTGCCGCTGAATATCATTGCCACTGTGCAGGCCCCCGGCCCAGCGGCGGTGGACCAATTTGGCAAATTCTCTGGCCCCTATGCAGGCGGTAGCTGGCAAGTGATCCGAAGGCAGTCCGCCTCGGTTGACCCTGTTGCGCACTACGTGGTCGACATCGCGCTGGGCGGGGGCGTCGAATATGCGGCCTTTCTAAACTTCTCACGAGGTTGTGCCGGGTATTGGTCTGATGTTCTCACCGGCGTCAATCCACAGCTGGTGGGTATGTCTGAGGGCGCCTACGGGGGAGTTGGTGGCGTCAGTTTCATGTTCGGACCTGCTGGTGCAACGACAGACGGAGCATATAGCGGTGCAATGTCGTCGCCCGGATCGGTAGCGGCTCTTCCAACTGACCGCTATCCAGTTGCTCTTGTGGTGGCGACTTCCAATCTTCCATTCCCATATAACTGAAACAATTTTCGAAACTCGCTACATCAACCTTCTAATCAAACGCTGGAGAATGAAATGCCTTTTATCATCATCAACGGTAGCAACGCCTACGACCCAAACAACCAGCAGGAGTACGCCACTGCGGAAGAGGCAGATGCCAAGGCGCGGGAGATTCTCCAGGCCTTCCCTCAGTCCATCGTCCGGACTGCCCAGCTCCTGAACAGCTACTCCGCAAAGGTCACGATCACGTCCAAGGCTGTACCCGAGGCCTCTACTACTCAGAATGCATATGGCTAGTCGAAGCAGGGGTGGATGTCCCGGCGGTTCCGTACTTAGTTTCTTGGGCGCCGTCTTGGGCCATGGCGCTGCCTAGGCGAGTCAGGAGTCAGGTCTAGCAAATGGAGCTGCCGTGCCCATCGCGCTGCTTCTTCAATTGAGTCGAAGAAATACTGCTGACCGTCGCCCGCCGTGATTTTGAGCACCACCTCTACGTTGCGCTCCTTGAAGTGCGCAGGTCTCTCAATGCCGGTGATCCTGCGGTAGCTTAGTGACATCTTGATCTCCAGTTGACGCATTAGGTTACGCGCGCCCACGCACTGGTGAAAACCCCCTTGAACAGATAGTTATAGATCCAGCCCGCTATTTCGCGGGCTTTTTTACGCCTGGAGAAAAGTGATGACAGTGACTGAAAAAGACCGTGATGTGTTGGCGCGAACTCTGTGGGGTGAAGCGCGCGGGGAGGGCCTCGCCGGGATGGTCGCCGTGGCCTGGACGATCCGCAACCGCGTGGACGACGGCAAGGATAAATCGTGGTGGGGCGAGGATTACGCCGGCGTCTGCAAGAAGCCGTACCAGTTCAGTTGCTGGAACCGGAGCGACCCGAACTATCAGTTTCTGAGCGGCGCGCGCGCGATCCCTTTCCGCGAGCTGGCGCAGTGCCGCATTGCTGCTGACCAGGTAATCGACGGCAATGTCCCAGACCCCACTGGCGGGGCGACCCACTACTACGCGACCACCATGCCGAAGGCGCCGGACTGGGCGGCCAAGGCAAAGCGGACGCTGAAGCTTGGCAACCATATTTTCTTCCGCGACGTGCCTTGATCGCGCCGATCATCAGGCTGCCCTCAGTACAGATTCAGATTAGGAGAAGAAGATGCAATCCCAACAATATATCGCCCCCGCGAGCCTGGCACCGGTGACGCTCGCGGTCAAAGCAAACGGTGGAAGTGTAAAGGTCGAAAAGCAGGTGGGCACCGATTGGGTTGTGTCTGATGTGTTCGCGCAGGACGGCGCCTGGCGTCTTGATCTTGGTTATTCGCAAACACGCTTTACGCCATCGGCCGGTGCGGTATTCGAGATTTACTCATGAGCCTTCTGATCAGCAATGCGGTGGCTCGCCGCCGCATCCGTCGCGGTCTCGGACTGTTGGGCGACAGCTTCAGCGCGAACTGCCACACCGTTGACCCCAAGGCGTTTGGCACTGAAGCCTACGGTTACGCTGGAGCGATTGCGGCGAAGACCGGACTGTTCCCGAGCTACCTGGACAATCAAGGAAAGGTTGGCGACCACACTGGGCAGTTTATGGCGCGGCTTCCGGCTTGTCTGACTTCGGCCACTGCAGATCTGTGGATGCTGCTATCGCGCACCAACGACAGCACCACGCCGGGCATGACGCTGGCGGACAGCAAAGCGAACGTGATGAAGGTTATCACCGCCTTCCAGAATACGCCTGGCAAATACCTGATCGTCGGGACCGGCACGCCTCGATTCGGCACCAAGGCGCTGACCGGCCAAGCGCTGACGGACGCGATTGCCTACAAGGACTGGGTGCTGAATTATGTCAGCCAGTTCGTGCCGGTGGTCAACGTCTGGGATGGGTTCACACAGGACATGACTGTCGATGATCTTCACCTGAACATGATAGGCGCTGACTTCTTCCAGGCCCGTTGCGTGCCGATCATCAACGCCAACTTCGAATTCTTCGGCGTGCCATTGCCTACAGATGCCGCCGATCTGTACTCGGCAATTCGCCCATTCGGCTGTCTCAACGCCAACCCTCTGATGATCGGCGTGGGCGGTACGCTGCCAGCCGGCGTCAATGCGGTGGCCGGTTCGGTGCTGGCGGACAACTACAAGGCGGCCGGCTCTGGCCTGGCTGGCGTCACCACTCGCTGGTACAAAGAGCAAGGTCAATACGGGGAGGTGCAATGCATTGAACTGAACGGCAGCATGACAGCCGCAGGCGGCTATATTTACCTGCAGCCAAACGCCAACGTCACGCTCGACAGTTTGCTGGCTGGTGACCTGGTCGAGATGGTATCGGCAGTTGAAATCGCCGGGACATCGCGCGCGATACTTGGCTGGGAGGCCGAGCTGATCTTCACGAAGCCGGTGAACGGCGCCTCAACGACGATCTATTACCGCTCAATGGACAAGTACCAGGAGCCTTTCACCTTGCCAGCCGTGTTCTCGGGAGCTCTTGAGACCCAGCGAGCTACAGTCGACAAATCGGAGACACTGGTGACCGCCCGGATGGGGTTGTATCTGGCTACCGGCGTCAATCTGCAGGGTGTTCGTGTGAAGGCTGGCCAGTTCGGAATCAGGAAGGTGTAGGGGGTGTGCTCGACTCGGCGAGTCGAATGCGCGGTACAGATCCCGGCAGCAGGAGCCCGCCAGAGAAGGTAGGCGGGCCTGGCGGGCTAGGCCTCGTACTGCTGAAGCCCGTTTTAAGAATAGACAAGGGGCGGGGGAAAGCCAGGTTCAGGCATCACCACGTCTGTCTGCGGCGCGTCCCCACTCATCTATCACCGCACGATGGCCGAGTACCACGAACTGCTCACGCTGCCCACGAGGTGGAAACATAGTGGTGCGGCTTTGACTAATACTGAATCGGCGGAAATTGCGCACCGCTGACATGCTTCAAGTTTTCCGCATCTAGGCCGCTATGCTTTTTGCAGAACCTGGATTCACCAACCATTTTGTATCTCCTAATGAGTGATTTATATGTCCTGGCTGAGAAAGCTTAAGCTAAAATCGAAGCTGCTACTGTCCTTTGGCTTATGCGCGATGATCACCCTGATTGTCGCCGGGCTAGGTCAGTCCGGTATCGCCAAGCTGTATGGCCAGCTGCAGGATACTGTCACAAATAACCTTGTCTCAATCCAGAAAACCAACGCAATAAAGACAAACACTGTTGCCACCCACCGCGATTTCTTCCAGGCCATTGTGCTGACGGCTTCTGCCGCCAGTGCTGATGATGTAAACGTCGTCATCCAGTCATATCACGACAATCAGTCTGAGGCCCAAGCTGCGTTTAAGCTATATCGCGCTACTCCCCTTGAGGCGGACGAACGGGCCGCAGGCGATCAATTTGAACGTGATTGGCCGGCTTACATTGCAGCTGTGGATGCAGGTTACGCTGCGCTCAAAAATGGCGACATTGCACAGGCTAGAATGCTTGGTGCGACCAGCGTAACACCCGCATATCTCAAGGTCATTGCAGAACTCAATATCATAATCGATTCCAACTCTCGGCAGGCTCTTGAGGTCATGGTGGATGGTGATAATGCCAACAAGCAGGTGACTTGGGTGCTTGTCATAGGTTGCTTAATCGCTATGGTTTGCGCTGGAGCGCTTGGCCTGATCGTCACAGGCATGATCACACGCCCGATATTCTTGTCTGTCGAAGGTGCAGGTCGCATTGCTAATGGCGATCTGACCTACCCCATCGAAGTTCGTGGTACTGATGAAACCGGACAACTGCTGCGATCGTTGTCCGATATGCAAAGCAACCTCAAGGGCACCGTGCAGCAAATTGCAGATGCCTCAAACCAGTTAGCTTCAGCAGCCGAAGAATTAACTGCCGTTACAGAGGACAGCACTCGTGGACTGGTTCGGCAAAACGATGAAATTCAACAAGCGGCAACTGCAGTTAACGAAATGACGGCCGCGGTGGAAGAAGTGGCACGTAACGCTGTCAGCACATCTCAAATCTCCACTCAAACCGCTGAGGACGCGTCGAAAGGTCAGAAACAGGTCCAGCAGGCTGTGACGGCCATCAATACCGTGACTGAGGAAATTACTGACTCGACGCAGCGGGTAGAAGCGCTGGCCGGACAAATCCACGAAATTACAAAGGTTTTGGACGTCATTCGTGGCATTGCTGAACAGACAAACCTCCTCGCGCTCAACGCGGCAATTGAGGCAGCGCGGGCGGGCGAGCAAGGTCGTGGTTTTGCAGTAGTGGCCGATGAAGTTCGTGCCTTGGCCCACCGCACCCAGACCTCGACTGGCGAGATCGAAGCCATGATCAGCCGCGTTCGTAGCGGCGCCGACGATGCAGTGCAGGCCATGGGGAAAAGCCAAAATCTCGTGCGAAGTACTCAGCAGCTCGCGACTGAGGCCGGTTTGGCTTTGGAACGGATTAACCAAGGCGTCAGCCAGATCAATGAACGAAACCTGGTGATAGCCAGCGCGGCAGAGGAGCAAGCCCAGGTAGCGCGCGAGGTTGACCGAAATCTAGTAAACATCCAGGATCTTTCGACTCAAACGGCGGCAGGCGCCAACCAAACGAGCGCCTCGAGTCAGGAGCTATCGCGGCTGGCAATTTCATTCAACACGTTGGTGGCGCAATTCCGACTTTAATCAGCTCACGACAGCTCCGTGATTTTCCTGCCGTAAGCCCTTTATCGATGAATGCATGCGCTCTTGGAGTTAGGGTTAGGTGAGTCGGAGCGACACAGCTAGATCGATTTCCAGTGGGCTTGGCGGTGACAAATATCATCGCCTCCGACGTCGTTAAGGTTTCGCTGCCTTAAGATTCCAAGAGCAAGCCCCAGATTGCTTGTTCTTCGATGTATGGCCTAAAATCGAGCGAAACGGCGATCAGCTGGCGACAGGGCCGGAGTTTGAGTCTCGGGTCGCGCCTGACTCTTTGGCGGATCTGTCAAATTTGGGATTGGGACGGTTTGAACTTTCGTCAGCTGCTGACTTAGGGGACGTTGACTGGCAGTAATCCTGAGACGGTATGAGCGCCTTCGAACTCAACCGGCAGAGAAGAGCTGCATGGCGTACCGCTTGCTTAATTCGTCATCTGATCCGCTCCGCGTTATACGCGCGTTGCGGCTGGGCCACGATCTCCAATGGGGGCTGGAGTCTGGCCTCGAGCGTATTTGGAACGCGGAAACCGTCGCCGGTCTGAGCCATGCTCATGGCCGCGCTCTTGGTCTCGGCGTAGGGCTCGGGTTGGTGAAAGCTGTCACCCCGCAGCAGTTCAATATATTGGCTGAGGCTTACACTCGAGCTTTCGAAGAGCGCCTCGCAGTATTGACCGGGCAGCCCCCGCCTTCATCCATCTCCCTTTCGACCGAAAAAAAGCGCTCGGCCAGATAGCGGCCCCTTACCTGATGCCTATAAACGTTCAATTCGCCTTCAGTCGAATTGATTATCTCGACACGAGTCATTGCAGATCGTTGTAGCGTCCGATCGGCGAAAGGTGATATCCATTGATGACCAATTGCTCTGGGACAAGCTTCTTGAGGTGATGGTCCATCGGCTCGTAGATCGAGTATCGTCCGCGAATGAGGTCACCTGTCGCAAATTGGCTTACACAGTGTTGACCGCATTCGTCCCGCTTAGTTAACTGTACGCATATACAGCATCACTAAGCGAAGCATTCTCATGTACGTCCTTATCACCCCGCGCCGCCAAATGGGCGTCGCCATACCGAAAGACCAACTCAGCAAGCTCCCGACGTTCAAAGGCGACGTGCAGATCGTTGAGTCTCAGTGCTCCGCCCTCGGCCGCATCACCCGAGAAGCCTTCATTTTGAACTGCGTCGGGCACGCGCGGGATGCTTTGCCAAGGCTTATCGATGCCAGTGTGACGAGCATGGGTACCCAGGGCCTGATCATCTCCGGCATCGAGCAGATCGAAGAGGCGTTCTACTTCCAGTCGTGGTGGTGCCGCTTTGAATGACTATATATCCCTAGACCACCTGAATATCTCACTGGACCAGCTCTTGAACATCCGCGCGCCGGGCACTTACCTGGTGAAGGTTGAGGGCGAGAGTATGGAGGGGGCTGGCATCTTTTGTGGTGATCTGCTGATAGTCGACAAGGGGATCGATGCCAAGGCCGGGCAGGTCATCATCGGCGTGGTCAACCAACAACCGCTGGTCAAGTACCTCGCCTTTGTGGGTTGCCACGTGGTGCTGCGCTCCGCGAACCGGAAATACCACGACCGCTTCATCATGGAAGGGGACGACTTCGATATCTGGGGCGTGGTTACTCACAGCATCCGTGATCATGGGAGGAATTGAGCACGAGCCTGGAGGCGCGCGGAATTGAAATTCGGGATGACCTGATCGATATCGCGGCGGCGACAGATCGCCCGCAACCACTGGTCAGGCCACGCTGTAGCATTACACCGGATAGGCCTCATTGATGAGGAGGAGTTGCGGGAGATGTTGTTCACGCCGATGCAGCGTATGGCCATGTGGCGGAAGAGTGATTAGTAATCGTTGGCAGAACGCCGGGAAGGGGATGTAGCCGATGTGAGGCAACGGCGGGACTAAGGATCTCGTACCATTTTTTTGCGTATCAAACGGTCAAGGCGGGTAGATCCGGGTAAGCAAATTGCCGGAATTATTGCCCTAGTTTTTTGGATCAACGCACTCAGAATTATGTCGCATGCGCCGGTATCGCTTTCGAGACTGAAGCGCGTTCGGAGCCCCGACTAATTTCGTTTTTGACAAAGGGGCGTATGTTGACAATGCGCCCACATAGTTGCTTGGCTCGGTAGAGATTGGCTTAGCGAGCATAGTCGATTTCACGGGTCTGGCTTTGGGGATGTTCCTGCTGGTGGGCGAAATCAGTTCCGAAACGCAACGCACGCTCCGCGTTCATGCCGTCTGTAGCTCGGGGGGTTTTAAAAAGTATCGGAACGCTAATAACGGCGCATGGGCCTCGAGCCACGCTTCAGTTACGTTAACTCAGGGGCGTCGCGGCAGGCTTCAATAGGTTTGCTCGAATTAAATGGATGCGTGCCTGATCGAACTTGCCGGAGCGCTCCAACTCAGCGGCCATCTCAAGATGCCACTCCACCATCGCCTGAAGTTTCGCTATTTGATTCAGGCTTCGTCCGTTCACTTGGGGCATCCTGCCCTCCTTTATAGTGTGTGATCTTGTTGTCTGAAGCATAGCCGACCGTTCGCAAAGCTTGGATGAGACCTTGGTCTTAGGCGAAAAAACTTCTCACACATGACGTTACAGCGGCCAGAAAACGGGTCACCACCCCACCCCTTAACGTCAAATCAGTGACCGAGGCTGAAGGACGGCAGAGCTTTGGAAAACGGGAGAAGAGGGTATACAGAACTCCTGGCGAGTGCGCAAAACCTACTCTGGAGGCCGCGTGTTTTCGTTTGCAAAGCCACAAGAAGGGCCATATTTTGCGACGCCGGTTAGGTGGGTATTTCCTTATTAAACAAAGTCTTGCTGGACTATGGTCCCCAGCATGGGGTGCTAGGGGTCGAGTGTTCGAATCACTCCGTCCCGACCATATTTTTCAATGACTTAGCCCAACCTTCTCAGGTTGGGCTTTTTCATGCGCGTAAGTTTTGCGGGACTTGTCTGAGCCCCGCCTGGAACCAGGTTTGAGCGTTGCTCAGACGTACCTAAGGGATGTGTGCCTTCAATAACAGCCTGGCTGATTCGGCGGTGTGCCATTGCAAGGGATGGTTCCGGCTCTGTATATGCCCCGATAATCGCCCTGGCTGAAATGGTTACACCCCGAAAGCATAACAACTGCGATGGCCAGTGCCAGGATCCTGAGTTTCATCGTGTTCTCCCTGTAAGTTTGACTTTCATAATGAATGACGCAGCCATCGGTTGGCATTGATCGGCACGCTACGCGCCTCTGTCGCCTGAAGCTGATTATCCAGATCACTCGACAGGTTCTTCAAGGGGGATCGACCCACTGCATCCTTTGATTTCTTACACTCCCACGTCCTTGCCACTTCGAACCAAGTGAATTGCGCGGCTAGCATGCCGCACATCTTCATAACCTCAACCCCGAGTCATCGGCGCGACGCTGTAGCACTCGATCGGCCAAAAGTCGTATTCATCAAACATCCACTGCTCTGGCGCAAGCTTCTTGAGGCAATGTTCCATAGGCTGTTGGATCGAGCAGCGTCCGCACATGCGGTCACCCGTCGAAATTTCCTGCACAGAACATTGACCGGACGCAGGCCAGAACGTTAACTGTATATAAATACAGTTATTTACAACTAGGCTTGCATCATGAGCGTCACTGTTCTCGGCCCACTGTCGGCCAGCGGCGAAAAGCTGCGTCTTTATGCCTTTAACGTACCTGCCGGCTTTCCATCGCCGGCGGCTGATCACATCGAGAAGCGCATCGCTCTGCACATGCGGGGGGAAGAGGTTGTTCTGAAGTCGGAGAACCCGAACTACCCCTCTCGCCATGTGGTGGAAGGGGATGAGTTGGTGATCTGGGGCGTGGTGATTCAGCGTTCGCGATCATGACAAAGCCTGAGCCCGTCTTTGCGCTGATCGACTGCAACAGCTTTTATGCGAGTTGCGAGCGCGTCTTTCGGCCTGACCTCGCCAAAACGCCCATCGTGGTGTTGTCGAATAACGACGGCTGCGTGATTGCCCGAAGCTATGACGCAAAGCCCTTCGTGAAGATGGGTGCGCCTTACTTTCAGATCAAGGACCAGTTGCGCCGAGACGGTGTGATCGCGTTCAGCAGCAATTACGCGCTGTATGGCGACATGAGCGAGCGGGTCATGAGCATTATCGAATCGATGGTCCCCGCGCTGGAGGTGTACAGCATCGACGAGGCCTTCGCTGACCTGTCTGGCATCCCCGGCGACTTGACGGCGTTCGGCAGGCAGATTCGGGCGACCCTCTACAAGCGCACCGGCATTCCGGTGGGCGTGGGCATAGCCCGCACCAAAACACTGGCAAAGCTCGCCAATCACACGGCGAAACGCTTGCTGGCGAAGACCGGCGGGGTGGTCGATATCTGCGATCCGTTCAACCGTGACTGGACGTTGCGTAACACGGACGTCGGCGAAGTGTGGGGCGTGGGCAAGCGCATGAAGGCCCATCTCGAAGTCATGGGGATCAAGACCGCGATGGATCTGGCGAAGGCCGATCCCTGGACGCTGCGGCAGAAATTCAGCGTTGTGATCGAGAAGACTGCGCGCGAGTTGTCGGGAACTCCATGCCTGGAGTTGGGGGAAGCCGATCCGCCGAAGCAAGAGATCTGCTGCAGCCGAATGTTTGGCAGCCGTTTGACAACTATCGAGCCCATCAGGGAAGCCGTCGCCACCTATACCCAGCGCGCCGCGGAAAAGCTCCGGGCACAGAACTCGTTGTGCAAAAAAATCCGGGTCAGTATCCGAACGGGGATGTTCAATCCTGAGGAGGCCAAATATGCCAACGGCGCTCTGGTCGAATTGCCGTACCCCACCAATGACGTGCGCTTGATGACGAAAGCGGCAACGGAAGCGGTCAACCGGTTATTCCGGGAAGGCTTCAAATACAGCAAGGCCGAAGTCCTTTTAATGGACCTGCGGCAGCCCGGCGAATTTACCGACGACCTGTTCGCCCATTCGCAACCCGTGGAAGCCGAGAAGGTGATGAACGTGCTGGATGAGATCAATGCCAAGTGGGGGCGTGGAACGCTGCGCGCGGCGAGTGTGCCGGCTGCCCCTGAGTGGGCCATGCGGCGGGATCTGATGAGTCAGAGCTTTACGACACAAATCGGTCAGCTGTGGATCGTGAGGTGCAATTAGGGTCATCGCTGTCAGAAACGAGCGTTGCACGTGGTTTCCCTTAATTCCACCGTGGCACCCGCTCCCGAATGGCGAAAATCAGCCATTCGAATGAGGTTGGGCGTGCCCTTCAACCCTCCCGAACGCGGAGCCCGGGTTCTGAAGCCTGGCCGGGGGCCGAGGGTGATCAACCACGATCGATAGAGAAATTCGAACTAAATCATCAGTTTTAACGATGATCCTTTTGATTAACTTTTTATATAAGGAGTCGATAACAGAGCATTACGAAAAAATCAAAGGTTAAAAGGCGATGAGATCCAACTGGTTGGATAATTTGAAAGTAAGCAAGAAGCTCGGCTTGGGCTTTGGTGCCATTCTGCTGGGCGTTCTGGTGGTTACCGGGATTGGTTATGGCAGCGCGAACCTGCTTATCCAGCGACTGGAGAAAGCAGCCAGGGTCGCTGAAGTGAAAGCCGATATGCTCGACGTTAAAGTGGCGTCGCAAACCTACGCGGCCAGCCCCAGTGCCGGCGCTGCGGAAGCGTATAGCGTTGCCCTTGCGTCATTGAACAGCACCATCGATAAAGGTTTGCAGATCCTGACCGTCGCCAAAAACGTGGACATGCTCAGGGGGATCGATAACCAGGCAGCAGAACTCAAGAAAACCTTCGATCAACTGGTCAGCAACAACCAGAAAATCGATGGGGCGATGAAACCGTTGATCAAGGTCTCGGATGAAGTAAGCGCGACCTTCGAGAGCCTGCTGCAGAAGACGTTGGACGATGCTTCAAACTCGCCAGACCAGGCCGGTATCGACCATGTGAAAATTGCAGGCGACCTGCGCAATGGTATGACCAACTTCCGTCTGGTATTCCGTCGCTACTTGAGCATTCCTACCGAAGACAATCGCCAGGCCACTTTTGCGACTGCCGACGCGCTGGTTAGCCAGGTGGCTGAAGCCCGAAGCCAGTTACCCGCGCAGTCAACTGCAGCAGTTGACACCTCGCTTGTCGCGCTCCGGCAGTACAAGGAGAACATGGCGACGATCTCGCAGATGCTGCAACAAAATGACCAGATACGTGACGCGTTACAAAAGCTCACGACCGACACCGTAAAAAGTGTCGAGGACTTGATGGCCTCCCAGGTCGTTGCAGCAAACAATGAAAAGAGCAATGCGATCATCCAGTTGTTCAGTGTTGCGTTAGTGGTGCTGTTACTGGGTGTTCTCGCCGCAGCATTGATCACCCGCCAGATCACTCGTCCACTGAACGACAGCGTCATCGCTGCCCGTCGCATCGCCGATGGCGACCTGACCTACGACATTGGCACAGACCGGAAAGACGAACTGGGCCTGCTGCAAAACACCATGCAGCACATGACGTCTTCCTTGCGTGAACTGATTGGTGGCATCGGGCAGGGCATTACCCAGATCGCAACCGCCGCCGAAGAGTTGTCGGCCGCGACCGAACAGACCAGCGCTGGCGTCACCCAGCAGAAACTGGAAGTGGACCAGGTGGCAACTGCCATGAATGAAATGGCTTCAACCGTGCAGGAAGTTGCACAAAACACCGAGGATGCGTCGCGTGCGGCCCGGCAAGCGACCGAGCGTGCGGCCCATGGCAGCACGGTCGTACAGCATGCAACCAAGGAAATCAGTCAGCTGTCTGGAGAGGTCGGGCAGTTGGGCGTGGCAATGCAGCGTCTGACCCATGACAGCGATAAGATCGGCAGCGTCATCGACGTGATCAAGGCCGTGGCGGAGCAGACCAATCTGCTCGCACTCAACGCCGCCATCGAAGCTGCACGCGCCGGCGAACAGGGTCGCGGCTTTGCAGTGGTGGCCGACGAGGTCCGGTCATTGGCCCAGCGGACACAGAGCTCGACCACTGAAATCGAAGCGCTGATCCAGGCCCTCCAGCACGGCACTGTGGAAGCGTCGAGTTTGATGGACGCCAGCATGCGGCGAACAGAGGGCACCGTCGAGCTGGCGCGGCAGGCCGAGCAAGCCCTCGTAGAGATTACGCATTCCATTGGCACGATAGAGCAGATGAGCCAGCAAATTTCGGCTGCGGCCGAGGAGCAGAGCGCGGTGACCGACGAAATCAATCGCAGCGTGATCAGTGTTCGTGACGTCGCTGACCAGTCTGCTACCGCGACGGAGCAGAGTGCTGCCTCGACATTGGAACTGGCACGCCTGGGCAATACGCTGCAGAACATGGTGGCTCGCTTCAAGGTGTGACGACCCCCACGGTGGGCTGCACAAAAGAAACCGCTTCGGCGGTTTTTTTGTTCGTCGCATTCAGTGCGTTGCTCAGTGTACAGGCCTGTTGAAGAGTCATCTCGAGCGACTGGCTGGGCAAAGAGGGGAGCCGGGGAACAGACTGGCTCCGGGGGCAGATCTTGAAATGCGCCTTTGGAGGCCGGCCTGATCGCGATGACCGGCAGATCAGTTTCCATCGGCTTCACGCGCCATTCATCTTCCACCGGGCACTAATCCTTCCTGATGCACCTCTGTCCTGTAAGCGCAGATTTCCTGCGACTCGTACTGGAGGTCATCATGGGTATCGAAGACAACGGGCCAGATAACGCATATCAGGGCCCTGCCGAGCCGGGTAGCGAAGAAGAGGTCTATCCCGACGCAAGTGCCGACTCGGCTGAAGGCATCGACAACGAAGAGGATGCCGCCATCGCAGCCCGAAACAAGGGGCTGGATGAGATGGAGATTCCTGACAATCCGCCTGTCGACGAGGACGAAGAGCCCTCTCCCGGTAACAGCTAGCGGCCGATGTCACACCAAACCCCACCCAGCGTGGGGTTTTTCTTACAACACGACGAATGTGTTAAACAAACGAGCCACTCGTCGGAACGCGAGCACTAACAAGGGGTTGGGTACTCCATTCATTAATCAAAAAATAAGGTGCCCCGGATGAGACCTCAGACCAACGATATTCCTAACGCACTCGACCTGATCAGCGAGCTGGATCAGGCAACTGAGCAGATGATGTCTATCCCCGTCGAGCACATCGGCGGCATGCAATGGGAAGAGGCTTTCGTGCGGCAGCAGAGCGCTTTTAGAAAATGGCGCGACTATCTGTACTGCAAAGCCGATGAACGCCCGGCGGTTCGCCTGCTTAACATCGCCTGATCTGCGAACAGCTCCATCCGCATCAAGCCAAGCATGGGCGCGCATTTCTGCACAATGCGCTAGCGACGTCCTGCAATCCGCTCCACCGCGGCTAGTACCTTGGGCCGCTGCGCCTGCCATTCACTTTTGGTGATACCCAGCAGCACGGCGTCGATACGCTTGCCATCGCGCACGATGTGTTCCCGCCGTACGCCCTCGATCACAAAGCCGAATTTCTGGTGCATCTTGATCACCGCCGGGTTGATCTCAAGCACTTCGCAATTGAGTTTTTCCAGTCCTGCGGCGCCGAACGCGTGGTCGAGCATCCACAACTCCACCTGACTGCCGAGGCCTTTGCCCTGCAGCGTGGTGTCGAGATAAAAGGCCCAGTCCGCTGTGCCGTGGGTGGTGTTGATGGCGCTCAGGGACACAACGCCAACGGGCGCAGCTTCCATCACGATGGCGAAGACCTGCTGCCGGGCGCTGTCACGCAGCCCCTCAAGCCAGTTCAGATGCTCGGCCTCGCCGATTTCATGGTCCGTGTACATGAACTTGCGCACGTCTGGCTGGTTGCGCAGTTGCCGAACGCTGGCCTGTTGATCAGCTGGCAGTTCGAGGATCGGCACGACTTTCATTGAGTCCCTTTTAAATACGTCATACGGCTGTTGAATCCGATTTCAGGCTGCACCGCGAGCGGTGCATGATCAATTGCGGTGCGGCGAAAAGAGGTTTTTTCGAAGTCACTGGAACGAATCGATTGGCGATTTAGTCAACCTTTCTCACACCCAGGAGGCAAAACTATTATGGCAAGCGATATCACCGAACAACTGCGTGACGATCTTTATCAGAAAACCCGTTCCGAGCTGAACACTTTTCTCGACGAGACCAATGCCTTGCTGGCGGCAGGGGATGCCTTGAATGAGGATCGCACCACCCAGGCCCGTGAGCGGCTGAAGGATTTTCTGGCCCGCGGCACCAGCGCAGTGACCGAGATCGAGATGGAAGCCCAACCTGCGCTGACCCGTGCGGTGGGTAATGCCAAATCCTACGTGACGACCCATCCCTGGGCCGCCGTCGGCGTGGCTGCAGGCCTGGGCCTGGTTGCCAGCCTGTTGCTCAAACGCAACAGGGATTGAGGAGGCCATCGTGGTTCGCCGCCGATTTCCGGTGGATCCGTTAAGTCCGACCAGCGGCCGGCTTGCGTTCGCCGGCCTTTGCACGCCCGTCATTTACCCTCGTTATCGGCTGGTACTATTCATGGCGGGTACCGTAGCGGAGGCTGGATTCGGCACCGCTCTGGCGCCGGCCAATGTCCTGCGCAAGCATCAATGGGGGATACGCATGAATGTCGACGAAGACACTGTTCGTCAGTTGGCCCAGTTGATCTGGGAGACCGAAGGCAAGCCTGAAGGGCAGGAATCCCGTCACTGGGAAATGGCCACACGCCTGGCGGAGTCCGCTGCCATGGCGCCGGTTCGCACTTCAAGCAAGCACAAGGTCGATACGTTGTTCCCGTCGCCCGATGAGGCAGACCCCAACGTGTGACAGGTCTGGAGCTCGCCCGGACGCAGTGTCAGGGCAGAGCTCGGATCAACCGCGCAATCAAACAGCTCGCGGCTTCAGACTGACCCGGAAGCCTGCCGGGCAACGCGGCGATCACCCTGCCGCGCATCCATCAGCGCCCAATACCACATGCCCAGACCGCCCAGCGTCAATGCCGCTGCCGCATAGCCCGTGGCCGGCAGACCGTATCCCGCCGCAATCACGGCGCCACCCGCCAGCGGCCCAATGGCGTTCGCAATATTGAACGCGCTCTGCACCAGTGCACCCGCGAGAGATTGCGCATGGGGCGCAACGTCCATCAGGCGGGTTTGCAGGATCGCCGCCAGGCCCACGCCACAGCCAATGAAAAACACCAGCGGAATGAGCAGCCACAGGTTATCGGTGGCCGAGGGATACAGCGCCAGCACCAGCGCGGTGAAGCCTAGCGAGACGCCAGCGGCGAGCATGGTGGCGCGGTCGGCGGCCCAGCCGCAGATCAGATTACCCACCGTGGTACCCAGACCGAACACCGCCATCACCACCGGAATCATGAAGCTCGAGGCATGGGTGACCTCGATCAGAGTGGCGGCCAGATAGGTGTACACGCAGAAGATCCCGCCGAAGCCGATCCCGGCAATGCCCAGGGTCAGCCACACCTGCCGCGAGCAAAGGGCGTTGAGTTCGCGCAACGGGCTGGCGTCGGCCTGGGCAGGGGACGCGGGGGCGAGGCAGCGGATCAGCACCGCCGTGATGGCAGCCAGCCCGGCAACAATGGCCATTCCCCAGCGCCAGCCGATGGTCTGGCCGATCCAGGTGGCGAACGGCACGCCGATGATGGTGGCGATGGTCAGCCCCATGAAAACGCGGGAGACGGCCTGGGCGCGGCGATTCTTCGGCACCAGGGACGCGGCCAGCAGCATGGCCACGCCGAAATACGCGCCATGGGGAAACCCGCTCAGAAAGCGGAAGAACACCAGCCACGGCAGCGAAGGCGCCACGGCACTCAGCCCATTGGCGATTCCGATGAAGGCAGCGAGGGCCACCAGTAACGCCCGTCGCGGCAGGCGTACGCCGAGGACCATGATCACCGGTGAGCCAATCACCACGCCCAATGCATAGGCACTGATGGCGTGCCCGGCGAGCGGCTGGGTGACCTGGAAATCGCCGGCAATAAACGGCAGCAGGGTCATCGAGGCAAATTCGGTGGTGCCGATGGCAAACGCGCCCATGGCGAGGGCGAAGAGCAGCCAGCCCATGTTGAAGTCATGCGGGGTGTCTGAGGTATTCATGGGAGATCGAGAAGGGTTTCCGGGAAGAAGCATGCTGTGATACCTGAAACCGATTTCAGTTCAACCCGCGATACACGCCGCCTGACGCGAGAGGCGCATCAGTCGGCGGTTCAGCTCGATCAGTCCTTGGGTTTGGCATCCGGCAGGGCCGCGCCTTTAGGCCACAGCATCCAGATCTGCCCTTGCTGCTTCATATTGCCAGCCAGCTCGCCGGCCGCGTCGCCGGTGCCCCAGAACATATCGGCGCGGACTTCGCCGGCGATGGCGCCGCCGGTGTCCTGCGCCGCAACCGGACGTACCAGCGGCGTGCCGTCGGGGCGGGTCGATGACAGCCACAACAGGCTGCCGAGGGGGATGACCTTGCGATCAATCGCCACGCTGTAACCGGCGGTCAGCGGCACGTTCAGCGAGCCGCGCGGGCCTTCGGTGCTGTCCGGGCGCTGAGTGAAGAATACGTAGCTCGGGTTGCTGCCCAGCAGTTCATTCACGCGTTCGGGGTGCGCAATCGCCCAGTCGCGGATGCGGCCCATGGACACTTCGTCCTTGGTCAATTGCCCTTGCTCCACCAGCCAGCGGCCGATCGGCTTGTACGGGTAGCCGTTCTGATCGGCATAGGCGATGCGCAGCTGACGGCCGTTCTCCAGCTGAACCCGACCCGATCCCTGGATTTGCAAAAACTGCAGGTCGATGGGGTTTTCCAGCCAGGCCAGCACGGGGGCATTGGCGCCTTTGTTGCCGATGGTGGCGGCGTCGTCGTAGGGACGCAGCACCCGGCCGTCAAGGCGCCCGCGCAGGCGTTTGCCCTTGAGCTCGGGATAGATGCTGTCGAGGTTGACGATGATCAGGTCATCGGGCACGCCATACACCGCCACCGGGTGTGCGTCGTTGCGCTGCTCGCTGCCTTTGTAGATGGGCTCGTAATAGCCAGTGATCAGCCCGTTGGCGCCGTGCTCGGAGGAACGCAGGCTGTAGACCTGCAGCTGGTTCTTGAGAAAGTCGCGCACCGCCGCAGGATTTTGTGGCACTTGGGCGGCGAGGGCGCACGTGCCGCCCCAGACCGGGTCCTTGGCCAGACGCTTGCACGCCGAGAACCAGCTGTTGTAGCCCGCCATCAGGTCGGTGTCGTTCACCGCCGGCAGTTTGTCCCACTCGACGCTGACGTAGGTCGTCGCTTCGGAGGGTTTGGTCTTCGGCGCACCGCCGTCACAGGCGGCGAGCAGGGCGATCAGGGGAGCGAGGCAAAATACGAAACGGCGCCAGTGCAGGCTTGTGGTCATCACGCGGGGTGTTTCCTGAGAATCATGCGAAGGCGGCTAGCTTGGTGAAAGCGGACGGCGGCGTCAAATGGATGAGGGGATCATTTGCATGAAAGCTCACATGTCTGCCGAACCGCTTTAAACGCGGATTTGCCGCCGACATTGCACTTTTTTGCCTTCAGCCGTTCTGACCTTGGCCGGGACGCGCTGATGAACGCGGTGTCCCGTTCGTTGAAACCTGGGATTGATGCTCGCCGTGTTCACTGTTTTATCCGTTTGCCGCCACCTGCGCCCGCTGTTTGCCCTGTGCATGCTCGGGCTCTGCGCGGCGGGTTGTACGCGCAAGGACGGCCGGGATGTCGCCACGCAGTTCAGCGAGACCCGCCCCCAGGAGTTCTTCCAGACCAGCGTGGACCGCATGGCCACACTGGCCATGGCCGACAACCTCGACAGCCTCTATCTGCTGATGAACAAACTCTACCTGCGCAATCCCGCCGAGTGGCGCAAGTCCGGCTTCGTTGACGCCGCAAGTGCGGAGCGCAACGTGCGACAGGCCATCGAGCAACAGAAGCCGTTGCCGCAGTTGGGCACCCGGCGTGACCTCGCCGCGCTGAGCTACGCCCTGAGCCCGGAGTTTCTTGGCGACCGCGTCGGTGCCTTCATCTATGCCATAGGCAGCATGTTGGTCACGGCCCACGGCGGGCGCCTGGAATTCTTCATGACCGACCAGATCAACCCGACCTTCGTCAGCAACGCCGCGCGCAATATCGAGAAGGCCACCTGGCTGCTGAGCCAGCGACAGAACGCCAATGGCGAGCTGCTGCTGTTCTCCAACGAAATTTCGGAGGAGGGCAGCAACCTCAGTTTCGCCACCGAGTTCGGCAAGATCGTGGCGCGCCTCGACCTGCTCACCCAGATGCTCGACGAGCGATATAGACGCATCGGTTTGAATTACGCCCAGAGCCTGCTGTTCCTGAACTTCCTCCCGGTGCAATGACGCCCCGCCGGGCCGGGGGAAAAACCTTTTTTTGCGCCCCTCATCCTTGGCGACTTTCGGTCGATAGCCCATCAGGAGTATGCAAAACAATTACAAAATATTTGGCATGGGGACGACGATGTTTAAAACAGTGCAGGCGCGCTATACGGTCATATTTGTGGCCTTGATTGTGGTGATCGCGGTGATCACTGAACAGGGCATCGTTCACTTGGTCACGCCCAAGGTCCGCGCGACCCAGGAGCAGGTAGTCCTGAGCCAGGTTGATCAGATCGGCACGCGTATCCTGTCGGACCTGGCCCGCGTAGAGGCCCAGTCCCGGGCGATCACCCAGGCGGTGCCGCTGCTGGACAGCGATGGCATCGACAAGGTGCTGCCAGGCCTGGTTGACCAATACGGCGACCAGAAAGTCTTCGGCGGCGGCGTCTGGCCGATGCCAGACAAGCGCACCGCGGGGCGCAACAAGCACAGCTCATTCTTCCACCGTGACGGCAGTGGCCAGCTGGTGGTGAGCACCTTCTGGAACTCCGACCCTGCGCCCAACTACTGGGAACAGCCATGGCACCGCGCCGGGCAGAACGCACCCAAGGGCAAATGCGCCTGGGCCGCTGCCTACCAGGACGAAGCCAGCCCGCAGCCGCGCACCAACTGCGCCATGGGCATCTACAAGGATGGCGCGCTGTACGGCGTTTCGACCATCGACGTCACCCTGGGCTTCTTCAACGGCCTGATCCAGGAAAAGGAAAAAGACATTCAGGGTCAGGTGATGATCGTCGAGCGCGACGGCAAGATCCTGACCAACCAGAGCCGCATCCCCGGCGAAATCATCCTCAAGAACATTTCCGGCTTCAGCGGCCAGTCGATGTTCGCCAAGGCCATTCAGGAGGGTCTGGGCAAGATCTCCGGCGACGCTGTGTATTCCCAGGAATACATCGACCCGCAACTGGGTGATCTGACCTTCTTCCTGCGTCCGGTCGCGGGCACGCCGTGGGTCATCGCCACATCGCTGCCGACCGCCATGCTCACCGCCAGCAGTACCGAAGTGCTGAAGACCCTGGGCTGGTTGCAGATCCCGCTGGTCATTCTGTTGCTGGTGGTGCTGGGCTTTGCCTTCCACCGTCTGCTGGCACGCGTGACCGTTCTGCGCACCAACATCGACGCGCTGTCTTCGGGTGAGGCTGACCTGACCCGCCGTATTCCGATCAAAGGCCAGGACGAACTGGACGCTGTCGGCCATTCGGTCAACCAGTTCATCGCCTTCCAGCAAGCCATGATTGTCGAGGTGCGCAACGGCACCGAGCAGATCTCGGCCGGGCTGGTGCAGTTGCAGGATCAGTCGCGCAACATCAACCAGATCCTCAACCGTCACGCTTCGGAAACCGATCAGGCGGTGACCGCGATCAACGAGATGAGCGCCACCGCCGACAGCGTCGCCGAGAGCGCGACGCAGACGGCGAGCTTTACCCAATCGGCCAATGACGCAGCGCAGCGTTCCCGTGACGTCGTCGACGAAGCCTCGGTCAGCGTGCGGGCCTTGGTGGCGGAAGTCGAAGACGCGACGAAATACGTGCAGGAAATGCAGGTCGATGCCAAGCGCATCACCGATGTGCTCGGGGTTATCGGCGGCATCGCCCAGCAAACCAACCTGCTGGCCCTCAACGCGGCTATTGAAGCGGCGCGGGCAGGTGAGCAGGGCCGTGGCTTTGCGGTGGTGGCCGATGAGGTGCGGGCGCTGGCCGGTCGTACCCAGCAGAGCACATCGGAGATCAACGAGATGCTCGCGCGGCTGGAGCAGGGCGTGAGCACCGCCGTGGGCGCCATGGAAAAAACCAAAGTCAGCTGCCAGTCCACCGCCGACCGCACGTCGCGGGTCAACGAAGGCCTGGATGGCATGGCCGGTTCTGTGCTGCGCATTCATGACCTGAGCGCGCACATCGCAACGGCGGCAGAGGAGCAGAGCGCGGTGACCGAGGAGATCAACCAGAACATGATCGCCATTCGGCACATGGTCGGTGAGCTGGTGGGCTGTGGTCAGCAGACCGACACCAGCGTTGACGCGCTGATGGCGTCCAACGAGCGACTGGTGGCGATGATCGATCGCTTCAAGGTTCGCTAACCGGCGATTCATTCACTCGCACAACACAAAGCCGGAGCCCTTAAAGCTCCGGCTTTTTCGTGTGGATGCTCAGTAGCTTTCGCCGCGAATGTATTCCTGCATTTTTTCGATCAGCCTGGCCTGCTCGGCGATGGCCGCCTTGACCAGGTCGCCGATCGACAGCAGACCGATCAGCCGGCCTTCGTCCACCACCGGTAAATGGCGCAGGCGGCGGTCGGTCATGATGTTCATGCAGTGATCGACGGTGTGCTGCGAACCCACGGTCTGTACGTCGTGGGTCATGATCTCGCTGATCGGCGTGCCGGCCGAGGCGCGGCCCTTGAGCTCCATCTTGCGGGCGTAATCCCGCTCGCTGACGATGCCAACCACCTTGCCATCGCGCACCACCGGCACGGCGCCGATGTTCTTTTCGGCCATCAACTTGATCGCCTCGAGGACCATCTCCCCAGGCCCGACGGTGTGAACGTCAGCGTGATGCGGGTCTTTCAACTTCAGTAGTTCGGCTACGGTCGTCATGCTGGCCTCTCCGGCGCGTTTCTTGTGAGCACGGCCTGTCTGGCCGTGCATAGAGAATCGTCGAGAGATGGCATTCCGGCAAGTTTGAAAGCGCCATGCCCGGCCCTGAAAACGTCACCGGCCCGGTTTCCAGATTCAGCATCGGCGCGCCGGCACGATGTCAGCCGATCCGCCGCGACAGGCCACCGTGTCCCTGGGCATGAGTCGGTGCCTTGGCCGGCGATGAAGGGCGCTGTTGCAGCAGGCCGGCAACGTCACGGGTCTGCAGGACGAACCCTTGCACCGAGTACACGAAGGTCAGCTCATCCAGTGCCTTGAGTGGCAGTTGTGTGCACAGGCGAACCGAGTGTTGTTCATCCAGCGCCAACCAGCAGCCGCTCATGGCGCCGCTGTCGAAGTTGAGCCTCATCAGCCGCTCGTACAGGCTCGGGTCGGGGCGCAGCGACAGTTTGCAATGCAGGATCGCGACGTCGCCGCCCGCCGGGATCTCGATGATGACCACCTCGCGGCCCTCGTCGAACAGCGCGCACACGCCGTTTTCGAGTTGCAACGCCGTGCCCAGTTGTTTGCCCAGTGCCTGAATGCAGGCGTCTGCTTGTGTCGTCGTGTTCATCATCTGCGGTGTCCTGTCCGGGGTTTCGATTGAATCAATGGAAAGTCATGGGCGTCGGCCTAGCGCGGCCGGAAGGCGCCGTTGCCGACCTGGCCCAGTTCAAGGGCGGGCTGCGAGTCGCCACGGTCGGCAATGTCGCCGTCGGCGGTGGCCTTCTTCGGGTTGGTAGGGTCCATGCCGTACTCGAAGGTGACTTCGCCCATCAGGCGTTCGATGCTCAGGGCGCTGCCACTCTTGTAGCTGACGAACGGGAAGGGCGTGCCGAACGAGTCTTCCTTGGCTGCGGTCTTGAACACCGCGATGCTCTTGATGCGCAGATTGTTCTTGTCGCCGAGCATGTCCTTGAGCATCGCGTCGGTCAGGCTTCCGTCCAACGCGCCGGTTTCGATGCGTTCCTTGATGTCGTCGCGGACCTCAAGCTTGATTTCCGCGCGAGTAGTGCCCTTGGTGTCCTTCATCGCGTCGAGCAGGCCTTTGAACTGCGGGTCGGCGCTCATCATGTCGTGAATGCGCTGGGCGTTGCCTTCGTTGCAGTCGCGGCCGAGCATCTGTTTGACGCGGTCGATCTGTCGCTTGGACGGCGCCGCTTGATCCAGCCGGTTGACGTTGTTGTGCTTGACCACCATGTCCATCAGCGACATCAGGCTCGAGCCCTGGCCGGCCGCAGTGTTCTGCCGGTCGAGCTGGCGCAGGCTCTGGCGCGCGGCGTATTGCGCGTCGTTCTCGTCTGGCGTGGCCGTCAGGTATTTGCCCTTGAGGTCCTGCAGCACCTGCGCAGGATTCTTCCCTTCAGCCGACGGATTCTTGCTCATGCCGGGGAAGGCCTTCTCCAGCGTTTCGCCCAGGGTTTTGACGTCGGCGGTCTGCAGCGGCAGGGCGTTCTTGAAGCGCACGTCGTAGCTCTTGCCGGTCTTGTTGTCGAACGCCAGTGTCGCGCTGACCCCCAAGGGTGCACCGCCAGCCACGAACAGGTTGCTGGGGCGCGACGTAAAGACGGTGCTGAACATCCGCGCGTAGCCGGTCACCGAGCCTTTTTCGAGGAAACGGGCGCGGTTGCTGCTGTAGATATCAGTGTGCAGGCCATCGCTGCCATGGCCCTCGGTGCGTTCCCGTTCGGCGCTGAGCAGTGACACGGTTCCCAGCAGCCCCGCGCCGAAGCGCATGAAGCCGGCGACGGGCTCCGCATCGGTCTGGCCTTTGTTGGTACGGGATTCCAGGTTGACCCCTGCATCCAGGTCGAGCGCGTGCTTGCCGGTGGTGCGCACTTCCTTCTCGACGCCACGATCCATCAATTCCATCGGTTTGAGGCCACCCTGGGTCGGGCGCTTGCTGCTGGCCAGCGGCGTCTGCATCAGGTCGGCCATGAAATCATCGATTTCGTCGTCACGGATGAAAAAGCTTAGTGCTGTGCTGTTGGCGTATTTGTACTTGGCGTCCAGGCTGCCGCCGAACCAGCCCCCGTTGGACTGGATGTTGGCGTGGCTGTCGCCCGGCGTGGTTTTGGTGTCACTTTTGCCGCCACCAAAACCGAAGCTTCCTGTGCCGCTGATGGCGCCTTCGCGGCTCATCGACACTTTCAGGCCGCGATCAAAGCGGGTAAAGGTCAGGCCGTAGGTGCGCTCCGGATCGATGTTGCCGCGAAAACCGAGGAAGGCCGGTTCCGCCGGGCCCGCGACGCCGCCGGTGATACCGCCGCCGTAGTTGCGGTTCAGCTTGACGCTTTCCCGGGGTTCAAGATCGCGAAGCGCCTGGGTCAGGCTGCGCGTGACATCGGCGTTATTGGGGCCGGCAGGGGTTTCCAGTCCCTGCAATATGTTGCGCTTGAGCGGGTGGTTGTCCTTGCGCAAGTGCTTGAGCAGGTTCTTGGTGGCGTCGTAACTGGCTTCGAGGGAGGCGTGGTCACGAAAGCCCGCGTCGGTATAGCGTTTGACCGGGCTGCCTTCGTAGGTGTCGTTGTGCAGGGCGGCCAGCGCCGTGGCGATGGGGGCGAAATCCTTGGCGCCCGGTTTCTTCACCTCATCGGCGAACCCGTCGAGGGCGGCGCTGATGTCGTTGAGCACCTTGACGTCCAGGGCCAGGCGAGCGCGCAGCAGCGCCTGTTTATCGCCCTGGGTGCGGGAGCCATCCAGCGGTTTCTCCGTGTTGCGACGCTCCAGGGTGAAATGCGCATTCTCCAGCGAGTCGAGCAACTGCCCCAGCTCATGGGCGTTGTCGATGCCGCTGTGGCGCAAGACGCCGGCCACTTGCGGCAGCATGTCGTTGGTGCGCGGCTTTCCCCGAAAGGCCGGATTGGCGGCACCGTTCTTGAGCAAGGCGCCCTCGTCCTGAGCCAGTTCACGGAGGGTTTTCTGCAGGTCCTCGGTGACGCTGGTCTGGAACCAGTTGAACAGCTCCGCCAGCTCGCCCGATTCAGGTGACGTCAGGCGGGGCGCCAGGTCATCAATGCGCTGTGCCATTGGCCGCCCCGGTGCTCCGTTCGCCGCCGTCGCGCGGGTGTGGAGTTCGCGCAGCAGCGCGGTTTCTTCGGTGTAGATCGGCCTCAGGCCTTCGCGGCCTTTCCAGGCGTGCTGGAGGCTGTCGGCCGGCACTTTCGCTGCGCCGGTCAAGGACAGATGAGCCGTCAGGTAATTCTGCCTGAGGGTGGCGGGGGCATATTGCTTCACCTTCGTGCTCTCGACGTTGTTGCTGCCCATCACGTTGACGGTGAGTTTGGCCGAGCCTCTGCGCAGGGTTTCCGGCTCGGCCGCCGCCAGCCGATTGAAGGCCGCGTGGTCATTGCACGGGGCCGCCGGGGTGGGTGTTGCCGCTTCCCACCCGGTCGCTGTTTTGACGAATTCTCCCGCGCTGGTGGTAGCCACCAAACGTCCGTCGTGATGGGGGCGCAGGTCCTGAAGAACGGCCCCCGGCGGGGTGGTCGGGCCCTGAACCGCTTGCCAGGCCCGCTGAGGATTGAGCTTTCGAGCGTTGGCATCGTCGCCGCTCAGCCGAAACAGGGCGCCGCCGCGCAGGGCGAACCAATCCTTGCCGCCCGTGCTGATCGCCTGGATATCACCGGTGCCGGGTGGCTTGGGCAACTGCGCGCGTTCGCCGTTCTGGTCATGCAAACGCAGTTCACCGTCGCTCAGGGTCATGAAATTCTGATCGTTCTGTACCGCCAGTTTGTCGGCGACCAGATGCTCGGCGCCGCGCAGGGCGGTGCCCTTGGCTTCGGTCCCGCGACCCTGCAGGGCCAGATCGGCGCCGCGACCCATGTCATGGGCGGCGGCCTGGGGCACCACTTTCAACTGTTTGAGCTTGCCGTCCTTGTCGATGATGTAAGCGAAGCCGTCCTGGCCTGCCTGCAGGGCTTTGATGTCCTTTTCGGTGGTCTTCTTCCATTCCTCGGTGCGCGGGTCCTGGACCAGCAGCGTGTTGTCGTGGCTGGCGATTTTGCCCCGTGGCAGCTGGATTTGCGCGGCGGCCTCAGGTGTCAGGACAGGCAAGCCGTGCTGACGGTCCATAACCAGCGGCGCCATGGACCAGCCGGGGACGAAGTCCTGTCTTTTGTCATCCCATGCGGCGCTGTGCTCCAGGCCTTGCTGATCCTTGACTCGGGCGTGCAGGACATTTTTATCGTCGTGGAAGAAGTCGCTGACGGTGTGATTGCCGAAGGCAGCCAGCAGGGCGGGTGAGGGTGGCGCTGGCTGCAGCGTGAGCTCGCCCGTGACGAGCATCGTTTTCTTGCGATCATCTACGGCCGGCATTGTCGCCTGCAGCAGTTTGCCCGACGCCGTCGTCGCCAGCAGGCGCTGCCCCGCGATGGCCACCGATTTGGGTTTCAGCGCCTCGTCGTTGTCCGTGCCGGTGGGCGTGATCAAGTGGTGTACATCGTGAAGATCGGGGCCTAGGGCATTGCGTTGTACCAGCAAGTGCTGCCCCTGAGTGTCTTCGCTCAGCGCCATCAGTTGACCGTCCGGCGAGCGTCCCAGCGCCGTGACCTTGTGATCGAAATTCAACGGGGTATTCAGATCATTCAGCGAATACACCCGGCCTTCGCCGTTGAGCCCGAACAGGTTGCCAGCGCCGATGTTGTGCAGGGTTTTCAGCGTTGCGCCTTGGGTGTTTTCCTGCCACTGGCCCCCTTGCAACGCGTACAGCTTATTTTCGTGAATGCGCCAAGCGGTGTTGTTGGCGTCTTTGTGCACGCCGGTGATCTGCGCGCGATGGGCATCGGTGGGCATCGCCACATCGAAGGCGTTGTTGGCGCGTTTTTCACTGCTTTTGAACAGGGAAATGGCCGCATCACTGGCATGGGCGTGGAGCAGCCGGTGCTGGGTGTCGACCAGCAGGTATTCGGTTTTTTCTGCAGTCTGATTGAGCTCCGCAAGACCCTGATAACGCTGGTCGTGCTTGCTCAGAATCCCTTCGAGCAGGCGCTCGGTGCGGTTGGGCTGGCCGGAGCCGCCAAAAGTCAGTTGCTGATTGTGCAACGCCATGCTTAGCCGGGGTGTCATCGCCATGGCGGGTAGCTGAGTTGTCGCAGGACCGGTTGGAGCGGTTGGCGCCGGACCGGTGGGCGGCACCGGCGCGTTCGCCTGTGGCGCGGCTGATGCAGCGGCCGTAGTTGATGCCGCCGCCGCGTTGGGTGCGAGCGCAGTGTTGGTGGTGTTCCCGGCCCCGGAGGCGCGTGGGATCGACGAGGCATCGCCCGGCCGGGCCTTGAACAGACTGCCTGCGAAGTGGCGGCTTTTCTGCAGCGTCGACCGGCTGGCAGTGGCCATGCGCGCCAGAACGTTTTTACGCTGCGTGGGGCCGGTTGCCGTTGCAGCGGCAGGGTTCAGATGGGTGGTGCCGACATTGGTGGTCTGGCCACGTGAGACTGTAGGTAAAGCCATGCTGACGCCGTCCGTGCAAGTGAGTACTTTGCAGGGTGAGTGGCGTCAGGCAGGCAGGTGGTTCCCGATTTACGAAAAGATCAGGCAGGTCCGTCAGAGGGCTTGCGCCGGGGGCGGGAAATCACCGATTCGATGTTCTTGCGCCCGATCAGCAACGGGCTTTTGGCTTTGCGTGAGGCCGGCATGTCCGCCAGCCATTTGTACATCACCAGACAATCCACCAGCCCGAGCCGGGCATGGCGGTAAGCGCGGGGCAGACGGCCGACGATCTCAAAACCGAGTTTCTGCCAGAGCGCGACGGCGACGTCGTTGGTGGCGACCACGGAGTTGAACTGCATGGCCGAGAAGCCGCTGTCCAGCGCCAGTTGCTGAGAGTGCTCGCACATCAGGCGCGCGACGCCACGACCCCGCGCGGCCGGGGTGACCATGTAGCCGCAGTTGCTGACATGGCTGCCAGGGCCGGCAGCGTTGGCCTTGAGGTAATAGCTGCCCAGCAATATGCCGTCTTCTTCGGCGATCAGCGTGTGCAGCGGGTATTCCAGCCACAGGTGCCGGGCTTGCTCGACGCTCAGGTCGGGGGCGTAGGCGTAGGTTTCCTGCGCCAGAACAACAGCCTGAAAGGTGGGCCAGAAGACCGCGAAGTCATCGGCGGTCATGGGGCGGATGTGGATCATGGATCAATTCCGGAATTCGGGGAGAGGCAGGTGCTTGCGGCATAGCACTTGTTGGAGTGACCGGGGTGGCGCTGTACGTTGCTCACAAAGAGGTTCTTTCAGCCGCTGGATATTTAGCGGCTGTTCCGGCCTCTTCGCGAGCAAGCTCGCTCCCACAATTGGGCGCCCACAGGGGTGGTGCAGTGTCATGCCTGAAGTATGACCTCAGGCCATGCGCCGTTAGGACACCACTCGATAACACGGCACATACGCCGCGCCGCCCGGCAGTTTCATCCGGTGCTGCTCGACGAAGGCCTGCAACAGCTTGTCCAGCGGCTGCATCACTTCCGCGTCGCCGTGGATTTCGTACGGGCCGTGTTCCTCGATCAGGCGAATGCCCTTGTCCTTGACGTTGCCCGCCACGATCCCGGAAAACGCCCGGCGCAGGTTGGCCGCCAGTTCGTGGGGCGGCAGGTCGCGGCGCAGTTGCAGGCTGGCCATGTTGGCGTGGGTCGGGTCGAAGGGACGCTGGAAGCTCTCTTCGATCTTCAGCAGCCAGTTGAAGTGGAACGCGTCAGCGCGGTCGCGGCGGAACTGGCGCACCGACGCAAGGCCCAGGGTCATCTGCCGCGCCACTTCAGACGGGTCGTCGATGATGATCTGGTAATGCTTGTGCGCGGCGTCGCCCAGTGTCGCGCCGACGAACGCGTGCAGCTGCTCCAGGTACGGCGCGGTGCTTTTCGGGCCGGTGAGAATGACCGGGAACGGCAGGTCCTGGTTGTCCGGGTGCATGAGGATGCCGAGCAGGTAGAGGAATTCCTCTGCCGTGCCTGCGCCACCCGGGAAAATGATGATGCCGTGGCCGACGCGGACGAAGGCTTCCAGGCGCTTTTCGATGTCCGGCAGGATCACCAGCTCGTTGACGATCGGGTTCGGCGCCTCGGCGGCGATGATGCCCGGCTCGGTCAGGCCCAGATAACGGCCGCCGGTGATGCGCTGCTTGGCGTGGGCAATGGTCGCGCCCTTCATCGGGCCTTTCATCACGCCAGGGCCACAGCCGGTGCAGATGTCCAGCTTGCGCAGGCCCAGCTCATGGCCGACTTTCTTGGTGTATTTGTATTCTTCGGTGTTGATCGAGTGACCGCCCCAGCACACCACCATCTTCGGTTCGACGCCGGGGCGCAGGGTCCGGGCGTTGCGCAGCAGGTGGAAAACGTAATCGGTGATGCCCTGGGAGCTGCTCAGGTCGATGCGCTGGCTGTCGAGCTCGCTCTCGGTGTAGACGATGTCGCGCAGGGCGCTGAACAGCATTTCCCGGGTGCTGGCGATCATCTCGCCGTCGACGAAGGCGTCGGCCGGGGCGTTCAGCAGTTCGAGGCGCACGCCACGGTCCTGCTGGTGGATGCGCACTTCGAAGTCCTGGTAGGCCTCGAGGATGGTTTTGGCGTTATCGACATGGGCGCCGGTGTTGAGAATGGCCAGGGCGCACTGGCGGAAAAGGGTATAGATGCTGCCGGAGCCTGCGGCGCTGAGTTGCTGGACTTCACGCTGCGAGAGTGTTTCCAGGCTGCCCTTGGGGCTGACCGAAGCGTTGATGACGTGTCTTGGAGCCATGCTTGATTCCTTGAAAGCGGTGCCGGCCGCCGCGAGGGGGCAGGGCACGAATACAGTGAACGTCCGGGACGCTCACCCATGGGGCCATTTTTTACATCGGTTGGTCAGGAAAGCAAACGTTGTGAGCGCGAATCTGGAAATTTCCCGTGACCCCGGTATGCTGCACGTCGACGTCCAGACCCATCGGCCTTCCCGACGCTATGATCTTCAACTTCACGATTTTTCTCCTCACCCTTGTCGCCATGGAAGGGGTCGGCTTTCTGGCCCACAAGTACGTCATGCACGGCTGGGGCTGGTTCCTGCACAAATCCCACCACGAAGAACAGCTCGGCGCCTTCGAAACCAACGATATTTATTTGCTGGCGCTGGGCATGCTGGCGGTCGCGCTGATCGTTGCCGGCAACCACGGCCATGACCCGCTGCAATGGGTGGGCGCAGGCGTCGCGGCGTTCGGCCTGATCTACGTGCTGGTTCACGACGGCATGGTCCATCGCCATTGGCCTGCGCGACCACGGCCGCGCAGTCGCTACCTCAAACGCCTCTACCACGCACACTTGATGCACCACGCGGTGAAAGGCCGACGCAACAGCGTGTCGTTCGGCTTTCTTTATGCGCCCTCGGCGGCCACCCTGAAAAAGCAGTTGCGCGAGCATCGCGCTGCCCCACGTGACGAGCGTCGTCGAGACATGACCGGCGCTGCCATGGGCACGGATCTGCAAAACGGTTGAACGGGGTCCACGCCGAACCTGTCAGTAATTTCACGTGGGTCACGCTGTTCACCGTCGTGTTGCTGCCGTAGAACTGACGGTCAGTCGTCTTACGCTGTTAATCCAACCGAATTTCTATCCGGAGAACCCCATGACTCAAGCATCGACACAGGCAACGGGCAAGACCATCACGTTCAAACGCCCGGACGGCAAAGAGTTGAGTGGCTACCTGGCCAGCCCGGCCAAGACCGAAGGCGCACCCGCCGTGGTGGTGATTCAGGAGTGGTGGGGCCTCAACGACCAGATCCGTGGCGTGGCCGATCGGCTGGCGGCGTCCGGGTACCTGGCGCTTGTGCCTGATCTTTATCGCGGCGAAATGACGGTCGAGGAAGAAGAAGCCCATCACCTCATGGACAAGCTCGACTTCGCCGATGCCGCCACCCAGGACATCCGCGGCGCCGTGCAATACCTCAAGGGCCACAGCCAGAAAGTCGGTGTCACCGGGTTTTGCATGGGCGGTGCGCTGACCCTGCTGGCACTCAACTTCATCCCCGAGCTGTCCGCCGGCGTGGTGTTCTACGGCATGCCGCCGCTGGAATTCCTCGACCCTGCGGCGATCAAGGTGCCGGTGCAGGCGCACTGGGGCACTCAGGATGAATTCTTCCCGGTGGACGGCGTCGATCAGCTGGAAGCCAAACTCAGCGAAGGCGGCGTCGACCTGGAATTCCACCGCTACCTGGCCCACCACGCCTTCGCCAACGAAGAAGCCGTCGGCCCTGGCCGCATTCCGGGCACGCAATACGATCCGGTCTGGGCGCAACTGGCCATGGACCGCACGCTGACGTTCTTCGGCCGGAACTTGTGGGGCTGAGCCTGGCCTTGGGCGCGGGCATCAGCCCGCGCTGAAACCGCCGTCCACGGTCAGGGTCACGCCGTTGATCATGCCGGCGTCGTGGCTGAGTAAAAAGGCGATGGTTGCGGCGATTTCCCCGGGCTGAACGAAGCGGCCCAGGGGAATCCGCGACAGCATCGCGCCGGCCTTGACCGGGTCGCTCCAGGCCTTGTCTGCCATCGGCGTCAGTGTCACCACCGGATTCACACTGTTGACCCGAATGCCGTAGGGGCCAAGCTCAACGGCCATCACTCGGGTCATGGCATCCAGCGCCGCTTTCGACGCGCAGTACGCCAGATGATCCCGTGTGCCCACCGCAGCGGCGAGGCTTGAGACGTTGACGATGGCGCCCGGCACGCCGCGAGCGATCAGGTCGCGGGCGACAATTTGCGCCACGACCATGGGCGCCCGGGTGTTGACCGCCATCAAGTGATCGAAGGTCTCGACCGACGTGTCGAGAAACGACTCCAACTCGACCACCCCCGCACAGTTGACCAACAAGTCGATGGGCAGCACCGAGGCCACGGCCGCGCGGGTGGCGCTGACGTCAGCGAGGTTCGCCACCGCTGAGTGCGCGCAATAGGCCAGATCCTCCAGATTGCGTCCCATGGCGATCACCTCTGCACCGCATCGCTCGAGCCACTGCACGGTTTCCCGGCCAATGCCCTTGCCTGCGCCGGTGACCAGAATCCGCTTGCCGCCAAAGTCATAATGGGCCATCGCGATTGCTCCAGAAGGGGATTTATTTGTCCTGATCGAGCAGTTGCCGCGCCGCGCTTTGGTCGATGACCAGCTCGTGGACGAAATTGCGCAGCAGCACCGCGCGAATGATGTCGGCCTTGTACGGCCCGCCGGAGACCAGCACGACCTTCTTGATCCGCCGCAGGTCTTCGAGGTCCAGGGAGACGGCGCGACGGTTCAGCGGGTGATTGACTTCGATGCCGTCGCGGTCCAGCCAGCGGCCGAGCAGGTCACCGACGGCACCGGCGGCCCGCAACGAGCGCGCGTCTTCATCATTGACCAGCCCCAGCTCGAGCATAAGCGAGCGCTCACTCAAATCACCGACGGTGAGCAAGCCCAGGTCGGCCTGCCGCGCCTTGCCGAGCACGGCTTGCACCGAGGCTTCTTCGAGGTACATGTCGCGGTATTGCTCTGAAGGTGCGAACACCGGCGCGGCGAGGTAGTACCAGGAGCCGCCGAACAGCCCGGCAAAACTCGAGGCGATTTCCACCGTGTTGTTGGCCGAGCCGTAATGCAGGCCGCCGAGCAGCGACAGCACGGTCAGGTTCGGCAGCGCCCGCGCCGACAGTTCGCGCACCGCCTGGCGCAGGGTGCGGCCCCAACCCACGGCGACGATGCTGCCGTCGGTGAGGTATTCCTCGATGCTCGGCGCAATGCCGACGCCCAGCACGCGGAAGATGCTCGACGGATCGTCGGGCGAGGGCACGACGGTGACGCGGCGCAGGCCGAAGCGGTCCTGCAGACGCTCTTCCAGTTCGATGCAGGCCGCCAGCGGCGAGGTGATGCGAATCTGCACCACGCCGGTTTCGCGGCAGGTCGCCAGGGCCTTGTTGACCCGAACGCGGGTGATGCCCAGCCGGTCGGCGATCTGCTGCTGGGTCATGCTGTTGACGTAATAGGACCAGGCGATGCGGATATTGAGCTGATCCTCGGCGTTCACCGGTTCGGTGGCGAAGGGGGTGTCCGGGTAAAGGTTCTGCACGGCGGTGTCCTTACTGTGGCCGGTAAAGCGGGGAGTCTATTTCACGGCGCCCATGGTCAGCCCTTGTACCAGATGCCTGGATACCATCAACGCGAAAATGATCACCGGGAACACGATCAGCGTGCCGGTGGCCATGATCTCGCCCCAGGGCAAGTCGTAGCCGCTCATGAAACTGGTGGCGGTCACCGGCGCGGTGCGGGCGGTGTTGCGCGTCAGCACCAGGGCATAGAGCAGCTCGTTCCAGGAAAAGATGAACGAGAAGATCGCCGACACCGCCACCCCCGGCATCGCCAGGGGCAGGGCGATGCGCCAGAAGATGGTGAAGCGTGACGCGCCCGACAGCCGCGCGGCTTCGTCCAGATCCTTCGGCACGCCGCGAAACTGGTCCGTGCAGATCCACACGACGATGGGCAGGTTGAAGGTCAGGTAGATCAGGATCAGCACCAGATGGGTGTCGATCAGGCCCATGTTGCGCGCCATCAGAAAGATCGGCAGTGCCACGACGATGGGGCTGAGCATGCGGTTGGTGATGAACCAGAACCACAGGTCTTCCTTGCCCTTGAATTCGAACCGCGCCAGGGCGTAGGCCGCTGGCGTACCGAGGCCGACGGCGAGCACGGTGGTGCAGACCGCGACGATCAGCGAGTTGCCCAGGCTGTGCAGCACGTCGCGCTCGAACAGCACTTTTACGTAGTTATCCAGGTGCGGTGTGAAGGCCCAGATCGGTGGCGAGGCCAGGGCTTCGGCCTGGGTCTTGAGGCTGGTGGCGACCATCCAGTAGAACGGAAACACCGCGAACAGGAAGATCGCCAGAAGACCCACCAGATGCCAGGCATTGACGCTCGCCCGTGGGCGAACCAGGGCGGGGGTGGCCGGGTTTTTCGCAGTCGCAACGGTGGCCATGTCAGATCTCCCGGTAAACGAATTTGATGTACAGACGGGCCAGCACGATGGTCAGGATCAGCATGAGGATCGCCTGCGCCGACGCGACGCCCTGATCGAACACGCGAAAGCCGATGCGCTGGATATAGACGCTGACCAGCTCGGTCGCCGCGCCCGGGCCGCCGCGGGTCATGGTGAACACGGTGTCGAACATCTTGAGGATGTCAGCGGTGCGCAGAATCAGAATCACCGTCGCGCTGGGCAGCAGAAACGGCAACTGCACGTAGCGCACGATCTGCCAGCGGCTGCGGGTTTCCAGGCGCGCAGCCTCTTCGATTTCATTGGGCACCATGGTCAGCCCGGCGAGCAGCACCAGCGCGCAGAAGGGCGTCCATTGCCAGATGTCCATCAGCCCCACGGCAATGAACGCGTTGGTGGTGTCTCCCAGCCATTCGACCGGCCCTGCATTGACCACTGAGAGGAGGGCGTTGGCGACGCCAAAATCACGGTTGAAGATCAGCCGACCGATAAGCCCGGCCACCGCAGGCGCAGTGGCCAGCGGGATGACCAGGCTCATGCGCGCCAGCAGCTTGAAACCGGACAGACCGGGCTTGTGCAGCAGCAGCGCGATGATCAGGCCCAGGGCCAGCTGGATCGGCACCACGGTGATCAGAAACAGCCCGGTGCGGCCCAGCGCGGCCCAGAACGAGGCGTCGTTGAGCACGTTGAGGTAGTTGTCGAAGCCGATGAAAGGCGTCGCGTCCTTTGGCCGGGCGAGGTTGTACTGGCGGAACGAATTGACCAGCGCGAACACCGTCGGAAAGATGCCGATCAGCGCCAGGGCAACGGTGGCCGGCGCGAGAAAGGCAAAGGCGGCGCGGGTGTTGTTCCACAGGGTCGGGAAGGGTGGTTTTTTCTTGTTCGGCATGTGTTGGGTCTCGAAGGTGCGGGCATCTCACGGCATTACGCTGAACCCCTGTGGGAGTCAGCTTGCTGGCGAATACGCTGTGCCATTCACCGCAGAGGTGTCAGACATTTTCCATTCGCCAGCAAACCGGCTCCTACGGGAGTGTGGTCAAACCGTCACTTCAGCAATTTGACCTTGCCGTCGTAATACCCGGCCTTCTTCAGGATCTCCTCCATCCTGCTGCCAATCGCCTTGGCCCCGGCCTCCACGCTGGTTTTGCCGAGCATGATCGCCGTGCCGTTTTCGCCGACCACTTCGGAAATCTCCGGCCATTGCGGGAAGCGCGGGCGGTAGTCAGGGACGCCGCCTTCCCACGAGGTCACCATCGGCTGCACAAACGGGTATTTCTTCTGCACGTCGGCGTCCTTGTACACCGACATCCGCCCGCTCACGCCACCGGCGTCCAGGTACGGCTTGGCCATGGCTTCGGAGGTGACCCACTGAATGAACAGCCACGCCGCGGCTTTCTGCTTTTCATCGGACTTGGCGTTTACTCCCAGCGAGAACCCGCCCAGGGCCGGCTTCAGACCGGCCGGGCCTTTGGGTTCAGTGGCCACGGCCAGGCAATCGGTGATTTTGGATTTGGTCGGGTCGGCCAAGGTGCCGTAGAACGCTGACCATTCGGTGATCATCGCGACCTTGCCTTGGGCGAGGGCGTTGACCGCTTCGTTGTGGTCGTAATCGACGATGCCCGGCGGCATGTATTTCATCAGGTCCTGACGAAATTGCAGGCCTTGCTGGGACGCCTTGGAATTGAGGTTGGATTTGAATTTATCGTCCAGCAGTGAGCCACCGAACGGCCAGAGGAAACGCATGAAGCTGTCCGCCGATTGCGTTTCACCGCGCCGCGACTGCAGGGCGTAGGCGTAGCGATCCTTGGTCTTGTCGGTGAGTTTGGGCGCGTAGTCCTTGAGCAGCTCGTCCCACGTGGCCGGCGGTTTGTCGAAGCCGGCGTCCTTGAGCATGCACTTGTTGTAGAACAGCAGGCCTGAGTAGTTATCGAACGGCAGGCCGTAAGTCTGTTTGTCCCAGCTGCCGAACGACTCCAGCAGGATCGGGAAGAAGCCTTCCAGCTTGAGGTCCGGGTCGGCGAGCTTCGCGTCCTGGGTGAAGGTGGTGACCGGTTCGAGCCAGCCGTTGCCGGCGAATTCGCCGATCCACACCACGTCCGTGAGCACGACGTCGAGCTGCTCGCCGGAAGTGAAACTCAGCACCTCCCGTTCGCGGCTATTCTCGTAGGGGATGGTTTCGTAGCTGACCTTGATGCCGGTTTTTTTCTCGAACTCCGGCAGCAGTTTGATGGCGGCGGCGTAACCGGGACGGTCGAGGAAAATCGCCTTGATTTCGGTGCCCTTGTACGGTGCGGCGGCCTCTTCCAGCGTCCAGGCCTGTGCGGCGCCGGAACCCAGCGCAATCGACAGGGCGAGGGCATTCCAAACCAGCTTCTTCATTTACGTGACCTCATTATTGTTGTGGGTGAGGGTTACGCGGGGACATGTATTCAACGGTGCATATAGGTGGATCTACGGGGCAGTCAATCCGGTTCGGGCGAGTTCCTTGACATTTGTAATTTACGAATTACAAATGATCGTAGGACAAAATGCATTGCTGTCAAATCAGCGCTCCGTTGCCATGAAAAATGCCCAAACAACAATAATTCAGGGGATACGATTTTGACTGAACTCAGTTTGAGTGGCGTCGAGAAGGCCTATGGCGAGATCAAGGTCTTGCATGACATCCACCTGAGTATCGAGAGCCGCGAGTTCGTGGTGTTCGTCGGGCCTTCGGGGTGCGGCAAGTCAACCCTGCTGCGCTGTATCGCGGGCCTGGAGAGCATCACCCAGGGCCAGATTCGCATCGGCGCCCGCGATGTAACCTACCTGGAGCCGGCCGATCGCGGCGTGGCCATGGTGTTCCAGTCCTACGCGCTGTACCCGCACATGTCGGTCTACGACAACATCGCCTTCGGGCTGAAAATGCAAAAGACCCCCAAAGACCAGATCGAAGCCAAGGTGCGCAACGCCGCGCGCATCCTGCAGCTCGAACCGCTGCTCGACCGCAAGCCCAAGGCACTGTCTGGCGGCCAGCGTCAGCGCGTCGCCATTGGCCGGGCCATCGTCCATGAGCCGGAAGTCTTTCTGTTCGACGAACCCCTTTCCAACCTCGATGCCTCCCTGCGCGTGCAGATGCGTATCGAGATCGCCAAGCTGCATGCCGACCTCCAGGCAACCATGGTTTACGTCACCCATGACCAGGTCGAAGCCATGACCCTGGCCGACAAAATCGTCGTGCTCAACAAGGGTTGCATCGAACAGGTGGGTTCGCCGCTGGAGCTCTATCACCATCCGCGCAACCGTTTCGTTGCCGGCTTTATCGGCTCGCCGCAGATGAGTTTTCTACCGGTCACGGCGGTGGCCATCAGTGGTGAAGGCGTCCAGGTCAGCCTGCCGGGTGGCGAGCTGTTGTGGGTTCCGGTGACGGGCGAGCAGGTGAAAGCGGGCGACCCGTTGACCCTGGGCCTGCGGCCCGAGCATCTGTCGGATCGGGGCGAGGGCGATGCGCAAATTCCGGTAAAAACCTTGGTGGTCGAGCATCTGGGCGGGGAGACGTTTACCCACGCGCAGACCGACGATGGCCATGATCTGATGGTCAAAGCCGAGGGAATGTCGGCAGTCAAGGCGGGGCAATCGCTGCGCGTCGGTGTGCAGAGCCACCGTTGCCATCTGTTCGATGAACAGGGTGAGGCACTGGCGCACCGGCGGCATTACACCGAGGCGAACGTGAGTGACGGGCAGGTTCCGGCGTCGGCGATCCACGCGGGATAAGCGGCCTGCGCTTCGATCAAAACGTCTTGGGACGCCCGTTCCAGAGCCCTCGCGGTGTTTTTTTCATTCAAGAGAAAGGTGTCAGCGCCGATACAGCCCCGGGCCCGATCCGTTTTCGGGCCGGATATTTTTCCCAAGGAGCTGTAAATGCGCATTACCCACATTCTGGCGTTGGTTGGCACACTGGTGCTGACCGGCTGTTCGTCCATGATGAAACCCGCCGACAACCCAGTCATCGAAGCCAGCCCTCAGGACGGCGCACAGGTCGTCTTCATGCGCAGCGCGTTCATGGCCAAGGCCATCGATGCGTCCGTGTATGACGTGACCGGCGGCAAGACCCAGTTCATCGGCATCCTGGCCAACGGCACCAAGGTTGCCTACCCGACGACGCCGGGCCACCACACCTTCATGGTGGTCTCCGAAGCGGCGGACTTCCTGGAAGCCGACCTGGCCCCGGGCAAGACCTACTATTCGATGGTCATCCCGCGCATGGGCATGTGGAAAGCGCGCTTCTCGCCGTGGCCGGTCGCCCGCGATCCGAAAGCGGAATACAGCTCGCAGTCCAGCGATTTCAAGGACTGGATCGCCGACACCAAGCTGATGACCAACTCGCCTAAATCCCTGAGCTGGTTCGAGAGCAACAAGACCTCGGTCGAGTCCAAGCGGGTTGAGTACTGGCCGGTCTGGCAGAAGAAAAGCGCGGCGGACGTTGAACTGCGCACGTTGCACGCCGCTGACGGCCTCTGATCGCAGAGCCGCTTGCCAAGGCGGCTCGCACTAGCGACCCGCGTCACTGCACCCCGAACAGCGCCGTCCAGTAAATGCCGGCGTCGCTCTTCGGGTCGGTGGCGTAGGCAGCGCCGAGGTCATGAAACTGCGGGTTCATGAGGTTGGCGCAATGGCCGGGGCTGGCAAGCCAGCCTTCGACCACCTTGCGCGCGTTGTCCTGCCCGGCGGCAATGTTCTCGCCGATCTGCTGCCCGATATACCCGGCCAGCTCTGCACGGTCCCCCGGCGTCCCGCCGTTGCGACCCTTGTGATCAAAATAGTTGTTGTTGGCCATGGAGCGCGAGTGGCTTTCGGCTGCGCTCATCAACGTGTCGTTCCACACCAGCGGGGCAGCAGCGGAAAACGACTGAGTGCCGCATTGCTGTGGTTGCTTGCGCGCGTCGTTGATCAGCCCCAGCAGCTTCTGGCCCTCGGCCTGCGCGTTACCTAGTCCGCCCGCCAGCAGTGGACGCGCCAGCACGATGCGCCAGTCTCTGTCGTTGCGGCTGACGCCGATGTCGACGAACTGCGGATTGAGCACCACCTGACAAAAACTTTCCTGAATCGCCGCCATGGCCGCTTGCGCGTCGCGCGGGCCCGAGAGAGTGATGGCCTGGACGCTGACCATCGGATACGACGCCCGGGCCAGCATCGGCTGCAGATCCACCGTGCCACTGGCGGGCAGGTTCAGGCGCGGGTCGCTGTTCAGCGGCGGCAGCTCGGTCGACGCCACATTGGCGCAGGGCTGGGCCTGGCTGCGATAGGTATTGATTGACTGGATCAGTTGCGTTTCTTCGCTGGCGACGGCCGTCCCTGCCATCAGCAGCGCCAGGGGCACAACAGCGAGACACTGGATGAATGATCTGAAACGCATGGAAATCTCCCTCGAACTGACGCGCCCACGGTGCGCGATTTTACCTGTCGCGAAATAGTCTGAGCCGCACAAACCGTGGAGGTTGCAGCGATGAGCAGGGTTTTTGCAATAGCCGGCGTGAAAACCCGGTGTTTTGCCTTCTGGTGCACGTTGATGCATGAACTAACGGGTACGACGGGAGAGGGCGTTGGTTGATTCTGCGCCTGGGCGGTAGTCGTCACGCGGGCTGAGCCACATAATCAGCGCTCGACCTGCAGTGTGACTTCGATGACCACGACCATTCAGCGACTGACCCCGGAATATGCTTCGGCTTATCGAGCCCTGATGCTTGAAGCCTATGCCCTCCATCCCGATGCGTTTACGTCCGACGTCGGCGAGCGCGAAGCCTTGCCGATCAGTTGGTGGGAGAAACGGCTCGTGGTCGGGCCTGAGGCGACGGAAGTGGTGTTCGGCGCCGTTGAAGCAGGGAGACTGCTGGGGGTTGCCGGCCTTTCTCTTGAAAGCAGAAAAAAGGCGCGTCACAAATCCACGCTGTTCGGGATGTACGTTCCCCACGCCCATCGGGGGAAAGGTGTCGGGCATGATCTGGTTGGCAGCGTGTTGGCCTATGCGCAGAGCGTGCCGCAGCTGTTGCTCGTCCAGTTGACGGTGACCGACGGCAACCGCGGTGCCCAGGACTTGTATGAACGGATGGGGTTTGAGGCGTTCGGGGTCGAGCCGTATGCGGTGGCGGTGGATGAGCGGTACGTCTCGAAGGTGCATATGTGGTGTGATTTGCGGCGTTCCGGGTCAGAGACCGGCTAAAGCCGGTGCCATAGGATACGCGGCACTTGGGTGGGACTGGCTGAAGCTGGTCCTGCAGCATACGCGGCGCGTTAGTGGGACTGGCTTTAGCCGGGAAGAGGCCAGTGTGTACGCCATCCATTTTGCGGTATGGCCTCCGACGTCTTCCCGGCTGAAGCCGGTCCCACTATGGGATCGCGGTTGATTAGTGGGACTGGCTTTAGCCGGGAAGAGGCCAGCATGCGCACCATCCATTTTTCGGTATGGCCTCCGACGCTTTCCCGGCTGAAGCCGGTCCCACTGTTGGATCGCGGTCGATGAGTGGGACTGGCTTTAGCCGGGAAGAGGCCAGTGTGTACGCCATCTATTTTGCGGTATGGCCTCCGACGTCTTCCCGGCTGAAGCCAGTCCTACACCGGATCGCGGTCGATGAGTGGGACTGGCTTTAGCCGGGAAGAGGTCAGTGTGTACGCCATCCATTTTGCAGTGCGCCTACTGACGCTTTCCCGGCTGAAGCCGGTCCTACTACTGGATCGCGGTCCAACCTTAACCACCTACCGCTCGATCGAGCGGCTCCAGCGGGCGTTCCATTCCGGGCGGACCTGGTTGACCTGGTCCCAATCAATGGTCACGGCGGTTTCCAGGTATTTGTTCATGGCTTCCACCTGGCCACGGGTCTTGTCGGTGGTCGGGGTTTTCGGGTTGGACGGGATCTGGTCGCCCATCTCCAGGGCCGGCGCCTGGGCTTCCGGGGTCAGCAGGAACGCCGCAAGCTTCTGCGCCAGTTCCGGCTGGTCGTTGTTGGCGATGGTGCATTCGGCCACGTTCAAGACCACGCCGCCTTCCTTCGGCGGCGCGTATTCCACCGGCACGCCCTTGAGCTTGAGCGCGGTCACCTGGGTCGGCGTCAGCGGGAACAGCGCCGCTTCACCGGTCTGAACCATTTCCGAGATTTTCGCCGAGCTGGCGATGTACTCCAGCACGTTCGGGCCCACCGTCTTCGGCCATGCCTTGAACCCCGGCTCGACGTTGGTTTCGTTGCCACCCTGCAGCCGGTTGAACATCAGAAAACCGTGCAGCCCGAAAGTGGAGGAGGCCAGCGACTGGAACACCAGCTTCTCCTTGTACTTAGGGTCCGCCATGTCGGCCCAGGACGTCGGCGCGCTCCAGCCGTTGTCCTTGAACATCTTTGTGTTGTAGGCCAGCCCGGTGACACCCAGGCTCACGGCCACCGCTTCCTCCTTGATCTTGCCCTTGGCCGGAATGTCCGCCAGGCTCGCGCTCGGGTTCAACTTGCCGCACAGGCCCATGGAAATGGCCCGGTACATGATGCCGTCATCGAGGAACATCACGTGCATTTGCGGGTTGTCCTTGCTGGCCTGGGCCTTGGCGAGGATGTCCGAGGACGTGCCCGGCACGATCACCACCTTGACGTTGTTGGCCTTCTCGAACGCGGGCAGCACATTGTCGGCGTACAAGCGCTCCATGGTGCCGCCGTTCATGCCAAGGTACAGCGTCGGTTCGGCCTGTGCGGGCATCGAAGCAAGCAACACGGCAAGGGGCAGGCAAGACAAGCCGGTCAGGGCAACACGTTTCATGTGAGTCATGGGTTTGACCTTCCTCTGAGCAATGGAATGACGTTATCGGTGCCGGACGGCAAGACGATGGCGGGCGATGAAGTGTGCGGTTGCGATTGAAAGCGTGTGATCGAGAACGGGCTCAGTTCGATGTTCGACGCCCCGACGCAGACGATCTGCGCCAGGGCCTCGCCCGCCGCCGGGCCAATCTGAAAGCCCGATCCGGCGAATCCGAAGCCGTGCAGCAGACCGGGTTGGGTCGAACTGGCCCCCAGCACCGGTTCGCGGTCGGGCAGATACCCTTCGGTGCCGCTCCAGGTGCGAATGGCCTGAGCACCGGCCAGCGGCGGATACAGTTCAACGGCGTTGCGCAGGATCTCCAGAATCGCCGCCTGACCCGGCCGCGCGGTGGCCGGGTCCAGCGGAAATCCCTGACCGCCGCCCAGCACGCAATTACCCCGCGCCACCTGTCGCGCATAGATCCCGCCGCCCTCGACGCCGGTGCTGACGTCCATGAACATCGGCAGCGGTTCGGTCACCAGCATCGCCGGGTGGCCCGCGCGCATCGGCACCGGCTCGCCGAACTGCTGGGCCAGTTGAGCCGCCCAGGCACCGGCGCAATTGAGCAGCCACGGGGCGCGAAAGCTTAGACCGCTGGCGGTCCTCACCCGAAAAGACTGCCCGTCATGGCTGACCTCGCTGACCTGGGCCTGCTCGAACGTCTGCGCACCGGCGCGGCGTGCGGCAGCGGCAAACGCGGGGGAGACGAGGCGCGGATTGGCATGGCCGTCCTCGGCGCACAACGAAGCGCCCACCGCCACATCGCCCGCCCAGGGGAAGCGCGCGCGCAACTGGCCGTGATCGAGCAACTGCAGCTCCATTCCGAACCCGCGCGACGCCTCTTCATACGCGACTAGCGCGGCCATGTCTTTGTCGCTGCGGGCCAGCTTGAGATGCCCCGAGCGCACGTATTCGCCATCAGTGCCAATGAATGCGCGCAGGTCCCCCCAGATTTCGTGGGCGCGCCGGGACAGCGGCAGCTGCGACAACGGCCGGCCCTGACGGCGCACGCCGCCATAATTGACGCCGCTTGAGTGAGAGCCGAAAAAGTCCCGCTCCAGCAGCGCCACGCGTTTGCCGCTCAGGGCGAGAAACAGCGCCGCCGAGGCGCCGACGATCCCGCCGCCAATAATCACCGCATCCACTTCAACGGGCTGGCTCATTGTTCTGCCTCCACGCCAAACGGCAGCGGCTTGATAGGCGCCTGCCCGCGCAATCGACCGACGCTGGCAATCTCCCGCCCCGACGCCTGAGCGACGATTTCCGTCGCGGCCAGCCCACACATGCGCCCCTGGCAGCGGCCCATGCCGACCCGGCACATGGCCTTGACGCGGTTGATCTCCCAGTGACCCTCGGCCACGGTCTGACGGATGTCGCCAGCGCTGACTTCCTCGCAGCGACACACCGTCAGGCTGTCCGGCGCCTTGGCCGCCCAGTCTTCGGGGAAGGGGAACGCCGTTTCCAGTCCCTGGCGAAACCGCTGGATGGCCTCCAGTTGCCGCTGCAATTCGATGCTGCGCGCCCGGTCGATGCGGTAACCGATGTCGCCGAGCAAGGTCAGCGCCGCCAGTTCGCCGGCCATTTCCGCAGCGTCGGCGCCCATGATCCCGGCCCCATCCCCGGCCAGATAAACCCCCTCGACGCTGCTGCGGCCGGCGGCGTCGCGGGTGGGCAGCCAGGCGCGATTCAACGGGCTCCAGGCGAAGTCGCAACCGAGCAGATCGGCCAATTGGGTTTCGCTGCGCAGCGCGTGGGCGAAGGCGACGGCGTCACAGCCCAGATTTTTCCGTTGTTGGCCCTGTTGCCAACTGACCCCGCTGACCCGTCGCTCGCCCTGAATGTCGTGCAGATGAACGCCCTGATGCACCGGGATGCCGTGGGCCGTCAGCCAGGCGCGGTAATAAAGCCCTTTGGCCAGCGTCGACGGTTGTCCGAATAGCGCGGGCAGCGCGCGGGTCTGGGCGGAAAAGGGCGAGCTGTCGAGCACCGCCGCCACCGTCGCACCGGCCTTGGCGTACTGATACGCCACCAGATACAACAGCGGCCCGCTGCCGGCAAAGACCACGCGCTGACCGATGGCGCAGCCCTGAAACTTCAGCGCGATCTGTGCCGCGCCGAGGCTGTAGACGCCGGGCAAGGTCCAGCCCGGCACCGGCAAGATGCGGTCGGTGGCGCCGGTGGCCACGATCAAATGCTTGAACGGCACCTGCGCCGTGCGGCCATTGCGCAGGGTGTCGAGGGTGCGTGCTTCGGCGTTCCACACCAGCGTCTCGGCGCGGTAGTCGATTTCGGTCTGCAACTGATCGAGGGTGGCGTGAACCGACTCGGCTTTGCCCGCTTCGAAACCGTACAGCGCCTTCGCCGATCGCTTGAAGTTCTCCGGCTGGCGACGATAGACCTGACCGCCGCCGCGCAGGCTTTCATCCAGCAGACAAGGGCGCAGGCCGTGGGCGAGCAGTGTCTGCGCGGCGCGAATTCCGGCCGGCCCAGCGCCGACGATGACGGTGTTCATGGCCTGAAGGGTTGGCTCATTCATACGCTGCGCCCCGGCTCGCGACTCACGCACACGCCGGCTTCCAGCAGCGTCGAGCAAGCCCGCACCCGTCGGCCGTCGCCCAGTTTCACCCAGCAGTCCTGGCACGCGCCCATCAGGCAGAAACCGGCGCGGGGTTCGCCGCTGAAGTCGCTGCCGCGCAGCGAGTCCTCCGCCGTCAGCACCGCCGTGAGCAAGGTATCGCCCTGCAAACCACTGGCCGGCTGGCCGTCGAGGGTAAAGACGACCACGGCGCGATCGCGTTCGGCCAGTCGTTTCAGCAATGCCATGGCGCGCGCTCCCTGAGACAGATGTCAATGGATGGAAGAGTCATCAGTGCCTCCCCACCAGCACACGGTCCAGCCCATACACCCGATCGAGGATGATCATGGTGGCCGCCGTCAGTGCGATAACCAGCGCCGAGACCGCCGCCATCATCGGGTCGATGGATTCGGTGGCGTACACGTACATGCGCACCGGCAGGGTTTGGGTCGAGGGCGAGGTGACGAAGATCGACAGCGTGACCTCGTCGAAGCTGTTGATGAACGCCAGCAACCAGCCACCGGCCACGCCCGGCAGGATCATCGGCAGGGTGATCAGGCGAAACAGGGTGAAGCGGCTGGCACCCAGGGATTCAGCGGCCTGCTCGGCGCTGCGGTCCATGCCGATGGAAGCGGCGATGACCAGGCGCAGTACGTAGGGCGTGATCACTACGACGTGGGCGAACATCAGCCAGACAAAACTGCCGTTCACCCCCATCAGCGCGAACAGACGCAGCATCGCCACTCCCAGCACCAGATGGGGAATGATGATCGGCGACAGGAACAGGCCGTTGAGAAAGTCGCGACCCGGAAAGCGATAGCGGGTGATCGCCAAGGCCGCCGGCACGGCAATCAACGTCGCCAGGGTGGCCGCGACCACCGCCAGAATCAGGCTGTTGTAGAACGACTGAATGAAGTCCGCGCGCTCGAACACCGCCCTGAACCAGCGCAGGGAAAACCCGTGCCACGGCAGGCTCAAGGTGTTTTCCGGGGTAAACGCCACCAGGCAGACCACCACCAGCGGCGCGAGCATGAAAACCACCACCAGGGCGTGAAACGACAGGGCCAGAGGACCGTTCTTGGACATCGCTCATTCCCCCAGGGATTTTTTGTAGCGGCCTTCAACCAGCCTGTTCCACGACAGCATGACCAACAGGTTGATCAGCAGCAGCGCCACGGCAATCGCCGCGCCCATGGGCCAGTTGAGTTCCGAGAGGTATTGGTCGTAGACGACGGTGGCGACCATCTTCAGCCGGCGCCCGCCGAGCAGACCCGGGATGGCAAACGAACTGGCCGACAGGCCGAAGACAATCAACGTGCCCGACAGCACGCCGGGCATCACCTGGGGCAACACCACCATGCGCATCACTTGCGCCTGAGTCGCGCCAAGGGACAGCGCGGCTTGTTCGGCGGAGGCGTCGAGTTTCTGCAGCGAGGTCCATACCGGGATGATCATGAACGGCAGCATCACGTGGACCAGCGCCAGAATCACCGCGAACGGCGTGTACAGCATCTTGATCGGACGCCCGCCGAGGGCCTGGATCGCCTGATTGATCAGACCGTCCGCGCCCAGCAACAGGCTCCAGCCGAACGCCCGTACCACCACCGAAATCAGCAGCGGCGTGAGGATCAGGATCAGGAAAATCGAACGCCACGGGGTGCCCATGCGGCTGAGGATGTAGGCCTCGGGCACGCCAATGACCACACAGAGCAGGGTCACCAGGGCGCTGATCCAGAAGGTGCGCAGGAAGATCTCGTAAAAGTACGAATCGGTGAGCAGATTGGCGTACTGCGCCAGGGTCCATTCACCGCTTTTGACTCCGACTTCGTAGTCGAACACGTTGAACGACAGTACCAGCGTCAAGGCCAATGGCAGCACCAGCAGGCCGAAGAACAACGCCAGGGCCGGGGCCGACAGCAGATACCCGCGTCCGGTGTCGCGCAGCACACTCATGCCGGCACCTCGTCGACGCTCAACACCCGCAGCAGGTCCGACGGCCAGTCCAGCCCCACCGCGAAGCCTTCGTTCATCGGCGCATCGCCATCGTTGCGGCGCACCACGGTGATTTCGCCGATGGGCGTTTCGATGCGGTACAGCCACTGGCTGCCAAGGAAGTAGCGCATGACCACGCGGCCTTGCAGGCGACCGGTCCCGGCAGGCACCAGATCGATTTTTTCCGGGCGCAGGCTCAACACCAGTTCGCCATCGCCGGGCTGATGACGGAGCTGGGCCGCGCCGCTGGCATCGCGATCACCGCGCAGCAGATTGGCCTTGCCGACGAAGCCGGAGATGAAACGCGTGCGCGGGTGTTCGTAAAGGGTGTAGGGCTCGTCGATCTGGGTGATGCGCCCGGCCTGCATGACCACGACGCGGTCGCTGATGGACAGCGCTTCGGCCTGGTCGTGGGTGACCATCAGGGTGGTGATGCCGACTTCGCGCTGGATGCGGCGGATTTCGAACTGCATCTCTTCGCGCAGATTCGCATCGAGGTTGGACAGCGGTTCGTCCAGCAGCAATACCGGCGGCTCGATCACCAGCGCCCGGGCCAGGGCCACGCGCTGACGCTGCCCGCCGGACAACTCGCGGGGGTAACGTTCGGCATGGGGCGTGAGGCGCACCAGCTCCAGCACCCGGGAGACGCGGCGCTCGATGTCGGCACCCGAGACTTTGCGCATTTTCAGGCCGAAGGCGACGTTGTCGCGCACGGTCATGTGCGGGAACAGCGCGTAGGACTGGAACACCACGCCGAGGCCGCGACTGGCCGGCTTGGCGTGGGTGATGTCGCGGCCATCCAGCAGGATGCGTCCGGCGCTGACATCAACGAAGCCGGCGATCATTTGCAGGGTGGTGGTTTTGCCGCAGCCGGAGGGGCCGAGCAGGGAGACGAATTCGCCTTGCTCCACCGAAAGGTCAGTGGCCACGACGGCATTGACGGGGCCGTAGCGTTTGCACAGTGCCTGGAGTTCAAGAAAAGCCATGGCTGCGTTCCACCTTTTTTCGTGCGCACCGAAGGCGCGCGTTTTTTATGGGCAGATGCGAAGAGAAGTGCTGCGTGTGGCCGTGGACGCTGGCGCTCGATCGGTGTCGGCTGCCGCTGTTATTCAAATCGCCCTGTGGACCGATCCTAGGCCCAAGACTAGGATGCGCTCAACGAGCAATTTCATTGAGTGAGTCGTTTTTTTGAATTCATTCATTCAGCGAAAAGAAATGAGGAGCAGAGCGAAATGGATTCCACTGAGCGGAAGAGCGGTGAGAAAGAAACAGGGGTTGGTACGGTCTCTCGCCTGTTTGCCGTGCTGCGGGCGCTGGGCAAGTGTCCCGATGGCAGTGAGCGCGTGACGCAACTGGCTCAACAGGTCGGCCTGTCGCAGCCGACCACCCACCGCTTGCTACGCAGCCTGATGGACGAAGGCATGGTCGAGCAGGACCTGCGCAGCAAGCGTTACCGCCTGAGCCTGGAATTCTTCGCCCTGGCCGCGCGCGCCGGGCAGTCCGGCAACCTGCGGGACGTGGTGCGGCCGAGCTTGCTGCGCCTGTCGGCCTCGTTGGGGGACTCGTTGTTTCTGCTCGCCCGCAGTGGTTTCGATGCGGTCTGCCTGGACCGCAGCGAAGGGCCATACCCGATCCGCACCTTCACCGGCGATATCGGCGGCCGCGTGGCGCTGGGCGTGGGGCAGGGCAGTCTGGCGATCCTGGCGTTTCTGCCGGAAGACGAACGCGAGACCGTGATCCGCTACAACCTGCCGCGCCTGCGGGATTTTCATCTGTACGACGAAGTGATGCTGCGCTCGGAAATCGACACGGTGCGGCGTACCGGCTATGCCGCGCGCAATACCGGCGTGCTGGAAGGCATGGCGGGTCTGGCGGTGCCGATCCTCGACCGTGATGGCCGGGCAGTGGCGGCGTTAAGTGTGGCGACCATCAGCGACCGCCTCAGTGCCGACCGCATGCCCACGGTGGTGGACATGCTCAAGCGCGAGGCCGCGGCGATCAGCCAGAAAATCAACCCCTTCGATCCGGTGTTGCGCAGACCCTCCCAGGTGTTCGGTCAGCGGGAGTGATTGCTGGCTGGTACGCACTCATCTGAATCCCGTTCAGCACGTCTCGACCACCGTTTGACTGGGCTGCAGCCCTTGCCGTTGGCGCTTTTCAGCCGTTGGTCGGATCTGCCCGACCGGCCTTCAAGAAGCCCTGCGCGGGGTCGAATCACTCTGTGTAGGCGCCTCGTTTTCGGATCGGTCCGACGCGATGGCACAGGGATGTGGCAAGCCGCAAAAAACTCCGGGCGATCCTCGGAGCAGGTTGTCCTCCCTTTTGAGATCCTCGTATGTCGAAATCCCTGAGATTGCAGATCCTCGCGCTGCTCAGCGGCAGCCTCGTGCTGGTCGTGCTGATTGCCCTCGCGTGTTTCCAGTTCCTGTCCAGCAACGTGCACGCCTATCGCGGTCTGCTTGAAGGGCCGCTGCACGCCTCGCAACTGGTCGATCAGGCCAACCTGCAATTCAAGGTTCAGGTGCAGGAGTGGAAGAACGTGCTGCTGCGCGGCAAACAGCCGGCCGATCGCGACAAGTTCTGGGCGCAATTCGAAGACCAGGAACGTCAGGTGCAGGACACCCTCGGCAGCCTGAGTGCAATGGACGGGCTGGATCCGGCCACCAAAACCCAGGTCGAGGCGCTGCGCACCGAGCACCGCACGTTGGGTGTGGCTTATCGCAAAGGCCGTGACGCTTACATCGCTGCCGGCGGTGATCCGGTCGCCGGTGACATAGCTGTTAAAGGCGTTGACCGTGCCGCCAGCGAGCAGATGACCGGCCTGGTGAATGGCCTGCGCAAGCAGAGTGACGAGCAGTCGAAAATCCTCAGCAGCACGGCTGACCGGACCATTCTCATCGGCACGCTGGTCATGCTTGCCTCGGCGCTGCTGGTGGGTGTGCTCACCCTGTGGATGGTCAACCGCAACATCGTCGGCCCGATCCGCCTGCTGATCGAATACGTCGCGCAATTGAGTCAGGGCAAATTCAGCGACCGCGTCAGCATCACCCGTCAGGATGAACTGGGGCGTCTGGCCGTTGCCGCCAACACGCTGCGGGATTTCCTCGCCGACACCTTCACCCGCCTCAAGCGCAGCACCACTGACCTGGACAGTGCCGGTGGCGAGCTGAAAGCGATTGCCGCGCTGATGGCCCAGGGCACCCACGAGCAGTTCGAGCGCACCGACCAGGTGGCGACGGCGATGACCGAAATGTCCGCCACCGCCCAGGAAGTCGCCCGCCACGCGGCCCAGGCAGCTCAGGCCGCTGACGAAGCGGACCGCAGTTCCCAGGAAGGCAGCAAGGTGATGGGCGCGACCATCACCGCCATCACCCAGATGCGCACGGAGATCAGCAACACTGCCAACGTCATTCGTCGTCTGGAAACCGACAGCGGTCGGATCGGCAAGGTGCTGGAAGTGATTCGCGGCATCGCCGAGCAGACCAACCTGCTGGCGCTGAACGCGGCCATCGAAGCGGCCCGTGCCGGCGATGCCGGGCGCGGTTTTGCGGTGGTCGCCGATGAAGTGCGCACGCTGGCCCAGCGCACGGCGGCCTCGACGGCAGAAATCAACCAGATCATCAGCTCGGTGCAGACCGGCGCGGTCGATGCTGCCCAGGCGATTGAAAGCGGACAGGCACGCAGCCAGGAAAGCGTGGATCAGGTGGCGCTGGCAGGCTCTTCGCTGGAACGCATTACCACGGCCGTCGAGGCCATCCGCGACATGAACCGCCAGATCGCCACGGCGGCGGAAGAGCAAACGTCCGTGGCCGAAGACATCTCCCGCAACCTGACCGAAATCACCGCCATCGCCACCACCAACCAGGACAACGTCCAGCGCACCCAGACCGCGAGTCAGGATCTCCACGTGTTGTCGGTGGGGTTGAACGACGTGATTTCGCGGCTGAGTGCGTAAGACTCGGGCTTCAGATGATGATCGTTCCCACGCTCCGCGTGGGCATGCAGCCCTGGACGCTCCGCGTCCTGGTAGGACTGGCTTTAGCCAGGAAGGCGTCGGGTGTCACACCGCAGAATTGATGGCGTACAAACGGGCCTCTTCCCGGCTAAAGCCGGTCCCACTGACACAGCGCGGTCACCTGGTGGGACCGGCTTTAGCCGGGAAAGCGTCGGAAGTCACACCGCAGGATTGATGGTGTACGATCAGGCCTCTTCCCGGCTGAAGCCGGTCCTACTGACACAGCGCGGTCACCTAGTGGGACCGGCTTTAGCCGGGAAAGCGTCGGAAGTCACACCGCAGAATTGATGGCGTACGAACGGGCCTCTTCCCGGCTAAAGCCGGTCCCACTGACACAGCGCGATCACCTGGTAGGACTGGCTTTAGCCAGGAAAGCGTCGGGTGTCACACCGCAGAATTGATGGCGTACAAACGGTCCTCTTCCCGGCTAAAGCCGGTCCCACTAAACCACCATGCGTTGCGGTTAGCCTTGGCGAAACACCAGCGCTTTCAACCCGCCGCCTTCCTCGGCGTCGGCAAATTCCGGCGGGTTTTCCAGGCGCTGTTCAAACTGCAACCCGGGCGCTTCGCGGGTCACGCCTTCGATGAGAAAGTCCGCGCCCAGCAACGGGTCGTTCATGCACGCCAGCACCGTGCCTTCTGCCGTCAACAGCTCCGGCAGTTTGCGCAGCACCCGCTGATAATCCTTGGTCAGCAGAAAACTGCCTTTCTGAAACGACGGCGGGTCGATGATCACCAGGTCATAGGGCCCGGTGCTTTTCACCTTGCCCCAGGATTTGAACAGCTCGTGGCCGAGAAAGGTGACCTTGCTCAGGTCATGGCCATTCAGGCGATGGTTGTCGCGACCGCGACTCAGCGCCGCGCGCGACATGTCCAGATTGACCACAAAGTCCGCGCCGCCCTCGATCGCCGCCACCGAGAACCCGCAGGTGTAGGCAAACAGGTTCAACACCCGCTTGCCCGCCGCATTGGCCCGCACCCAGTCGCGGCCATAGCGCATGTCGAGGAACAGCCCGGTGTTCTGCTTCTTGCCGAAATCCACAAGATAGCGCAGGCCGCCCTCGGTCAGCGTCCATTCCTCCAGCACCTCGCCCAACAACGCTTCGGTGTGGCTGTCCGGCAGATAACGGTGCTGCAACAACAGCGTATGGGCGCGGGATTGCTGCCATGCCGCTGAATCGATCAGCCTGAACAACCGCTGCTTCAGCGCTTCCAGCTCATCGGCGGCCGGCTCCTTGAACAGCGACACCAGCACCACGCCCTGCATCCAGTCGACGGTCAGTTGTTCCAGCCCCGGCCAGCGTCGGCCACGGCCGTGAAACAGCCGGCGGGTCTCGGCGGGCGCGTCGGCGAGGGCGGTCTGAAGGTGGGAGTCGAGCAGGTCGAGGGCGGCGGCATTCATCGGTGGGTGGCAGGTCGGCAGTGGGAAAGGGCGGCATTCTAGACCAATCGCGGAACCCGCGTTCGTCGCCCCTGCGTCCGCCGCGAAACCCTCGGGCACACGCGCCTAACCGGGTTGCACAGCCCATCGCTTCACGGGCAAGCTCAGCGCTCTCTGCGTTCTGATCCGGAAAAGGAAATGCCATGGCCGAGGAACTGATCCTGCGCGACGCTCGCGAGTCCGATATGCCCGCCGTGCAGGCGATCTACGCCCATCATGTGATTCACGGCACCGCCAGCTTCGAACTGGAACCGCCGACCCTCGAGCAAATGCTGCAGCGCCGCGCCGACATCTGCGCCAACGGTTTGCCCTATCTGGTCGCCGAGCGCGACGGTGAAGTGGTCGGCTACGCCTACGCGACCCCGTACCGGCCGCGCCCGGCCTATCGCTTTACCGTGGAAGATTCGGTGTACGTGCGCGAGGGCATGGCCGGGTTCGGGATTGGTCACGCGTTACTGGCGGCGGTCATCCAGCACTGCACGGCATCCGGCCGCCGGCAGATGGTGGCGATCATTGGCAACAGCGAGAACAGCGCCTCTATCCGGCTCCACACGCGACTGGGCTTTCGCCAGGTCGGCGTGTTCGAGTCCGTCGGCTTCAAGCACGGCCGCTGGCTGGACACGGTGATCATGCAGCGCGAACTGGGGGAGGGCGCAAGCACGACCCCCGACCGTTAACCCTGCCGATCAGGTGGCCGGCGCGCCCTCGGGTTGATCCTGCGCCACGCGGTCGCCGGTTTCCGGCACCGCCAGCCACAACAGCACAAACGCCACCGCCGCAATGGCCGCCAACGTCAGGAACGCCGCGCTGTAGCCTGCCTCGCGCACGACCAGCCCCGCCAGGCCGTTGCTCAGCGCCGCGCCCAGGCCGAACACCGTCGAGATGGCACCGAGACTGATATTGAAGCGCCCGGTGCCCCGCGTCAGGTCCTTGACCACCAACGGCAACAGCGCGCCAAACGCCCCGGCGCCGATGCCGTCGAGCAACTGCACACCCACCAGCCAGTAAGGGTTGTCGGACATGACATACAGCACACCCCGCAGCGGCAGGAAAATGAAACCCGCCAGCAGCAAGGGCTTGCGTCCCCACACGTCGGCTTTGGCGCCCACCAGCCAGGCCACCGGCACCATGACCAACTGCGCGGCGACAATGCAGGCGGACGTCAGCGGCGTGGCGAGGTTGACGTCGATCTGCGAGAGCTTCTGACTCACCAGCGGCAGCATCGCCGCATTGGCCAGGTGAAACAGCCCGCAGCAGATGGCGAACACCAATAACGGTCGGTTATGCAGCAGGACAGCCCACCCGCTGGGCTGGTCCTTGCCCTGGTCATGGCTGGGGTCGAAGCCTCGGGCGACGTCGTGATCAATTGCCGAGGCATCGACGAACGCCACCGCGACAATGCTCGCCAGTGCCATGAACGCCATGAGGTAGAACACCGCAATCGGCCCGAACATCCATGAAAAGATGCCCGCCAGCAGAGCTGCGACGGCGTTGCCGGCGTGATTCCAGGTTTCGTTGCGCCCGGTCCGGCGGGTAAAGGCTTTCGGCCCGGTGATGCCCAGGGAGATGGCCGCGATGGCGGGGGCGAATACGGAGCCGGCAATGGCGCTGATGCTCTGGGTGATCGCCACCCAGGTGAACGAGTGAATGAACGGCAGCACCAGACAGCCCGCCGTCACCAGCAACGCTGCCACGATGACCACCAGCCGCTTGCTGCGGGTGCGGTCAATCAGCGCACCCGCCGGGGTTTGTGTGACCAGCGCGGCGATGCCGGCGAGGGTCATGACCAGCCCGATGCTCGCCGGATCCCACTTGTGGACGGCCAGTAAATAGATCGCGAGATAGGGCCCAAGGCCGTCGCGCACATCCGCCAGAAAGAAGTTAAGACCGTCCAGAGAACGGTTATTGCGCTGATCGGATGGGTTGCTCAAGGTCGGCCTCACTCTGGCGGTGCGCAAGCGAAACGGCTGCGGCATTGCTAAATGACCCGGCGCCATTGTTTTGGTTCTGCGCACTGTTGCGGCTAACGTAACGGACTTTCTTGTCAGGGCGTTTGAATCGAAACCGTCCCAGGCATAAGCTTCGCGCCATTGATATCGCCGGACGTGTTGAGTCCGGCGATCTTCCGGATATTCTTGACTCAGGAACCGCCATGTCCAGCCTGTTTCCCGCTGCCCGTCCACGCCGTCTGCGCAGCAACGAACATTTCCGCTCGCTGTTTCAGGAAAGCGAATTCACCCTCAATGATCTGGTGCTGCCGATCTTCGTCGAAGAAGAAATCGACGACTTCGTGCCGATCAACAGCATGCCCGGCGTACAGCGCATTCCTGAGTCCAAGCTGGCGCAGGAGGTTGAGCGTTACGCCCGGGCCGGCATCAAGTCGGTCATGACCTTCGGCGTCTCCCACCACCTGGACGCTACCGGCAGCGACACCTGGCAGGAAAACGGTCTGGTCTCGCGGATCTCGCGGACCATCAAATCCGCCGTGCCGGAAATGATCGTGATGTCCGACACCTGCTTCTGCGAGTACACCGACCACGGCCATTGCGGCGTGATGCACGGCGGCCATGTCGACAACGACGCGACCATTGAAAACCTTGGCAAGCAGGCGGTGATGGCGGCCCGTGCCGGCGCTGACGTGATCGCCCCTTCGGCGGCGATGGACGGCCAGGTGAAGGCGATTCGTGCCGCCCTCGACGCCGCCGGTTTCACCCAGACGCCGATCATGGCCTATTCGACCAAGTTCGCCTCGGCGCTGTACGGTCCGTTCCGCGAAGCCGGCGGCTCGGCGCTCAAGGGCGACCGTAAAACCTACCAGATGAACCCGATGAACCGCCGCGAAGCCCTGCGCGAATCGCTGCTGGACGAGGCCGAAGGCGCCGATGCGCTGATGGTCAAGCCGGCCGGCGCGTACCTGGACATCATCCGCGACATCCGCGAAGCCTCGAATCTGCCGCTGGCGGCGTATCAGGTCAGCGGCGAGTACGCGATGATCAAGTTCGGCGCCCAGGCCGGGGCCATCGACGAACACCGCGTCGTGCGCGAAACCCTCGGCGCGATCAAGCGCGCGGGTGCGGATTTGATCTTCACGTACTTCGCGATGGACCTGGCGCTCAGCGGGATCTGATTTCGATGTGCAGAAGATGATGCTGGGGGCCGCGTGCTCCCGGCGTCACGCCGCCGTTCTGCCCGACACCTCAGCCTGCACCTGCGCAGCCTGCCAGGCATCCAGCCCGCCGATGAGCGCCTTGCCCCGGGTCAGGCCGTGGGCGTGGAGCTTTTCCGCCAGCAACGCCGCCGACAGCTCATTCGGGCAGGCGCAATAGAACACCATGTCGACATCCCCCAGGCGCTCGATCCACGGGGCTATCGGCTCCTCGAGACTGATCGACACCGCCCCCGGAATGCCTTCGATAACCGCCGCATGGAAACTCGGTCGCACGTCGATGACCACCGGCGCATCGTCGGTGTCGCGCAGGGCCAGCAGCTCGGGAACGGTGATGCGCGGCACTCGCGCCGTGCGCGTTTTGAGCCGGCGCCGCTTGAAGTACTTCCAGCCAATGAACAGCCCCAGCACCGCCAGCACGCTGACGATAGCGATCGGTATGTAACCGCTCAACCAGTCGAGCATGGGGATCAGCGCGTCACTGAAGAGCATGCCCAGCAGCAGCGCCGAGCCCGCCCAGATAAACGAACCGGCCAGGGAATAGCGCACGAACACCCAGACCGGCGTGGCGTTCATGCCGGCCACGGTGGTGACCAGCGCACCGGCGCCGGGGAGAAATTTCGACAGCAGCATCGCTCGCGGACCGACGCGCTCATAAACGGTCAACCCCTGACGAACGCAGGAGTCCTGAGAGAGAGAAATCTTGCAGATGGTTTTCAGCAGGACGCCGCCATAACGCTTGCCGGCCCAGTACCACAGCCCATCGGCGATCAGGCAGGCGACCATCGCCACCAGCACCCCGGCGCCCAGCAGTGGCTTGCTCTGCATGGCCAGCGCCCCGGTGACGATTAGCGTCGGGTACGCCGGCACCGGCAAGCCGATCTGCTCCAGCAGCACGTTGACGAACACCAGCAACAGCCCGTGGCTTTCATTCAGCTGCTGCAGTTCGTTCATGGCGTTGCCTGTTCGGAAGGTTCAGGGAGCGAAAAAGAGCAGGCCGTAACGTCGCCTGAACCGCCCGTTTGTGTCAACGCTGAATGTCTTGGGCCGAGGACGTTTCATAGGCCGCGTCGATGGCCGCGATTGCCATGGCTGATTTCCGTCCCTCGGTCGTCGCCACTAGAATCGACCCCTCAGCAATCAACAGACCTTAGGGAGCAATTCATGGCTATTGAAATCGGAATCAACGAGCAGGACCGTGCAGAGATCGTTGAAGGACTGTCGCGACTGCTTTCCGATACCTACGTGCTGTACCTGAAAACCCACAACTTTCACTGGAACGTCACCGGCCCGATGTTCCGCACGCTGCACCTGCTGTTCGAAGAGCAATACACCGAACTGGCGACGGCGGTGGACTCCATTGCCGAGCGCATCCGCGCCCTGGGCTTCCCGGCGCCGGGCACTTATTCCACCTATGCGCGGTTGTCGTCGATCAAGGAAGAGCCGGGCGTGCCCGCTGCGACCGACATGATCCAGCAACTGGTCGAAGGGCAGGAGGCAGTGGTACGCACTGCCCGCGAACTCTTCCCGCTGCTGGAGAAAGTCAGCGACGAGCCCACCGCCGACCTGCTGACCCAGCGCATGCAAGTCCACGAAAAAGCCGCCTGGATGCTGCGCTCGCTGCTGGAAGGTGACGGGTTCGTTGCCTGAAAGCCAATTCAATGTAGGACCGGCCTCAGCCGGGAAGGCGTCAGGTGTTACACCGCAACATTTATGGTGGACAAACCGGCCTCTTCCCGGCTAAAGCCGGTCCCACTGAATTCGCCATTCACTTAGCGCTTCTGCAACCACCCCAGAAAATTATTCTTCTTGATCACCACCGGCTTACGCATCAGCACATGCTGGGTCCCTTGCTGGCGCACCGCTTGCAGCTTGTTCAACGCCGTCACGATTTCAACCCGCTGTTCCATAGCCTGCCGCGTGGCGGCTTTGTCGATGCGGTAAACCACGCAGGAGGTGAGGGCGGTGAAGCGCGCTTGCGAAGGCGTATCCGCCAGCACACTCTGCTCACCCATGACTTCGCCGGGGCCCATGCGCCCGGCTTCCACCATCTCGTTGCCGTCCTTGACGCTCGCCGACACCACGCCCGTGGCAATCACCAGCAAGCCATCGGTGACCTCATCGACCTCGATAATCGTCTGCCCGGCGGTGTATTCCCGCGCGACCATAGTTTGCGCCAGCTGATTTTTCTCCTCGGCAGTGCTGGTGCGGAACACCTTGACCTCGTCCAGCAAGGCGCGCGGCCGGGACATCGCTTCGGCGGTGGTTTCCGATTGCCAGGCGATACCCGCGGCTTCCAGATGCCGATAGGCCAGATCGAACAGCAGATTGCGCACGTCGCTCTTGTTGTTCAGGTTGCTGATGAAACCGGTGATCACGTATTCGATGGTGGTCGGGCTGGTTTCCTTGACCACCGCGCGAGGCTTGGGCGTCTGCAGCAACGCGCTGCAACCCTGCAGCGCGCGCTCCAGGGCATCGAGCACCCGGCGCGGGCGAATGTGCGGCGACATCATGATGTTGATCGACACGCCATGAATATGGACCGGTCGGCTCAAATTGACGATCTTGGCCTTGGCCGCCACGGAGTTGGGGATGACCACCATGGTGCCGACGCCCGTCAGCAGGTGCGTGGCGCGCCAGTCGATGTCCATGACTTTGCCTTCCATGCCGTCGATGGAGATCGAATCGTCGACCTGATACGGCTTGGTGGTGTTGAGGATGATCCCGGAGAACACGTCGCTCAGCGTGCTCTGCAGGGCCAGGCCGACGATGATCGCCATAGCGCCGGACGTCGCCAGCAAGCCCTTGACCGGCAGCTGCAGCACATAGCCCGCTGCCGCTACGATGGCGATGAGGAAAATCACCGCACCGATGACCTCCTGCAACAGCCGACCGCTGTGTCCCACGCGACTGGTCAGCGCCAGCCCGAGTACCACGGTGAGGGTGCGTGCGGCGTACAGCCACCATACGATCGCCAGCGCGGTGGCGCCGAATTGCAGGGCGCTGTCGTCAGGCCAGGCCGGCGCTTCCAGCGGGCTCACGCCGGCGTTGATGATCACCAGGCTGTAGGCGACGAATGCCGCCAGCCGCGTGGCGATGCGTGCCAGCCGGTTGCGGTCGGCCAGCAAGTGCCAGGCCAGCACGTCGGCGAGCAGCAGTAGCAGGCTCCACGCCAGCGAGTAATGGGGAACGACGGTCGACATGGGAGATATCCGCAGGAAAAGTGCAGGGCTGAAGTGCAGGGGCCAAGTGCAGGGCAGGACCGACCCGCGCGAAGGCGCGCGCACAATGTAGGCACCGCTCTGATCGATGTCTATAACCGATGGGGCCTGGTGATCCTGCCAAGAAACACATGGCTTCCAGCACATTGCTTCAAGACCATTGCCCCTGAGCCGCGCAGTATCGGACGTCTCACGTTCTCCGATTCGAGGCATCCCCATGCGCGCATCCGTTCTTCCAATCGCCCGTTCCGTCGCTCTGGCGGGCTCCGTCGCTCTCGCAGCCGCTTTGTGCTCCGGCGTCGCGCTGGCTCAGGCGCCCGCCCAGCAGAAAACCCAGGTGCCCGGTTATTTCCGGCTGGCCGTCGGCGACTATGAAGTCACGGCACTGTTTGACGGCTACAACGACCTGTCGCCCAAGCTGCTCAAAGGCATGAAGCCCGACGCCATCCGCGCCTTGCTGGCCCGCCGCGCCATCGAAACACCGGGCATGCAGACGGCGTTCAACGCCTTTCTGGTCAACACCGGCGAGCACCTGATCCTTGTCGACACCGGCGCAGGCCAGTGCATCGGCGAGACGGCCGGCATGCTCTCGCAGAACATCAAGGCCGCCGGGTATCAGCCGGATCAGGTCGACACCGTGCTGCTCACGCACATGCACCTCGATCACGTCTGCGGCCTGGTCGACGCCGGCAAAAAGCCCGTGTTTGCCAACGCCACGGTCTATGCCGCCAAACCCGAAGCGGATTACTGGCTCGACCCGACCGCCATTGGCCGCGTGCCGGAACAGGCCAGGGCCTACTTCAAGATCGCCCAGGATTCCACCGCACCCTACGTCGCCGCTGGCCGGTTCAAGACCTTCACCCCAGGCCAGTCGCCGGTGCCGGAAGTCAGCACGGCGCTGGAAGCGGGGCATACGCCAGGCAGCACCACGTATCAGTTCAGCTCCAAAGGCCAGACCATCCTGTTCATCGGTGACCTGATCCACAGCCTCGCCGTGCAGTTCGATCACCCGGACGTCAGCATCGCCTTCGACGAGAACAGCCAGAAAGCCATCGCCAGCCGCGATCAGGTGTTCACTCAAGCGGCCAGCAAGAAGATCTGGGTCGCCGCCGCACACCTGCCATTCCCCGGCACCGGCCACATCGTCGCCATCGACAAACACTTCCAGTGGGTGCCGGTCGAGTACGGCCCGTATCAACGCGCGGCCCATGTGCCGTTGCTGGAATAGCTCGACGATCCAATAAAAACGCCCCGGTCTAAAAGCCGGGGCGTTTTTTATTGCGCGTTTTACTCGAGGCCAGGCACCGGCCACTGCGCGCAACCCTCCTGTTCAGTCATCACCGCTTGCAGCTTGCAGCTTGCCGCCTAACCCCACGGACACTATCCCTACAGCTAATATCGGTGTCTGGTTTTAACTGGTTAGATGAGCGCTTGTTAAAAATGGATAGCTGCGCTGAACGTCTCCGGGATTCAACCCCCGCCCGGACGATGGTCAGCGAATCAGGGCCTGCGACTCCACTTCCAAGGACAGCATGAAATGATAAGTCTCGGTCAGACGATGATTTCCCGCGAGCACAGAGACGTGTTCAAGGACGGCGTCGCCATGCGCATTGGCACCCGCGCCTTCGACATACTCGACCTGTTGCTGCGTCATCAAGGTCAGTTGGTCAGCAAGGAACTGATCCTTCAGAGTGTCTGGCCGGACACCGTGGTTGAAGAGAACAACCTGCAAGTGCATATCTCCGCGTTGCGCAAGGCGCTGGGCACCGACCGCGAGCAGATCCGCACCGTGCCCGGCCGCGGTTACGTGCTGCTGGGCGGGGATGGCGCACAGACCGACACCCGCGCCTCGGTTGTGCTTCAGGGCGTCAGCTGTCATCACCCACTGCCCGCCCGCGTCGCCTTGCTCGGGCGTCAGGCATTGCTGGATGAAGTGAGCAACACACTGGCGGAAGGCTGCGCGCTGGTCACGCTGATCGGCCCGGGCGGCGTCGGCAAGACCGCGCTGGCCGCCGAGTTGGGTCAGACGCTGCTGGAAGCCGGCACGACCCCCGTGTACTTCGTGCCGCTGGCGCAACTGCAATGCGCCGAACTGTTGCTGGAAGCATTTTCCAGCGCGGTCGGCGTGGACTGCAGCGGCGGCGACCCGGATTTGCAAGGGCTGATCCGCTATCTGCAGCAACAGCCGGGCCTGATCATTCTGGACAACTGCGAGCATCTGGTCGAAAGCGTCGCCAGCCTGCTGGAAGTCATCCTGCGTGGCGCGCCGGCGGTCCGCGCGATTGCCACCAGCCGCGAGCCGTTGCGCATTGCCGGCGAGCGCAGCCTGCAAGTGCCGCCCCTCGATATCCCTGAGCTGAACGCCTCCCCGGACACCATTTTGCGCAGTGCGTCGGCGCAATTGTTCCTGCGCCAATGGCGTGCGCTGGACAGCCATCTGGCGGCTGACGGCAACGCCGAGCTGGACGACTACAGCGTTGAGCTGGTGGGGGAAATCTGCCGTCGCCTCGACGGGATGCCGCTGGCACTGGAAATGGCCGCCGCCCGGGCCTGCGCGCTGGGGCTGTATCAACTGGTGGCGAGCCTGGATGGCAGCCTGCACCTGCTCTCGGCGTCGTTGCGCACTGCGCCGCCGCGTCAGCAAACGCTGCAGGCTTCCCTGGCCTGGAGCCTGCGTTTGCTCGGTCGCGAAGAGCGCACCGTGCTGCGGCGGCTGGCCGAGCTGGACGGTCGCTTCACCCTGGAACGTGCCTGCGATGCCTTGCAGCGCACCCGCTTGCCGCGCGCCTGCGTCATGGACTGCATCGTGCGGCTGGCGACCAAGTCGTTGCTGATGGTCAGCGCCCAGGGGCCATTCCGCTTCTACCGGATGCTCGGCACCACCCGCGCCTGCCTGCTGACGGCCAGTGCTCAGGACACCGTGACGCCGGAGCTGAGCGTGCCGCGCGTGCAGGATTGCGACGCACCTTCGGCGCTGGCGACCTTGCAAAGCATCAGGGCTGTGCCGGCCGGGCCCGACGGGTATCATGCGCGGCATCAGAGAGCACTGGCCGTTGGCAGTTGATGCAACCCTTTATGAGCCCGTCATGACTGTGAATCCCAAGGTCTATGTGGTGGACGATGACGCCGCCATCCGCACCTCTTTGCAGCGACTGTTGCATTCGGCGGACATCGTCTGCGAGGTGTTCGACAGCGCTCAGGCGTTTCTCGCCCAGCCCCTGAGCCAAGGCCCTCTCTGCCTGCTGCTGGACGTCAATCTGGCCCAGGGCACCGGCTTCGATCTGCAGCAGACCTTGCTGGATCGTGGCCAGACCTTTCCGATCATTTTCATGACCGGCTACGGCACCATCGCCATGTCCGTGCGCGCCATCAAGGCCGGCGCCCGCGAGTTCCTGACTAAACCCTTCGAGCCGGAGCAATTGCTGGATCTGGTGCGCGAAGCACTGACCAGCGACGCGACGAGCCTGGACGAGCGCTGCCTGACCGCAGGCGTCAAAGCGCGTTTCGCCAGCCTCACCCCGAGGGAACGGCAGGTCATGGCGCTGCTGATCACCGGCAAGATGAATAAACAGATTGCAGTGGAACTGGGCACCAGCGAAGTCACCGCCAAGGTCCACAAAAGGCACGTTTTGACCAAAATGAATGCGCGAAATGTGATCGAGCTGCTGAAGATGAGTGACCGGCTGGGCTGTCACGTGAACTGACCCCGGCGCATATGCGTTGTTTTTGCAGGACTGGCTTTAGCCGGGAAGAGGCCGGATTGAGCAACCTTAGACTGGCGGTGTGACGTCCGACGCCTTCGCGAGCAAGCTCGCTCCCACGGGTCGTGCAAACGGGACCGGCTTCAGCCGGGAATGGCCGGGACGGTGCCAGCAGCGGGATTCCAATAAAGGGGCTTCATGAGCAGCATTTTCAACGGGGCTTACACAGCGATCTCCAGCGCCGGGGCATTCGGGCCTCAGTGGCTTGAGCAGCTCGTCTGGCAGTTGCTGTTTGTCGATGGAGAACTCGCTCATTACCGGGTCACGCTGACGGAGGAAGAACGCCACTGGCGCATCGTGCGTCCCGCACCCGGCGCCGCGATTGCTGCGGTCCGCCGTCTTGAACACGAATTCTCACTGGCCCCCCGGCTGATGCCGCAATGGGCCGTGCAACCGGTGGCGTTGCTGTCGGGGCCGGACGGCACGCTGCTGGTGCTGGAGGATGCCAGCGGCGTGCCGTTGCATGATCAACCCGACGCGCCGCTGTCCATCGAGGGCTTTTTGCAGCGAGGAATTTCTGCCGCTGAGGCTCTGACAGGCGTTCATCAGGCAGGCCTGCTGCACCGCGATATCAAACCGTGCAACCTGATCGAAAGTGCCGAAGGTGAGGTGCGGCTCAGCGGTTTCGGCTTGAGTGTGGATGTGCAGTCGGCGCCGCAACTGCCGATGTCCGACACGCTTTGCGGCTCGCTCGGCTACATGGCCCCCGAACAGTCGCGCCGGGTGCAGCGTCAGGCCGACCCACGCAGCGACCTCTATTCGCTGGGCATGACGTTTTATGAATGGCTGGCCGGGCGATTGCCGTTCGAGGCCGCCGATGCAGTGGAGTGGGTGTATTGCCATGTCGCGCGCATCCCGCCGCCGCTGAGCCAGCACCGTGGTGACATCCCCGGGCCGCTGGCCGATCTTGTGCATCGGTTGATCGCTAAAAACCCGGATGACCGTTATCAAAGTGCCGCCGCGCTGCATCAGGCGCTAAGCGAGATGCACCAGCAGTGGCAGCAATTCCGGGACATTCCGGATCTGCAGTCCGACCTGCCAGACGGACGACATGGCGCGTCTGCCATCCCGCTCGGTCCGGGTCCGAACCTTGCGCCGGGGCTGGAGAACGTGTCGTCCCCGCGCACATCGATCACCTTGGCCGGACGCGACGCCCTTGATCTGTCCTCCGTCATGAAATCCGCCCACGCCCTGCGCGACGAAAGCGAGCAGGACCGCCTTATCGAGACCCTGCTGCGCAACACCATCGTCCATGCCGGTGCGCAACGGGCCTTGCTGTTGCTGGTGAAGGACGAGGCACCGGTGATTTGCGCAATCGGCCAGAGCAGCGACGACGGCTTGCGCATCGAGCTGACGGACACGGTCCCCGACAAACACCACCTGCCGCTGTCGATCCTCTACCGGGTGATGCGCACCCGTCAGCGCGTGGTGCTGGACGACGTCTGCGCCGATGCCTGTTTCAGTGCCGACGAATACCTGCGTCAGCATCCGGTGCGGTCGGCGTTGTGCGTGCCGCTGGTCAAACAGGGCGGGGTGCTCGGCGTGCTGTACCTGGAAAACAACCTCGCGCCGGGCGTGTTCACGGTCTGTCGCACCGAAGTGCTGGAGCTGCTCGCCAGCCAGGCGGCCATTTCCCTGGAAACCGCGCGCCTGCACCAGGCCCTGGAGCAGGAAAACGCGCGGCGTCGGGATGTGGAAATCGCCCTGCGCGGCGCCCGGGCCAGTCTGGCCAGCGTGGCCCACGCCACGGTGATGGGTGAACTGGCGGCGTCCATTGCCCACGAAATCAACCAGCCGCTGGCGTCGATGGTGTCCAACGCTGCCGCCGGGATCCGTTGGCTCAATCGCCAAAACCCGCAGGTGGACGAAGCCTTGTCGGGCCTGCGAGACATCGTGGCCGAGGGCCGGCGTGCCGGGGAAATCGTCAACGCGCTGCAAAGCCTGGCGCGGCAAGGGCCCCATCACCGGCGCAAGCTGCTGGTCAACGACGTGATTCGTCATGTGGTGGCGGTGACCGGCATAGAGGTCGAGCAACAGCGGGTCTTGATGACAACCCACCTGACCTGTTCACCGTTGCGGGTCTGCGCCTCCAGCGTGCAATTGCAGCAAGTGGTGCTGAACCTGATCCTCAACGCGCTGGACGCCATGAGCGCGGGGGATCACGTGCTGCGGCGGCTGTCGATCACCAGCGAAGTGGTGGGTCGCGATTACGTGGTGGTCAGCGTTGAAGACAGCGGGCGCGGGATCGACCCGGTGGACCTGCATCAGCTGTTCAACGCGTTTTTCACCACCAAGGACAAAGGCATGGGCATGGGGCTGGCGATCTGTCAGTCGATCATCAGTGCCCACGGCGGCCACCTCTACGCCATGCCGGCGCGCTACGGCGGTGCGACCTTCGTGTTTACCTTGCCGATCGCCGCGTAACGCCGACGGCTCATCGAGATGCACCCAGTCAATCGCACGTCTCAATCTTAAAGCCCAATCTCACCGCTCAGTACGGCCACGTCGAGGCCAGCAGACGTTCGCAGAAGCCGCCCGCGTTCAGGCGATGGGCATGAAACGCCAGCACGTCGGCGTTGGTCGTGCCCAGGGTCGTCTGCGGTCGATGCACCTGACCCAATGCCATCACATGCAGAAACTTGAATTTGAACCCCGGTTCGCGGGGGTACGCGCTCAACACCCGTGCCTGTGCGGCAGGGCTGAAGCACCGGCAATGGGCGCCGGTCAGGTCGGTTTCGACGCCGGCGCAGAGCAGGGCGGTCAACGGCGGCTTGTGCTGCGGGATGCCCGGCGTGGTATGCAGCGCGATAGCGTCCCAGACCTGGGCGATGTCATCCCACGAGCGCCCGTGCCCGCGCAGGAACTGGGCCGCGGCATTGGCGCTGTCGACTTCGAACCGTAGTTGCGACCGGGCGTACAGCCGGGTAATGCCGATGCGCAAAAACAGGGCGGCGGTGTACAAAAGATCGGCATCGACGCGCAGCCCGCGACTGTGCCCCAGCAGGCTGGCAAAGACGAACGTGCGCCAGGCCGCGTTCAGCAGCAGATCAGACTGGTGATCGCGCATCAGGTCGGTCGCCGCGCGGGCCATCGCGCCGTCGGGAATCACAATGCCAGCCACGTATCGGGTGGTCACATGCCGTCCCTCGCAGCAAACCGAACCGTTGGAGTGAACAGGGTAGTGTGCACGCCAAGTGCCGTCCTTGGTGGGGTCTTAAATGTTCTGAAGTGTGGCTCGGCGCACCGCAGCGATGCGCGTCGTCGTACGACTTTTCAGAACGTTTAATACCCCGAGAAGGACTTTAAGAACGCCGCGGTAGACACTTCATTCACCGCCAACTGTGAAGCTGGAGTGCCTGGCATGACTGCATTCAACCCCTCGCTGAACCCTGAATCCGTTCTCGAACGCGTCGCCCTGTCGCCCTGGCAGGAGCGTCGGGCCAAGGACTTGATGTCCAGCCAGATGGACAAGGGCCTGTCTATTGCCCGCATTGCCGCCGAATGTTCGCTGTCACGCAGTCATTTCTCCCGCGCATTCAAGAAGAACACCGGTCTCTCGCCCCGCGACTGGTTTTTGCAGATGCGCCTGGACAAGGCCCGGGCCTTGCTTGGCGAATCAGTGCTGACCATCTCCCAGATCAGCCTGGATTGTGGTTTCGCCGATCAGTCCCATTTCACCCGGGTGTTCACCCGCGTGGTGGGGCTGACCCCGTTCAGTTGGCGTCGCACCATGACCCTTATGTCCGCCAAGGGGTGCGCGGCGCGGAGCGTGCATGCCTGTTGAGGACGGCTATCCTTCCAGCTGCATCGGGCGGGTGGCAGCACCGATGTTCAAGACACCCCCTCGGCGCCTGTGTCTACCTGCGCCGGTCTGGCATCGTCAGGCCTCCCGAAAACGCCTACTCCGGAATCGCTGAATGAACCGCAACGACCTGCGCCGCGTCGACATGAACCTGCTGGTGATCTTCGAAGCGCTGATGTTCGAGCGCAACCTGACGCGGGTGGCGGAGAAGCTGTTCATGGGCCAGCCGGCGATCAGTGCGGCACTGGCGCGGCTGCGCGACCTGTTCGACGACCCTCTGCTGCTGCGCAACGGTCGCGCCATGGAGCCGACCGCCCGGGCGCTGGCGATTCTCAAAGAACTGCAGCCAGCCCTGGACACCATTTCCGGGGCGGTGAGTCGGGCCAAGGAGTTCGATCCGGCGACCAGCTGCGACATCTTCCGCATCGGCTTGTCGGACGACGCCGAATTCGGCCTGTTCCCGCCCTTGCTCAATCGCCTGCGTGAAGAAGCGCCGGGCATCATCGTGGTGGTGCGCCGGGCGAACTTCCTGCTGATGCCGGCGCTGCTGGCGTCGGGGGAGATTTCCGTGGGCATCAGCTACACCACCGAACTGCCGGCCAACGCCAAGCGCAAAAAGCTGCGGGACATCGGCGTCAAGGTCCTGCGCGGCGACAAACGCCCCGAGCCGTTGACGCTGGACGAGTTCTGCCAGCGGCCGCACACCATGGTGTCGTTCTCTGGCGATCTGAGCGGCAACATCGATATCGATCTGGCGAAAGTCGGGCGGGCGAGAAGGGTGGTGGTGGCGGTGCCGCAGTTCAGCGGTTTGCGGGCGTTGCTGGCGGGCACCGAGTTGATCGCGACCGTCCCCGATTACGCGGCCTGCGCGTTGATCGAAGGCTGCGCGTTGCGCGCGGAGGATCCGCCATTCCCGATCGCGCCGGCGGAGTTGTCGATGGTCTGGGCGGGTGTTCACGACAACGATCCGGCTGAGCGGTGGTTGCGTTCGCGGATTACCGAGTTCATGTCTCAGGAGACGCGGCCTTTGCCGTGAGGCGAGATCTTTAAGATCAAGATCAAGATCAAGATCAAGATCCTTAAGATCAAGGGCGTCTGCCTGGGGGCAGACTGTTTCGCCTTCGGCGAGTTACTTGGAAAAGCACCCCAAGTAACCAAGGGTGCCTGCTCCTGGTTGGGCCCGACTTCGTCGGGTTCCTTCACTCCGGTCCCGCTCCGTGGGCCCGCGCCGAACGGGCATCCATGCCCTGACGGCGCTCTCGCCGCATCCATGCGGCTCGGCCCACTGCGCGAGACCTGCGTTCAGCCTGCACCCAAGTCGCGATTTGTGGTGATTGGGCTTTTTGCGTATGAAGATCAAAGGCAAAGGCAAAGGCAAAGGCAACGGCAAAGGCAAAGGCAACGGCTTCCCGGCTGAAGCCGGTCCTACAGTCGAGGTCGCCGCCACTTTTACTGAATACACGCGCTGCTGTTTAGTGGGACCGGCTTTAGCCGGGAAGACGCCAGCCCAGGCGCCAACAATTTTGCTGATCTCACACCCATCCTGTGGGAGCGAGCTTGCTCGCGAATGCTCTATCAAAAACACCAGATATCCGGTGGATGTACCGACCGCTTCGTGAGCAAGCTCACTCCCACAAGTCCTTAGCGCTTGACCCGCCCTTGATCTGCTTTTGATCTTCAAACACAAAAATCCCAGACGACGCCAATCGCGACTTTGGTGCAGGCTGAACGGAGGTCTTGTGGAGTGGGCCGAGCGGCATGGATGCAGCGAGAGCCGCCCCCCGCCATGGATGGCGGATGGCGGCGGGCCCACGGAGCGAGACCGGAGTGAAGGAACCCTGAGGAACGAAGGGCCAAACCGAGAGCAAGCACCCTTGGTTACTTGGGGTGCTTTTCCAAGTAACTCGCCGAAGGCGAAACCGAGGCCGTTAGGCCGACGCCCTTGATCTTAAGGATCTTGATCTTGATCTTGATCTTGATCTTGATCTTGATCTTGATCTTGATCCGGATCCTCAAAAGCACGTCTGTTCAATACCCATCTCCTTCGCACCGCCACACTGATTTCATCGGCCACACACACCTGCACCTCAGGCGTCGTGGCCCACGAAATCAACGGTGTGTGATGACCTACTCAACCCTCAACGACCGCGCACAAGACCTCGGATTGCTCTTCCTCAGGTCCGCCGGCGCGCTGTTCCTGCTGTTCGTCCACGGCCTGCCCAAGCTCCTCGACTTCAACACCCAACTGACCCTCATCGAAGACCCGTTCCATCTAGGCGCGCCAATGACCCTGAGCATCGCCATCTTCGCCGAAGTCCTCTGCCCCCTGTTGATTCTGACCGGCGTAGTGGCGCGTCTGGCGTGTCTGCCTATTCTCATCCTGCTGCTTGTCGCGCTCGTCGTGGTGCACAGCGAGTGGAGCGTCGAACAGGGCCAATTCGGCTGGTTATTACTGATCATCTTCACCAGTGTGCTGATCGCCGGACCCGGTCGTCTGGCGCTCAACCATGGTTTGCCCGGAGCGCTTCGCTATGCCTGACTACGCCACGACCGCCGACATCGTCCCGACGTCGAAACTGTCCGCTGACGAGATCGTCACCCTGGTGGTCAAGCACCGGATCAAGGCCGGCTTCGAAGCCCAATACGAAGCCTGGCTGCGACGCATCATCGCCATGGCGGCAAGTTACCCCGGGCATCTGGGCGTCGACGTCATACGCGGCAAGGCCGACGGCCTGCACATGTTCACCTGCGTCCTGCGCTTCTGCTCGACCGACGCCATGCACAGCTGGCTCGACTCGTCCCATCGCCGCGAACTGGTGGCCGAAGCGTCGCCCATGCTGGCCGACGGCGATTTCACCGAGGTCAACCCGCACAACGAATTCTGGTTCGTTCCCGCCGCGGAAAACCCGCCGCCGCGCTGGAAACAGGCCTGCGTGACCTTCCTGGTGATCTGCCCGTTGACCCTGCTGGTGCCGCTGGTCTGGGGGCCGGTGTTTCGCCTGTACCCGCTGCTGGCCCATTACATCATCAGCACCGCACTGGTCACGGTGACCATCGTCCTGCTGGTGGTGTACGTGCTGATGCCCCGGGCGACGCGGCTGTTTGCTCCCTGGCTGAATGCCCGGCCGACGCCGGTGGCGGGCGCCGATCATGAAGGATGACGACGCCGATCAACCGTCTTCCAGCGACCGCCGCCGATTCGTCGCCAAGGGCTCGTTGCTCGGCGCGGCCGCCGCACTGATTTCTTCACTGCCTGCCACCGGCCTTGCCGTCGGGGCATCCAAATCTTCCACGAACGGAGGCGCAATGAACGTCGATCTGATTCTCTTCAATGGTAATTTCCACACGGTTGACCAGGAAAAACCCAAGGCCAGCGCCGTGGCCATCAGCGGCGGGAAATTCGTTGCCGTGGGCTCCGACGCCGAGATCATGGCCCAGCGCGGCCCGGCCACGCAGGTCATCGACATGCACAAGCGCACGGTGATTCCGGGCCTCAACGACTCGCACTTGCACCTGATTCGTGGCGGCCTGAACTACAACCTCGAACTGCGCTGGGAGGGTGTGCCGTCCCTGGCCGACGCGCTGCGCATGCTCAAGGCCCAGGCCGACCGCACGCCGACGCCGCAATGGGTCCGAGTGGTCGGGGGCTGGAACGAATTCCAGTTCGCCGAAAAACGCATGCCGACCCTTGAAGAACTCAACCAGGCGGCGCCCGACACCCCGGTGTTCGTCCTGCACTTGTACGACCGCGCGCTGCTCAACCGCGCCGCGCTACGTGTGGCCGGTTACACCCGTGACACGCCGAACCCGCCGGGTGGCGAGATCGTCCGCGATAGCAATGGCGATCCTACCGGCATGCTGGTGGCCAAGCCCAACGCGATGATCCTCTACTCGACTTTGGCCAAGGGGCCGAAGTTGCCGCTGGAGTACCAGGTCAACTCCACCCGCCAGTTCATGCGCGAGCTGAACCGTCTGGGCCTGACCAGCGCCATCGACGCCGGCGGCGGTTTTCAGAATTACCCGGACGATTACGCGGTCATCACGCAACTGGCCGAGGCCAGACAGCTGACCGTGCGCATCGCCTACAACCTGTTCACCCAGAAGCCCAAGGAAGAGCTGGAAGACTTCAAGCACTGGACCAACACCGTCACGCTGCACCAGGGCGATGACTTCCTGCGCCACAACGGCGCCGGCGAGATGCTGACCTTTTCGGCAGCAGACTTTGAAGACTTCCTTGAACCTCGCCCGGATTTGCCGACGGGTATGGAGCAGGACCTCGAGCCGGTAGTGCGCCATCTGGTCGAGCACCGCTGGCCGTTCCGCCTCCACGCCACCTATGACGAGTCCATTTCGCGCATGCTCGATGTGTTCGAAAAGGTCAACCGCGACATTCCGTTCAACGGCATTCCGTGGTTCTTCGACCACTGCGAAACCATCACGCCGAAGAACATCGAGCGGGTCAAGGCGCTGGGCGGCGGCATCGCCATCCAGGACCGCATGGCCTTCCAGGGCGAGTATTTCGTCGAGCGCTACGGTGCCAAGGCCGGCGAGCACACGCCACCGATCAAACGCATGCTGGCCGAAGGCGTGCCGGTGGGTGCCGGGACCGACGCCACCCGCGTGTCGAGCTATAACCCGTGGACATCCCTGTACTGGATGGTCAGCGGCCGCACCGTCGGCGGCCTGGAGCTGTACCCGGAAGGTTTGTCCCGGGAAACCGCGCTGGAACTGTTCACCCGCGGCAGCGCCTGGTTTTCCTCCGAGCAGGGCAAGAAAGGCCAGATCAAGGTCGGCCAGCTCGCGGACGTTGTGGCGTTGTCCCAGGACTTCTTCAGCGTGCCGGAGGAGTCGATCAAGTGGATCGAATCGGTGCTGACCATCGTCGACGGCCAGGTGGTGTACGGCTCCGGCGAGTTCGACGATCTGGCGCCGCCGAGCGTGCCGGTGCTGCCGGACTGGTCGCCGGTCTCCAAGGTCCCGGGCCACTGGCGCCAGGGCGCACCGATGGCCGCGGCGGTTCACCAGTGCAGCGGTCCCTGCGGCGTCCACGCCCACAGCCACGATAAAGCGCGCCAGTCGAAAGTACCGGTCAGCGACTTCCAGGGTTTCTGGGGCGCGTTTGGCTGTTCGTGCTTCGCTTTCTGACCGGCGCCTGAACAGGGCAATTGAAAAGAGCATGAAAGGCCTCGTCGGCACTGACCGGCGGGGCTCTCCGTCAGCGTGATGCGCTGGCCCTCGTACTCATCCGTCACCCACTCAATGGAGTCAATCATGACCGTTCCCTACAAGCGTCTGAACAAAGATGATGCCGTCGTTCTGCTGGTCGATCACCAGACCGGCCTGATCTCGCTGGTCCAGGACTTCACGCCGAACGAGTTCAAGAACAACGTGCTGGCCCTGGCCGACTGCGCCAAATTCTTCAAACTCCCGACCATCCTCACCACCAGCTTCGAGACCGGCCCGAACGGCCCACTGGTGCCCGAGCTCAAGGCGATGTTCCCGGACGCGCCGTACATCGCCCGTCCTGGCCAGATCAACGCCTGGGACAACGAAGACTTCGTCAAAGCGGTCAAGGCCACCGGCCGCAAGCAGATCATCATCGCCGGCGTCGTAACTGACGTTTGCGTGGCGTTCCCGACCCTGTGCGCGCTGGAAGAAGGCTTCGACGTGTTCGTGGTCACCGATGCGTCGGGCACCTTCAACGACGTGGTGCAAAAGGCCGCCTGGGCGCGCATGACTGCGGCCGGCGCGCAGTTGATGAACTGGTTCTCGGTGGCCTGCGAGCTGCAGGGCGACTGGCGCAACGACATGGAAGGCCTGGCGAACCTGCTGTCCCAGCGCATTCCGAACTACCGCAACCTGATGAATAGCTACTCGGCCTTCACCGCCAAGTAACACCCTGTGCGCCGCCTTTTTGCGGCGCACACCCTCCCGAATCAGCGGTAACCGTGACAAGATTGCTCGCGTTTACCGCCTATTAGAGTGGGCGCGGCCCGCCACGCCATCCAGCGCTGGCTGATCGGCCGCTGCCCCCCATTTCCGGAGAAAGCAACATGGCTCAAGCATCTGCATCCATTCACATCCCGGTATCGGCCGACAAGGTCTGGGCACTGACGGGCGGCTTCCTGTCCTTGAACCACTGGCTGCCGTTCATCAAGCAAAGCGAGGCACAGGAAGGCGGGCGCGTGCGTCACCTGACCACCGACGACGGCGCTGAAATCATCGAGCGCCTGCAGACCTACGATAATGCGGCGCGCACTTACAGCTATTCCATCGACAAGGGACCGTTTCCAATCAACGACTATCTGGCGACGTTCAAAGTCAAAGAAGATGGCGCCGACAGCACCTGGGTGGAATGGTCAGGTGTCTTTACGCCGGACGGTGTCACCGATGGTGAAGTCGAGGAATTGTTCAAGGGGATTTACGAGGGGGGGCTTGAGGCGCTGAAGGCCAATTTCTGATCCGTCAATACGAGCCATCGATGATTTAACCCGCCGATAATCGCGGGACCGCCAGGCCATTGCGGCCTGGCATTTCGGTGCCTTGCTTGAATCGTTGTTGCGTCACGCTTGAGTACAGCGCCTTAGTGATGCTCGGACACGGTCGCTGCATTGATCAGGTCGTACAGGGCGAACGCGCGGTTGACCAGGAAAACGGTCACGGCGGTGAGGGCGACGGCATTGATGATGTGCAGGGTCATGGGAGTAAGTCCGTGTCGGGTCTGGGATGACGCGATGTTACGCGAGCCCTGCCGAAGCTGAAGACAATAGGCTTCATGGTGTACATCACCGGCAATGATGGGCAGCAGGTTGTGAAGGGCAGGTCGAGTGACGGGGTGAACTATTTCCGCGTGATCCAGGTCGGCTCTACACACTTATCAGCCTGGAGCCTGCCATGCAGCCTTATGTCATTTGCCACATGATGTCCTCCCTCGACGGCCACGCCCTTACCGACGGCTGGGATCGCGCGTTCAAGAAAGACGCCGGTGATCTGTACGAAAAGCTCGCCCAGACGTTTGAGTTTGACGCCTGGATCTGCGGGCGCGTGACGATGCAGGAAATCGCCCACGACGAGGGCTATCCCAAAGGCCTCGCCACAGGCCCCATCGAGCGCAGCCATTATTTTGCCGACCGCAATGCCAAGGCCTACGCCGTGTCGATCGACCCTCAGGGCAAGGTCGGCTGGAAGAAAAATCAGGCGCTGGATTCCCACGTGGTCGAGGTGCTGACTGAAGGCGTGTCGGATGACTATCTGGCGTACCTGCAGTCGATTCAGGTGTCCTACATTTTTGCCGGGAAGACCGAGATTGATCTGCAGCAGGTCGTGCAGATCCTGTCGAGCGAACTGGGTTGCAAGCGCCTGATCGTCGAGGGTGGCCCCCATGTCAGCGGTTCCTTCGTCAACACCGGCCTAGTCGATGAAGTCAGCGTGCTGATCCTGCCGCTGATCGACGGGCGGGGCGAGCATCCGGCGTCGTTCGAGGTGTCGACCGAGGCGTGGAAACAACCAACGCATTTGAAACTGACGTCGGCGGAGGTGCAGGACGGCGGCGCGGTGTGGCTGCGCTACACCAAGGCCTGACGATAAGGGCGGAGCGGGGCTGATGCAGTCCCGCTTCAGGCAGGGAGCGCCCGGGAAAAGCGATCGGAAACGGAAAAGGCCAGCTAAGCGCTGGCCTTTTCGTTTACTTCTGTCTGGCTCCACGACCTGGACTCGAACCAGGGACCCAGTGATTAACAGTCACTTGCTCTACCAACTGAGCTATCGCGGAATGCGCGCTATCTTACTGATTGGAAAAGGGAAGTCAAGCGAGCGACTCAAAAAAATTCTCGGACGGATGCGTTCATCAAATGAAGTCATCCAGGATGTTGCCGCTGTTGAGCAACCTGTGGGAGCGAGCTTGCTCGCGAAGAGGCCAGTACATCCGCTAAATTTTCAGCGGCTGGAATGCCATCTTCGTGAGCAAGCTCACTCCCACAGGAGGGTGCACGGTTGCCAGCACCGGACAACTGCCCGGATCAGTACCGCCAGGTCAACGACGCCGTCAGATTGCGCGGTGCGCCATAGTTGCTCGCCGTGCCGCTGTACAGCGAGGTCAGGTATTTGCGGTCGGTGACGTTGTTGAAGTTCAGCGCCGTGCTCCAGTTGCTGTCGATGTCGTAGCTGGTCATCAGGTCGACCAGCGCGTAGGCGTTCTGGCGGATGACGCTGTAATTGTCGTTCTGAATCCCGCTCTGCCAGCTGACCCGGGTGCCGATTCGGGCTTGGGGCAGGCCGGGCAGTCGGTAGCTGGCCATGCCACGGAAGGCGTGGGTCGGTACATAACGACGGGCCTTGTCGCCGTCGTCGTTTTCGATGTGCACGTAGGTGTAGCCCGCCAGCAGGTCAAGGCCCGGCAGCGCTTCGCCCGACGCTTCCAGTTCGATGCCGTGGCTTTTGTAATCATCGGTGAAGTAGCGGAACTGCGAACCCACTTCAATGAAGTCTGCCGACTGGACGTTGCTCTGTTTGGTCTTGAACACGGCGGCGGTCAGGTTCAGGCGATCGTCCATGACGCTGCCTTTAACGCCGGCTTCCAGGCTCTTGCCTTCCAGCGGCGCGAGCACTTTACCGTCGACGCCGACCGTGCCGTACTGCGGATTGAAGATCTGCGTCCAGCTGGTGTACAGGCTCCACTGCGGGGTCAGGTCATAGACCAGGCCGGTGTAGGGCGTGACCTTGCCGTGCTCGCGCTGGGCGTGATCGGTGCCATAGCTCTCGCCCGTGCCGTCGACGCTGAGCATGCGCGCACCGGCGATCCAGTGCAGATCATCCGCCAAGCTGAAGCGGGCACCGGCGAACAGGCTTTTCTGCCGGTCCTCGAAGTTCTGGGTGTTGGTGATGTCACTGGTGTAGCCAAACTGCGGCGAAGGGGTATTGCCGGCGAGAATGCCCGCGAACGAGGTGTCGAAGTAGGTGCCCCCGCCAGCGTCGTATTCCCGGGCTTTCTGATGGGTGCGGCCGTAGGCGGCGCCGAAAGTCAGCTCATGGTCGCGGCCGAACAGGCTAAATGGCCCGGAGACCTTCGCTTCGCCCAGCAACTGATGGGCCTTGCTGCTGGTGTGGGCGGCGAACACCGAGGCGTCGTCATCGGTGACGCTCGCGACGTACAGCATGTTGGTGTCCTGGTATTCGGTAATGCCGGTGCCGGTCACCGTGGCATTCCAGCCGTTGCCGAAGTCATGCTTCCATTCGGCAAACGCGCGTTGGGTGTGCATGTTCCAGTAGGTCCACGGCTGGCCGACGTTGGACGAGCGGCTGCTGTAGTGGATCGGGTTGTTGTTGCTGTCGACCAGCGGCAGGTTGCCCCAGGTGCTGCCGTTGGAATCGCTGTTGTGCTGAGTGAAACCCACGGTCAGCGTGTCGGCGTCGGAAAGGTCGAAGGCGAGCAGGCCGGCGGCAACGTTCTTTTCGTGGCTGTAGCGGTCCATCCACGAGTTGCCCTTGTCGTGGGCATAGATGAAGCGGCCGCGGACGTTGCCGGTGTCGGTCAACGGCCCCGACACGTCGACATCAATGCGACGGTTGTCCCACGAGCCCACGCTGGTGTCGATCTGCGCCTGGAAATCCCGGGTCGGTCGCTTGCGGATGAAGTTGACCGTGGCCGACGGGTTGCCGGTGCCGCTCATCAAACCGTTCGCTCCGTGGAGCACGTCGATCTGCTCGAACTCGGCCATGTCCAGGTCACCGATCATGATCGTCTGGGCGAAGGGCATGCCCATGCCGTCGTACTCGAAACTGCCGATGTCGAACCCGCGGGAGGTGTACTCCGTGCGGTCACTTTCACTTTGCTCGACGGTCACCGACGGCGCCGAGCGCAGCGCGTCCTTGACCCCGTTCATTTTGAAATCGTTCATCTGAGCGCGGGTGATGGTGGTGATCGCCTGGGGCGTCTGCTTGTTGGTCAGCCCCAGCTTGGTGGTGCTCGAAGACGGCTTGCCCTGATAACCCACGCTTTGCCCGTCGTCCTGTGCGGCGGTGTCCTGGATCTGCATCGCCGGCAGCGTGACGTCGTCGGCTGCGTTGGCGGTAGACATGGCGGCAACGATACCGGCCAGGAGAAAGGTGGCGGGAAGGCGAGGGATCACAATGGAAATTCCTGAAGGCGCGGTGGGGAGCGCGATTCTGAATCAACATGCGAATCATTACCAGATGTGACTAAGCTGAATTTTCACCTTTTTTTCACTTTTGGAGGCTATGGAATGGGCCTCGGTGATCGTTTGCGCCCGGGAGGGTCTGATCGGACCTCGACTGTAGGACCGGCTTTAGCCGGGAACGCGTCAGATAACGCGCCGCACATCAACCCTGTCGAAACTTGACATTGCATCTATGGACGCAATTGAATTAGAGTTGCGTCCACAGACATTAAGCTGTAGCCATCAAGAGGTACGCCCATGACCACCGCCATTCCAGCGCGGCAACTTTCCAAATCCGAGTGCGTGGTCGGTTTGCGAGCGGCGTTGCGGGTGCTGGACAAGTGGAAGGCCTCCAGCGAGCAGGCCTGCCAGATCCTGCGTATTTCCCGAAGCACGTACACCCGCGCTCGCCAGGACGACGCGCAGTGGTCGGTGGCGCTGGATCAAGACCAAATGCAGCGAGTCAGCTTTGTGCTGAACATCCACGCCGCCCTCCGAACCCTCTTTGATAATCCCGACAACGCCTACGGTTTCCCGTCGATGGAAAACCACAACGAGTTCTTCAACGGCAGAAAGCCACTGGACGTTATGGCCCAGGGCGACATGATCTCGCTGTACGAAACCTTCCGCCGCATCGACACCCTCCGGGGCGCCCAATGGTGACGCCGGACGCGCTCCCCATACTCGCCGGTGAGACCCAGCAGGCCTATCGCCTGGTCAATTCCAAATTCCCGCCCATCGACCTGTTCAGCGACGTTGCCGATGCCGCCGAGTTCGAGACGCTGTACCGGATTCAGGCGCTGACCAATCCTCGCCTGCAGAACGAAATCGGCCGCATTGAGCTGATTCCCCTGGCCGAGATTCCGTTCGGCATTCCCGGAAGCTCTTATGCCGTCGCGCCGTTCACCCACGTCAATCCTGCGGGCTCGCGCTTCAGCAGCGGCGAGTTCGGCGTGCTGTACCTGGCCGACACCGTCGACACGGCCATCGCCGAAGTGCGCCACCATCAGAAGTTGTACTGGTCGCGGGTCGCGGCCCTGAAGTACGAGCGCTTTGTTTTCCGCTGCCTGAGTTGCAGTTTCAGCGAGGAGGGCAGTGTCGACGCCACCTCGATTCCGCTCTCCGACCCGATTTATGCACCTGACGACTACGCGCAGTCCCATGTGCTGGGCGGGGCGGCCAAGCAGGCGGGCGTGGCCGGCCTGCGCTATCACTCGGTGCGCTCGCCGGGCAATCACTGCTGGGCACTGCTGACCCCGCGCCACGTCACCTCCATTGTGCAGAGCGCCCATTACGAGATGATCTGGAGCGGCGAGGTCATCGGGATCAACCAGATATCCAACGCCTGAGGGGGCATCGATCCAGCCGCCACCCAAAACATCGAACTCATCTGCCCCTTGAGAAGTCACTCCAGCAATGGAAATCGAGGAGCGTTCATGGGCAAGAACATCACAGCGCAGGAGCTGGGCATCGACCTAGTGCAGGGCGGTGAAAAGGCGCTGTTCAAATGGCTGCTGGCCAGTTTTCTGATGGGCAAACGGATTCGGGCGCAGGCGGCGGTACAGACCTATCACGTCATCGTCGACAGGCACGGGCGCGACACGCCGGGCAAACTGGCCGCGTGCACTCACCGGGAGCTGGTGAGGATGCTGGGCGAGGGCGGTTATGCGCGTTACGACGAATCCACCGCCGTGCGCCTGCTGGCACTGGCGGCCAAGCTGATGGATGAATACGGCGGCACGGTCAGCGGCATGGCTGCCGCCAGCGCCGACCGTCGCGAGTTCGAAAAGCGCCTGCAGGACTTCAACGGCATCGGGCCGAAGACGGCAGAGATTTTCATGGGCGAAGCCGGGGAGGTGCTGTTTTGAACGATGCCATCTCAACCGCGCCTGGCAGAATCTTCGTGGGCTGCGCCGGGTGGAGTCTGGGCCGCGAGCACGCGCCGGCCTTTCCGGGCGACGGCACCCACTTGCAGCGCTACGCACGGCAATTCAACGCCGCGGAAATCAACAGCTCGTTCTACCGCCCCCATCGGCCGCAGACCTACGCCCGCTGGGCCGACTCAGTGCCGGAGGATTTTCGCTTTTCGGTGAAGATCCCCAAGCTTATTTCCCATGAACAACAGTTGCAGGGTAGCGGCCATGCGCTGGATGAGTTTCTCGGACAATGCAGTGAACTGGGCGAACGGCTCGGTTGCCTGCTGCTGCAGTTGCCGCCTTCGCTGACGTTCGATCCACTCGTAGCCGAAGGGTTTTTCATCCAGCTCCGCGAGCGCTTCGCGGGTCATATGGTCATAGAACCGCGTCATGAAAGCTGGCTCCAGGCCGAGCCAATGCTCACGCACTACCGCATTGCGCAAGCAACGGTTGACCCATCGAGGCTCAGCAATGACCGCCAACCGGCCGGCTGGCCGGGGTTGGGCTACTGGCGACTGCACGGCGCACCGCGCATCTATTACAGCGCCTATGAAGAAGATTTCCTGATGCGTCTGGCCGTCGAGCTGAAAGCCAAGGCGCTAAGCGGTGCGCCGACGTGGTGTATTTTCGATAACACCGCCAGCGGCGCCGCAACGGGCAATGCCCTGAGTTTGATTGAAATCCTCGGTCAACCGCCGTCCGCGCGTGAGGAGTAAGGCTGACGCCGTGGGGGTCGAACCGTCATTTTTCCGGCGAATTGCCGCATCCGCTGCGTGGCGCAGCAATTAGTTGGCGCGCGAGTTGTTTACTGTCATAGCACGATGCCACAATCCGACCCATCCAATGCCAGGGTCGGGCGAATTCGATGTACCTCCATGATTCTCAACCGGCGCGCGAGGCCCTGATACGGGCCCAGGTGCGCAACGATCGTTTGCAGTTGCTTTTCCGTCAGAGTTTTTTCTCGGTGTTCGGCAGCGCGCTGGCGGCTGTAATGCTCTCGTGGATCTGCTGGGAGCGCCTGGAACACTCCCTGATTCTCGGGTGGCTCGGGCTGCTGGGTGCCTCGACCACCTTGCGCCTGATCATGTTGACCGCCTATTTCCGGATGCCGGAAACCGCCCGCACCCCGGAGCGCTGGGAAACCACTTACTGGGTCACGCTGGTGTTGTCGGCCGGCATCTGGGGCAGCGGCGCGCTGGCGCTGATGCACGCCGGGGATTTATTGATCCAGACGCTGGTGCTGCTGTTCGCCGTTGGCATGTCGGTGAGCGCGGTGTCCTGTTATTCGGCGTACCGCTCGATGACCCTGGTGTCGATTGCACTGGTGCTCTTGCCGTGCTCGACCTGGCTGCTGTTTCAACCCCAGACCGCGCAGCAGGGTATGGCGGTTGCGTCGCTGATCTTTGCCGGATTTGTGGTCAGCGCGACGCGCAAATTGTGCCAGGCCATGGAACGGGCCTTTCGCCTGAGCCGCGAAATGGAACATGCCCATCGCATCGCCGACCACGCCGCGCAGACTGATGAACTGACCGGGGTGAAGAACCGCCGGGCTTTTTTCCATCAGGCCGAACGCGCGTACGACGCCTGCAAGCGCAGCCGGTTACCGCTGTGCGCGCTGATGCTGGACATCGATCATTTCAAACGCATCAACGACTGCCACGGCCATCAGGCCGGCGATGAAGTGTTGCGGCAGATCGGCCGGGTCATCTGCCAGTCCGTGCGGGAAGGCGACGTCTGCGGTCGGCTGGGCGGCGAGGAGTTCGCGCTGTTGCTCGCCAATACGTCCCTCGACGCGGCCCATGTCATCGCCGAGAAGCTGCGCCAGGCAATCGCCGACATCACCTGCCAGCACGACGAAGGCGTCACCGCCAGCCTCGGTGTCGCCGCGCTGAGCAACACCGGTCAGGACGTGCACGGGCTGCTGGGACTGGCGGACAAGGCGCTGTTCCGGGCCAAGGCATCCGGGCGCAACCAGACCGCGGTGGCCTGAACAGCGCCTCTGGCACCGTCGGCAGACGTTTTTCGTGTCACCCGGACGTGACATTTATCTCGATGCTTTTCATTCGGCGGCGGCTGTGGCGTAGTGTGTCCAGCCTGTTTGGCACGATGACCGACTGGAAGAGGTAAATGAGATGACCCTGCAAAACCGCCTGGACAACCTGTACCCGCGCGCCGACGAGATCCCTGAGCAGTTTCGCGCAGGCCCCGCCATCGAGCAGCGCGATTACCTGGTCAACGGCGAACTGCACCAATGGCACGGGCCGCTGGCACCGGTGCTGAGCCCGGTCTCGCTGAAAACCGACGCGGGCCTTGAGTCCGTGGTGCTCGGCAGCACGCCGCTGATGGACGCCGACACCGCAATGACTGCACTGGACGCCGCCGTCAACGCCTACGACCGGGGCCAGGGCGCCTGGCCCACCATGCGCGTCGCCGATCGCATTCATCACGTCGAGACCTTTCTCAAGCTGATGCGCGAGCAGCGCGACGCGGTGGTCACGCTGCTGATGTGGGAAATCGGCAAGAACCTCAAGGACTCGCAGAAAGAATTCGACCGCACCTGTGATTACATCGTCGACACCATCAACGCCCTCAAGGAACTCGACCGTCGCTCCAGCCGCTTCGAGCTGGAACAGGACACCCTCGGCCAGATTCGCCGCGTGCCCCTGGGCGTGACCCTGTGCATGGGGCCTTACAACTATCCCCTGAATGAGACCTTCACCACGTTGATTCCGGCCCTGATCATGGGCAACACCGTGGTGTTCAAACCGGCCAAGTTCGGCGTGTTGCTGATTCGTCCGTTGCTCGAAGCGTTCCGCGACAGCTTCCCGGCCGGGGTGATCAACGTGATCTACGGCAGCGGCCGCGAGACCGTCAGCGCGCTGATGGCCAGCGGCAAGATCGACGTGTTTGCCTTCATCGGCACCAACAAGGCCGCCAGCGCCCTGAAAAAGCTCCACCCCAAGCCGCACCGTCTGCGCGCCGCACTGGGTCTGGATGCGAAGAACCCGGGGATCGTGCTGCCGGATGTGAACCTGGACAACGCGGTAACGGAAGCCATTACCGGGTCGTTGTCATTCAACGGCCAGCGTTGCACCGCCTTGAAAATCCTGTTCGTGCACGAAAACGTGGTCGGCAGTTTCCTCGAGAAGTTCGAAGAAAAACTCGCTCAGCTCAAGCCGGGCATGCCGTGGGAGCCGGGCGTCTCTCTGACGCCACTGCCGGAGCCGGGCAAGACCGACTACCTGCAAGGACTGGTGGACGATGCCGTGAGCAAGGGCGCCAAAGTGGTCAACGAAGGCGGCGGCACCACCCATGAGCAATTCTTCTACCCGGCCGTGCTGTACCCGGTCACGCCGGACATGCGCGTTTACCACGAAGAACAGTTCGGGCCCGTGGTACCGGTGGTGGCGTACCGCGATCTGGAAACGGTGATCGAATACGTGCTGGATTCCGATTTCGGCCAGCAGCTGAGTATCTTCGGCAACGACTCCAAGCAGGTCGGGCGTCTGGTCGACGCGTTCGCCAATCAGGTGGGGCGGATCAACATCAACGCTCAGTGCCAGCGCGGTCCGGACAGCTTCCCGTTCAACGGCCGCAAGAATTCGGCCGAAGGCACGCTGTCGGTGGACGATGCGCTGCGCGTGTTCTCGATCCGCACCCTGGTGGCGACCAAGTTCCAGGAAAGCAACAAGGCGCTGATCAGCGACATCATCCACAACCGCGAATCGACATTCCTCACCACCGATTACATCTTTTGATTCATTTGCTCGAAATAGCCGCAGGCGTGTTGCACAGCTGATGCTGTTCAACCGCTTGCGGTTTTTTGTATCTGTACCTTAAACCCCGCCGCCACTGTATTGCGTACGCCGTTTAATTCTGCAGCCGTTCCACTGTCCGGGATTATTTTGTAGGAAGGATTCTAGACTTCCGTAGGACACCTCTCTTCCTGTCCTTGGTGGGTAGAGTTTTTATTCGTAGGGAATTAGCCTTGCCGCTTCCCGAATTCGATGAAAACTTCATCAACCCATTCGCTGCTCACACTTGTTAAAACTTGATCGCTTGGGTCACGGACGCTCGGCTGATAAAAAGGCCCTGCGATCCAGATATTCCCCTTTGTGACGTGTGGCATTTTCGACGGAGGAGTTATGGCTTCAAACAGCTTTCAAAATGAAGTGCCCAAAGCGCGGGTCAATATAAAACTTGATTTGCATACGGGCGGTGCGCAGAAAAAAGTCGAACTCCCGCTCAAATTGATGGTGCTCGGGGATTACAGCAACGGCCAGGAAGATCGGCCATTGTCCGAACGCACCAAGATCAATATCAATAAAAACAATTTCGACAGTGTGCTGGCGGAATTTTCCCCTGCATTGAAACTCACCGTTGAAAACACCTTCGCCGACGACGGTTCGGATGCTTCCGTGGATTTGAACTTCCAGAAAATGAAAGACTTCGAGCCAGAACAGGTCGCCAGACAAATACCGTCACTGCGCGCGTTGCTGGCGACCCGCAATCTGTTGCGTGATCTCAAATCAAACCTGCTCGACAACGCGACCTTCCGTCACGAGCTTGAACGCATCGTCAAAGACGAAACGCTCAGTGATGAGTTGCGCGCCGAACTGGCCGTACTCGCCGCACCCCCAGAGCGTTAATCACCCGGGTCTCTGATAGCAGGTATCGAACATGTCCTCGAAACACTCTTCCGCAGTATCAGGCGGTGGCACCGTTTTGTCCGAAGAAAGCACCGGCGTCTATAACGCGCTGTTTTCAAAAATAAACCTCAACCCGGTTTCAGCCCTCGGCGATATCGAGGCGTTTCAGAACAACGAGGCGCTGTCGGAGATCTCCGCCGATGAGCGCGTGACCGCGGCGGTCAGCGTGTTCCTCAACCTGCTCAAGGGCTCGTCGCGTAAGGTGCAGCGTCTCGACAAAACCCTGCTCGACGAACACATCGCCTCGCTGGACGCGCAGATCAGCCGCCAGCTCGACGCCGTCATGCACCACCCGGACTTCCAGCGGGTCGAGTCCACATGGCGCGGGGTGAAGTCGCTGATCGATCAGACGGACTTCCGGCAGAACGTGCGCATCGAGTTGCTGGACATCAGCAAGGACCATCTGGTCCAGGATTTCGAAGACGCCCCCGAGATCGCACAAAGCGGTCTGTACATGCACACCTATACCCAGGAGTACGACACGCCCGGCGGTGAACCCATTGCGGCGGCTGTTTCCAGTTACGAGTTTGATCGCAGCCCGCAAGACATCGCGCTGCTTCGCAACATATCGAAGGTCGCGGCGGCAGCGCACATGCCATTCATTGGTTCGGTGGGGCCGGCCTTCTTCGGCAAGGACACCATGGAAGAAGTCGCCGCCATCAAAGACATCGGTAATTACTTTGATCGCGCGGAATACATCAAATGGAAGTCATTCCGCGACACCGACGATTCCCGTTACATCGGTTTGACTATGCCGCGTGTGCTGGGACGGCTGCCCTATGGGCCGGACACCATTCCGGTGCGCAGTTTCAATTATGTGGAAAGTGTAAAAGGCACCGATCACAGCAAATACCTGTGGACCAATGCTTCTTTTGCCTTCGCTGCAAACATGGTGAAGAGTTTCGTCAATAACGGCTGGTGTGTACAAATTCGCGGGCCACAGTCCGGTGGTGCAGTGACAGATCTGCCGATTCATTTATATGACCTCGGCACCGGCAGTCAGGTGAAGATTCCGTCAGAAGTGATGATCCCGGAAACCCGGGAGTTTGAATTCGCCAATCTGGGGTTTATTCCGCTCTCCTATTACAAGAACCGCGATTACGCCTGTTTCTTCTCCGCCAATTCAACACAAAAACCTGCGTTGTATGACACCGCCGATGCCACGGCCAACAGCCGGATCAACTCGCGCCTGCCTTATATCTTTCTGCTGTCGCGCATTGCGCATTATTTGAAATTGATTCAACGCGAGAACATTGGCACCACCAAGGACCGGCGTCTGCTGGAACTGGAATTAAATAAGTGGATCAGCGGGCTGGTCACCGAAATGACCGACCCGGGGGACGATCTGCAAGCCTCCCATCCGCTGCGCGACGCGCGGGTGACGGTGGAAGACATCGACGACAACCCCGGCTTCTTCCGCGTGAAGTTGTACGCCGTGCCGCATTTCCAGGTGGAAGGCATGGACGTGAACCTTTCGCTGGTTTCCCAGATGCCCAAAGCCAAAACCTGACGTCGGCCATAGGTGAGCACAACATGAAAATCGACCGACCTCTCTGGGCTGCCGGGGCGCTGTTGTCCCAGCAGCAATTCCAGCAGCAAGCGCGCTGGGAAGCCTGGACCAACGAATGCATTGCGCATCTGTCGCGGGTTCATCCGTGGGGTGTGCAGACGGCGACGTTTGATTCAGAAGCGTTGCGGCTGGGCAAACTCAAGGCGTCCACGCTACGGGTTCGCCTGCCGGATGGCACGCTGATCGACACCGACAGCGTTGATCGGCTGCCCGCCGCGCTGGCCCTCGAACAGATCCCGATCGACTCGGGGCAGGGCGCGACGGTGCTGTTGTGCCTGCCACTGGAGCAGGCCAACGGCGGCAACTGCCTGTTCGAGAGCGCCCGCGCCGACCGGCCCGTGCGTTACCGCCAGAATTGGCGCGAGGTGCAGGATCTGTACGGCGACGATCAACAGTCGATCGGTGTGCTCGAGCACATGCTCAGCCTGCGTCTGGCCAGCGATGACAACGCTGATTACCTGACTTGTCCGGTCGCCCGGTTGGTGCTTGACGGGCAGGGACGCGCGTGCCTGGACGAAGCCTTCGTGCCGCCGCTGTTGAGCTTCGCCGGGCACCTCGGTTTGCAGGTCCAACTGGACAATCTGCTGACCCAACTGGCGTCCAAGCGCCATCGCTTGATGGGCATGCGCCGCGAGAGCAATCAGCGCATGGCCGACTTCGCGGTGGCCGATGTTTCGCTGTTCTGGCTGCTCAATGCGCTGAACACCTATCAACCCGTGCTCGCCGATTTCAAGGCCAGCCCGGCGCGCCATCCCGAGCAGGTCTATCAGGAACTGGTGAAACTGGCGGGGGCGCTGCTGACGTTCTCCCTCGAACACGACGTTGACGCCATTCCGGCCTACCGCCACGACGACCTGGAAACCGTGTTGCCGCCGTTGATGCAGATGATCTCGACGTTGCTGGAAGCCAGTCTGCCGTCGCGAGTCATTGCCCTGGAGCTGGAGCAGGTGATCCCGGGTCGCTGGCAAGTGACGTTCAACGACCCGCGCCTGCGCGAAGCCGACGCTGCTGACTTTTACCTGTCAGTGCGCTGCCGCGAGGCCCCGGCCCAATTGCAGGCGCAGTTCCCGCGGCTGTGCAAAATCGGCACACCGGACGACGTCGATCAGTTGATCAATGCCGCGCTGGACGGTGTTCCGCTGAAGCCGTTGAGTCACGTGCCTGCGGCGATCCCGCTGCGTCTCGAAAACCAGTATTTCGCCCTCGATTTTGCCCATCCGAGCGGCCAGGCGGTGCTCGCCGAAGGGGTCTGCGCGTTCTACGTCCCGGCAACGCTGCCGGACGTCAAGCTTGAGCTGTTTGCGGTACTGCGCTCATGAGCCGGCCAATGAAAAGCCAAGCGGCTGCGCGGTCCGTCGATGTCGACCAACTGCTGCAGGACAGTTACCTGCTGGTGGTCGAGTTGCGCCACGGCGCGTCGGCTCCGGACAGCGACGCGCTCTGGGAGGTGTGCACCCGGCAGGTGGTGTGGGTCCGCGATGCGCTGACGCAAGCCGGCGTCAGCCAGCGCAATGTCGATTTCATCAGCCACGCGCAATGCGCGCTGCTGGATGAAACCGTGCTGATCCACGCCGATGCCAGTGCCCGCGCCAAATGGACCCACGAACCGCTTCAGGCGCATTACTTCGGACGTCATCAGGCGGGGCAGTTTCTCTACGAAGAAATGCGCGAAGTGCTGCACGAGCCGTCTCCGTACCCGAGCGTGCTGAGGGTGTATCACCGCGTGCTGATGCTGGGCTTTCTTGGTCGCTACAAAGAGCCGAACCACCCCGAGCGTCAGCAGCTGATGACTGAGTTGACCACCCGGGTTGCACCGGTGACCCTGGATCAGCCGCTGCCGACGTGGATCGACGCACGGGGCCGCAAGCCTTTGTCGGGATGGTTGCGCGCACCCTTGCTGCATCTGCTGTTGGCCGGATTGCTGCTGGCGGGCGTCTGGTGGGTGCTGGATTCGCATCTGGCGGCTCTGGTGGCCTCCCTTGTGACCGAGCGGGTGTGACGCGCCCATGACACTCAAGTTGATGCGTGCACTTGCGCTGTGGTCGGGATGTATGGCGCTGATGGTGATCAGCGTCTTGCCCCTGAGCCTGATCGTTCAAGCCCTGTCCGTGGCGGGCGCCCTGATGCTGGTGGCCGGGGGCTGGCTGCTGGCGGGTCGACGCTCGGTCCGTCTTGGTGGTCCTGCGGGGTTGGGTGAGTTCCGAGCCTTGCCCGGCAGCGAGTACCACCTGCCCGTGGTGCTGGTGTGCGGTGAGGGATCGGCGGCGCTTTTTGCTGGCGATGCGGATGCCGGTGTCGATACTGCCGAGCAGATCGCCGTGCGGACGACGGCGAGCGGGTGTTACGTCAGTGTGCCGAACATTGAGCGATTGCCCGGTCTGGTCGCAGCGCTGCTGGCAGCGCGTTCGCAATGGCGTGCGCAGATGAGCGTCATGTGTGTGGTCAATCCATCTCAACACGCTGACAGCTCGGAGCTGGATGGCCAGCTTCGTGCGCTGACCCATCAGCTGTCCGTGGTCCGCAAGCGCGCGCTGACGTTGCCGCTGTGGGTCGTGAGTTATCAGCAAGCGTCCCAGGATACGCGCGATGTTTGTGGGACCGGCTTCACCCGGGAAGAGGTCGGTTCGAGCGACCCATCTGTGTGGTTCAGCTGGGAAAATGGCAGGCCCTCGGCGCGGGTTAGAAGCAACGGCACCTGCGCCAGCGTCGAGGACTGGCAACGACAAGACCGCGCCGCTCTCACTCACCGAATGCACATCGCGGTGCAGATGAATACCCACGGCGCGTGGCTGGAGCAGTCTGTGGCCCCGCACTTCTCCCGCCTTGGCCGTCAAAGCGCGCGGCTGCCGGTGGCCTACGCAATCTGCCGCGTGCCGCGTTTGCCGGAACAGGTTCCGGGCAGCGTCTGGCAGCACTGGATACAGGCGAAGACTGCGCTGGTGCCGACCCATTTGACGGGCAGCACGGTCGGTGTTTTGCCCGTGCCGGATTGCCTGCTGGAGCTGCTTCCCCGACACACCGGCAACACCGCCGCGCGGCGCGCCAGTGTCATCGGCATCTGGCTGACGGCTTTCGCCGCCGTCATCGCGATGTCGAGCTCGGCCCGGCAGAATACCTTGTTGATCCGCCAGGTCGGTGACGACCTGCGCCGCTATGCCTCGATCAACGAAACCGCCCGCGAGGACCCGCAGGCGGTGGCGCTGCGCGAAGCGGCGTTGACCGTCTTGCACGACGACGCCCGACGGCTGGATGACTACTACCGCCGCGGCGAGCCTCGGTCACTGGGCCTCGGCCTGTACCGCGCCGAACAGCTGCGCATCAGGGTCTGGCACGCCATCGGCCGTTACCAACCGCCAACCGAGACGGTGCAGGCGGGCGGACCCGTGCGTCTGGACACGCTGTCGCTGTTCAACATTGGCAGCGCCGAGCTGAAGCCGGAATCGACCCAGGTGCTGATCAACGCACTGGTCGGCATCAAGGCCAGACCCGGCTGGTTGATCGTCGTCACCGGACACACCGATGCCACCGGCAGTGCAGAACAGAACCTGCGCCTGTCCCGCGACCGCGCCGCCTCGGTGCGCGACTGGATGCAACGCATGGGCGGCATTCCCGGCAGTTGCTTTGCCGTGCAGGGCTACGGCGCCAGCCAGCCGATCGCCAGCAATGACACCGAACACGGACGCAGGGCCAATCGCCGCGTCGACATCCGTCTGGTACCGGAAGAGGGGGCCTGCGGGTCGCTTTCTGCCGGGGCCGGGCCGGCTACCCCCGTCGCATTTCGCGGCACTCGATAACCCAAGCAAGGAGTTTCACATGGCAATTCCCGTTTACCTCTGGCTCAAAGATGACGGCGGCGCTGACATCAAAGGCTCGGTCAACGTGCAGTCCCGGGAAGGCAGCGTCGAAGTGGTCGCCCAGGACCACAGCGTCTACATCCCCACCGACAACAACACCGGCAAATTGACCGGCGCCCGGGTGCACACGCCGTTCCTGTTCACCAAAGAAATCGATGCCAGCAGCCCGTACCTGTACAAGGCCGTCGGCACCGGCCAGACCCTGAAAAGCGCCGAGTTCAAGTGGTACCGCATCGACGACGCCGGCCAGGAAGTCGAGTACTTCAACACCCTGCTGGAGAACGTCAAGGTCGTGCGCGTCGCGCCGAAAATGCACGACGTGAAGGACCCGGCGAAGGAGAAGCACAACCACCTGGAGATGGTCGAGCTGCGTTACGAGAAGGTCACCTGGACCTACAAGGACGGCAACATCATCCACTCCGACTCGTGGAACGAACGCCAGACCGCCTGACGCTGCAAGGCCGGCAGGCAGGCTTTTGCATGGCTGTCTGCCGGCTGCGGTGTGCTGGGTTGAGCGGCCGTTCGCTGCCGCTGCGCCAAGCACATCTACACGGCACGTTTCCCCCGAAAAAACAGCGAGGCGCCGACCGCTCAACGGTCTCGTCGGCGCTAATTACTCCTTCCGTTCAAGGACGATAACCCATGGCACAGAGCTCCTCCCGTTTGCTTCGCCGCCTCAACCCTCTCTGCGCCCAGGCCCTCAGCGCGGCGGCAACGCTGTGCCAGAGCCGCGGCCACGGCCACATCACCATCGAGCACTGGGTGCTGAAACTGCTGGGGCAGGGCGACGGCGATCTGGTGCTGATCGGCCGGCGTTACGAGTGGGACATCGAAGCGCTGTGGACCGGCTTGCTCGACCACATTGATCGCCTGCCGCGCAGCGTCCAGGCCAAGCCGCAGCTGTGTGAAAAATTGCAGCGGCTGATCAAGAACGCCTGGGTGCGCGCCTCGCTGGACGAGGACAACGAGCAACTGCGTTCGGCCCACGTCCTGGCGGCGCTGATCGAAAGCCCCGACTTGCTGGCGTGCGTAGAGGCCTGGCCGTTGCTCAGCCTGAGCGAGGTGCAGTTGCGTCACTTGCTGCCGTTTCTTGAGGAGCATTCCGATGAGCGTGCGCAGACGGGACAAGGGCTGGATTTTGTTCCCGATGCTGTGCCCGTGGATTCGATGACGACTGCTGCGGACAACCCTGTGCTGGCAAGATTTACCCAGGACATCACTGAGAAAGTGCGCAAGGGCGAGATCGATCCCGTGCTGGGGCGTGACGACGAGATTCGTCAGGTCATCGACATCCTCAGCCGTCGGCGCAAGAACAATCCGATTCTGGTGGGCGAGCCGGGCGTCGGCAAAACTGCGCTGGTCGAAGGGCTGGCCCTGCGCATCGTCGCAGGCAACGTGCCGGCCAGCCTGAAACCGGTGAGCGTGCGGACGCTGGATCTCGGGCTGTTGCAAGCCGGCGCCGGGGTCAAGGGCGAATTCGAACAGCGCCTCAAAGACGTGATCGAGGCCGTGCAGCAGGCCGAGCACCCGGTGCTGCTGTTCATCGACGAAGCCCACACGCTGATCGGCGCGGGCAATCAGGCGGGAGGCGCCGACGCTGCCAATCTGCTCAAGCCCGCCCTGGCCCGTGGCGAACTGCGCACCATCGCCGCAACCACCTGGAGCGAATACAAGCAGTACTTCGAGCGCGATCCGGCGCTCGAGCGGCGCTTCCAGACGGTCAAGGTCGACGAGCCGGATGACGCCACCGCGATGGTCATGCTGCGCGGGTTGAAGGCCCGCTACGCCAGCCACCACGGCGTGCACATCGAGGACGCCGCAATCCAGGCCGCGGTGGTGCTGTCGCGCCGCTATCTGCCCGGCCGCCAGTTGCCGGACAAAGCCGTCGACCTGCTCGATACCGCCAGCGCCAGGGTGCGCATGAGCCTGGATTGCCAACCCCAGGCGCTGATCGCGAGCAAGGCCCGGCAGTCTGCGCTGGAGCAGGAACGTCTGGCGTTGCAAGACGATCGGCGCATCAGTGGACGCAACGCCGATGAACGTATGGCGGTCATCGCCGAGCAGCTGTTATCCCTGAGTGATGAGCTGGCGCGACTGCAGGACCAGCATGCCAACGAACTTGATCTCGCGCAGACCTTGCTCGCGGCCCGCCATGGTGAGGTCTTCGACGCCGACATCTGCGCGGATCTGCAGGCCCGGCTCAAGGCGGTTCAGGGCGACGCACCGCTGTTGTCGCTGGACGTCGACGATCGCAGCGTCGCCCAGGTCATCGCCGACTGGACCGGCGTGCCCCTGAGCAGCCTGCTCAAGGACGAACAGGCCAGCCTGCTGACGCTGGAGCAGTCGTTGGCATCCCGCGTCATCGGGCAGGACCGCGCATTGACGGCGCTGGCTCAACGACTGCGCGCTGCGAAAACCGGACTGACCGAAGAAGACGCCCCGCTGGGCGTATTCCTGCTGGTGGGCAGCAGCGGGATCGGCAAGACCGAAACCGCCCTGGCGCTGGCCGACACCCTGTTTGGCGGCGAAAAATCGCTGATCACCCTGAACCTGTCCGAGTACCAGGAAGCCCACACCGTCAGCCAGCTGAAAGGCGCGCCGCCCGGTTACGTCGGCTACGGACAGGGCGGGGTGCTCACCGAAGCGGTGCGCCAGCGACCCTACAGCGTCGTGCTGCTCGATGAAGTGGAAAAGGCCCACCGCGACGTGCTCAACCTGTTTTATCAGATCTTCGATCGGGGCTTCATGCGGGACGGCGAAGGGCGCGAAATCGACTTCCGCAACACCGTCATCGTCATGACTTCCAACCTGGGCAGCGACCTGTTGCAGGACTACCTGCTGGGGAACCCCGAAGCGCTCGACGGGGAGGTCCACGAGCAACTGCGGCCGGTGCTGCGCGAGCATTTTCAGCCGGCGTTGCTGGCGCATTTTCAGACGCTGATCTATCGACCGCTGCAGGCGTCTGCGCTCAAACGCATCGTCGCGCTCAAGCTGGGCAAAGTGGCGGAGCGGTTGCGCCGGCATTACGGGCTGGAGTGCCGAATTGACGAGCGCCTGCATGATGCGCTGGTGGAGGCCTGCCTGCTCCCCGACAGCGGCGCGCGGAACATCGACAGCTTGCTCAATCAGCAGATTTTGCCGGTGCTAAGTCAGCAGCTTTTGCAGCGCCAAGCCGCGCGATTGGCTACGCGGGGCGTGGTGCTGGGGCACTGCGAGGAGGAGGGCATCACCCTTGAGTTTGTCGGAGCCCTGGCTTCGGTGGAGGGTGAATGATGAACGATTCCATTGGGGTGTTTTTCGACCATAGCCGTCACAAGCTCACCGTTCGTAACCTGCCTGTGGCGCTGGATGTGCTGGCGTTTGAGGGTGAAGAACGCCTGAGTCAGCCCTTTCATTACCGGGTGGAATTTACCTCGGTTGATCGGGACATCGGGGCTGAGCGGATGCTCGGGCAGGATGCGCAGTTCAGTCTGCATGCGGCGCCGCATACGTTGCCGGTGGCGATTCGTGGCTTGGCGGTGCCTAAGGTTCAGGCGCTGCGGACGTTGCATGGGGTCATCACCGGGTTTAAGCGGCTGTCTGGCTCGGCTGACGAGGCGCGCTATGAAGTGACGCTGGAGCCGCGCTTGGCCTTGCTGGGTCGTGGGCGGCAGTTTCGGATTTATCAGCATCAGTCGGTGCCGGAGATTGTCGAGAGTATTCTGCGCACGCGGCATGATTTTGAGGGGCAGGATTTTCTGTTTACGTTGGTGCGGGAGTACCCGAAGCGTGAGCAGGTGATGCAGTACGCCGAGAGTGATCTCGCGTTTGTTTCGCGGCTGTTGGCTGAGGTGGGGATCTGGTATCGCTTCACTAACGATGAGCGATTGGGGATTGAGGTCGTCGAGTTTAATGATGATCAGCGGCATTACGTTCGGCCTCGGGTGAGCTTGCCGTTCAGGCCTCAGTCGGGGTTGGGCAGCACCGGGCAGGATGGGGTTTGGGGGCTGCAGGTCAGTCATGAGGTGGTGGAAAAGAGCGTTCACTTTCGGGCTTATCACCATCGGGATGCGAGTGCTTGGCTGGATGGCGATGTCGATCAGACGCGGGGTGATACCACGACTTACGGCGAGGCTTATCACTATGCCGAGCCGTACAAGGTGCTTGGCGACAAGCTGGATCAGGATGAGGATCTGCTGGGGGAAAGCGGGTTTTTCTATGGGCGGTTGCGGCATGAGCGGTATCTGAATGGTCAGACGCGGCTGAGTGGGATAAGCAGCAGCGCTTCGTTGGGATTGGCCCAGGTGCTGGCGATTTCCGGCGGAGCGCCGCAGGCGTTTGAGCCGGGAGCGGTGCTCACAAGGCTACGGTTGCGTGCGGCGCGGGATCGCAGTTTTGAGCTGAGTTTTGAGGCTATTCCGTATTCCGAGAGTGTGTGTTTTCGGCCGCCTTTGCTGGCCAAGCCTGAGATAGCGGGCACTGTTCCGGCGCGGGTCACCAGTTCGCTGGCCAACGATCCGTATGGCCACATTGATAGTGAAGGTCGTTACAAGGTCAGCTTTCTGTTTGATCGTGACAGCTGGGAAATCGGTCAGGAAAGCCTTTGGTTGCGCCTCGCCCGACCTTATGCCGGCGATACCCACGGCTTGCATCTGCCGTTGATCTGCGGGACCGAGGTGGCTGTTGCCTTTGAGCAGGGCGACCCGGATCGATCCTATATCGCTCACGCGCTTCATGACAGTCGCCATCCCGACCATGTGACGCTGCTGCGCAGCGATTACAAACGCAATGTGCTGCGCACGCCGGCGAACAACAAGCTGCGCATGGAAGACGACCGCGGCAAGGAACACATCAAACTCAGCACCGAACACAGCGGCAAGAGCCAGCTGAACCTTGGGCATCTGGTCGACAGCGTGAAGGATAAGCGCGGCGAAGGCTTTGAACTACGCACCGATGGCTGGGGTGCGATTCGGGCGGGAAGGGGACTGTTTATCAGTGCGGAAGAACAGGCCAAAGCGCAGGGTAAACAGCTCGACATGAGCGCGGCGGTCGGTCGATTGCAAAGTGCCGGCGATCAGTTGGAAACAATCTCGGCAGACGCCGCAGTCAGTCAAGCCGCCCCCGCCGACGTGCAGGCGCAACTCGATCTGCTGAAACAGGACCTGGACGCGCTCAAATCCTCGGTCCTGCTGCTCAGCGCCCCGGATGGTATTGCGCTGACCAGCGGCAAGCACTTGCAGTTGGCCGCACAAGACAACCTGATGCTCAACGCGGGCGGCCACGCCGACATCAGCGTGGTCAAGAAACTCTTTATGGGTATCGGCCAGGGCCTGAGCCTGTTCGTCCGCAAGGTCGGCCTGAAGCTGATCTCCAACGAAGGCCCGGTGAGCATCCAGGCACAGAACGATACGCTTGAACTGCTCGCTCGCCAGGGAATAAACATCACCAGCACCGAAGACGAAATCCACATCACCGCGAAGAAGCGCATCGTCCTCAACGCGGGTGGAAGTTACGTGGCGATCGAACAATGCAGTATTGAATCCGGCACCGCCGGCGACTATCTCATCAAAGCCGCGCACTTTGACTTCAGACCGAAAGCCGCGCAGGAGGTTGAACTGCCTGCTTTGCCACCGTTGTTGGATATACCGCCTGAATTGCACGAATTCTGGCCAAGCTTCAGCGGCGGCAACATTCACTACGAACGGAGCATGATCAAGAATGCTGCGCCGGTTAGACAACCCGAGCTAGTTGAGGAGGAAGAAGAGGAAGAGGAAATCACCGAAGGCATCACCTTGCGCATCGGGTTGTTCTTTGACGGGACCGGGAATAACCAGAGTAATGCGGCGGCGACCGCCCAGTGCCGACAATCGGATTTGGACAGTTTCAGCCGTGAAGAGCTGGAGAGTATCGCCGCGACGTGCAAGCAGTATGGGTTTGGGGAGTTTGACGGGAGTGCGTTCAATAGCGCGCCGGATAACAGTTACGGGAATGCGCCGAGTAATGTGGCGTATTTGTATGACTTGTATCCGGATAACACTGCGACGCTAGTTAGTAAGGATTCGGATATCGGGTATGTCAGGGTGTACATCGAAGGCATTGGTACTCGTAGCGGTGGCGAGGATGACACGATAATTGGACAAGGCCTGGGGCAGGGAGAGACCGGAGTTGTCGCTCGGGTGACGCAGGCTCCAGAGATCATTTCAGAGCAGCTGAGCCTTTTTAGAAAAATCAATCCCAGCATAGTTGTTCGCTCTGTTGAACTCGACATTTTCGGCTTTAGCCGTGGCGCTGCCGCTGCGCGGCATTGCGCTAATGAGGTGCTCAAGCCAAGTTATGGTTTATTCAGCGAACTGTTTACAGGCGGAGTTGCGGGCCTATTTAGAAGTTTCGATTCGGCCGCTAATGTTTGCATCAACTTGATCGGCTTGTTCGATACCGTTGCAGCTGTCTCGACGCCTTCCCGTGGCGATTTCAGCCCGGGCAATGACATCAATAAAGGCGTCAACCTTCACCTCCCGCCTGGATGTGCGCGAAAAGTCATCCAGCTACATGCGCTCGACGAGTATCGCGCCAACTTCTCTCTCAATGAAGTGCACTTCAGTCATCTGCAGATCGGGATGCCAGGCGCGCACTCGGATATCGGCGGGGGCTATCTGCCGCGATCGCGAGAGAAATTGTGGATGATGAAGCCTTGCAAGGTCAGCGTTCAGATTGGCAAAAAGATTGAATCTCACCCGGGATGGGGTCGCGCGGAAGTGGAGGCGCAGCTGCTACGTGATTCCGGAGTGGCACGCGAAGGCTATATCGAAGTGAAAGCCTGGCCGGCGGCTGCCGCGCCTCGTGGCAAGAGTGAGCCGACGGTACAGGATTACTGGATCACAGTGATCCTTGAGCGCCCGATATATGGCGAATTGAGCCTGATTGCATTAAGAGTGATGCGCGAGCTTGGTGTGCGTCATAGGGTGCCATTCGACGTTATCGCAGACACGGATAAGCGCTTCAAATTGCCTGACGAGCTCAAGCTCATCTCAGAAAACGTCCTAAGGCAGGTTTTGTCCGACAGGTTTATCAAACTTGAACCCGCGGAGGAGGGCTTGCTGCGATCACGCTACGTCCACCTGTCGGCGCACTGGACCCCAACCGGACCACTGTTCCTAAGCAAGCCGTCGGCGATGAACCGCCGAAACAGGCACCCGGATTTTCCTCAAGCAGGATATCCGGAATGAAGCGACTAATTTGCTTTGCGAGCCTGCTGCTTAGCCTCACTGCCTGTGCAAGCGGACCAAGGCTACCTCCGATTCCCGAGCTGCCATACGCAGCCTGGAATATAGGTTTTGCTGCGCCGAAACACATGGAGGTATGGATAGAGACGGTCGACGTTCTTGATCGGCGCGGACTTGCCTTTTTCCGCGTGCACGGTGGTGTCGCGAGCTACACAGGAAACGTTAAGGGGTGGCACCAGGGAGTGTCTGGCGGGAAGCCCATCAATAACGTTGATCTACCGGACCAGCTCTTTCTGCGCTGGCAGTCACTCGTGGAGCCACAGGCTTACAAGATTAAAATAACGATACCGCAATGGGTCCGTGACGAGATGATCAAGCCACAGCACGTTCTGTGCGAGTGGAATCGGCAGTGGAAAAACGATTATCGGAAGATGATCACGCTGGGCATGGCGCCCGGCGGGATCGTAAAGGTGTGGGTGGGAGGAGCGTGTTTAGACTTCAAAGAAATCGGCCGCTTTCAGGCCGAAGTCGAATCTCGCGGGCCTTATCTGAACAATAAAGGGCTGTTTTACCGCGCACCAAATCCAGCGGCACAGGCCTGGATCGAACAACACGGCATTCCCTATGGCAGTTGGTAACCCGGCCATGAATGCTCACGACAATCATGACCCCGCGCGACAGCCGCCACCTTTCCGGCTCGGCTCATGGGGATCAACCGGATACTGGGTTTCCAAGATGAGGCGCCTGGTCTGGGTAGTCGGTTTTTCACTCAGTCTGAGTGCATGCGCGAGTGGGCCACGATTACCTCCTGCGCCAAAGCTGCCATATCCGGCTTGGTACGTAGGATTAGCCGCACCCAAGTATATGGAAGTCTGGGTAGAGACTGTGGACGTGCTTGATCAACGCGGCCTCGCATTCTTTCGCGTGCATGGTGGTGTCGCCGGCTATACCGGAAAAGCCGAGGGCTGGCACCAGGGAGGAGGCAAGTCGAAACCTGTAAATAACGTCGATCTGCCCGACCAGTTATTCCTGCGTTGGCAGTCACTGGTGGAGCCGCAGGCTTACAAGATCAAAATTCAAATACCGCAATGGGTCCGTGATGAGATGGTTAGGCCCGAGCGTGTGCTTTGCCAATGGAATCAGCAGTGGAAGACCGACTATCGAGAAATGATCACACTGGGGATGGCACCCGGAGGAATTGTAAAAGTATGGGTAGGCGGATCTTGCTTGGGCTTTAGAGAGGTAGGCCGCTTTCAGGCCGAAGTCGAACCTCGCGGCCCTTATCTGAACAATAAGGGGCTGTATTACAGAGCACCAAATCCAGCTGCACAGGCCTGGATTGACCAGCACGGTATTCCCTATGGCAGTTGGTAATTCGGCCATGGGCATGACTGGCATGCGTCGCTACTCTCCGGCGGCATTAACTCCGGGCGGAGGACACTGCTATGTGGTAGCACGCCCATCGAATTGCGGTTCAACCACAACTGCAATTTACAAAGTGCCCCGGCTTACATCTGTAAAGAGCAGGGACCAGCTGTTCGCCAGGCCCATTTACTGTCGCGCGCCGGTAAAAGTGCGGATGGACTTAACGGGCGCATCGCACCGTCATCGCAGGAGCGAATAACACTATGAATACTCAATTTGCCTGGCCGTTCGGATTGGAAGATACCCAGTCTCCGATACTGCCAACCACCGACGCATTGCCACCTCGTTCACCGACTGGCGTCGGGGCTAATACAGAACTACTGCAACCCGTCCAAAACTGGAGCCATCCCTTCCGCGATAAACGCGATGTGCTCCAGCACCTGACCCATCTGGCAAATGCCGCAAGCGGCAGCTATCCCCTCGGCAGCAGCGAGCTCTGGCATGGCGGTGTGCATTTTGATGCGGGAACGGCGGGCACGCTGGACCAGTCGAGCGTGCACTGCATCGCGGACGGTGAAGTGGTGGCCTATCGCATTGATGAGCAGTCGCCTGACACGACGTATTTCGTCAATAAACAGCTCGTTTCAAAGCCGTTCTCGCGGAATTTCGTGCTGGTGCGACACCGCCTGCAGCCGCCTGCCATCAAGGGCAACACGGACACGTCGCCGAGTCTGATCATCTACAGCCTCTACATGCATTTGCGGGATTGGGCGGCGTACGAAAAAGACTCTGCTGTCGTCAGGCCAGGATTCTGGAAATCCGGATCGACCCTTCAGGTTCGCGTCGACGTTAACGACATCCATGGGGACTACCCCGGGCAACGCGGCCTGAACGTGCGCAACAAGGCGAGCAAGGGCGCGATCATCGGCTGGCTGCCGCGTGGTGCGGAAGTCCAGGTCAGCGGCGAAGGCACTTATCGCAAGCTTGAAAACACCCCCGGCCCCGATCATCTGAAAGACGCCAGCGGCGGGTTGCGAGGTTATGTCTGCGCCGACTTCCTGCGACCCATGGCGGGCGAGCAGCATCGGGTCGTTTCCGAGACGCCCCTGAACGTCCGTGCTCAGCCAATGGTTCGCAAAGGCAACGAGATCGGCACGCTGTATCCAGGCACCGAGGTGACGGTCAGTGGCACAGGCCGGTTTCGCAAGCTGGAGCAGGTCAATCAATACGTGCACTTCGCTTCGTTGCAGAGCGGCGCGGTCGAGCCGGAAGCGCGGGGCAGCGTTGTCGTTCTGGATAAGCCGGTTGCGATCAAGGCCGGTGAACTGATCGGGCACATGGGCCGATATCACGAAGGCGCCGTCGATTACCCGGAGAATCGTCTGCACCTGGAGGTGTTCAGCGCGGGCGACGTGAAAACGTTCCTGCGCCTGAGTCGCCTTTGGGCAGACAAACTGCCCGCCAGCAGCAGGACTTGGCTGAAGCTGGTGAAAGGCACTCCCGTGGTCGCGCATCAGGGGACTTTCAGCAGCAAAAAGCCGCCGACGTTGAAGGCGGCAGGCACGTTCAGCGCCGCGCAGTTGTTGCTTCCCAAAAGTCTGATCGACGGCTTGCCGGCCGAACGAAAAATCGCGGTGCCTGCCAGTGCCGACAACAAAGCGTGCAACTGGTATCGCCTGGATGGGCTGCTGCACGACGCCGACAACAACCTGCTCGACGGTTGGGTGCGTGAAGAAGTCGGCGTGACGCCGTGGCTCAGTCCTTGGTCGTGGGAAGGCTACGAGACCCTCGCCGACTACGATTCGCCGCGGAGCATGCTGGCGTCTTTTATGCGCGCATCGGGACGTTTCGATGATGACGAGATCACTCGCCACGACGCGACCGCTGACAAGGCCGACCAAGGCCCGATCAAAAAGCGCCTGTTCGACATCATTGACCGCAACCGTGACGGCAAACTGAGCGGTAGCGAGATACAAGCCGCGCTAAGACTGCCAGCCCACGCGCAGTCGATTTCGCAGTTGATCGTTCGCTACCAAAGCGAATGGCATCACGTCCCGGGCAAGTGGGATGCGCTGGACGACTTGCTGGGGCACGGCGGCTCGACGCCTAACCTGAACTGGTTGGCAGAGAAGGAGCGGATCAAGGCGATGAGTTGGTGGGCAGAGGTGGCCGGACGGCTTGGGTTGCCCGCAGATGGGAAGTTGCATCATCTGCATCCGATCGGGTTGATCGGGTGTTTTGAAAAGACAGGTGGCCTGATAGATGTCGAAGCATTTTTGACGTTGTATGCCGCGGAACACACTTGCTTCGCTCCGGGCACGCCTGCGCTTACGGCGGGCTCAAGAGAAAATCTGCGCAGGACCGTCCTGGCGATCAACAAGTATTACGAGGAATCCACCGACGTTGCGAGCGTGTACGAAGTTGCTTATATGTTGGCAACGGTGAGGCATGAAACTTATTACTACCTGACTGGTGAGTTTTTCAGCGAAAAGCCTGAGGTTGGAGAGCTTTCTTACTTTAATAAGTATGACCCAGTGCTTGCTCCTAATTCCGATCAGCGAGCAAAAGCTGTGAGATACGGAAATACTAATAAGGGCGATGGATTTAAGTATCGGGGCCGCGGCTGTGTGCATTTGACATGGAAAGTCAACTATCAGAAGTTTTCTGATTTGCGAGGCTTTGATTATGTCGCTGATCCGGATGCGGCGGCTAAGGTCGAGCATTCAGTGCCTATTATGATCATTGGCATGACCAAAGGGCTTTTTACAGGAAAGAAGTTGTCGCACTATTTCAAAATTGATAAGCACGACTATTTTTCCGCCAGGCGGATCATTAACGACACTGATGAGCAAGAATTGATTGCTTCCTACGCAGAGCGCTTTGAAAAAATACTACAGCAGTCATCAAGACTGTCGGGAAAGCTATTATGAAAATTGAGCGCGCGACACTGATGTTCATGTGTTTGTCAATGTCTACTGGGCTAAGCGCGGATTTTTCCTTATCATCTAGTGCCGATAATACGATCTTAACAGCGCGTGTGGATGGTCATGAATTTAAGTACCCGGATATTATTGGTGACCAAGATGGTCTCTGGACGACGGACGGGCTGATCAATAATGCGCCCGCGCTCTACGTTTTGGGTCGAGATAGCTATTACTACACTTTAAAAACGCATGCAGGGGGTGTGCATATTGACTGTGCGTATGCCGATGCCAGAAATTCCACAAATGGGGCCAGAGTGCTTGCTGGTATGTGCGGGCTCGATGAGAGAATTATCGAAGACTTTCAGGTGATCGCTCAGAACTACTCAAACGACTGGCAAGACTCTGTCTACGGATTCGACACATGGCCAATGATCAGCAATAAAACCAGCGGAGACTTTCTCCTGGGAAAAATTGGCAAGGTTGAGGTATACGATCGATATGCCTCCATGGATGATCTGTTGAATGCAAAGCCCGAGAAATACGTGAAAACGTCTTTGGGCTGTTATTACTTCAAACAAAAGCTGGCCTTCCTGGTGTTTAACAAACCTCGGCCGGATAAGCCTGTATTTCTAGACGTAATCCGCTCTCACGATCCATTTTTGTTAGATCGGTTAACAGAAGCCAAATTAACAAAAATGGCCGTCAGAAAGTGCCGTTAACAGGAACGGCACTAAGGCATTGACGCGTGCAAAAAAAGACAGCTACGGCTAGCAAATAATTGATCCCGATGCACGGAACCTTTTAAGAAGAAAATTAAAGCAGTCACGAAGGCTGTCCGGAGAAATCGCTATGAAAATCGTGAAGGTGTTACTGGGGCTTATGAGCCTGTCGATGGCAACCGGGGTGAACGCAGCCTTTTCAATTTCTTCCAACGACAAAGATGGAACCCTGACGGCACATGTTAGCGGTCAGGAGTTTCAATATCCCAATATTATCGGCGATCGATATGGCTTATCGACAGGCGTAAAGCTCATCAATAATGCGCCCGCGCTGTTCGCTTTCGGAAGAGACAGTTATTACTACACTTTAAAAGCAGATGCGCGCGGTGCGTATATCGATTGCGCGTATGCCGATGGCAGAAACTCGAGAAATGGCGCTGGAGTGCTTGCGGGGATGTGCGGTCTCAATGCAAAGATCGACGAAGACTCTCAGAGCATTGCACAGGAGCTCGCTAATACTTGGATGCATTCGGTCTACGCATTCGACACATGGCCAATGATCAGCAATAAAACTAGCGGAGACTTTCTCCTGGGAAAAATTGGCAAGGTTGAGGTATACGATCGATATGCCTCCATGGATGATCTGTCGAATGCAAAGCCCGAGAAATACGTGAAAACGTCGTCGGGTTGTTATTACTTCAAACAAAAGCTGGCCTTTTTGGTATTTAACAAGCCTCAGCCGGATAAGCCGGTATATCTAGATGTCATCCGCTCTCATGATCCGTTTTTGTTAGATCGGTTAACAGAAGAAAAGCTGACAAAAATGGCCGTCAATAGATGCCGTAAATCCAAATAAAACCTGGGTGCGGGCGCACGAGCAAGCGCTACCCATAGGCAGTTTTCAGAGGTATCTAAAAATGCCTGAAGGACTGCCAGGCGCACTTTCTGAAGGGCTTTTCCTGCAATGCACTTTTTTGTGCAGAGCACTGTTACATCCCCGACCTCTATGAAGTCGGGTGGATTCGATCAACTTTTATTTCTGCCATCAAGAGACAAACATCATGAAAAACATCATCCGCATAGGCGACACACACACCGGAGGCGGCCAGGTGCTTTCGGGTTCCGGGGTCATGAAATTCGGCGGCATTGGCGTCGCCCGGCTGAACGATCCTGTCTTTTGTCCGCTGCCCGGGCATGGCCCGACGTTCGTGGCCGAAGGGCACGCCACCTTCAATGACAAAGGTATCCCGGTCGCCTTTCACGGCCATCGCTGCGCATGCGGATGCCTGTTGATTTCGTCCATGCCACAAGCGAGCGCACGTTAGTCATGCCGGTCAGACTGGATCAAGTGCCGCCCGTTGCTCAGCGACCCGGTCGGCCCCGGGTGTGGCTGTGGCTTGGCGCACTCGTCTTGCTGGTGATGGCGGGCCTGGCCGCGCAGGTGCTGCTGATCCCGCCACCGGAGGAGGGCCGGCCAATCATCCTGGGGCCGGCGGTGTCTTTGTCGGCCATGATCTGGGCTGCCCTTGCCGGGTTAAGGGCGATGATCTTCGCCGGCCAACAGCGCTCGGCCGACGGCTGGGATGAGGTGCGGGAAGAGGACCTGGCTCAGCGGATCAGCTGTGGTCGCCGCTCGCTTGACGTATTGGGCGCAAGCCTGCACACCGCGATGCGAGCGCCGGACTCGGATACACACCCTCAGCTCGACCTGATGCTCGGGGACGAACCCGCCATCAAATCCCAGGTAACAAGACTTGGCGGTGTGGCACGTCACAGTCGCTTGCCCGGGGATGTAGCCGAAGCGCCTCAGGATGCGCTGGATGGGGCCTTGCGCAGAGTGCTCGGTGATCTGGCACCTGCATTGGCGCAGTTCCCACAAGACAGCCCGATCACGTTGCTGCTTACGGTTGAGACCTGTGTACCCGAGGAAACGCTTCAAGACATCTGGAAACAGGCGTGGCAACAGTCAGGCATCCGGCACGCCCCAGTGCCCGTTGCCGAAACAGGCATGGCCGCTGTCGACCAATGGCTCGACCAACGCGCTGCGGACCAGAGCCCACTGATGGTCATCGCGCTGCAGATCGCCCCCTCGAACGCCGATGCAACGGCTGAGGCCGCCGTTGGGCTGCTGCTTGCAAACCCCACGAACCATAGCGGTGTAACGACGCTTGCCTGCCTTCATCGTCCTGAACCGGAGCGCGAGCAAGACGACACCTCATTGATCCGGGCAATGCGTCAAGCGCTGGTCTGGGTGCCGCTGCAGCCCGAGCAGGTCGGTCAGGTCTGGCGCGCAGGTGTCGATGGGGCGCGCAACGCCGCAATTGCTGCACAGATCCCAGCGGCCCTGCCGACGGCGGACGCCAAACCGGAGCTGATCGATCTCGACGCGTTGCTGGGCCACGCCGGACCTGCCGCGCCGTGGCTGGCCCTCGCCGCCGCTGCGCTGAATCTGCAGCACGAAGCCAATCCTCAATTTGTTTTGTCCGGGGAGGGTTCGGGTGAAACCGCACTCTGGGGCATGGTCTTGACGCCCGTCCCCGCGCGTCCCTAGCAGGAGCTTTTTTATGCGTATTCCACGTTCTATCGGGTTCGTTGTTCTCACAGCCATTTTGGTGGTGGGCTTCGGCCTGATAATTCTGATATGGCAGTTCCCTCACCTCATGGGCATCGCTGCCGGCAGCGAAGAACAAACCGCATGGCTGCTGGGTGTTGCGGCCGCCACAATAACGGCCTGTGCGGGCGCGGTGAGTTTTCAGTGGCTGACGCAACGGTTGGGGCGGGCGGAATATCTCAAAAAAGCCAGTGAAATCTCTCCCCAGCCAGCGTCTGTCGAAGGGACTGGACCGGGCGGGGATAAGGCGCCACAGGTGGCCGATGGGCTCAAAGAGCACCTCCACCATCAATACACCGCCTTCCAGCGCACCCGCACCCGCTTTCTCCTGGTCGTCGGCGAGCCCAAGCACATCGAAGCCATCGCACCAGGTCTGGCCGACGCCCAGTGGCTTGAATCCCAGAACACCGTGCTGCTCTGGGGCGGCAGCCCGCAATCCCAGCTCTGCAAAACCGCCACCCGCTGGCACGATGTAACCCAGCGGCGCGGCCTGGACGGCGCTGTCTGGGCCCTCAATAAACAGCAAAGCGCCAACGCCGCGACGATGGCCAGTGGCGTCGCCGGTCTGCAGCAACTGGCGCGAACCCTGGGCTGGCAGTTGCCGCTGCACCTGTGGGAGGTCTGCGAGAGCAATCGGACGCAGCAAAAGCACGCACGGGGGCCCGCTGGGTCGCTGCTGCCCCCGCGCTTCCGCGGCTCGCAATTGCAGATGATATTGGCCCCCATTGACGGCTCGTTGCATCAGATGGGCCTGGCCGAGCTGGCGGTCTACCCCGACCATGACTTTCTCTCCCGGTTGTCCTCCAACCTGAAAGCAGAGGGCATCGCCCGCTGGCACCAAGCCCTGACGCCGTTGCTGGGCAAGTTCGCGCGGGGCGTGCCGTTACGCGGGCTGTGGTTCAGTTTGCCGGCGCTACCGACCGAGTCCGTCGGCAATCTGTGGCTGCCGGGTCCGGCGTGGGCCGGCGTGCTCGCGGGCACACCTCGCGACGCCCGGCGCCTGGGCTGGCCGGTCACGCGCATCAGCTACGCCCTTGCCCTCGGCGCCATGCTGATCTGGTTGACGGGCCTGCTGCTGTCGTTCTCCACCCACCGTACCCAGATCCTCGACATCAAGTCGTCCTTCGCGGCCGTGGAGCCGTCGGGCAACGGCGATGAGCCGTTGCTCGCCCTCAACGCGCTGATCCTCGAAATGGGACGGCTGAAAGACCGCGCGCGGCGGGGCGAGCCGTGGTTCCAGCGCTTCGGGCTGAGTCAGAACGATGCCTTGCTCGCGGCGATGTGGCCGCGTTACGTGGAAGCCAATAACCGGCTGATGCGCGACCCGGCGGCAGAGAATTTGAAGCGCCAACTCGCCGCCTTGGTGGCATCGCCCGCCGACAGTCCTCGGCGTGCCAAGGGCGCGCACAACGCATATGTGCAGCTCAAGGCCTATCTGATGATGGCCCGCCCGGAGAAAGTGGACGCGGGGTTTCTGGTCACGGCCCTCGGTCATGCCGAACCGACGCGCATGGGCGTGTCGCCGGGATTATGGAAAGGGCTGTCACCGACGCTGTGGCAGTTTTATGCCGAGCAACTGAAGGCCAATCCGCAGTGGCGAATCGAGGCGGATAACGCGCTGGTGGCCCAGGCGCGGCAGGTGTTGCTGGTGCAACTGGGCCAGCGCAATGGCGAAGCCAGCCTGTATCAGCAGGTGCTGGAGGCCGCCGCGACTCACGCTCCCGATCTCGGGGTTGAGCAGATGGTCGATGACAAAGAGGTGTGGCCGCTGTTTTTCACCGAGGCGCGTGTGCCGGGTGTGTTCACGCGGCAGGCGTGGGAAGGGCAGGTGCGTCAGGCGATCGACGACATCGTCGCGGCCCGCCGCGAGCAGATCGACTGGGTGCTCAGCGACCGGGAAAACAGCGGCGTCGCGAATACCTCGCCGGAACAGCTGCGAGCGCGGCTGACCGAGCGCTACTTCCATGATTACTCCGGCGCCTGGCTGGAGTTTCTCAACAGCGTGCAATGGCGGCGGGCCGACAGCCTGGCCGACGTCATCGATCAACTGACCCTGATGAGCGACGTCCGCCAGTCACCCTTGATCGCCTTCATGAACACCCTGGCGTGGCAGGGTCAGGCCGGCCATCGCAGTCAGGGGCTGAAGGACTCGCTGATGCAGTCGGCGCAGAAGCTGATGGGCAGCGAGCGCCCGTCGCAGGTCCCTGCCATCAGCCAGCAGCTCGACACGCCGGCCGGGCCGCTGGATCCGACCTTCGGCCCACTGTTGGGGTTGCTGGGCAAGGACGCGGAAGGCAAGGGCGGCGATGACGACCTCAGCCTGCAAGCGTTTCTGACCCGCGTGACGCGGGTGCGCCTGAAGTTGCAGCAGGTCAGTCACGCCGCCGATCCCCAGGGCATGACCCAGGCCATGGCGCAGACGGTGTTCCAGGGCAAGAACATCGACCTTACCGATACTCGGGCCTACGGCGAACTGCTGGCGGCCAGCCTCGGCGAGGAGTGGGACGGCGTGGCCCATGCGCTGTTCGTGCAGCCGCTGGATCAGGCGTGGGGCAAGGTACTGGAACCTTCGGCGATCGCACTGAACCGGCAGTGGCAGCAGGCGGTGGTTGATGAATGGGACAAGGCATTTCTCGGCCGTTATCCCTTCGCCGCCACCGGCAGCGACGCCTCGTTGACGATGCTGGGCAAGATGATCCGCGCGGACTCGGGGCGCATTGAGCAGTTCTTGCAGCGGGAGCTGACCGGCGTGTTGCGCAAGGACGGCGGTCGCTGGGGGGTGGACCCGGCCCACGGTCAGGGCCTGCAGATCAACCCCAGGTTTCTCGCGGCGGTCAATCAGCTCAGCCACCTGGCCGACGTGCTCTACACCGACGGCGGCATGGGCATCAACTTCGAGCTGCAGGGCAAGGCGGTGCGCGACGTGGTACAGACCACCTTCGTGCTCAATGGCGCGCGCCATCAGTACTTCAATCAGAAGGAGAGCTGGCAGCGCTTTGCCTGGCCCGGCAGCAGCGATTACCCTGGCGCCAGCCTCACATGGACCAGCGTGCGCAGCGGCGAGCGTTTGTACGGTGACTTTCAGGGCGCCTGGGGGCTGATCCGTTTGCTGGACGCCGCCACGGTCACCGCGCTGGACGACAGCGACAGCCGCTACCGCATCAGCGTGCCGGCGCCGGACGGCCTGGACTTGACCTGGCACATGCGCACCGAGCTGGGCGCGGGACCGATGAGCCTGCTGGCGCTGCGCAATTTCAAACTGCCGCGACAGATCTTCCTCAACGGCATCGCCAGCGCGCAAACCGCGTCGCGCGCCGAGGTGATGGAATGAGCCTGCAAGCGTTGATCGCCACGACGCTGGGTGAGCGCGACGCGGTGGCCCTCGCCAAGGCCCACGCTACCGAGTGGGCGTCATGGCTGGCTCCGATCAGTGGTGACTCAAATGTGGGTCAAGATCCTGGCTATGACGATGATTTCCAAAGCATGCGCGAGGAGGTCAACAAGCTGTCCGGGGCGGACGCCGATCGGGTCATCGTGCTGGCGGAAAAACTCCTCAAAGGCACCTGCAAGGACCTGCGCGTGCTCACCTATTACCTGTGGGCGCGCCTGCAGCGGGACGGCGAAGCGGGGCTGGCGGACGGTTTGAATCTGCTGGCCGCCATGGTTGATCGCTACAGCGTCGAGGTGCTGCCGGCGCGGCCCAATAGTCGCAAGGTCGCGCTGGAGTGGCTGGCCAGCGCCAAAGTCCTCGACAGCCTGACGCTGTACCCGGAAGCGGTGAAGGCCGAGGCCGAACGCACGGTCGCCGCGCTCGCCTGGCTGGATGAGGTGCTTGAACAATGGCCTGTCGATCAGCGTCCTGAGTTGGGCACGCTGTACTCGGCGCTGTCGGCACGGCTGGCCCAGGCCGGCGGACTGGATGCCGTGGTGCCGCAATTCAGTGCCAGCCATGACGCTGCGAACCCTCAGGCCACCAAACAAGCCGCAACCCACGGCGCCGGCCCCGTGCCCAATACCATCCGCTCGGGCCGCGACCTGCTGGACAGCGGCCGCGCGCTGGCCAGCTATCTGCGCGAACAACCCCAGGGCTGGCTGGCCGCCCATCGGCTGATGAAAAGTCTGCGCTGGGACACCGTGCACCAGTCGCCGCCCCAGGACGCCACTGGCCGCACGCGCCTGGCACCGCCCCGATCCGAATACCGCGCGCAACTCAAGCGGCTGTACCTGCAACAGAGCTGGAACGAGTTGCTCGATCAGGTGGAGCGCATGTTCGCCGAGGGCGTGAACCATTTCTGGCTCGACCTGCAATGGTTTCTGTACCAGGCGCTGAGCCGGCAACCGGCGCCGTCCGAGGTCTGGGCGCGCATCGTCAAAGAGGATCTGGGCCTGCTCCTGGAGCGACTGCCGGGCCTCGAAACCTTGTGCTGGGAAGACGGCTCGGCCTTTGCCGACGAGACCACCCGCGAGTGGATCGATCAGGACGTCAGCACTCAAAGCGTGGCTGCCTGGCTGCCCGCGACGGCCGCTTCCAACGCAGACGAAGCCGACATTCTGGCCCTCGAAAGCGAGGCACTGGCCCAGGCCGATCGCGACGGCGTCGAGGTGGCGCTGAGCTGGCTCGACACGCGCCCCGACATTCACGGCGGCCGGCAGCGCTGGCTACTGCGCCTGCTGATGGCGCGGGTCGCCGAACAGTACGGCAAAAGCGAGCTGGCGTTGCACGTCCTCGGCGAACTGGACGCCACGGCCCAGCGCCATGTGCTCGCTCAGTGGGAGCCGGCGCGGGTGTTTGAAGTCAAGGCGCGGCTGCTCAAGTTGCTGCGCATGAAAGCCCAGCGCAGCGACGCCGACAAGGCTGCGCTGGGCAAACGGATGGAGCCGCTGCTGGCGGCTCTGGTGGCTATGGACCCGGTGCGCGCGGCAGTGCTGTGCGGCTGACACTTTCAACCAGGAGGTTTTTTTGAACACGGACAATCTGACCCTGCGCTACTTCGATGCGGAAATGCGCTACCTGCGCGAGGCCGGCAAGGAGTTCGCCCAGGCGTTTCCCGACCGCGCCGCTTCGCTGAATCTAGACAAGCCCGGCGCCCACGATCCCTACGTCGAGCGGCTGTTCGAAGGCTTCGCGTTTCTCATGGGACGGCTACGGGAAAAACTCGACGATGACCTGCCGGAGCTGACCGAAGGCCTGGTCAGTCTGCTGTGGCCCCATTACCTGCGCACGATTCCGTCGCTGTCGATCGTCGAGCTGCAGCCCGACGTAAACCAGATGAAGCAGAGCGAGCAGGTCGCGACCGGCTTTGAAATTCAGTCGCAACCCATCGGCCCCCAGCGCACGCGCTGCAGTTACACCACCACCCAGGACCTGACCCTGCGTCCGTTGGCGCTGGATTCGGTGCGCCTGGCGCAGGAACCGGACGGGCGCTCGGTGATTCGCCTGCGGTTTTCCTGTGGTGCGCTGAGCAACTGGGGTCAACTGGATTTGCGCCGCATCCCGCTGTACCTCAACGCCACCCCGGCGGTGGCCAACGCGCTGCATCACGCGCTGACCCTGGGCACTCAGGCCCTCTACGTGCGTCAGCCCGGGGACGCGCAACGTCAACCGCTGCAAGGACGTTTTGGGCCCAAGGGCTTCGGCGATGACGACCGGCTCTGGCCGAAGGGCGACAGCGCCTTCAGTGGCTATCAGTTGCTGCTGGAGTACTTCAGTTTTCGCGAGAAATTCATGTTCGTGACCCTGCACGGGCTCGAAAACATGAGCATCGCGCCGGACGCGCCGTGGTTCGAACTCGAGGCTGTCCTGAGTGTGCCCTGGCCCCATGCATTTTCGCTGAGCAGCGAGCACATTCGCCTGCACGCCGTGCCGGTGATCAATCTGTTTCCGCTGGAGGCCGACCCGCTGTCCCTTGATCCCTTGCAGACCGACTATTTGCTGCGGCCCATGCGCCTGCAGGACGGCCACACCGAAATCTATTCAGTGGATCGGGTAACGGCGTCCCGGGATTCCGGGCGGGAAGAATACGTGCCGTTTTCCAGCTTCCGGCATAAAGGCGGCATGCTCCGTGACGAGGCGCCCGAGCGTTATTTCCACACCCGCCTCAAGCGCGGCGCGAACGGGCTGCACGACACCTGGCTGATACTGGGCGGCGAGGGCGCCGACCTTGATCGATTGACCGAGCGGCCGTGCCTGTCCCTGCGCCTTACCGGCACCAATGGGCAACTGCCGAGAAAGGCGCTGCAAAGCACGATCCTTGATACGCCGCTGCACACGACCCAGTCCGGTCTGCGGGTGCGCAACCTGTGCGCGCCGACCCTGCCGTGTTATCCGCCCAGCCGCGACCGCTTTCACTGGCGGGTGTTGAGCCATCTGGGCTCGAACTTTCTGCCGATGCTCGACAGCGCCGAAGTGCTGCGCGGCACCCTGGCGCTGTACGACTGGACCGGCAGCGAGCTCAATCGCCGGCGTCTGGAAGCCATCGTTGAGGTGCGTCACCACCTCATTCAGCGCTTCGAAAAAGGCTTTCTGCTGCGCGGCGTGGACATCGAAGTGACCCTCGATGCCAACGGCTTTGCCGGCGAGGGCGACATCTGCCTGTTCGGCGAAATGCTCAACCGGTTCTTCGCGCTGTACGCCGACATCCATCTGTTCACCCAGATCACCCTGATTCTGCAACCGACCGGGAGGAGCCTGCGATGGAGCGAAAACCACAGCCAGCGGATTCCCGGTTAAGGGTCGCCGAATGGCTCGCTGCCGTGCAGGGTCGGGTGGCCGAGGCGAGCGTCTACCGCTTCTGCCAGTTGCTGGAAAACGCTGCGCCGGAGCAGCCGCCGTTGGGCAGCTCGGAAGATCCGGCGGATGATCCGGTGCGCTTCCGGCCCGATCCCGGCATGGGTTTTCCTGCCAGTGAGTTGAAAGCCGTGGAGTGGTCGTCTGAGGATCAGCCGCTACCTGCAACCGTGCGCACCCGCTTGCTCGGCCTCTACGGCGTGGACTCGCCGATGCCGACGCGCTACCTCGACGACATCGCGCAAAAGCGGGAAGGCCACGAGGCGCTGGAGGGGTTTCTCGACATCTTCAACCACCGGGTCTTCACCCAGTTCTACCGGATCTGGCGCAAGTATTCCTACCCGGCCTCGTTCGCGCCCGCTGGGGCCGACCCCACCTCCCAGTGCCTGTTCGGGCTGATCGGGCTGGGTATCCCCGGTACCGCGAAGCGCATCGCCACGCCGCTGTCGCGTTTTCTGGCGTTGCTCGGCGTGATGCGTCTGCCAACCCGCAATGCCGAGGGCATTTCGGCGCTGGTGCATTTGCTGGCGTCTCACACTCAGGCGTCGATCAAGCCGCACTGGCCGCGAAACATTGCCCTCGACGCGCCTGCCAGCCTGTCGTCGGTGCGGCCGGTGAGTCTGTCCCAGGGCACGCCGTTGGGCTGCGTCGGCCGCGACGTCAATAGCGAACTGTTGCTGACGTTCACCGCCGACCACGACGAGGCGCGGGAATGGCTGCCCGGCGGTGGTTTGCACAGCGACCTGCGGGTGCTGTTGCAGGTTTACCTCGGTTGGCGCTGTACCGCGCGGTTGCGCCTGTCGCTGCCCATCGGCTGCCTGCCGGTGCCAGCGCTCGGCGGACGAGGTGTGCTGCTGGGCATGACCGCCGGACTCGGGTTGCAGGGCAGCGCTGCCGGGATAAACGACATCATCACTATCCATCTGGGCCGTTACCAGGGGCTCCACATCAATCCTCAGGAAAGAGAACCCACCCATGTCGCCTATTTTTTATAAAGCGTTGTCCGTCATCGCCCTCGGCCTCTTCGTCAGTGGCTGCGGGGTGACGCAGAGCGTGTCCGAATCCACCGCAGCAATGACCCAGGCGATTTTCTACAAACAGGTCAGAACCCTGCGTCTGGACTTCGACGGCCGCCTGGCCCTGAACACCGACGGCACGGACATGCGCGCGCTGTCGGTGCCGGTCATGGTGCGGGTGTATCAGCTGCGCGATGGCAAGTCGGCGAGCAAAGCCACCTACGACGACCTGCTGCGGGACGCCGACCAGGTGCTCGGCGCTGACCTGCTGGATCAGCGATCGCTGGTGATCAAGCCCGGCGAGGGCGCGCCGCTGGATGTACCGCTGAACGAAAACGCCGGAGTGGTCGCCGTGGTCGGGTTATTCCGCGAGCCCGATATGCAGCTCAATGAATGGCGCTTGCTGCTCACCCGCGACGACCTCGACCCGGACCGGCCCCGGGTCATCGAGCTGGGCGAAAGCCGGCTGACCCTGCGCCCCCTGGCCGAGGGTTGAGCCATGAGCGAGCTCAACCCTTCGCTGTACGAAACCCTGCTACAGAATTTCAGCGGCGAGCTCGACCTGTCCCGGGTGGGGGAAAACGATCAATACGTGCTCTCGGTGCTGGACAATGTGCAACGTGTGCTCAACAGCCGCGCGGGCACCCTCGCGCACTTGCCCGATTACGGCCTGCCGGACATGGGCGCTGTGCTCGAAGGCTTGCCCTCTGCCGCCCATGGGCTGATGCGAACCATCGCCGACACGCTGCTCAAGTACGAGCCGCGCCTGTTGTCGCTGGACATCGAATTGTTGCCCCAGACCCAGCCGGGCCATCTGGTCTACGCCCTCGACGCCACCCTTGAAGGGAACCGCACCGCGACGTTCGGCACGACCTTGAGCCCGGAGGGAAGGGCGGTGGTGCGTCATCTCAAGCGCCATAATGTGCAGGGCCGAACGTGAGCGGCCAGGCAAAAAGGCGGTCGGGCCTGGACATCCAGCCTGGGGGCGATCCGCGCGCGCTGCCCGAATACCGCATGCTGCGCACCGAAATGGCCAGGCTCGCTCATCCCGCCTGTCCTGATGTCGACTGGCGGCACGTCGAGCAGTGCTGCCTGGGTGTCTTTGCCCGCAATGTCGCGGACCTGCAAACGGCGGCGGGTTACGCCCTGGCGCGCAGTCATCTGGCCGGGCTGAACGGGATGTACGAAGGCCTGTCGGTCCTGGAAACCCTGTTGCGGGCAGACGCCCAACCCTGGCCGCGAGGGGGGCCGGCGCGGGCGGAACTCCTCAATGGACTGTTCGGCTCTTGGCAAGCGGTGCTGCGTGAACTGGAGATCAATGTCGGCGATCTGGCGGACCTCGGTCTGTTTTGCGTGCGGCTTGAGCACGTGCGCCGGACGCTGCTTGAGCGGCTTCCTGTGTCCATCAATAGCCTGGAAGGCTTGCGCACGCAGGTGGCGCAACGGGCGTCGCGGATCGAGCGCGAAGCTCAGGCCGCGGTGCTGGTCGCGCCGAACGCCATGCCACCCCCATCGCTGCACATCGGGACTCATTCCTCAACCCAGAGAAACACCCCAACCCAGAGAAACTCTGCAGCCACGCAGCCAACGTCCACCGACATCAAGGTCACTGCAGAAAAACGCACCGCGATGTGGATCGGATTACTCATCGGCGGATTGCTCGGCCTGCTCGCCGCATTGGCCTGGCTGTGACAATACCCGTGTATCAAGGCTTGCCGACGGCCAAGGTCGCGCAGAGAACGTACCGCCCGGCCGAACGTCGGCATTTCCCCGTCAGCCATATTTACAGCCGGGCACTGTCTCCATTAGTGTGCGCGCATCATCTGCCTCAACAGCGGCTGCCGCATGTTCAGGCACGTCCGCTCAGACCGGACACTTTCGCCCTTGGTTGAAATCACCCCTGCGTTGCGCGACCCTTGCGTCCCGGCCCCCTATGCCAGTGTCCTTCAGCAATTGCGAACGGCTACCGCCGTCCAGCACTCGACACTCGAAGCCCGACTGCCACTGACCCACCCCCAGCTTGATTTCGGCACCTACAAACGGATCATCGCGGCCTATTACGGTTTCCATCTGCCCTTGCAACAATCGATGGAGCGCTTTCTTGCGCCCCAGGCCATCGACCCTGCCCGGCAGAAAATCCCCGCGCTGATCAAGGATCTGCACGCCCTCGGCCTGGACGACCTGCAGATTCAGGCGTTGCCGCTGTGCACCGAACTGCCCGCCATCGACAGCGTCGCGCAGTTGCTCGGTGTGATGTATGTCATGGAAGGGGCTACGCTGGGGGGGCAGGTGCTGCGCCGGATCATCGCCAACAGGCTGGGCGTCGACGCCGACAGCGGCGGCGAGTTTCTGGACGTGTACGGCCGCGACACCGGGCGTTTGTGGAAGGCCTTCCTCAAGCAACTGGCCGAGTTCGATACGCCGCTGCACAACGCCGAGGTGGTGCAGGCGGCCTGTGCCACTTTCCACTGCTTTCAAACCTGGCTGGAGCAAACGGGAGTGTTGAATGACGCTTGACCACACGCTGAATATGGATGAGCTGCTGGACACCTGCGCCAACGAACCGATTCGTATCCCGGGCGCCATTCAGCCCCACGGCGTTCTGCTGACCCTGCTCGAAACCGACTGGACCGTGCAACAGGCCAGCGCCAATGCCTGGCAAATGCTGGGCATCCCCGGCGACGTGCAGGCCGGCGACTCGCTGGTACGCTGGCTGGGCGAGGCGCAGGCGGACGCTTTGCGCGACGCTGTTCAGGACGCGGATCTGCACAGCCTTGATCCATTGCCGATGCAATGTGCCGGGCAGGCATTCGATGGCCTGTTGCATCGCCACGACGGCCTGTTGTTTCTGGAACTCGAGCCCGTCGCCACACAGGCATCGATGCAGCACTTGGGGCCGCGCCTCACGCGCACCTTGCGTCGCCTGCAATCGGCCAAATCGCTGGACGATCTGTACGCCATCAGCGTCTCGGAAATCCGTGCACTGACCGGCTACGACCGGGTCATGATCTATCGCTTTGAAGAGGAGGGTCACGGGCAGGTCATTGCCGAGTCGGCGACGGCCGAACTGGACGCCTACCTGGGGCTGTTTTTCCCCGCCACCGACATCCCGCAGCAGGCCCGCGAGCTGTACCGCCTGAACTGGCTGCGCATCATCCCCGACGCCGCGTATGTGCCGGCGCCTTTGGTCCCGGCCCTGCGCCCGGATACCGGCGAGCCGCTGGACATGAGCCACGCGGTGCTGCGCAGCGTGTCGCCGATCCATTGTCAGTACATGCACAACATGGGCGTGCGCTCATCAATGAGCATTTCCCTGCTCAAGGATGAACGCCTCTGGGGCCTGATCAGTTGCGGCAATCGCGAGCCGCTGCAGGTTCCCCACACGCTGCGCTCGGCCTGCCAGACCATCGGGCAAGTGCTGTCGATGCAGATCAGCCTGCTGGAAGATCAGCAGACTCAGCGCCAGCGACTGGCCAAGCATCACATGCTGGACAGGCTCTCCAGGGCGATGAACGAGTCCGCTGACGACGTGTACAACGGGCTGCTTGAACACGCCCAGGCGCTGCTGACACTGGTCGACGCCACCGGTGCGGCGGTGATCATCGACGGTCAGGTACACCTGATCGGCCAGTGCCCGAGCACCGAGCAAGTGAGCGCGTTGCAGCAATGGCTGCAGAACCGGCCCGGATCGGTGTTCGAGACGTCCAGCCTTGGTGCCGTGTTCCCCGACGCGCAAGCGTACCAACGCGTGGCCAGCGGACTGCTGGCGTTCAGTTTGCCCAAGCCGGTGGCCAACGGGGTGCTGTGGTTTCGCGCCGAAGTCAGGGGCAGCGTGGAGTGGAGCGGTAACCCGCAACAGGCCAAACGGGTCGTCAATGATCGCCTGCAACCACGGGAATCCTTTGCCCTGTGGGAACAGCAGGTCGAGGGCAAGGCCAGAACCTGGAGCGCCGGTGAGGTCTACGCGGTGTCCGATCTGCGTCGCTCTGCGCTGGAGGCAGACCTGTCACGGCAGGTGCTGCGCGAGAAAGAGGCGGTGCGTGCCCGCGATGAACTGGTGGCGGTGGTGTCCCACGACCTGCGCAGCCCGCTGACGGTTATCGTCATGCAGTGCGGCATGATGCAGCGAGTCATCAACGCCGACGCCACAGCATCTACCAAACGACTCAGCTCTGCCGTCGACATCCTGCAGCGCGCGTCTTCGCGGATGAGCAGCCTGCTGGAGGATTTGCTCGATACGTCAAAGATCGAAGCCGGCCGCTACTTCATCGACGCCGAGCGGCTGGAAGTCAGCCAGTTGTTCGAAGACGCCTGGTCACTGCTCACGCCACTGGCACTGAACAAATTCATCGACCTGACCTTCCACGCCGAACCCGAGCTGACGGTTTTCGCCGATCCGGAGCGCATGTTTCAGGTGCTGTCCAACCTGGTGGGCAATGCGATCAAATTTACCCCCAAGGCTGGTAGTGTGAAGGTCACGGCGGCAGGTGCGGGCGACCATGTGGTGTTCACCGTGGTGGATACCGGGGAGGGTATTCGCAGCGATCAGTTGCCCCATGTGTTCGAGCGCTACTGGCGCAGACGTGAAGGCAACCCGAATGGCACCGGCCTTGGGCTCTATATCTCCCAAGGGATCGTCAAGGTTCACGGCGGTGAACTGACGGCCACCAGTGAAGAGGGCGTCGGCAGCGAATTCCGTTTCACGATACCGCGCGCGTCCATGGCGTCGTGAATCGGGTGCGACCGCTTTAGCGGCAGGGGGTTATTCCTGGCTGGAATCCCCCGCATGAAAAACATGAATTTTATTTATGGCCCCCAGCCCTCTACCGTGAGCGTATTCCGTTCACGGTAGAGCCGTCATGACCACGCCCTCGCAATCTCAGCCATCCCTCGTCGAAGAACACTGGAGGCGCAACCTGGCCGTCTGTGTGTTCGGCGCGTTCACCACCATCGTTGCGATGACCTTGCTGCTGCCGTTTCTGCCGCTGTATGTCGAGCACTTGGGCGTCACTGATCAGGCCGCCATCGTGCAGTGGTCAGGGGTGGCGTTTGGCGCGACCTTTCTGTCTGCTGCGCTGACCGCGCCGCTGTGGGGGCGGCTGGGTGATCGCTACGGGCGCAAGCTCATGCTGATTCGTGCCAGCCTGGGCATGGCGGTGGCGATGTCGCTGATCGGGCTGGCAGAGAACATTTACCAGTTGGTCGGGCTGCGTTTGCTGGCGGGGTTGCTCGGCGGCTATGCCTCCGGCGCGACCATTCTGGTGGCCACGCAGACGCCCAAGGCGCGCACCGGCTGGGCGCTGGGCATGCTCTCGTCGGGAATCATGGCCGGTAATCTGACCGGGCCGTTGATTGGCGGGCTGTTGCCGCCGCTGATCGGCATCCGCAGCACGTTCTTCCTGGCCGGGGGCGTGATCTTTCTGACCTTCCTTGCCACGCTGTTTCTGATGAAGGAGGCACCTCGGCCCAAGCGTCAGACTGGCGTGGCGAAAGCGCCGGCTGTGCGGGCCTGGGACGTCATCGCGGACAGGAAACCGGTGCTGACCATGCTGGTTGTGGCCTGTCTGGTGATGTTTTCGATCATGTCCATCGAGCCGATCATCACCGTGTACCTGACCCAGATGCACAGCGAAAACGTCACGCTGATGGCCGGGCTGGTGATGTCGGCCACTGCACTGGCCAGTGTGTTGTCGGCCTCGCGGATCGGCAAGCTCGCCGACCGCATCGGCCACTGGAAAGTGGTCATCGGCTGTCTGACGGCGGCGGCTGTTTTGCTCATTCCCCAGGCGTTCGTCACCCATGCCTGGCAGCTGGTGCTGCTGCGTTTTCTCATGGGCATCGCCCTGGGCGGCCTGTTGCCGTGCATTGCGGCGATCATCCGCCATTCGGTGCCCGACGCCGTCGCCGGGCGCATGCTCGGCTACTCCACGTCCTGCCAGTACATCGGCCAGGTGCTGGGGCCACTGACCGGGGGATACCTGGGCGGGCATTTCGGCATGCCGGTGGTCTTCATCGTCACCTGCCTGCTGATGGGCGGATGCGCGGTCGGCATGTTGCTCATGCGGCCGCTGATTTCCAACGGGAACGGCTTCAGCCGGAAAGAGCGCGGCATTTGACAAAACCATGACATCCCGCACCGGATAATCGCCGCCGGTGGGGCCACGCCCCGGATTCGAGTACCGCCATGCACGGACCTTCATGGACATCAAACACAGCCTTAAACAACGGATTGTCATCGTATTTGCGTTGATGAGCGCGCTGGTCGCCGGGGTATTCGCCGTCGGCATCATCGCCACCGTGCACGTGGTCGAAAAGCGCCTGACGATCATGAGCCTGGGCGGCAATCTGCACCGGCTGCTGGCCGTGGACAGCGTCAACGACTGGCGCCACCGGCCGGAAAAAGACGAGTTGTTCTACGCCGACGAGGGCGTCGGTGACCTCGCCATGAGCGACGACCTCAAGGGCTTGCGCCTGGGATTCCAGGAGTTCTTTCGCGGCAAGAAAGCCTATTACGCCATGGTCTCCGAGGTAAACGGGCGCCACTACGTGCTGCTGCGTGATCAGCGCAAGTTCGAAAAGCGCGAGCGCATTCTGTTCGGTGTCGTGCTGGTCGGTTTCTTTCTCAGCGTGCTATTGGCGGTGCTGCTGGGTCGGCTGCTCGCGTCCCGGGTGATCACGCCGGTGTCGCGCCTGGCCGGCCAGGTGCGTCATCGCGATCAGTTGCTGGAGATGGCGCCGGTGCTCGCCAGCGACTACGCCAATGATGAAGTCGGTGCGCTGGCCCGCTCATTCGACGAAACCCTGGGCCGGCTGCGCGCCGCATTGAGCCGCGAGAAACTGTTCACCAGCGACGTCAGCCATGAACTGCGCACGCCGCTCATGGTGCTGGCGACGTCCTGCGAATTGCTGATGGAATACCCGGCGCTGGACGACCGCTCCCGCACGCAGGTAAAGCGCATCGGCAAGGCCACGGCGGGGATGAACCAACTGGTCGAAACCTTCCTGCTGCTGGCGCGCACGGAGGGCAAGAACACGCCTCAGGGTCAGCGTTCTTCGCTGGTGCTGATTGCCGATGAGCTGGTGGACACCTGGCGCACGCCCATCGAAGCCAAAGGTTTGCGCTTCATTTATCAGCGCCACGACGGCGACGGTGAGGTCTACAACGCGCCCTTGCTGCGCTCGGTGATGGGCAATTTGCTGCGCAACGCCTGGCATTACACCGATCAGGGGTTCATCAAGCTGACCCTGCGCAGTGATGGTTTCAGCGTCGAGGACAGCGGCATCGGCATTCCGCTGGAAAAACAGCAGGCCATGTTCCAGCCCTTCGTGCGCGGCGACGAGCAGCGCGGTGAGGGGCTGGGACTGGGGTTGTCGCTGGTTCAGCGAATCTGCGCCAATCAGCACTGGACCGTGACCCTGACCAGCCGCGATGACGGCGGATGCTGTTTTACCGTGTTGCTGAATCTGGATGAGGCCGGGGGAAAACGGGTGTGAGCGCCCTCCGTTTTGCGTTGTAACGACCTACGCCTTCCCGGCAGTAGGACCGGCTTCAGCCGGGAAGAGGCCAGTGGGTACAGTCTCAATTTTGCAGTGGGGGTATTGACGCCTTCCCGGCTAAAGCCGGTCCTACAGTTGAGGTCGTAGCCAATCCAGCTCGGTGCACACGACACCGTTCACTCCATTGGTCCGGTGAACCGCACGAGTGCCTGCCGGTGCGCTCCAACACCTGCCTCCCTCAATGGACCTGCAACCATGTGCCCAGACCGCTCATCACTCGTTCGCGGGGCTGCTGACGATCAACCGGCTGACCCTGACGACACGCCTGAATACCCGTTGTCCGCCCCCATCAAGCCCGACGATCCCGAGCGGCGCACCGAGCAGTCCCAGGCCGAGACGGACGGCTGTGCCCCGGAACCCGGATCCGATTCGGTCGAGTGATAAACACCCGTTCGAATGGGTTTGCCGCGATGTCTGTCGGCGAATGCGTGTGAATCTGTCATGAGAATTGATGATTGCCCTTGGAAAGCTTCCTTAAAAACTCAATAATCCGCGATTAGTCGCGGACTTAACTCGCAATATTCACGACGCCAATATGGTGGCGGAGGAAGCAAATTTGAATCAGCTAAAACGCCTTCAGAGCGGAATTGAAGGGCTTGATGAGCTGCTAATGGGCGGTTTCGTTGCCGGATCCTCGTACATCATTCAGGGCCGACCGGGCTCCGGAAAAACCATTCTGGCCAACCAGATCGGTTTCAATCACATCCGCAATGGCGGCCGAGTGCTGTTCGCGACCCTGCTCGCCGAACCCCACGAGCGGCTGTTTCAGTTTCTTTCCACGCTGAGCTTCTTCGACAAGGACCGGGTCGGCGACCAGATCCAGTTCGTGAGCGCGTTCGACACCATGGAAAACGACGGCCTCGATGAAGTCGTCAAGCTGCTGCGCCGGGAGATCGTCCGCCAGAAGTCCACGGTGATGATCCTCGACGGGCTGCTCAATGCCCGCTCCAAAGCCGAATCCACCCTCAACACCAAACGCTTTATCTCCGAATTGCAGGGCCATGCCGCCTTCGCCGGTTGCACGGTGTTCTTTCTGACCAGCTCCCAGCTGGATGACGGCAGCCCCGAACACACCATGGTCGACGGCGTGCTGGAAATGGGTGAAGAACTGGTCGGCAACCGTTCCGTACGCCGCATCAAGGCGCGCAAGACCCGCGGCAGCGGCGCCATCCCCGGCGCCCACGAATGCGAAATCACGGAAAACGGCCTGGTCGTCTACCCGCGCCTCGAAAGCACCATCACCCACTCGGCACTGCGCGACAGCGCAGAATTCAGTGTCGTCCCCAGCGGCATCGACACGCTGGACCCGTTGATTGGCGGTGGTCTGGTGGAATCGTCGGTGACCTTGCTCCTCGGCCCGTCGGGCACTGGCAAGACCACATTCGGCCTCAATTTCCTCGCTCGCTCGACGCCCGACGAGCCCGGGTTGTTGTTTGGCTTCTACGAGTCGCCCCAGCGCCTTCGGGTGAAGGCGGCGGCGCTCGGACTGGACTTCGAAGCGCTGGAACGCGCCGGTGCGCTGCACATTGCCTGGAAATCGGCGAGCGCCGAGTTGATCGACAAACTGGCCCTCGACCTGCTGAGGATCGTCGAGCAGCAGGGCATCAAGCGGGTGTTCCTCGACAGCCTCGGTGGCATGGCCCGCGCTTCGGCTGATCAATCGCGGATTCTCGACCTCTTCAGTGCCCTGATGAGCGAGCTTCGCGCCCGTGGCGTCACGGTGGTCTGCAGCTGGGAAATCCGCGGCCTGATTGGCGGCAAGATCGACGCCCCGGCCCCGGACATGTCGGGCATTGTCGACAACCTCATGCTGATCCGCTTTGCGCAATCGACAGCGGGGCTGACCCGGCAACTGTCGATCCTCAAAATCCGCGATAACCCCTACGACCCGGCCCTGCTGGACGTCTTGATTGGCGAGCAGGGTCTGACTGTGAAAAAGGCTGCGTTTCATGCCCTCGACGATTCAGGCAATGCAACGGCGTAGAAGTCGTCATCGAGCCGATGATCGCTCGTTCGCGCGGAGGGCTGCATGACCACGATTCTGATTGTCGATGATGAATACCTCATCGCCGACATACTGAGCTTCGCGCTGGAAGACGAAGGCTACCTGACCGTCACCGCCAGCAGCGGATTGAAGGCCCTCGGCATTCTCGAACGCGAGCGCCCGCAGCTGATCATCACCGATTACATGATGCCCGGGATGAACGGCATCGAGCTGGCGGAAGCGGTTCGCTTGAATCAGAGCCTGGGGCAGATTCCCATTGTGCTGATGAGCGGTGCGCAGTCCCATCTGGGCATCGCCCGGCCCGATCTGTTCAGCAAGGTGTTCGACAAGCCCTTCGAGATCAGCGCGGTGCTCGACGCCGTGCGCGCACTGCTGGGCACCTAGGACCGGCTTAAGTCGGGAAAAGGCCAGTGCGGACACAATCGGTATTGCGGCGCGGCAGATGTTGCCGGGAGTGGATACACGCTCAGGAGAGCAGGGCGGCTGTAAGGCGGCCCGGATTGAATCAACGGCCATCAGCAACCTTGCGTTCGATTTCAGCTGACTTTTTGTTCAGCTCTTCGGCGTCCTGTTCCTTTTCCCGAATGGAGGTCGGGGTGATGACTTCGTCCACCGCGCGGGTGTCGTCGTCCGGGTCGTTGAGGTCACGCTGCACGACATTGACAGGTTTGCCTGCGCTGTCGAGGGTAGGCGCGTCAGGCTGCGTGACGTTGCGTGGGTCGACCGGGGTGTCGTTGCTCATGGATTCATCCTCGCTGTGGGGTATGAAGGTTGGATGTGTGAGCGGTCAGCGAGTTCGGTTTTTTTCGGCGGCGCACGAACCTGACCCCGGCCGATCAACGTTGCTCCACCAGATTGAGAAAGCGCCGCGTGCGCTCGTTGTCCGGGTCGACCAGCACCTCGGTCGGCGAGCCATCGGCGACGATGCGCCCGGCCTCCATGAACAGCACGCGGTCAGCGATGTCCTGGGCGAACTTCATTTCGTGGGTCACCAGCAGCATGGTCATCTGCTGCTCGTGGGCGATGGCACGGATCACCGCCAGCACTTCACCGACCAGCTCCGGGTCCAGCGCGGAGGTGACCTCGTCGAACAGCATGACCTGGGGCCGCATGGCGAGCGCCCGGGCGATCGCGACGCGCTGTTGCTGGCCGCCGGAAAGCTGCGCGGGATAGGCATCGGCCTTGTGGCTCAAACCGACCAGCCCGAGGTATTGATGGGCGCGCTCCAGGGCCTCTTCGCGACTGAGCTTGAGCACCTGAAGCGGCGCTTCGGTGACGTTCTGCTGCACGGTCAGGTGCGGAAACAGGTTGAACTGCTGAAACACCATGCCCACCCGGTGCACCACCGGTGGCTTTTTCGCGCCGGGCCAGTGCCAGCCGCCGGATTTGGCCGGTACCGGCGCGCCGGCCACCTCAATGCTGCCGTGCTGATAGGCCTCAAGGCCCTTGATCAGGCGCAGCACCGTGGATTTGCCCGAACCGCTAGGGCCGATCAGCGCGACTTTCTGGCCGGCGGGAATGCTCAGGTCCAGGTGATCGATGACCCGGGTCGCGCCGAAGTTTTTCACCACTTGCTTGAGGATGATCTGCGGCGAAGCGCCGGGCAGAGCGTGTGCGAGATCAGACATGGCTGCGCCTCTCGAAATATTTGAACAACAGGGAGGTCGGCACGCTGATCGCCAGAAACATCAGCGCCATCACCGTGTAGGGCTCGTTGTAGCGGTAGGTCATGCCGGCGATCTGTTTCGCCGCCTGGAACAGCTCGGGAATGGTGATCACCGCCAGCAGCGGGGTTTCCTTGAACATGCCGATCAGGTAATTGCCGAGCACCGGCAGCATCGGCTTGAGGGCCTGGGGCAGGACGATCCGCCGCCACGTGGTGGCGCTGTCGAAATCCAGTGCCCTGGCCGCTTCCCATTGACCGGCCGGCACGCCTTCGATGGCACCGCGAAAGGCTTCGGCAATGTAGGCCGCGTAGTACAGCCCCAGCCCGATCACTCCGGTGGAAATCGGCGGCAGGGTCAGGCCGGCCAGGGGCAGGGCGAAGAACAGCACGTACAGCTGAACCATCAGCGGCGTGTGCCGAAAGAAGCTCAGGTAGCCGGCGCTCAGTCGTTGCACCAGCGCTTTTTTCGAGCGCTGGGCGATGGCCAGCAGCAGACCGAGCAGCACCGCCAGCAGAAAGCCGAGGATCACCACTTGCAGCGTCACCAGCAGCCCCTGAAACAGATCGGGGACGATGGACCAGGCGAAGGCGTAATCGAAGTTCATGGCGCCACCCCGCGACGCCAGTGGGTGACCCGTCGCTCGTAGCGCTTGACCAGCCAACTGAGCGGCCAGGCCATGACGAAATAACACACCAGCACAATGCTCCAGATCAGCGTCTGCTGACCCAGGGTGGTGATCAGTTGACCGCCGGAAAAGGTCAGGTCGCTGAGGGTGATCAATGACACCAGCGAGGTGGTCTTCAGCAATTCGACCAGTTGATTGCCCATCGGCGGCAGCATGAAGGGCAAAGCCTGAGGCAGGATAATTCGGCGAAACGCGGTGATCGCGTCGAAGTCCAGGGCCTTGATCGCGTCGCGCTGGCCCCGGGCGACGTTGCTCAAGGCGGAGCGGACGATTTCCGAACCGTAGGCCGAGAAGGTCAGGCCCAGGCCGAGAATGCCGGTGGTCATCGGGGCCAGGGTGATGCCAAACAGCGGCAGGATGAAGAACAGGTAAAACAGCAGCACCAGGGCGGATATGCCACGCAGGATCTCGACGTAGACCGTCGCGATCCAGCGCAACGCGCGCCACGGCGACAGGCGCATCAGCGCGATGACAAACGACATCACCACCACGACGACCTGGGCGAAGAAGGTGATTTCAAGGGTGACCAGTGCGCCGTTGGCCAGTTGGCGGGCAATGAAGCGCGCGGTGTCCAGGTTGGAAGCATCAAAAAGCATGGGCCGTACTCGTATGGGCTGGGGCCGTTATGTTGCGGGGTGAAAAATCAACTTTGCGGTGTGCCTATCGACGCCTTCCCGGCTGAAGCCGGTCCTACTGAATGCACGCGGTCCCGCTGTAGGACCGGCTTCAGCCGGGAAGAGGCCCGTGCAGGCGCCATCAATTTTGCGGTGTGCTCACCGACGCCTTCCCGGCTGAAGCCGGTCCTACAATGGCATCGGCATCGGCATCGGCATCGGCATCAGGTCGGCATCAGCGGTTGCAGCGTTGCTCGGCCGTCACGTCTGCGGGTGGCAGTTCGTTTTCGGTGTAGCCGTATTTCTGCAGGATCTTCAGCAGATCGCCGGACGCGCGCAGTTTCGCCAGTTGCTCATTGAACGCCTGGGTAAACGCCGGGTCGTTTTTCGGCAGGCCGTAGGCGTGGTAATTCCAGGTCGGTTTGCCGTCGGCGTCCGGGATCTGCTCGAACGGCAGCGCCCGTTCAACCGGCGTGCCCTCGGCTTTTTTCAGCAGGCCGATGATCTCGGCATCCGGGAAGTACACCACGTCGACGCGGTCGGCCTGCAGCGCGGCGAGGGCTTCGGTGTCCTTGTCGAAGAGCACAACGTTGCCATTGCTGATGCCGCTGTCCTTGGCTTCCTGCACCTGGTTGCTGCCGGGCTGGGTCGCCAGCCGCGCCTTGCCGTTGGCCGCGACGTCCTTGAGGCTGTGCAGCTCCAGCGGGTTGCCGGCCTTGACCAGAAACGCACCGCCGGAACGGGTGACCGGGTTGGAATAGCCAATCACTTTGCAGCGCGCCGGATTGATGAACAGGCCGGCACCGATCAGATCGAAACGACCTGCCGCAAGACCCGGCACCAGCGAGCCGAACTCGGTGATCGGCAGTTCAACTTTGTTGATGCCCAGGGGCTCCAGAATGGCCCGGAGGATTTCGACGTTGGCGCCGACGATTTTCCCGTCAGTGCCCACGTACGCATAGGGTTGCTCATTGGCGATGCCGGCGGTCAGGCCCTGACTGCGGCCCTTTTCCAGCAGGCCGGCGACGGCGGAGAACGAAAACACGGCATTCAGCAGCAGGGCGGAGCCGAGTACGGCAGACAGCGACAGCGGTTTTAAGCCTTTCATCAAGTGCGCTCAAGAGTGGGAATGAAGGGTCAGGTGCAGCGGTTGGCAACGCCAGGTGCTCCATTCATGGCGTCCAGATGTCCACGTCCTTGGCATCCACAGCAGTGGGCAATAGCCCGGCCTTGAAAAAGGCATCAGCGATCTTCTGTTGTTCGCCCAGTTGGTCGGCCTTCACCGGCTCGACCTGATAGCTGCGATGGGCGTTGGCGGCCTCGACGGTTTCCACGTCCAGATTGCCCCACAGCGGGCCGAGCACTTGCGCGGCTTCCCGGGGGTGGCCTTTGATCCAGCCGCCGGCCTCTTGCAGCTGTTCGTAAACCCGCTTCAGCACCTCGGGATGCGCCTTGGCGTAGGGCGTGCTGGTCAGGTAATAGCGCTTGTAACTGGCCAGGCCGACGCCGTCAGTCAGCGTGCGCGTCTGCAACTGGCGCTGCACGCCGGTGAGGAAGGGTTCCCACGTCACCCAGGCGTCGACCTTGCCATTCTCGAACGCTGCCCGGCCGTCTGCCGGGGACAGGTACGCCGGCTGGATATCGGAGAACGAAAGGCCGGCCTTGCTCAGCGCGGCGATCAACAGGTAATGGGTGCCAGCCGCCTTGGTCACGGCGATCTTCTTGCCTCTCAAATCCGACAACTGGCGGATCGGCGAATCATTGCGCACAACGATGGCCTGGGCGGCGGGCGAGGGCGACTCTTCAGCAAAATAGGTGAGCTTGGCCTTCGCGGCCTGGGCGAAGATCGGCACGGTATCGGCGACGTCCGCGCTGATGTCGACATTGCCGACGTTCAGGGCTTCAAGCAGGGGCAGACCGCTGGGGAACTCGTGCCAGGTGATGTCAATGTTGTCTTTCCCCAGTGCCTCCTCAAGGGTGCCTTGGGTCTTGAGCAGGGTGATCAGGGTGGAGGATTTCTGGTAGCCGATGCGCACCGTTTCTCGAGCACTCGCCGACAGCGCGAAACCGCTCGCCATCGCAGCGACCAGGCCGGTCAGCAATGCGTTTCGAATGAAAGTGCCAGCGATGGTACGAAGAATGGGCATGGCGAACTCGTGGCGAGTGAGGCGCGAAAGGGCGCAAGCCACGAATCATAATGTTCTAAAAAGAATTGGCTAAATATCGTTTGGTTATTAGTTTATGCACGGATGCCAGTTGGAGACTCTACTTCGGCGATGACCGTGATGTGCGAGGGACCGCTCTGGCACGCGGCCCCCCGTCAAAGTAAACCCAATCAGGCGGTAGTGGCCTTGTCCCGCACCGGCAGTGTCCAGTTTGGGCGAATGAAATGGCAGGTGTAGCCGTTGGGGATGCGCTCCAGGTAATCCTGATGCTCGGGCTCGGCTTCCCAGAACGGTCCGGCCGGGGCAATTTCGGTGACGACTTTGCCCGGCCACAGGCCCGAGGCATCGACATCGGCCACGGTGTCCAGGGCCACGGCTTTCTGCTGGTCGTTGAGGTAGAAAATCGCCGAGCGATAGCTCACGCCCCGGTCATTGCCCTGGCGGTTCGGGGTCGACGGGTCATGAATCTGGAAGAAGAATTCCAGGATTTTGCGGTAGGAAATCTGCTCGGGGTCGAAGACGATTTCGATGGCTTCGGCGTGGGTACCGTGGTTGCGATAGGTGGCGTTGTCGACGTCGCCACCGGAGTAGCCGACGCGGGTCGAGACGACGCCGGGGTAGCGGCGCAGCAAGTCCTGCATGCCCCAGAAGCAGCCTCCGGCAAGCAGCGCGGTTTCGGTGTGGGTGGTCATGGGCAAGTCCTTCCAGCGATTGAACGGTGTGTGTTTCAGACAAGCAGCGCAGTGTGCGTGTCTGCGAGCTTGTTTGCGAGTGTGCGGCGCAATGGCCGCCCTTGAAGATCAGATGACTGACGCGCGCACTCGTTCAGTCGCCGCCGAACTGCTGACGGTATTGTCCGGGCGTCACGCCAATGCGCTCGCTGAATGCTTTGCGCATGTGCCGCGCGCTGCCAAAGCCGCAACGACTGGCCACGACCTTGAGGGGCAGGTCGCTGCCTTCCAGCAGTTTGCGTGAATGGTCGATGCGCGCGTTGAGCAGAAATTGCATGGGCGTCAGGCTGACTTCGCGCTGGAACGCCCGAGCGAAATTGCGCGGGCTCATCGCCGCCAGGTCGGCCATGCGCTGCACGGTGTAGGGCTCATCAATGTGGTCCACGACGTAGGCCTGCACCCGGGCGATCGCGCTGTCATCCCGGGGCACCGCCGCCAGCAACGGGCCGTAGGGCGTTTGTCCGCCCTGACGCTTCATCACCACCAGCAGCACTTTGGCGACCTCCAGCGCGATGTCTTTGCCGTGGTCTTCGGCGACGATGGCCAGCGCCATGTCGATCCCCGCTGTAATGCCGCCGGAGGTGATCAGGTTGCGGTCGACGACGTAGATCTGCTCGGTTTCGACCCGGGAGGCGGGAAAGCGCCGGGCCAACCGCTCGACGTAGTTCCAGTGAGTGGTGCAGCGGTAACCGTCGAGCAGACCGGCGTCACCCAGCAGAAACGCGCCGGTGCAGATCGCCCCGAAACGCCGGGCGCTCTGGGCGGCGGTAGGCAACCAGGCGTTGAGTTGCGGATGGCTGACGCCGTACGCGCCCGGTCCGCCGGGGACCAGCAGCAGGTCGATGTCGGCTGGGAGATCGTCCAGCGCCAGGTCTGCCTGAACCTTGAGCCCACAGGAGCTGCGGATGAGCAGCGGGGGTTGGGCCACGGTGATCAGCTGGTACTGCTTTTCCGGCGCCAGCAGTCGATTGGAAATCGAAAAAACGTCCATGGGGCCGGTCACGTCGAGCATGAGCACGTCGTTGAACAGCACCACCGCCACTGTTTTCTGCTTTGGAATGTCGCGCATGCCTTGATCGCCTTTCTGTTACCGCCACTGCCAGCGCAGGGGGCACGAGCCTGAATCCAGGCGGCATTCTAGGGGATTGCGCGAACGAATGTGAATGATTGGCGTTTGGACACAATCGTGGGTGTGGGGCGTGCCTGCCGCGGCTGATCGGCACGGGCTCTATGAGGCGTCGTTGGGGGATGGCTAGCTGGCTGGCAGGCTTTCAGTAACAGCACGTCGGCAGCTGAACGCGGATGCGTGCGCCACCGCTGGCCGAGGCTTGGGCCCAGATACGCCCGTGATGGGCGTCCACCACCGCGCGACAGATCGCCAGCCCGACGCCGAGGCCGCTGCTCTTGGTGGTATAGAACGCGCCGAAGATCTGTTCGCGACGGTCTGCCGGGATGCCCGGACCGTTGTCTTCGACGCACACCTCCACGCCGTCATCGAGGGTGAACGAATTGATGCGCAGGACAGCGGTGTCGCGGTTACCGGCCATGGCTTCCACGGCATTGGTGATGAGGTTGACCAGCAATTGCTGCAACTGCACCGCGTCGGCGACGATGGATTGGTCGACGAACAAACCGGTTTCGAGCCGCGCCCGCTGGGCGGTAAGCGCAGGCTGGGTGAGGCGTATGGCTTCGCGAATGACGTCGTCAATCTTCAGGATCTGCAGCTGCAAAGGCGCCTGACGGGCCAGCGCGCCCAGGGCCTTGACGATGTTGGCAGCGCGTTCGCACCCGGCGCGGATGTCCTTCAGACCGGCAATGGCTTCTTCGATCTCTGGCACGTCGCGCTGCAGCCAGCGCAGGCTGGCAGCGGCATTGGCGGCGATGCCCAGCAGAGGCTGGCAGATTTCATGGGCGATGGAGGCGCTGAACTCGGCCATCTTGCGGGTGTGAAGGCTCTGGGCGTAATCGCTTTGCGCGGCGGCGTCCTGATGGCAGACGGGAGTGATGCGCGCGGCCGGGTGCGCAAGGGGCTGCAGAGAAGGGTGCCGAATCGCCTCCGGCCAGTGTTGTTCCGCTGGCGGCGGGAAGCGGTCATAAAGAGGAGATTGATGTTCGTCCAGCATCGTAGCCCCCGGCGGTTCGAAGTCCTGTGCTTCGTCGCGCTTGAGTATACGCAGCGTGTCCGGCTTGAAACGGCGGCGAAGGGGCTTTGGCAGGAACGGGCACCCTGATGTCTGTCAGGGTCCCCACAGCACCCGCCCAATGGGACCGCGCGCACATAGTGGGACCGCGATTACCTTGTAGGACTGGCTTTAGCCGGGAAGACGTCGGCTCCCACTCCGCAAAAATGATGGTGTACACGCGGGCCTCTTCCCGGCTGAAGCCGGTCCCACTAAATGACCGCGAGCCCATGGTGGCACTGCGATTACCTTGTAGGACTGGCTTTAGCCGGGAACGCATCAGATGTTGCAACGCAAAATTGATGGTGTACACGCGGGCCTCTTCCCGGCTGAAGCCGGTCCCACTGAATGACCGTGAGCCCATGGTGGGACTGCGATCATCTTGTAGGACTGGCTTTAGCCGGGAAGGCGTCATGCGTCAAACCGCTAGCAGAATGCCGCGCGCAAGCGTTGCCGGGTGGGCCGGGTAGGGCAGGCCCAGCCGTTCGCGCAGGGTCTTGCCGGTCGGCCCATCGGCGGGCACCAGGCCGCGGCGTTTGAGCTCCGGCAGGATCAGCGCAATGAAATCGTCCAGTCCTTCGGGGTAGGTCGGCGGCAGGATGTTGAAGCCGTCGGCACCGTACCCTTCAAACCACGCTTGCAGCTGATCGACCACTTCTTCGGGTGAGCCGACCAGGGTCCAGTGACCCCGTGCGCCGGCCAGCCGCAGGTACAACTCGCGGATGCTCAGCCCCTCGGCGGCTAATTGCAGAATCAATTGCTGGCGGCTTTTCGAGGCGTTGGTGGCAGGCAGGTCCTGGGGCAGCGGCCCGTCCAGCGGCAGGTGCGAGAGGTCGACGCCGCCGAGCAGCCCGGACAGCAAACTCAGGCCGACTTCCGGGTGCACCAGATTCTGCAGGCGCTGATGCTTGGCGTGGGCTTCGGCGGAGGTCGGCGCGGTGAAGATCGTCACCCCGGGCAGAATCTTGATGTGCTCGGGTTTGCGCCCCAGCACCGCCGCGCGGGATTTGATATCGCTGTAGAACGCCTGGGCGTCGCCGAGATTCTGGTGCGCGGCGAAGATCGCTTCAGCGGTCGCGGCCGCGAGCGCACGCCCATCCTCGGAAGCACCCGCCTGCACCAGCACCGGTTTGCCCTGGGGCGAGCGCAGCACGTTCAGCGGCCCGCGCACATGGAAGTGCTCGCCCCGGTGGTCGGCCCGGTGCACCTTGTTGCGGTCCAGAAACACGCCGTTGTCCTTGTCCAGCAGCAGCGTGTCGTCCTCCCAGCTGTCCCACAACTTGTCGACCACCTCATGAAATTCCCGCGCCCGGCTATAGCGGTCGGCGTGCGCCGCTTGCTCGCCCTGATGCCCGCCGCCGAAATTCTTCGCCGCGTCGGGGTCGCTGCTGGTGACCAGGTTCCAGCCCACGCGACCGCCGCTGATCTGGTCCAGCGAGGCGAACTGGCGCGCCAGGTTGAACGGCTCGCTGTAGCTGGTGCTGGCCGTGGCGATCAGACCGATGCGCGAGGTGACAGTGGCCAGTGCCGACAACAGGGTCAGAGGCTCGAAGCTCAGGCTCGGCGCGATGACCCGGTCGAACGTCGGCGCATCGATGCCCCTGACTGACACGCTGTCGGCGAGGAACAGAGTGTCGAACCCGGCCGCCTCGGCCTTGCGCGCCAGATCAATGAAGTGGTCCAGCCGAATGCCCGCGTCGGCCTCGGAACCGCTGTCGCGCCACGCGGCGATGTGATGCCCGGTGGCCCGCAGGAACAGGCCGAGCTTGAGGGTTTCAGTGCGTTGGGTCATGGGGAGGCTCCTGGATCGGATCGAAACGGGCGAGGTCCGCGGCACGGCTTGTTGTGCGTAAAGCCCGAAAGCGCGGAGTGCTCTGGAGATAGCAAGGCGTGTGCCCACGTTGCTGGGTCGGCTGGACGGCGACGCGGCATCGGCAAGAAAGCCTGCCATGGCAATGCCTTAGGTTCGCGCAATAGCAGCCTGTGCCTTCAGCCCCCTAATTCTGATAACCGTCGACACTGTTGCCTGAGCAACAGCACTCCACCACTTGCCATGGAAAACAAACAGTTACGCCCCTTAACGACCCTCGATCGCGCTGAATCCCGGGACCTTCCGGCGTGGCATAAAGCCTGCAATGACCCAGAAACGAACCCGCGTCGACCCACCCATGGCGTCGCGTTTTACCCGTCATTGGCAGGAGTTAATGTGTCTACCGCCCGATCAACGATCTCTCACAACCTTTCAGCCCCGGGACCGGCCGGTATCGATCCACCCGTCGATGGCGACAACCTCACCAACCAGGGCCAGGGTTGATATGGCGTTCGATGTTGAATTTGCCGTGTCCACGCTGCCCGCGTTCGTCAGCGCCGTCGGGGTCACGTTGCAAGTGGGCTTCATCGCCATCGGTACCTCGCTGTGCGTGGCGCTGATCAATGCCGCGATCACCGCGTTCGGCGTGCCGATCCTGCGTCCGCTGGTGCGCGTCTATGTGGAGCTGGCGCGCAACACGCCGTTGCTGATCCAGCTGTTTTTCATCTACTTCGCGCTGCCCACGCTGGGCATCCGCCTCTCCGGGTTTGCCTCGGCGGTCATTGCCATGACCTTCATGGGCGGCGCGTACTTGACCGAGATCCTGCGCGCGGGCATCGACGCGGTGCCCAAATCGCAGATCGAATCGGGGCTGTCCATCGGCCTGTCGCGCTGGCAGTTGCTGCGCCACGTCATCCTGCCCCAGGCCGGGATCCTCAGCCTGCCGGCGCTGTTCGCCAACTTCATCTTTCTGCTCAAGGAAACCACCGTGGTCTCGGCGGTGGCGGTACCGGAAATTCTCTACACCACCAAGAGCTACATCGCGCTGTATTACAAAACCTACGAAATGCTCGCGGTCATGACCGGCCTGTGCGTGCTGCTGTTCGTGCCGCTGTCGCTGCTGCTTCGTCTGATTGAAAGGAGGCTCCAGCATGGCCAGTTCGGGTCTTGAATTGCTGTGGATTTCGGCGCCGCAACTGGCCCAGGGCATCGATCGCACGCTGGGTATTTCGCTGTTGGCGATCGTCTTCAGCAGCGTCGGCGGGCTGATCTATGGCGTGCTGCGCAACCTCGGCGTGCGCTGGATCGACGGGGTGCTGCTGGTCTACCTGGAGCTGTTCCGAGCGATTCCGGTGCTGGTCTGGCTGTACCTGTTCTTTTTCGGTTTGCCGATTTTTCTCGGCTGGAGCATCCCCGGCTTCTGGTGCGCGGTGCTGGTGCTTTCGCTGTGGGGCGCCAGTGAAACCGGCGAAGTGGTGCGCGGGGCGCTGCGCTCGATTCCGAAAGGGCAACGGGAAGCGGGGCTCGCGATTGGCCTCGACCAGTTGCAGCTCTACGGCCGGGTACTGCTGCCCCAGGCGTTGCGGCGTATGACGCCGCCGCTGATCAATGTCTTCACCCGGCTGATCAAAACCAGTTCCCTGGCGGTGCTGATCGGCGTCGTCGACGTGATCAAGATCGGCCAGCAAATCATCGAACGGACCTATGAGTCGGTGCTGATCTACGGCTTCCTGTTCGTGTTTTTCTTTCTTGTCTGTTATCCGCTCTCGGCCGCTTCGCGGGTGCTCGAGCGGCGTTGGAATCATTCATGAGCCCATTGATAGAACTGACCCGCTTCAGCAAAAACTTCGGTTCGGTGCCGGTGTTGCAAGACGTTGACCTGAGCATTCGTGAAGGCGAAGTGGTGGTGATTCTCGGCCCCAGCGGCTGCGGCAAAAGCACCTTGCTGCGCTGCCTCAACGGCCTCGAACTCGGCCATGCCGGGCAGTACCGCTTTGCCGGTCAGGACCTGCCGGCCAACACCGATTGGCGCCAGGTGCGGCAACAGATCGGCATGGTGTTTCAGAGCTATCACCTGTTCCCGCACATGACCGTGCTGGAGAACATTGTGCTCGGGCCGTTGAGCGTGCAGAAGCGCACACGCGTCGACGCGCAGCGACAGGCCGAGACGCTGCTGACCCGAGTGGGCCTGCTGGACAAACGCGACGCCTATCCGCGCGAGCTTTCCGGTGGTCAGCAGCAACGCATCGCCATCGTCCGCGCGCTGTGCATGAACCCCAGGGTCATGCTGTTCGACGAAGTCACCGCGGCGCTTGATCCGGAGATGGTCAAGGAGGTGCTGGAAGTCATCCTGGACCTGGCCCGCAGCGGCATGACCCTGTTGATCGTCACCCACGAAATGGCCTTTGCCCGCGCGGTGGCCGATCGAATCCTGTTCATGGACGGCGGCCGTATCGCCGAACAGAGCGACCCCGAATCCTTCTTCAGCGCCCCGCAGACCGCACGCGCGCAGCAGTTCCTGGAGAAATTTTCGTACGTAGAAAACATGCCAAAAAGGAAAGCATCGTGACCCTTAAATCTGCCCTCGTACTGCCACTGCTCGCCCTCGGATTGCTGGTCGGCTCGGCTGCCGCCCATGCCGCCGGGTCATTGGAAAAAATCAAGGCGCGCGACACGTTGATTGTCGGCGTTTTCAGCGACAAACCGCCGTTCGGGTTCGTTAACGAACAGGGCGACTACGTCGGCTTCGACACCGATCTCGGTCGGCGCTTTGCCAAGGACTTGCTCGGCGACGAGAAGAAGATCGAGTTCGTGGTGGTCGAGCCCGCCAGCCGCATTCCGTTTCTGCAGAGCGACAAGGTTGACCTGATCCTCGCCAACATGACCGTGACGCCGGAACGGGCGCAAGTGGTCGATTTCACCCACCCCAACCTGCGCGTCGCCGTGCAGGCCCTGGTGCCCGACAGCAGCCCGGTGAAGACGCTGGATGATCTGGCGAGCAAAACCGTCATCGTCACCACCGGCACCACGGCGGATATCTGGCTGACCAAGAACCACCCGGACTGGAAGCTGCTCAAGTTCGAGAAGAATTCCGAGTCGCTGCAGGCGCTGGCCAACGGCCGAGGCGATGCCTACGCCCAGGACAACGTGGTGCTGTTCAGCTGGGCCAAGCAGAACCCCGGCTACCGCGTGCTCGCACAGAAACTCGGTGACGAAGCGCCGATCGCCCCGGCGGTCAAGAAGGGCAACACTGAACTGCGCGACTGGGTGAACACCGAACTGGCCAGCCTCGGTCAGCAGAAGTATCTGCTCTCGCTGTACAACCAGTACGTGCGCGATCAACTGGCGGCGGACACCGATCCGTCGGCGGTGATCGTTGAAGGCGGGGCGTGGAAGCCTTGATTGATCGCGAAGGGGCCCGTCCAGGCACCACCGCTTTGCAGTGATCAGGCGGCCTGGCTCAGACGCTGCCCTCGCTTTCGATCACCAGAATCCGCGCTTCACCCAACGGGTGGGCAACGTGGGCCGTGCCGATGGAGGCGTAGAAAATATCGCCGATGTGCAGCACGGTTCTTTGCTCGACGCCGTCCTGCTTGAAGCGCATTTCCACTTGCCCGTCCAGCACCACAAACACCTCCTGACCGTCATTCACGTGCCATTTGTAGGGCTGATCCGTCCAGTGCAGTCGCGTGGTGATGCCGTTCATGTTGGCGATGTCCAACGCGGCCCATGGGCGGTCACCGGTGAAGTCCTTGCTGCGGATGATGTTCATGAAGTGCCTGTTCAGGATGTGGGGTGTTGACCAATGAGCCCACTGGCATTGCCGAGGGTCGACCAACGTTCGATGCGCGGAATCATAAGCGCGGGACGGCCGACTGCAACGGGTTGTCTGGGTAGGTGAGCTCAAAAGCGCAAGATTCTGCAAGTGGCGTTGTCTGCGGCCGATGTCCGGAATCATTGCGGATCTGACATTGCCGGGTCTGCACGTGCGCTTTAGACTCCCGGCCATCCACTAGACGACTGGTCTACGCAGTGCGATCTAGCCAACACTTTCAACGACTTGAACGGAGTATCACCCATGTCCACTCAACCCTTGCTCACCCACGTCAAGCTCGGTCGGCACGTGCTGAAAAACCGCATTGCCTTCCCGCCGTTGACCCGGCAGAGAAGCCTGCAGCCGGGCGATATCGCTTCGGACTTGATGGCGAGCTACTACCAGCAACGGGCGTCCGCCGGTTTCATGATCACCGAAGGCACCCAGATTGAGCCGCGCGGCCAAGGCTATGCATGGACCCCGGGCATCTACAGCGCCGAGCAGGTCGAAGGCTGGCGCAAAGTGACCGATGCAGTGCACGCAGAAGAGGGCGTGATTTTCGCCCAGCTCTGGCACGTCGGCCGGGTGTCCCATCACGCGCTGCAGCCCAACGGCGAAGCACCGGTTGCCCCTTCGGCGATTCCGGCGGCCAACGCCAAAGCGTTCATCGAAACGGCGCCGGGCGCAGGGCAATTGGTCGTACCGCCGACGCCTCGTGCGCTGACCGTCGAGGAAATCCGCGAGTTGGTCGCGCTGTATGCCCAGGCGGCTAAGAATGCGATCGAAGCGGGTTTTGATGGCGTGGAAATTCACGCGGCAAACGGTTACCTCGTCAACCAGTTCATCTCCGAGCACGCCAACCACCGCGATGACGAATACGGCGGCTCGCTGGAAAACCGCCTGCGCTTCCTGCGCGAGATCGTCACTGCCGTCGCCGAAGCCGTAGGCGCGGACCGTCTGGGCGTGCGCTTCTCGCCGCTGTTTGCCAGCACCGACGAAGAGCGCGTCTACATCGGGCTGGTGGAAAGCGACCCGCACCACACCTACGTCGAAGCCATCAAGGTCCTGGAAAACGCAGGCGTCGCCTACGTCTCCATCGCCGAAGCCGACTGGGACAACGCCCCCGAACTGCCGGACACCTTCCGCAAAGCCATCCGCGAAGCCTTCACCGGCCGCATCATCTACGCCGGCCGCTACACCGCCGAACGCGGCAACCGCCTGATCGACGCCGGCCTGGCCGACCTCATCGCCTTCGGCCGCCCCTTCATCGCCAACCCCGACCTGCCGGCCCGCATCGCCAACGGCTGGCCCCTCAATCCCGTCAACCCGGCCACGTTGTATGGCGGGACGGAAGAGGGGTATATCGACTATCCGGTTTATAACGCGGGTGAGTGAAGGCAGGGTGGTTAGCCGATTGGGGTGACGCGGAGCGTCGGAGGATGCATTCCCACGCGGAGCGTGGGAACGATCAGCGCGTGGATTCTGGAGCCGGTTTCAACGGCCAAGATTAGTGGCGCATGAACTGGCCTCTTCCCGGCTAAAGCCGGTCCCACTAAAAAGCTGCGCGTGGCGCCATCAAAATTGATGGCGCCAGCACTGGCGTCTTCCCGGCTAAAGCCAGTCCTACCAAGAACGCGTTAGCTCTGCTTTTGATCTTCATACACAGAAGGTTCAGTCAGCGCGAAACGCGACTTGGGTGCAGGCTGAACGCAGGTCTCGCGCAGTGGGCCGAGCCGCATGGATGCGGCGAGAGCGCCGTCAGGGCATGGATGCCCGTTCGGCGCGGGCCCACGGAGCGAGACCGGAGTGAAGGAACCCGACGAAGTCGGGCCAAACCAGGAGCAAGCACCCTTGGTTAATTGGGGTGCTTTTCCAAGTAACTCGCCGAAGGCGAAACCGTCTGCCCCCAGGCAGACGCCCTTGATTTGGCTATTCGCGCGTAGCGATCTCATCGAGATGGTTGAGCAGCGCCAGCGGATCCTCATACACCCGCAACGCTCCCGCGCGCTCCAACTCGCTCACATCATACCCGCCCGACAACAGACCTATCCCCGTCGCCTTGCACCGCCGCGCCGCCAGCATGTCCCAGATCGCATCGCCGATCACCAGACAATCCTCAATCTTCGCGTCGATCTTCTTCGCAGCCGTCACAAACAAATCCGGGTCCGGCTTGCCGTTCTTCACATCATCGCGCGTGATCAGATTGATCTTCTTCGGGTCCAGCCCCAACGCCTTCAAATTGATCTCCGCCGTCGACATCTCCCCACTGGTCGCGATGCACCAGGGAAAGCCCTCATCGTCCAGCGTCTTCAGCAAATCAACAGCGCCAGGCAAAGCAATGATCTGATCCTGGGTTCTCTCATACGCCTCGGCGTGCCGTTTACTCAACCGCTCGGCCTGCGCCTCGGTGATTTCCATCCCGGTTTCCCGGGACAGCATCTTCAGCATCAAACCGCCGCTCATGCCGATCTTGCGGTGGATTCGCCACATCGCCAGGGGAATGTTTTCCGAATCGAGGGCTTCTTTCCACGCCGTGACGTTCTGATAAACGCTGTCGGTCAGGGTGCCGTCGAGGTCGAAAAGAAAGGAAGTATTGGATCGCATGGTGTGGCTCCGTTGGTAAACATGTCATCCGCTGACAATGGCTAAAAATAAAAGGGACGGGCCCGGCGCTCAGGCAAGCCGCATAAAGCTGCTCAGGACAACCCGAGTGTCAGCCGTTTCAACCGCGACTCCACGACGGCGTCGTAGAACTCGGAAAGCTGCTCGGCCTGCTGCGCGTCGATTCCCCCGCAGCAACGCAAACCGAGCACGAAGCCATTGGCCTGAGCGCCGCTCTTGACCACATCGATGGTCGAGCCAGAGGCGCGTATGTCGGCCAGGATCATTTCGCTTTGCGGTCGTAGCACGGGGGGCAAGTGATCAATGATGTCGGTCATGGGGAGGAGGCTGCCTTTCAGTTCTCTGTCCGCCTGTCAGTGCCTGCACAGAAGCGGGTGAATGCTCATGCAAGACCTGACCGGGAGAGGGACGCAGCGGTTCAGACAAATTTGCCGAAATGGCCGCGAACGGCAGGGATACCGTCGCGGCCATCTGTTTGTATAAGTTGCTATCAATCTATACGCGGGTGCTGCTGAACCAGGCTCTCGCGTTTGGCTTGCAACTCGGCAATCTGCGTGTCGATGTCTTCGATCTTCTGTTCGATATTGTCGTGGTGCTCCTGCAGCAGTTCACGGGCTTCGTTGAGGTCCGATGCCGCCGGCGCTGCGCCGCGCAAAGGCTTATTGGCGGTTTCCTTCATGGTCAGGCCGGTGATCAGGCCCACCACCGCGACGACCATCAGGTAGTACGCCGGCATGTACAGGTCCTGGGTGGTTTCAACCAGCCAGGCGACCACGGTCGGGGTCAGGCCGGCGATCAACACCGACACGTTAAAGGCACTGGCCAGCGCGCTGTAACGGATGTGGGTGGGAAACATCGCCGGGAGTGTCGAGGCCATCACCCCGATGAAAAAGTTGAGGATCACCGCGATCATCAGCAGGCCGGCGAAGATCAAGCCGAGCTGGCCGCTGTTGATCAGTTTGAACGCCGGAATCGACAGCACCAGCAGAGCGATGCTGCCGGCGATGATGAAAGGACGACGGCCGATCTTGTCGCTGAGGAAACCAATCAGCGGCTGCACGAACAGCATGCCGACCATGATCGCGACGATGATCAGTACGCCGCGGTTCTCGCTGTAATGCAGGTTGTGCGAGAGGTAACTCGGCATGTACGTCAGCAGCATGTAATACGTGACGTTGGTCGCCGCGACCACGCCGATGCAGGTCAGCAGGCTGCGCCAGTGCTTGGTGGCGACCTCTTTGAACGACACTTTCGGGCCGTGGGCCAAGCCTTCGCGGTCACCCTGTTCGAGTTTTTCCACGTGCTGCTGGAATGCCGGGGTTTCTTCCAGGGCGTTACGCAGGTAGAGGCCGATCATGCCCAGGGGCAGGGCGAGGAAGAACGGCAGGCGCCAGCCCCATTCGAGAAATTTCTCCTCGCCGACTACGGAAGAGATCAGCACCACGACGCCGGCACCGAGTACGAAACCGGCGATCGAGCCGAAATCCAGCCAGCTGCCGAGGAACCCGCGTTTGCGGTCCGGCGCGTATTCAGCCACGAAGATCGAAGCGCCGGTGTATTCGCCCCCGACCGAGAACCCCTGGGCCATCTTCGCCAGCAGCAGCAGGATCGGCGCCCAGATGCCAATCGTTTCATACGAGGGAATCAGCCCGATGGCGAAGGTGCTGAGGGACATGATGACGATGGTCGCGGCGAGGACTTTCTGTCGCCCGTATTTGTCGCCGATGGCGCCGAAGAACACGCCGCCGATGGGGCGAATCAGGAAGGGCACGGAAAAGGTCGCGAGGGCCGCGATCATCTGCACGCTGGGGTCGGCGCCGGGGAAGAAGATCTTGCCCAGTGCGTACGCCACGAAGCCGTAGACGCCGAAGTCGAACCATTCCATTGCGTTGCCCAGAGCGGCGGCCGTTATGGCCTTCCGCATCTTGGCATCGTCGACAATAGTGATGTCTTGCAACCCGATCGGGTTGACGGTTTTCTTGCGTGATCTCATAAAAGTCCCGGCAGGTAGAGGTGTGACGTTGCGGCGATCAGTATCCCGACCAACGGCAGTCCATGCACTCCGTGGAGAATGTGTGCTGTCGTAGTAGTGGCAGACCGATCTGCATCTGATAGGTGCAGAGGGTAAATAATTCATTAACTGGCCTGGATTTCCCGAATTATCCGCAAATGAATGGTATTGAGCGTGACGCAGGTCGTTGCATGATCCAAATAGGTTGGATCCAATAACCTGAGTGCATTACCACTAGTCGGGTGGTAGTTACACTCTATTGCCAGAGTGATGGCGCAATGACATATTCGCTCCCGTCATCCATCCTCACACACGGAAAACCAGATGCGCCCCTTCAAGTCACTTGTTGCAGCCTCAGTGCTGATCAGCGGGTGCAACGGAATGCCCACCGCTTTTACCCAGGATCCTGTCTTTGACCAAGCCTTCGTCGTCCACTCCGGTGCGCCGTTGCCCTATCTGTTGATGGGCACCGCGATCCAGTGGAATCAAGATTATGCGGTGACCGTCAAACACATCCCTTACATCTCGGGCGCGGTGTTTCAGGGGCAGGGCGACGTGCAATTCTTCAAGCACAAGGCCGATTCCGTTCCGATGTGGCGTTCATACCAGCCGGGTGAAGAGCTCACCTCCGTGGGCTACAACTCCGCTTACATGTCGGTGAAAGGCACAGGCCATGCGCTGCCGGCGATGGTTCGCCTGGACGCAAAAGAAGGCAACGTGATGTACGGCACCCATGATGGCCCGGTGGCCAAGGGCATGTCGGGCGGTCCGGTATTCGCCGCAGATGGCAAGGTGGTGGGGATCACCGTGGCGTTGCTGACCTCCAGCGACCTGGCCAAGATCAAGCGTCCAGACCTGGTCAACCAGCCACGGATCAGCATCTTCATGCCGTACAACGAAATCAACCGCGAGTGGACCCGTTACATGGCGCAGCTCAAGCCTGCCACGCCAGCGCCGGTCCATCTCGCGGTCAACTGATCAACGCTCGCGCAGGGCTTCACGGGCGCGGTTGAGGGGCTTGATGAGGTAATCCAGCACGGTTTTTTCACCCGTGCGGATGTCCACGGTGGCGATCATCCCGGGGACGATGGCAAAGGTCTTGCCCGCTTTGTTGCGCAGCACATCCGAGTCCGTACGGATAAACACGCGGTAATAGAAGATTTCCGGCTTGACCTCATCCTGAATCGTGTCCGGCGAGATGGTCACCACCTCGCCGTCGAGGCTGCCGTAGATCGAATAGTCGTAGGCCGTGATTTTCACCTTGGCCTGCTGCTCGGGGTGAATGAAAGCGATGTCCCGGGGCGAGATGCGGGTTTCGATCAGCAGTTGCTCATCCAGCGGGACGATCTGCATCAGCTGCCCATTGGGCGGCACGACCCCGCCGATGGTGGTGACTTTGATGTCCTTGACGATGCCGCGCACCGGCGAGCGCAAGGTCAGGCGTGACAACGAATCGCTGCGCCCACGGATCACCGCCGACAGCATCTGCGCCTCGGCATTGGCTTTGGCCAGGTCTTCGCGGGCATGGACCATGTACTCCGAACGCGCCTCGGTCGCCTTGAGCTCAAGCTCGGAGCGCTGGCGGTTCAGGCGCAGCACTTCGACCCGGCTCGACGCGCCGATCTTCGCCAGGTTCTCGGTGATGTCCAGTTCGCTGCGCACCAGCTTCAGCGAGCTTTCGATGCCGGTCAGAGTTTCGCTCAGGCCCCTGCGCCGGGCGTTGAACAAGTCCGTCTCCGCGCGGCGCAGCTCCGGGTACTTGTCCAGCGACGCGTCGAAGGTCAGCGGTTTCTCGCTGACTTCCGCCTGCAGCCGATTGACGCTGGCCAGCGCCGCCCGGTATTTCGCCTCGCTTTCACCGACGTTCGATTCACTCTTTACCGCATCCAGTTGCGCCAGCACCTGACCGCGCTCCACCAGCGTGCCTTCGCTGACATTCAGCTCCTTGATAATCCCGCCCTCCATGGACTGAATCAGCTGCTCCCTGGAACTGGGCACCACTTTGCCGGTGCCGGTGGACACTTCCACCACCTGAAACCAGGCCGCCCAGGCGATAAAGCACGCCAGCATCAGCGCGCAGGTCCAGATCACCCGCACGCTTCCGGTGATGCTGCGCTCGTCCCTGCCGTCGAGGTAGGTGATCTGGTCGGCGAGCCGTGGGGTTTGCTCCGTGGTCAGTGCGTTCATGCCTGCGCTCCTTGCGGCTGTCTGAGTCGGGTGAGGGCGGCGTCGCGATGGTCATCGATGACGATGCGGCCGTTGTCCAGCACGATGATCCGTTCCACCAGTTGCAGCAGGCTGACCCGGTGGGTGGCGACGATCAGCGTGCGGCCCTGACACCAGGTCGAGAGTTTTTCCAGCAACTGGCGTTCGGTGATGTCATCCAGTGACGCCGTGGGTTCGTCCAGCAGCAGCACCTGGGGCTGGCGAATCAGCAAGCGTGACAGCAGCAGGCTCTGGCGCTGACCGCCGGACAGGCCCAGACCCCCTTCGAGAATCAGGTGGTCCATGCCCTTGGGCATCTGGCGGACAAACTCCAGCGCGCCGGTCACCGACAGGGCGGCGATGATTTCCTGATCGCTGGCTTGGCCCGCGCCGAGGGTGAGGTTGTCGCGCAGGGTGCCGTGAAACAGCCGCGCCTGCTGCGACATCAGGCCGACGTCCCGGCGCAGGTCGGCCGGGTCCAGGTGAGCGAGGGAGATGCCATCCACCGTGGTCTCGCCGCTGGACAAATCCATCGAACCCGCCAGTGCCTGCAGCAGCGTCGACTTGCCCGCGCCATTGCGCCCGAGAATGGCGACGCGCTCACCGGGCCGTATGTTCAGGTTGATACCACTCAGCGCGGGCGATGCCTCTTCGCTGTATTTGAAGCCGGCCTGACGCAACACGTAATCCCCGCGAATGGCGGGCACATGCACGCGCTGGCTGCCTTCGGGGTGATCGACCGGCATCTGCATCAGCCGGTTGAGCCCCTGCAGCGCGACTTTCGCCTGTTGCCAGCGGGTCAGCACGTGGGTCAGTTGCGCCATTGGCGCCATCATCCGCGAGGCCAGCATCGAGGCGGCCACCAGGCTGCCGGTGGTGAGGTCGCCGCCAATCACCATCGGCGCACCGAACACGATGACCACGGCAAACACCGCGCCCTGCACGTTCTGGGTCCAGGCCACCAGGCTGTTGGTCAGCGAACGCAATTTCAGGCTGCTGTCGGCAGACGCGGCGTTGTAGTGATTCCACTGCTGCTGGAAACGTTGCTCGGCCTGCAGCGCCTTGATGTCGTCCATGCCCTGTACGGCTTCCACCAGCATGGCGTTGCGCAGTGCGGCTTCGCGCATCGAGGCATTGGCCAGCCGCGCCAGTTTGCGTTGGGCAAGGACGCCGGGCAGCACCATCGCCACCAGCGCGACCAGAGGAATCAGCACCAGCGCCCCGCCAATCAGATAGAACACCAGCAAGAACAGGAAGAAGAACGGCATGTCCGCCAGCGCCGTCGCGGTGCTGGAGGTGATCAGGTCGCGGATCTGCTCCAGCTCGCGCAGCTGCGAAATGAACGAGCCGGTGGATTTCGGCCGCGCCGAATTGCGCAGGCGCAGGGCGTGGCCGAACACCAGGTCCGACACCCGCAGGTCGGCGCGCTTGCCCAGTACGTCGGTGATGCGCAGACGCATGATGCGCATGACGAAGTCGAACACCAGCGCCAGCATCACGCCGCCGAACAACACGTACAGGGTCGGCAGCGACTCGGCGGGAATCACCCGGTCGTAGACCTGCATGGAGAACACCACGCCGGCCATGCCCAGCAGGTTGGCAACCAGCGACGCCAGCATCACCTGGCGGTAGGGGCGCAGGTCGCTGAGGACGATGCGCCGGAACCAGTGCTCGTCGTAAGGCTTGATGTAGTCGTCGGTGCGCACGTCGCTCAGGGGCTGGATGGGCCGCAGGATCACCGTGCGCAGCGCCTGCTCGGCAAGCACGGCCGGGTCGATGCGGCTTTGCAGGCCCTGATCGCCGCTGTAGGCGATGCCCAGTTCGCCTTGCTCGCTGACGCTTTCGATCACCCCGACCTGGCCGTCGCGCAGTTGCACCAGCAGCGGCGTGCGCCAGCGCGACAGGCTCTTGCGGTCGTAGCGGGCGAACTTGACGCTCAAGCCCGCCTGGCGCGCCATGTAGCGAACCACTTCTTCGACACGGCCCTCGCTGTTGGTCGATGCCAGGCGAATGCTTTCCGGTGAAACGTCGAGGCGGTAATGCCGGGCGACGGTGAGGATGGCTTCCAGCCACGGCGAATAATCCGGACGATCGGGGCCTGCCGCAGGGGCTTCGGGGATGACGATGGTCTCGGTCATGGCAGGATCTCCACGTGCTGGATGGTGCTGTGATCGATGCCGAACGCGCGACGCAGCGCACCGCTGTTGTACAGGCAATCGATTTGCAGGCGACGCAGGTCGGCCTGGGTGTTGGCCAGGTCGAAGCGCGACTGGTGGATTTCCTGCTCGGCGTTGAGCAGATCGAGCAGCGGCCGGGTGCCCAGTTCCAGGTACTGCCGGCCATACAACTCGCGGGCTTCGGTGATGCTGGTCTGCCGCGATTCCAGCGAGCTGAGCCGGCGCGTCAGGCCGGATGTCTGTGCCTGCGCTTCGCCCAGCCCTTGCCGCGCCTGCAGGCGGGCGGCGTCTTCGGCGGAATCGGCGGCGGTCAGCGCATAGTTGGCGGCGCGGCTGCGGGCGCTGATGGCGCCACCCTGATAAATCGGCACTTCCAGGTTGAGAAATATCCCGGCCTGGGTGCGATTGATCCTCGAGTTCTGGTCGTCGTAGTGGTCGTCCAGATACTGGTTAATCGACGGCTGCAACGACAGTGTCGGATAAGCTTCGGCTTTGGCCTGGGCCAGTTCGGCCTGGGCCTGGGTGCGCTGTGCCACGGCTTGCAGCACGGCGGGGAGGGCGTCTGTGCTCACGGGCGCGGTGCAGGCGTCGGTCATCGAGGGCGTGAAGGTGTCGCTGACCTGGGGCGGGGTCTGCCGACCGAGAAGGTTGGTCAGCGTCGACTGCCAGCGCGCGTACAGCGCTTTGTACTCCTGCAGCGTGGCCATGCCGCCCTCGGCGCGGGACTGCGCCTGAACCACATCGGAGCGAGTGCTCGCGCCCATGTCGCTGCGCTGTTTGGCCAGTTCGACGATGTCGCCGATGCCGCGGATCTGCTCCCGGGCGATGTCCACCAGGTGCTGGTAGCGCTGGACCTCGATGTAGGCGAACGCGGTGTCGCGGCTGACCTGATCGATGGTCAGCAGGATGCTTGCCTGGCTGCGCGCTACCTTGGCCCGGGCCGCTTCGACCGAGTTCGACACCTTGCCGAAGTCGTAAAGCATCTGTTTGAGGGAGATGCTCACCGACTGGCTGCCGTCATCGCTGCCGTAGCCGCTGGTGTAACCGCCTTTTATCCCGCCGGAGATCTGCGGGTAGTAACCGGCTTCGGCCACGTTGATGCCCTCGGCCTGTTGATACAGGGTGCCGATCGCTTCGCTGATGCTGGGGTGCCAGTCAACGGCGAGCCTGACCGCCTGTTCGAGGCCCAGGGTCTGGCTGTCTTCCTTGACCATGACCGCCCCGGGCCCGGAACGGTCATTTGTATTCCCCTTGGCATTGCCTTTGGCACTGCTTTTGTCGCTGCCCTCAGGGCCATTGCCCTTGCGGCGCTGATCCGCAGGCTTTACCTGCAGGCGCGAAGGGCTGATGCTGCGCAGGCCGGGATCGATCTGATCCTCCGCCAGCGCAACGGAAAACATCGGGTGACACAGGCCGAGGGTCAGGACGACCGCCGGCCATTTCTGCTTGCGAACGCGCTCCACATGGCTTCCTTACTGTACGAATACAGAGCTTCCCTTTTAGTGAATCAACCGGCCGACCCAATCAATCGGCCGGTTGAACCCCGCCGCTGGCAGCGCCAGACGGCGGGCTGATCAAACGACGTGAATACCGTTCTGCACCCACAGATGATGGGTTGGATCTTCCTGCGGCGTGTACTGGGTGTAATCGACGCCATCGGCCTGTTGCGCACCGCCGGCGACCCAGGTGTTGGTCATGTGTACGGTGTCCTCGCTGCCCCCCTTGATGATCAACGTGTTGTTGTCGGCCGAAGTAATGGAGACCAGGTCCGCCAGGCTGATGGTCAGCGCGACGGCACTGGTGTGGTTCAGGTCCAGCACCTCGATGTTGTGGATCCGGGTCTGCAGATCACCCAGATTGATGGTCGCATCGCCCCCGGCCCAGAGCAGGGTGTCGGTGCCCGTACCGCCATCGACCGAGGCGAAATGCTGGTCGGCGATGATCAGCGTGTCGTTGCCGGCGCCGCCTTGCAGGGTGACCGCGCCGCCATGGGACCCGTCCAGCGTGTCGTTGCCCGCCGTGCCTTGAATCAGCTCGGCACCGGTGGTGGCCACGGCCGTAGCGCTGTGATCATCGACGTTCGCCACGGTAGACAGCGCGGCGAACGAGGTAGTGACGGCGGCACCGGCCTGTTCCAGATCAATGGTCAGCGTCGCCGTGTCGGTGGTGCCGTTGGGGTGCTTGAGCTGGTAAGTGAACACGTCCTCATGGCCGATGACCGCATCGGTCTGCCCCGGCGTCAGCGTGTAGGTGTAGCGCCCGTCGGCCTGCACCAGCAACGAGCCGTAGGTGCCGACAATCGTGGTGCCGTTGTAGCCCGGCGTCACGTAATTGCCGGCCGCCAGCACATTGAGCACGGTGTACGCCGAGCCCAGCACATCAGCGCCGCCGCCGGCGGTGTCGGTGAGCAGATTGCCCGCCACCGGCGTGTAGCTGCTGACCACGAACTGATTGGTGTAGGTGGCGTCGTTGATCAGGCTGGCGTTGACGGTGGTCAGCACACCGATGCCGCCGGAGCTGATTTTCACCTGATAGCTGCCGGCCGTCTGGTCGTCGAAGCGGATGCCGTAGCTGTTGCCGCCCAGGCTCGCCAGGGCACCGCCGCCGTAGCTCTTGACCAGTACATATTGGCCGGTCGCAGTGTTGAGCTTGTACAGGCCGACGGTCAGCGAACCCAGCAGGCTGGCCACGTTGCTCGAGCTGACCACTACCGTCAGATCGCTGATGGTGCCGGCCGCCACACTGGTGTTCCACGACCCGTTGCCACCGCCGAGCACTGGTACGCTGAAGCTGCCCAGCGTCGAGTTGGTGATGACCTCCTTGTTGACCAGGGTGATGTCGCTGACCGCGATGTCGTTGGTGGCGTCGACCAGGAACGCCGGGCTGGCCAGGCTGCTGTCGCTCCACACCTCGGTGGCCTGCGGGCTGTCGATGCGCACGTACAGATTGGCCGTGTCGCTGAGGCCGTTCGGGTGCACCAACTGATAACTGAAGACATCCACTTTGCCGACGCTGGTGACCGCGCCGTTCGGCGTGTAGCTGTAGTTGCCGCTGGCGTCGATGGTCAGCGTGCCGTACAGGCCTTGCACCGTGGTGCCCGCGCTGGCCGTGACGTAGCTGCCGTTTTTCAGCACCTGCAGCACCGCGCCGTTGTCCGGGCCGGTCACGTCCGCCTGGCCGTCAACGCCCGGGTTAGTGATGACGTTGCCGGTCACGGCGGCACCGGCCACCCCGTTGAACTGGGTCAGGCTGGTCACGTCCAGCTGCAGCTGGGTGGTGACGTTGGTCACCACGCCGATGCCGGTGCTCGACACGACCAGCCGGTAATCGCCACCCAGCAAATCACCGATGTTCACCCGCACGCCCTGGCCGGTCAGGGCCACGAGGTCGATCAGACCGCCGTTGCCGTTGACGTCCAGCGTGACCCAATTGCCGCTGGCGTTCTTCACTTGCAGCGTGTAGACCACGCCGTCGAGCAAGGACACCGCACTGCCGGTGGTCAGCGTCAGGGTCGGATCAAGGCTGGTACCGCTGTTGACCGTGAACACAAACGCCTTGGAGAAGCCGGCCAGCAGCGTGGTGAAGGAGTCTGCGAAGTTCTGCGTGGTCTTCACCGGTACCAGCGTGACCGACGCCGTGGCGAGGTTGTCACTGGCGATGACCGGGGTGTTGACGTCGATGTCCGGCGCGGTGACGTTGGCCACCACCGAGAGGTTGCCCTTGATGTCGGTGAGGCTGACCAGCAGGGTTTCCCCATTGATCTGCGCAGGGGCGAGGGTGACGCTGAACAGCCCCGTGGCCCCGACGGTGCCCGTCCCGAGCACCGCGCCGCCGGTGGATTTGATCTGCACCGTCGAACCGACTTCCCCGGTGCCGCTGACCGTCAGGCCATCGACACTGACCAGCAGCGCACCCGGTGCCGCAGGCGGCGTCAGGTCAGGTGCGATAGCGCTGGCGGCCACCGACACATTCCCGGCGGCATCCGCCTGAGTGATGCTCAGCACCTGGTTATCGATCTGCGCGGCATTCAGTGCCACCGTGAAGCTGCCGTTGGCGGCCACTGTTGTGGTGCCGAGCACAGCCCCCAGCGCATTGCGCACGGTCACCGTCGAACCGGCGACACCGGTCCCGGTCACCACGGAACCGCTGGCATTCACGGTCACCGCTGTAGGTGCGCCCGGCGCCGTGATGTCCGGTGCCAGAAGGCTGCCGGCAGCCGACACGTTGCCGGCGACGTCGACCTGACGCACCGTCAGCGCCTGGCCGTCCAGTTGCGCAGCATTCAGGGTGACATTGAACGTCCCGCCAACGCCCACGGTGGTGGTTCCCAGCAGCGCACCGCCAGCATTGAACACGTTGACCGTCGCCCCGACTTCACCGCTGCCGGTGAGGGTCAGGCCGTTGCCGGCCAACAACAAAGCGGACGGTGCATTCGGCGCCTGAAGGTCGAGGGCATTAACCGTCGTGACGACCGAGACGTTACTCGCCGCGTCCACTTGCTGGACGCTCAGCACCTGACCATTCAATTGCGCGCTGGAGAGCGAGACGACGAACCCGCCCGCCGCATTGACCACTGCCGTGCCGAGCACGATGTTGGCTGCGTTGGTCACGCGCACGGTCGCGCCGGCTTCGCCGTTGCCGCTGACCTGCAGGCCCGCGACGTTCAGCGCGACGTTGGTCAGGGCGGCGGGCGGTGTGGTGTCGACGGCAGTCACATTGGCGAGCGCCGAGATGTTGCCTGCGACGTCACGCTGACTCACCGTCAGCACTTGGCCATTGAGTTGCGCCGCCGACAGGTTGGCGTTGAACGTGCCGTCCAGGGCGACGGTTGCCGTCCCGAGTACGACGCCGAGGCTGCTGCGCACGGTCACTGTCGCGCCGGCTTCGCCAATCCCGCTCAGCACGGTGCCGGCGCCATTGAGAACCAGCGACACCGGTGCGTTGGGCGCGGTGATGTCGGGCGCAGTGACCGGCAGGACGGCCGACGGCAAGCCCGCGGTGTCGGTCTGATAGGCGTTGAGGATCTGACCGTTGGCTTGCGCCGGGCTCAACAGGACGCCAAACGTGCCGCCGGCATTGACCAGCGCAGTGCCCAGGGTGACGCCGTCGGAAGTGGTGATGGTCACCGTCGCCCCGGCTTCGCCACGACCGGTCACCAAGGTGCCGGTTGCATTGACTGCAAGGTCGGCGAGCGCCGCCGGCGGCGTGGAGTCGGCCGCCAGCACTGCAGCCGGAAAGGAGGCGCCGCCCGCCCCGGTGCTGGCCGTCACGCCCAGGCTTTCGCCGTTGGTTTGCGCGGTATTGAGTGTGACGCTGAAGGTGCCGCTCGCATTGGTAGCCGCCGTCCCGAGCACAACGCCCGTTGCGCTGTACACCGTGATGGTGGTGCCCGTTGCGGCGCTGCCTGTGACCGTCAGGCCGTCGGCGCTGACCAGCAGATTGGTTGGCGCATTCGGTGGAGGGGTCACGGGGACGGTAAGGCCGAGGGTCCCGGAGGCATTGCCGCTGGCGTCCGCCTGACCGACCGTGAGGACGTCGTTGGCAGTGATGCCGGCAGGCAGGCCCACCACAAACGTGCCATTGGCAGCCACCTGTCCGATGCCGAGCGTGATACCCAGGGAGTCTTTGACGGTCACTGTCGCGCCCGCTTCACCGCGACCCGCCAACAGCAGATAATCGGCACTGATCGTCAGGTTGCTGACAGGATCAGGTGCCTGAGTGTCCGGCACGGTGTAAACCAGCGGCGCGGAAGCGTTGTTGGCCGCGTCCGTTGCCGTAATGGAGATGACTTGACCGTTGGTTTGCGCAGGATTCAGCCCGACCTCGTAACGTCCACCGGCGTCGGTCTGCGTGGTGCCCAGCAACGTGCCGTCGGCGGACCGCACGGTCACCGTGCTGTTGGCTTCGGCGGTCCCTTGCAGGATCGTGCCGTTGCCGGTGAGCGAGGTGAACACCGGCACTGCGGGTGGCGTGATGTCCGGTGCGATGACAGGAACCGGCGCCGAATCGTTCAGCGCTGCGTCGACTTGCACCACCGACAACGACTGACCGTTGAGCTGCGCAGTCGACAGCGAAACGCTGAACGTGCCGTCCGCGCGCACGATGGCCGTGCCCAGCGCAGGCGTGCCCGCGCTTGCGCCGGTCAGCGAAACGCTCACCGAAGCACCGGGTTCGCCGCGTCCGCTCAGCGTCAGCCCGTCCTGGCTGACCGAAAGGTTGGTCACCGCAGCCGGATCGGTCACGTCGGCAACCTGGTAGACCACGGTGCCGGAGACGTTGGTCGCCGCGTCGGTCTGGGTCAGGTTGAGCTTCTCGCCGTTCAGTTGGGCAGGACTCAGCGCGACGCTGAATGTCCCGTCGGCCAGCACCGTGGCGCTGCCGAGGCTGGCGCCGGTCGCGCTGGTCACTTTGACCGTCGCGCCCGCTTCACCGGTGCCGGTCAGCGTCAGGCCGTTGGCACTCAGCGCGGTCACCACCGGCAGCGCCGGGGGCGTGGTGTCCGGTGCCGTTACCGGGGCGCCGGCGGACGGATTGCCCGCGGCATCACGTTGCACCACCGACAGCAGCTCGCCATTGATTTGCGGTACCGACAGCGACACCGCGAAATTGCCGTCCACGCCGACCACGCCTGTGCCGACAATGTTGCCGGCGGCATCGGTGATCAACAGGCTGGCGCCTGCTTCACCGCGACCGCTGACCACCACGCCCGTGTTATCGATTTGCACGTTGGTGACCGCTGCGGGCGGTGTCAGGTCAGGTGAGGCGACGGAGCCGGCTGCCGAGGCATTGGTGGCCGCGTCGGTGAGCACGACGAATACGGGCTGACCGTCGTTCTGAGGCTGGTTCAAGGTGATCAGGAATTTGCCATCGACACCCACGGCGCCGGTGCCCACTTGCGTGCCATCGGCCAGGGTAATGCGCACCACCGCGCCCGCTTCGCCGCTGCCGCTGAGCACACTGCCGGAGGCATTGAACTGCAGGTTGGTGGCGACCGCCGGGGGGGTCAAATCCGGCGCGATCACCGTCGCGGGCACGCTGACGTTGCCGGGCGGATCGGCCTGCTGAACGCTCAGTACCTGGTTGTTGATCTGCGGGGTGGAGAGGGTGACGCTGAACGTGCCATCGGTCAGCACCAGCGTTGAGCCGAGCAGGGTGCCGCTGGCATCACGGACGGTAACAGTGGCGCCGGCTTCACCGGTACCGGTAATCACCGCGCCGGCTGCGTTGATGCGCACGTTGTCGAGCTGTTCGGGCGGCGTGAAGTCCGGCGTGGTCAGGCTGGCCTGGGGCGACACGTTGCCGGCGGCATCCCGTTGCACCAGCGTCAGCACTTCGGCATTGGACAGCGCCGGGACCAACACCAGGGTAAACGCCCCGGTGCTGCCCACTGTTGCCGTGCCCAGCAGGGCACCGAGGTTGTTGGTCACCCTGACAATCGCCCCGGCTTCACCGCGGCCGGTCAGCGTCGCGCCATCGCTGGAAATGTTCAGCTGGGTCAGGGCGAGCGGCGCCGTGGTGTCGACCGAGGTCAGGTCGGCGGGCAGGGACGTATTCCCGGCCGCATCGGTCAGGGTGACCGCCAGCAGTTCGCCGTTGGCTTGCGGGGTGGTCAGGGTGAGCTGGAAGGTGCCGTCGATGAGCACGCTGCCGGAACCGATCAGGGCGCCGCTGGCGTTGAACACATTGACCGTGGCACCCGGTTCACCGGTGCCCGACAGCACCGCGCCGTCTGGCGTCATCGCCAGGGCGAGCGGCGCATTCGGGGCAATCAGGTCTCGGGCGGTCAGCGCGATGCTGGCTGATTCATTACCGGCGACGTCGGTCTGGCTGACGCTCAGGGATTGACCGGCAATCTGCGGCGCGTTCAGCGTCAGCGAGAAGTTGCCGTCGACGCCCACTTGCCCGGTGCCGAGGATGACCCCGCCAGCGCCCAGCACCGTCACCGTTGCGCCCACTTCGCCGTGGCCGGTCAGGGTGACGCCGTTGGTATTGAGCACCAGATCGGTGAGCTGCCCGGGCGCGGTGACGTCCGCCGCCAGGTAACCGGTGGACAGCGAATTGATGCCGTCGCTGGACGTGGCGATGGCCGAGAGCGACTCACCGTTGAGTTGCGCGGCATTGAGCTGCGCACTGAACGTGCCGTCGCCACTGACCAGCGCCGTGCCCAGCAGCACACCAGAGGCGGTACGGATGCTGACCGTGCTGCCAGCGTTGGCGGTGCCGCTCAGGGTCAGGCCGTCGGCGCTGAGGGCCAGGTTGAGGGGCGCAGGCTCCGCCAGATTGCCGGGAGCAACCACCGTGCTGGCATCGGACGGATTGCCGGCGGCGTCGGTCTGGATCACGGTCAGGGTAGAGCCAGCGGTCGCCGCCGGGTTCAGCCCGACGGTAAAGCTGCCATTGGCCGCCACAGTCGCGGTGCCCAGCGCGTTGCCATTGGCATCGCGCACGACCACCGTTGCCCTGGCCTCGCCGGTCCCGCCCAGGGTCAGGCCATCGGCGCTGACGGCCAGGTTGCTGGCAGCCGAGGGCGCGGTGGTGTCGGCGGCTTGATAAGCCGCGGGCACCGAGACATTACCCGCCGCGTCGGTGGAGGTGACGCTCAGGTTTTGGCCGTTGAGTTGCGGGCTGGACAGAGTGACCTGGAACACGCCGTTGGCCCCGGCGACGCCTGAACCCAGCACGTTGCCGGACGCATCGCGGACAATGACGGTGCTGCCGGCTTCGGCGTTCCCCGCCAGTTGCACGCCGCTGCCGCTGAGCAGCAGGGCGGTCGGGCTGTCCGGCGCAGTGAGGTCCTCGGACGTCACATTGACCGCCGTCGACACGTTGCCGGGCGGGTCTTCCTGGGTGACGGTCAAGACTTCGGCGTTGATCTGCGCGGTGCTCAGCGTGACGCTGAACGCGCCATTGGCGGCCACCAGCGCCGTGCCCAGAAGGGCACCCCCGGACGTGCGCACCGATACCGTTGCGCCAGGTTCGCCACGGCCAATCACCGTCAGGCCGTCGGCGTTCACCGACACCTGGGTGAGGGCGGCAGGCGGAGTGATGTCCGGCGCCGTCAGGTTCGCCGACGGCGAGACGTTGCCGCTCGGGTCGGTCTGGCTGATGTCCAGAGCCTGGCCGTTGTTCGGCGCAGGCGCGAGGGTCACGGTGAAGGTGCCGTCATTTGCCACCAGCGCGGTGCCCAGCAGCGTGCCGCTGGCGTCGAGGACTTTCACCGTTGCACCGGCCTCGCCGGTCCCGGTAAGCGTGCTGCCGTTGGCGCTGATCAACAGGTTCTGTGGCAGGGCCGGCGGTGTGGTGTCCACCGTCGTCAGGGCTGTGCCGGCCGAGACGTTGCCCGCCGCGTCGGTCAGGGTGACGGTCAGCGCCGCGCCAGTGGTGACGGCGTTTGGCAGGGTGACCTGGAACTGACCACTCTGATTGACCAGCCCCGTGGCGAGGATGTTGCCCGCGGCGTCGCGGATCGTCACCGTCGCCCCAGCCTCGCCGAGGCCATTGACCACGGTGCCGACGTTGTTGATGGTCAGACCCGTGGCGGCGTCGGGCGCCGTCAGGTCCGGCGCGATGATGCTGCCGGCCTGGGAAACGTTGCCCGCCTGATCGACCTGGGTCGCCGTCAGGGGTTGCGAATCCAGCTGGGACGGGGTCAGCGCGATGGTGAAGACGCCGTTGCTCGCGACGATCCCGGAACCCAGCACCGTGCCGCCACTGTTTGTAATGGTCACCGTCGCACCGGCTTCACCGCGCCCGGTGACAGAGCTGCCATCGGCGTTGATGGTCAGCCCGGCCGGGGCTTCGGGCGCCGTCAGGTCGTTGGCGACAATCAGTGCGGTGACCGAGGTGTGCCCTGCGTCATCGGTGGCGACAACGTGCAAGGTCTGCGCATTCAGTTGAGCGAAACGCATCAGGATGCTGAAGCGGCCGAGGCTGTTGACCCTGCCGCTGCCCAGGCTGACGCCGTTGCTGTCGAGGATGTTGACCGTGCTTCCCGCAGTGGCGGCGCCGGTGAGAATGAAACCGTCGCTGCTGACGGCCAGGTCGCTGGGAGTCGCCAGCTGCGTGCCGTCCGGCCCTGGGAGGGTAACCGGGTTGGACGCGTTGCCGCTGGCGTCGGTGCTGATGACGTCGACGTTGGTGTTGATGGCGGCAGGCGGATTGAGGCCGATGACGAATGCGCCATCCTGGCCGACGGTGCCGGTACCGAGCAGCACATTGCCCGGCCCGCGAACGGTAACGGTGGTGCCGGGCTCGCCGATGCCGGAGACGCTCGCGCCGTCCGGGCTGATCGCCAGGTTGGTCACGTCGACCGGCCGGGTGGTGTCGGGGGCGAGCACTGGGGTCGCCAGGGCGTCGTTGGTGCCATCGGTGGCGACCACTTGCACCGTCTCGCCGTTTCTCAGGACGGACTGAAGGGTATACGTGAACGTGCCGTCAGGCCCGGCGGTGGCATTGCCGATCAGAATGCCGTTGGCATCGAGGATTTTCACCGAACCGCCGGGCACGGTGGTGCCGGTCAGCACGCCATTGCCGTCGAGCGTGAGGTCGATGACCGCAGGAGGTGCCGTGATGTCGGGCGCCGTGACAGACGCGGGGGGCGAGGGCAGGGTGCTGGCGTCGGTCTGGGTCACGCTCAGCACCTGTCCGTCCAGCTGCGCCGGACTCAGGGTCACCGCAAAGCTGCCGTTGGTGGCGACGGTGGCGGAGCCCAGCAGGGTCCCGCTGGCATCGCGCACTTGAACGGTATCGCCGGCAACGCCCGTCCCGGACACGGTCAGGCCGTCATTGCTGATGGTGATGCCGGTCGGCGCGTCGGGCGCGGTGGTGTCAGGTGCGGTCAAAGACGCCGCGGGAGAGATGTTCCCCGCCGCGTCGGTCTGTTTGACCAACAGCACCTGGCCGTCGTCCTGGGCCGAATTGAGCGTGACGTCAAAGCGACCGGTCACGGCATTGGCCGTCGCGGTGCCCAGCAGCGTGCCGTTGGCATCCCGCACGTTGACCGTCGCGCCGGGTTCGCCCTGGCCGCTCAGCGTCAGGCCGTTGGCGCTCAGGGTGAGGCCGGTCGGGGCGTCGGGCGCCTGGATGTCCGCTGCCTGCAGTTGCACCGTCGGAGACGCCAGGGCCGAGCCATCCACTTGCGAGACGTTGAGTGCCTGGCCGTTGATCTGCGCGCTGGACAGGGTGACTTCAAAGCGTCCGTCACTGCCCACCACGGCACTGCCGAGGGTCGCGCCGAGGGCGTCCTTGACGGTGACAGTGGCGCCGATCTGGCCGTTACCGGTGACGATCAACCCGTTGGCCGACAGATCGAGGTTGGTCACCGGTGCCGGTGCGCTAAGGTCCGGCGCAGTGACCGGGACCGGCAGCGACTGGTTGCCCGCGCTGTCGGCCTGGGTGACTTGCAACAGCTGGCCGTCGGTTTGCGCCGCTGTCAGGGTCAGGGTAAAGCGGCCATCGGCGCCGGCCTGGCCGGTGCCGATGATGTTCCCGCCCGCATCACGCACCGTCACGGTTGCACCGGCTTCACCGGTGCCGGTGAGAATCAGCCCGGCGCCGTCGAGGGCAACGCCGGTCAGCGCGGCGGGCGCCTGGGTGTCGGGCGTGACAAAGGTCACGGGCAAGGCCGGGTTGCCACTGCTGTCGCTGGCGCCAATCAGCAGGGTCTGGCCGTTGTTCTGCGGGCTGTTCAAGATCACGCTGAACTGGCCGTTCGCAGACGCAACGGCGGTGCCGAGCACGTTGCCGTTGACGTCGGTGACGGTGATCGTCGACCCGGCCTCGCCGGTGCCCGTCAGCGTGGTGCCGCTGGCATCGATGCTGATGGCCGACGGTTGCAGCGGGCCATCCAGATCCGGCGCGGTGACCGGCGTCGCCAGGGACGGGTTCCCGGCGGCGTCGCTCAGGACCACCTGTAGCGCCTGACCATTGGTTTGAGCGGAAGCAAGGGTGACGCTGAAGTTGCCGGTCGCCGACGTTACGCCGGTGCCGATGACATTGCCCTGGGCGTCGCGCACTGAAACGGTCGACCCCGGTTCGCCGCGGCCGGTCAGGGTCAGTCCGTTGTTGGCCACCGCGAGATCAGTGGCGGCGGAAGGACCGGTGATGTCGGGCGCGGTGACGGGAACGGTGACCGAGCTTTCGCCCTGACCGTCCACCGCGACCACGTCGAGCACTTCGCCGTTGGCCTGGGCCGGATTGAGCACGACGGTGAAGCTGCCGTTGCTGCCAACCGTTGCACTGCCGAGCAGCACGCCGTTGGCATCGCGCACCTGGACCAGCGATCCGGCACTTGCGGTGCCGGCCAGCTGGGTGCCGTCGGCGTTGATGACCAGACCAGAAGGGGTTGCCGGCCCACTGCCGTCAGGCGCCGTGACCACCAGCACGGGGGACGGCAGGCCTGCGGCGTCGGTCTGGGTGACCTGCACCTGATCACCGGGGTTGACCGGCGGTGTCAGGGTTGTAGAGAAGGTGCCGTTGGCGCCGACCACCACAGTGCCGATTGCGGCGCCGGTGGCGTCGAGGAGGGTGACCGTCGCGCCGGCTTCGCCTTTGCCTGAGACCTGGGTGCCGTCGGCGCTGATCACCACATCGGTGACCTGGGCGGGTGGCGTTGTGTCGGCCGCGGTCAGCTCGGCCGAGGCAGAGTTGCCGGCCGCATCCGTGGCACTGACGTTGAGTTTTTCGCCGTTGGTCTGCGCGGTGTCCAGGGTCACGCTGAAGGTGCCGTCAAGGCCGGCGCGAGTGGCGCCGATGACCGCACCCGACGCATTGCGCACAAGGACGCGAGAGCCGGCTTCGGCACGACCGGTGAGGATCAGGCCGTCAGCCGACAGGACGAAATCCGAGGGTGCCGCTGGCGGCGTGGTGTCCGGTGCTTGCAGTGGCACGTTAGGCGAGGTATTGCCGGCGGCGTCGGTGAGGGTGACCTGCAGCGACTGACCGGCAGTTTGCGGCGCGTTCAGGGTGATATTGAACAGCCCGTCGGTGCCCACAACGGCCGTCCCGAGGACGTTGCCGTTGGCATCGATGACGCTCGCGGTGCTGCCGGCTTCGCCATGGCCGCTGACGATCGCGCCGTTGCCACTGATGGCAATGCCGGTAGGTGCATCGGGCGGCGTGACATCCCCGCCGGGCGGAGTGACGTCGATGTCCGGCGCCTGGGCCTGAGCAGGCTGGGAGACATTGCCCGCGGCATCGATCGCATTGACGGTCAGCGACTGACCGTCGGTTTGAGGCGGATTGAGGCCTAGGCTGAACGTGCCGTCTGCGCCGACCGTGCCGCTGCCCAGCAGGGTGCCATCGGCGGCGCGCACCTGAATGGTCGCGCCCGCTTCGCCGGAGCCGTTGATGCGCGTGCCGTCCGCGCTGACCACGAGATTACCCGGGGCGTTGGGCGCGGTGGTGTCGACCGGTGGAACGTCGATGTCCGGTGCGGTCGCTTGAGACGGCGCCGAGACGTTACCGGCGGCGTCGGTTGCCGTCACGGTCAACGCCTGACCGTCGGTTTGCGCCGGACTGAGTGTGAGGCTGAAGGTGCCGTCTGCCGCTACAACGCCGCTGCCCAGCAGGGTGCCGTCGGCGGTACGCACCTGAACGGTCGCGCCCGCTTCGCCGGAGCCGTTGATGCGCGTGCCGTCTGCGCTGACCACGAGATTGCCCGGGGCATTGGGCGCGGTGGTGTCGACCGGTGGAACGTCGATGTCCGGTGCGGTCGCTTGAGCCGGCGCCGAGACGTTACCGGCGGCGTCGGTCGCCGCCACGGTCAGCGACTGGCCGTCGGTTTGCGCCGGGCTCAGGGTGAGGCTGAAGGTGCCATCAGCTGCGACGACGCCGCTGCCCAGCAGGGTGCCGTCGGCGGCACGCACCTGAACGGTCGCGCCCGCTTCGCCGGAACCGGTCAGCCGGGTGCCGTTGGCACTGACGGCGAGGTTGGCCGGCGCATCGGGCGGCGTGGTGTCGCCTGGCGGAGTGACATCGATGTCCGGTGCCAGCGCTTGAGCCGGCGCGGAGATATTGCCGGCGGCGTCGGTGGCTGTCACGGTCAGCGACTGGCCGTCGGTTTGCGCCGGGCTCAGGGTGAGGCTGAAGGTGCCGTCAGATGCGACGATGCCGCTGCCCAGCAGGGTGCCGTTGGCGGCGCGAACCTGAATGGTCGCACCCGCTTCGCCGGTGCCGGTCAGCACGCTGCCGGTGGGGTTGACCGCCAGATTGGCCGGAGCGCCGGGAGCCGTGGTATCTGGCCCAGGCTGATCACCGCCGGTGTCGGGCGTTGGCGCCTGGGTGGTCGGTGAAACGTTGCCTGCGGGGTCGGTGGCGCTGACCGCCAGAGGCTGGCCGCTGGTTTGCGGCGGGTTCAGGGTCACACTGAACGTCCCGTCCGGCGCCACGACACCGCTGCCGAGCAGGGCACCCGTGTTGTTGCGCACCTGAATGGTCGCGCCGGCTTCACTGGTGCCGGTCAGCAGGGTGCCGTCTGCACTGACGAGCAAGTTGCCCGGCGCCAGGGGCGCGGAGGTGTCAGCGGGAGCACCACCGCCGCCACCCCCACCACCGCCGCCGCCAACGCCGGCGGCGGCCGCACCGCCGGCGCCCAACAGGCCGAGCCCGGCAATCGCAAACGTCGGGGTCGAACCGCTCACTACGCCGGCGTCGGCGATGAGCTGGTCGAGGGAATCGACTTCGTCGAATGTGAAACCGTTGAAGGACTGGGTGTCGTACTGCGCCTGCCAAAGCGTGCCGTCTTCGCCCTGGAACACCATGTCGCTGTTGGGACCGTCAGGCGCGGTGTTGAAAAAGTTGGCGACTTTGATGTGTTCGCCATTTTTCAAGTTCACCACAAGGTCTTGCCCGTTACGGGAGACCGAAGCAACTTGACTGGGTGGGACGGGCATTTGAACAACGGACGGTGAGTTGAGTGAAAGATCTCCCCAGGTGTTGGCAGTGAGTTCAGACGTTGCTTTGTTGGCTACAACAATATTATCCATGTGACAGTCCCTTTCTTCGCTTTTAGCACTACAACAACGCGGTTAATGGCGTGTCATACCAGCCGCCCGATTCATAGAGCCAGGCGCAACTTCTTTTCTTGTTTGGGTGAAAGCCGTTTTGCACAAATTTAGAGTGGATCCATCCGATTTCAATAGGAAATTGTTTGACGATCATCTTAGGATTACAAAAATATGGCCGCAAGCTGCTGTTTTAAAAGATCTATTTTGGTAAGTCGGACAGCGCTACCGATCGTCGGCCGGTTTCGGGAAATGTTCTCAATTGGAGGTAAATGCTGGAGGCAGTAGCCTGTCGTTGACCTTGCCTAAAACATGTTTAAATCCAAGACCCCATTCTTAAACAGTGCGCGAAGGCAGGTTTACCTCGTTTGAATGTTTATCGTATTCAAACGAATTAGTTATCTTTGGCGCACCTGCGCTAATGCACCCACATCGCGTGGGTCGCCAATTAACCCGTCGTCCGGTGCCATTTAAACCCTCTCAAGCGTTAAATGCGGCTGTTGGCGGGATAAACATCTACCCCATCTGCAACGTCCCCAGCGCTATTCATATGGACATAATCAAACTGGCTAAGTACCTCTTTGGCTCGTTGTAAAGGCTGTAAAACTGAAATACTTGTTCGCGAATGTTGCAAACACTGTAAAGTGGTGGGTCCCCACCGTACGAGGCTATTTCGCTAACCCAGGAAGCTCGCACTCCAGCCCCCCATTGCACCCACCGCTCCATCGTGTGGCGTGAATTCAGCAGGAGTTTGCTCATGGAAAAGCTTGGAACGCGTTTGAGAAAAGAACGCAAACGGCTTGGTCTGACGCAAATTGCGTTCGCCAGAATTGGCGGCGTCGAACCTAACGCCCAGGGTCACTACGAAAGTGGCCATCGATCACCCAAGGCCGATTATCTTCAGCGCGTCTGTGACGCTGGCGTTGACATGCATTACCTGTTTTCCGGCAACGCCCTGGCGGGCACTGCGGACAGACAGGGTGCGGACGAGCAGCCGTCTGCGGGCAGGGCGCTCCCCGGCAATCACCGAGAAGTAACAATTTCAAATCGCAATGCGGTCGGTATTCTGGGCACGCTTCACCAGACCCTCAACGACACGACGCAGGTCATCGCCGACGTTGCCATCTGTTTCAGCACGCGCCACCAGGACGCCCGCGAAGAGCAGTTCGCCGCCCAGGTCCGCGATTTTCAGGAAGACTCGCGACGCTTCATTGGCCTGGCCATGATGAAAGTCCAGCACAGCGTCTGATCGGCAACGTTCGTTGCCATCCTCTCAGCGGCGATAAGCGCCGCTGTTCTCTCCCCGGAACACCTTCACAGAACGACCGCCGCCGCAGGCGCGCTCGACGTTGAGCCGATCCACTCCAGGGTCTGCTCAAGGGGCATCGGCCGTGAGAACAGGTAGCCCTGCACCAGCGTGCAGCCCAGGGTCCGCAATGCCTCCAGCTCCGCGTCGGTTTCAACACCCTCACTGACGCACTGCAATTCCATGTCTTGGCTCAGGGCCAGCAGCGATTTAACGATCTTGAAACTCGCGGCGTTCTGGTGAATGTCGGTGATGAACGAGCGGTCGATCTTCAGCTTGGTCAGCGGCAGGGCGTGAAGCTGGCTGAGGCTTGAATATCCGGTGCCGAAGTCGTCCAGGGAAATGCCGCAGCCCAGCTCACGGAACGCGTTGATCGCCCTTTGCGCCTGAACGAGGTCTTTGATGACCGCGGTCTCGGTGATTTCCAGGTCCAGCCGCGAGGCGTCGAAACCGCTCTGACGGATCACCTCAATCAACTGTTCAACTGCCTCCATCGACGAGCAATCGTGGGCCGACAGGTTGAAGGCGAGCCTGACATCGTCCGGCCACAACTGCGCCGCTTGCAGGGCTTTTTCAAGCAGCGGTGGCGTCAGGCGGTGGATCAGTCCAATCCGCTCGGCCACACCGATGAAGTGGCCCGGCGCGACGTTGCCCAGCTTCGGGCTCATCCACCGGGCCAGCGCTTCGAACGCCACCGTGCGCGAGGTTCGGATGTCAACGATCGGCTGGAACACCAGGGTGAATTCTTCAGCGACATTGGCCTGGCGCAGTCCCTGCTCGGTAAGCATGTCGCGCTTGAGGCGTTGATGCTGGCCGGGCGAGAACATGCACAGCTCGCCGGGTGTTTCGCGCTTGCTGGTATAGAGCGCGTAGTCGGCGAACTCATAGGCCTCGGTCGAGGTGCTCGCCAGGTCCGGAAACACCACGAGGCCCATGGAGGCGCTGATGCTGACCTGAATGTCACCGATCACGAACGGCTGGCGCATGGTGCGACACAGCGACTGGCCTTGTTTGATCAGGTCGCTTTCATCACCGGCCCGGACGATGATCAGCCCGAACTCATCGCCGCCCAGGCGGGCCACATGCAGCTGCTCACTGGCAAACGCCCGCAGCCGCTGGCCGACCTGGCGCAACAGCTTGTCGCCCACGCCGTGGCCATAGGAGTCGTTGATCGGCTTGAAACCGTCCAGGTCGATCATCCCCACCGCCAGTCGCGTGTCCTCGTGCCGGGCGTGGTTCAGTTCACGGTCGAGCAGGTTGAAGAACCTTCGCCTGTTGGGCAGGCCGGTGAGGCTGTCTTCGTTGGCCAGCCGTTCATTGTCATCACTGAGCTTTTCCGTGCGTATCTGCATGTTCACCAGCCGGGTGAACTCGCCGTAGTGGTTCTGCAGCACCACGATCATCGCCAGCGAGACGAGAAAGACATTGGCCGCCATCGCGGTGTACGTGGCATTGCCGGCGCTGGCGAAAAACGCCACGAAGGCGATGTTGACCACCGCCGTTGTCATCATCGCTGCAGAAGGCAGGTGCATCAGACAGAAGATGCAGACGATCACCGTGATCGCCATGTAGAAGGCCACGTGGGACTTGGTGTACGTATCGCCGTAGGGAAACAGCAGCAGCGCCCAGATCGTGAAGCCGAACGCAATGACCACCGTCACCTGGTTGGTGCGGGTCAGTTTCTTGAAGATCTGCTCGGTGGTCAGGGTCTGACTGCGGCTCTGCCACCAGAGGACCGCGCGTACGGTGCCTACCAGGGTCAGCAACAGCGGGATGTAGACGGTCAGCCACAGCGGAGCGATGCCGTAATGGGTGGCCGCGAGGGCGAGGGTGTTGATCAGCAGGATGACGTACATCATGGGCAACTGTCTGGACAGCGCAATGTATTGCGCTTCCATCAGTCGCGTGTTGTCTCGCTGGACGCAGATCAGCGTTTTCAGTCGATCAAAAGACGGGAATTTCATGACTAGGAACCCAACGCGCGCAAAAGAAAAAAACGGTGAACCCCACAACTTGCAGCGCTGCAGAACGTTATGACTGTTAGAGGATATCGGCGGCAGGGTAGGTTTCTATAGCGACTGCAGCGCTTGAGACGCCGAGCGCTCTGGCTCGCTGGCGTTGTGCAAAAAAATGACTTTTTTCAGCGTTGCCGTGCCCAACGGAAGATGCGCAACACACGGGCGCGTGGCGAAGCTGAAAGAACACCCGCCGTCGAGAAACTTCATGTACACCCTGGAAGGATGCAAAAGCGATGGTAATAGCCTGTTTGGGTTGGGGCTCATTGATATGGAAGCCGGACGCACTGCCGCTCGCCAGTGAGTGGTTTATGGACGGGCCGGCGTTACCGGTCGAATTTTCTCGGATAGGTGATGGCGGGGAGCTGGCCACGGCCATCTGCCTGAACGCGCCGCCATGCCGGGTGCTCTGGTCCGTTCTGGCGACCGATTCATTGGAGCAGGCGTGCAGTGCGCTGCGTGAACGTGAGCAGATCCCTGAAGAGCGTGAGGACGGCATCGGCGTGTATCGGGTGGAAGCGTCTTCAACCGGGCCGCTGGCGCAGTGGGCCAGCGAGCGCCAGATCGATGCGCTGATCTGGACAGCGCTGCCGCCGCGCTTTCGTAGCGAGGGGCGCCTGCCAACGAGCGAGGACGCCCTGGCGTACCTGCGAAGCCTGACCGGCGAGAAGCTCGAACATGCCCGGGATTACATTCGCCAGGTACCGGCCCAGATCGACACCCCTTATCGTCGTGACATCCAGAAGCAGTTGGGCTGGAAGTGACAGGCAGGCCCATGCCATGCCGGTGCATACCCTGCAACGGTTGTAAGGACCAGCCTGTTTGGGTGGTTGCTACTGGACGCTCGCTATCAGATGAATGTTCAAGCGTACTGGCCCCCGTGAAACACGGTGAACTAACGAAGCGAGCGATGAACCCATCCCGTTGTTTTCGCGGGTCACCCGCGTCAATCGGGGGGCGTTTTGCCAGTGCAACTAGCGACGGCTATTTATCAATCCAATCAGGAGTTTTTAATGTTCAATCGTGGTGATGTCTATCAGGGCTGGGTGCAACTAACACTCACCGACGAGTCCTACAGCGAGGCGGCGGAAAATGGTTGTCAGCTGGAAGTTCGCGCCCGGGCCAATGGCGACTTCGTCGAAGTATTGGTCTGTGTTTACGCAGCGGACGGGGAAAGGGTGGTGGAGCATCTGTTCAGGCTGCCGGCGTCGGAATCGACCGTCGAGCAAGGGCTTGAGCGGGGACGTGATCAGGCCGAGCGCATTGCCGTTGGAGAGCCTGTGGACTGGGCGGGCACTGAAGCGGTGAGGCGGGCGAGCGACTGACGTGCTCATGATCGCTGGCGAAGTTGCCCGGGTTTTTCGTTGACGGCAGTCATGATGGCTCCCCGATATCAACTAGCGGGTTGTGTCGACTGTCACTGACGGACAACTAATCCAGTGAGCCGCGCTGTTCGATGGTTAAGAGGCTTTGATAAGTGTCGGGTAAGCGGTGCGAGCTGTTTGTTGACCTGAAGCGGCACCTATCCGAATGAATGATTCGAGGCTGCTGCCGGACTTAATACATCTCTTTGATTGATATAAGGCGTCAACTAACAGTCTTGATTCGCCTCTGAGCCGCTCGTCCCGAAAGTTGACATTAGGGATGAACATACGGCTTCGGGACAGGGTCAACTTTTTACCGGCGCATTGTCTGCCCCGGTCTATTTGCATTTGATTGGATCAATGGGTTCCCCGCCCAGTTATAACGCGGCACGAAGCCGCCCTTGAAAGCCTGAGGCCTCAACTATGGAGACTTTCAATGCGGTCATTCCCTGAGAAGACGTTAGCCTGTTTCAGACCAAGCCTGGCCTTATCGGTCACCTTGGCCTGTGGTGCATTGAGTGGGTGTGCGGGTGATGACACTCGATCCAGTGTGCCGACTCCCGGCAAGCCGACCAGCGCAACCCTCGGCGTGCTCGACGCGGGTGCCGCGACACTGCAGTCGCGTCCGCCCATCGAAGCGCTCAACGCGTATCTGGATGGCTTTCATTTTTATAACGGTCATCCTGACGTGCAGATGGAAGCTCATCACTATTGCTCGGTGTTGAGTGAAGAGTTCATTCAGTGCGTGATTTACGACGGCAATGTTCGGGATGCCAAGTTGATGGGCGTTGAATACATCATCAGCGCTCAACTCTTCGAGAAGCTGCCCGATGGCGAGAAGCGCTTCTGGCACAGCCATGCCCATGAGGTGAAGTCGGGGCAACTGGTGGCTCCCGGTATTCCTGCCACCGCCGAACACGCTTTGATGGCCAAACTTGCCAATACCTATGGCAAGACCTGGCACACCTGGCACACCGACCAGGACAAGCAACTGCCATTGGGCGTGCCCCAACTGATGATGGGCTTCACCGCGGACGGCCAGGCGCACCCGGCCATGGTCGAGCAGCGCAACCGCCGCATGGGTATTGATACCCGGGAGAAACGCTCGGAACGCGCGGACATTCAGGCCCAGCCGGTGCTCAAGGGCGCCGACGCCTGGCAGCACGGCGATGCGGTGCAGTTGGCAGACCCCGCCGGTCGCGCCCACATCATGCAACCCACCCAACCCTCGCCGCCGGGTACCAACAGTCGATCCGCCGGGCCACAAGCGGATCCCTAGTCTGTCGCTCAACCCGCCTGCGGTGAGTCAGTCGTCCACCCAAGATGGAAATCAAACAACGAAATCGACCCCTGCACGAGATCAAGACCATGCAACATACCCAACACTACCGCATCGAATACCTTTTCCATGGCAAGCCACGCTGGTTCTACGTGTGCGCCACGCAAATGGACAACGCTGAGGCGTGGCACTGGGCTGCGGTGGACGCCGGTGTGGCCGACATCCCCAAATACCGGAGCGACAGAGCCATCAAACTCTCCAAGCCCAAGGCCGAGCGATTGGGGATAGATGCGGTGACCTGGAAGCCGGCGTGAAGCAGTGAGAGGGGTGGGGGTCATCAGTCCGCATTCCCGGCTAACGCCGGTCCTGCAACGGCACCGAATTCCCGTAGGACCGGCTTCAGCCGGGAAGCTTTTGGTCGGCTACGCCTCGGCTGGACCGGTTACCCCTGGATCCACACGTTTCAACCAAGCCCTGTAAGAGCCACCTGATTCGGAGCCAACCCATGACGACACCACTTGCTCAGCCAGGCCGAGCACTCAAACGCGCGGTCACAGGCCCCATGCTCCTGCTTTTCATTCTTGGAGACGTGCTCGGCGCCGGTGTCTACGCCCTGGCCGGGACCATCGCCGGTGAAGTGGGCGGGGCGATCTGGGTGCCGCTGCTCATCGCCCTGTGCTTCGCGATGCTCACTGCGGGCTCCTACGCCGAACTGGTCACCAAATATCCCCACGCCGGCGCTTCTGCCGTGTTTGCCGGCAAGGCGTTCAAGTCGCCATTGATCTCGTTTCTGGTGGGCTTCTGCATGCTGGCAGCGGGGGTGACCAGCGCGGCGGGGCTGTCGTTGGCGTTCGCCGGCGACTACATGGCGCCCTTCATCGACCTGCCGCCTCACGTCGTGGCGCTGATCTTCCTGGTGGTCATCGCCTTGCTCAACGCGCGGGGCATCAAGGAATCGCTGTCCGCCAACCTGGTGATGACGGTCATTGAAGTCTCGGGCCTGCTGCTGGTGATTGTCGCCGCCGTGTGGTTTTTCCGCTCCGGCGATGGGGACCTGTCACGCGCCGTGCAATTCAAGGCGGGCGTCAACCCCGCGTTCGCCGTGCTCGGCGCTGCGTTGCTGGCGTTTTATTCGTTCGTGGGCTTCGAGACCTCGGCCAATCTGGCGGAGGAGGTGCGCAACGTGCGCACGGTCTATCCCCGCGCGTTGTTCGGTGCGCTGCTGATCGCCGGGGCCATCTACATGGGCGTCGGCATCGCCGCTGCCACCGTCATGCCTATCGAGCAGCTTGTGCATTCCTCGGCACCGCTGCTGGAAGTGGTCAAGGCGTCGCATCTGGGCATTCCGCCCCAGTTATTCGCTTTCATTGCGCTGGTGGCCGTGGCTAATGGCGCGCTGCTGACCATGATCATGTCCAGCCGTCTGGCGTATGGCATGTCGCGCCAGGGCCTGCTGCCCAATGCGCTGTCTAACGTGCTGCCTGAGCGGCGGACGCCGTGGGTGGCCATTGTCGCAACGACAGTGGTCGCGATCATCCTGACCCTGACCGGCTCACTGGCAACCTTGGCGGAGACGGTGGTCTTGCTGCTGTTGTTCGTGTTTATCAGCACCAACCTCGCCGTGCTGGTCCTGCGCAAGGACACCGTCGAGGCTGACCACTTCCGCGTCCCGACGTGGGTGCCGGTGCTGGCGATCGTGTCGTGCCTGATCCTGCTGACTCAGCAAAGTGCCGAAACCTGGCTGCGTGCCGGGGCGCTGATGCTGGTGGGGGTGGCGCTGTATTTCCTTGCGCGAGTGGGCGGGACGCGGCCTGCATTCAACACTCATCTGGCGGACGCCGACGCCGAGTCCTGATCCGGCGCCATGGGGATCGGTGGCGCAACGCCGCCGATTCCTGCCGGACCTCTGAACACCCTGTCACACCCCTCACTTCCCCGTGACTCCCCATCGCCATCATGCGCAAAAAGTTGCGCAGTGACGGTCGCCAATTGCTGGCTTACCGACCTGCAGGGCACGTCGCTCGTGGGCTGCAGAGGAGTGCGCAAGGACTTGCGCAGGGGTGCGCAACTTCTTGCGCACATTTCCCGTAAGTCCTGACCAGGCATCTCGCCCAGCCCGCAAGAATCTCCTGCAAACCCTTGTGGCACAAGGGCTCCGCGCCCGCTGGCACGGCCCTTGATATCTCCGTCGTCCTCTGAATGCGCGATCAACCCCGATCGGTCGTGATTTTCAGACCGCGGAGAGCACTGCCGACGCCTGGCGGTTCGCTGTCCTTCCACGCACTTGCAGTCGTTGATCACCCCCTTTGCATCGACGTCTGCCGCAACAGCGCATAAGGAACAAGGGATGTTCGCACCGGCCAACCAAGCCCAATTCAGCCTGACCCTCAACGGGCAGGACACGTTGTTTCAAGTGCTGTCTTTCACCGGTCGGGAGCGCCTCAACCAACCCTACGAATTCGAGCTGGAGCTGGTCAGCGAAAAGGCAGCGCTCGATCTGGAAAGCCTGCTGCACGCGCAGACGTTTCTGCAGCTGGCCGAGGACGGCACCGGGGTTCACGGGCTGGTTTACAGCATCGCCCAAGGTGATGCCGGCAAGCGCATGACCCGCTATCGGATTTCCCTGCGGCCTCAGCTGGCTTATCTGGCGCACCGGATCAATCAGCGGATTTTCCAGCAGATGACGGTGCAGCAGATCATCAGCCAGGTCCTGGAAGAGCACGGCATTCTTTCCATCGATTACCGGTTCCAGCTCGGCGCGACCTACCCCGAGCGCGTCTACTGCGTGCAGTACGACGAATCTGACCTGCATTTCATCCAGCGGCTGTGCGAAGAGGAAGGCATTCACTTTCATTTTCAGCACAGCGCCAAGGGTCATCTGCTGGTGTTCGGCGACGACCAGACGGTGTTCCCGAAGCTGGCGCCGGTGCTCTACCAGCAGGACACCGGACTGGTGGCCGACGCCCAGGTGATCAAGCGCTTCGGCCTGCGCATGAACACACGCACCAGCCGCACCACGCGCCGCGATTACGACTTCACCAAACCGAAGTTCCAGCTGGAGAGCACAGCCAAAAGTGCGGCCGTTCCCGACCTCGAAGATTATGACTACCCCGGCCGCTTCGCCGATCGCGAACGTGGCCGCCATCTGGCCAATCGTGCCCTCGAGCGCCACCGCAGCGACTACCGGCTGGCCGAAGGCAGCAGCGATCAACCGCGGCTGGTCAGTGGCCATTTTCTCGCCCTGACCGGGCACGCCAACCCGCTGTGGAACGACCTGTGGCTGCTGACCGAAGTTTTCCACGAAGGCAAGCAGCCCCAGGTGCTGGAAGAGGTCATCACCAGCGACGTCACTGACTTGAAAAGCGATTTCCATCAGGGCTATCGCAATCGTTTCAGCGCGACGCCGTGGGACGTCCACTACCGGCCACCGCTGGAACATCCGAAACCGAAGGTGCTGGGCACCCAAAGTGCCGTGGTCACCGGGCCCGAAGGGGAGGAGATTTACTGCGATCAGCATGGCCGGGTGAAGGTTCAGTTCTTCTGGGACCGCGACGGCCAGCACAACGACAAGACCAGCTGCTGGATGCGCGTGGCCTCGAACTGGGCCAGCCAGAACTTCGGTGCGATCAACCTGCCGCGGGTCGGCATGGAAGTCCTGATCACCTTCCTCGAAGGCGATCCCGACCAGCCCCTCATCACCGGTTGCCTGTACCACGGCGCTCATTTGCCGCCGTACAAACTGCCCGATTTCAAGACCGTGGCCACGGTCAAGAGCAAGGAATACAAGGGCGGCCGCGCCAACGAACTGCGCATCGACGACACCACCAGCGAGATCAGCATTGCCCTGCGCAGCGATCATGGCGCCAGTGCCATCAACCTCGGTTACCTGACCCATCCGCGACCCGCCGGCGGTCAGCCCCGGGGCGAGGGTTTCGAGCTGCGCACCGACCGCCATGGCGCCGTGCGCGCCGCTGCAGGTTTGTTGATCACCACCGAGCCGCGTCCCAACGAGTCGAAGCACCATAAGGACTTGCCGGAAACCGCCGAACGCCTGGCCACTGCCGCCGATCAGCAGGACGGCTTCGCGCTGCAGGCCAAGGAATTGCAGGCTCAGGAGCCCGGCGATCAGGATGACGTCGCCAAAGCCCTGCACGCCCAGCATCAGGGCGTACTCGGCAGCGGCCCCGCGAACAAAAGCGCCAACGAGTTTCCCGAATTCACCGAACCGCACCTGGTCCTCGCCAGCCCGGCCGGCATCGCCTTGACCACGCCGCGTTCAAGCCACATCGCCACCGGCGAGCACCTGGCGTTGAGCAGCACAGGTCACACCAGCTTTTCCGTGGGTAAACGCCTCTTGGCCAGCGCCAGCCAGGGCATGCGCCTGTTCGTGCAAAGCCTCGGCTGGCGTCTGGTTGCGGCGTCCGGCGACATCGACGTGCGCGCCCTGAAGGACAGCATCAACCTGCTGGCCAAACTCAACATCACCGCCAACGCCGAGCGCATCACCCTCACCGCCAAAACCGAGCTGGTGATTCAGGGCGGCGGCAGCGCCACCACCTACAACGCCGCCGGCATCACCCACGTCACCACCGGTCCGTACACCGCCCACGCCGCCAATTTCGCCTATACCTCTGCGAAAAACCTCGCGGGCGTGTTCCCGGAGCCCCCAAAACCGGGGCAGGGCGATCTTGAGCTGTTTAACCATTACGCGGGGCAGCAAGGGATTCAGGGCGGCGGTTTCGAGGTGATCGATGCCCTGGGCCAGCGGCTTAAAGGGTCCCTTGATGCCAAGGGATTCGCGACCGTTCCCGGTGCTGCACCCGGGCCTGGACGGGTGTCCTTCGGCAAGGACCCGGCGGACACCTGGACGGAGAGCAGCTTCATCGGCAAGCCCGAATGGCCGGTCCTGCCGCCGAGTGCGGTGGAGGTACCTGCGCCGTTAGAGACGGAGGTTAGCGAGGGGCTGCCGAGCAAGAACTGGGATGTTGCGCACGTCATGACGGCCGCGGTTGACGCTGGGGCGGCGGGCTTGGGCTTGCCGCCGCTGGCGACTGCGGCTCTGCCAATCGCTTCAGGTCTTCTGAGCGGGATGATCAAAAGCGGGAAGCTTCCGAGCCTGGCAGTGCCCACGGTGGATGAGGGCTTGCTTGAAGTGTCGGGCCTGCTGGCCGGCGAGAAGTTGTCATGAGCGCGGGCATTGCAGAGCGCGAAGCTCAGGTGGCGATCGTTCCGCTTGATCTGATTCAGCTTGAGGACGTTGGCGCCGGTGCGGCGAACGTCGATGCCTGGCTGCAGGACATCAGCGGCGGGGTCGTTTCGCTTGAGCGGATCAAGAACGCTGCGGGATTTTTGCCCGTGGTGGGCAACATCATGGCGCTGGTTGATGCGCTGAATGACATCGTTCGGCTGGCGACGAGCGAAAAGCGCGACCCGCTGGATTGGGTGAGTCTGGGCATCAATTTGATTGGCGTCTTGCCGACGCCGCCGACCATGGCGGCAGCGCGAATGAGCCTGCGGCCGACGCTGTTTCTGGTGCGCCAGGAGATGCGTCAGGCGGGCAAGATGGTGCTGGGTGATTCGCTGATCGAGGTGCTGATCGGGCACCTCAATGCCGACATCGTCGGGACGCTTGATGATTTTGTGACGCAGGCGCAGGGGAAGCTTCCGGGGATTCTTGAGGATGCCGGGAAACTGGGGGAAGGCGTGCTCTTTGAGATCGCTGCCAGTCTTGAACAGCTGGTTGACCCGAAGCTGAACGCCAAGGCTGATTTGCTTGAGGCCGAGCAGTTGGTTCAGGCCGCTGGGGATCAGTGGGCCTATGACCCCAAAGCCGCGATTGGCAACATTTTTGCGGCGGCTGCGGATGTTTGCGTTGCTGCGGGTAAGGGTGCGGTTAACGGCGCCGTCGAAAATTTTGTGCCGGAGTCGGTTAAGAAAGAGATAGGTAGACAGGCCAAATTGTTGCGCGCCATGGGGCCGGAGCTTCGCACCAGGATGACTGGTCTGGCGGATCCTGGGGTTCAGAATTCCATTGGTTCGCTGCTGCTGACGCTGGGTGATGCCGTTGTCAGTTGGCGGTCACGCAATGGCCATGGGCAGGCTTTCAACATCAAGCCCGGGGTTGTTAATCAGGCCAGGCGCCAGGGCGGCGAAGGGAAGCTGGAGGCAGTTGGTTTCGAGAAGCCTGCGAAAGCCCGGCCTAACAAGCGGAAGAACTGTACGTGTCCGTGCCCTTGTGAATGTGCCTGTGGGTCGACGGCGAGGAGCATCAGTTTTGCGATGGGTTCGGAGTCGGTTAGCCATACCGATTTCAGCCTGCCGGGGCCTTTTCCCATTGAGTGGACGCGGACTTACTGTTCGAGTCTGGATGCCTACGATCATGACGTGGTGGGCGCGCGTTGGATCACGCCGTTTACTACACGTTTCGATCTCGTCAGCGACGGTTTGGTGTTTCATGACTTCGACGGACGCAGCCATGAGTTCCCCCTTCCCAAGGTAAAACTCTTTCACTTCAACGCCATTGAAAACCTGACCGTTGTTCGCCCCAGCAAAGATCGGTTAATGCTGATGCGGGGTTTGGAGCACAGGGAGACCTATGTTCGCCGGAGTAATCGTTTTGTCCTGATCAACAAGGTTTTGCCCAACGGCGCCGGGGTGATGTTGCATCACGAGCATCGCCATGGAGATTGGATGGTGCTCTCCGAGTTAGTCACTTACTCGGAAAAAGACGTCAACAGAGTTCATCTGCGCCTGGGCACGTTGATCGATGATCAGGGGCGTCTGACCGGTCTTTGGGAGGTTCGTGATGGCGACGTCAAACGCCAACTGTGTGCCTATCAGTACGACGATTTCGGTGACCTTGTTCTGGCCCAGGATGAGAACGGCGCTGCCTGGCGTTATCAGTATCAAGACCACCTGATTACCCGCTATACCGACCGCACCAATCGTGGTTTGAATCTGCAATGGCAGGGATCTGGCCCCGATGCCAAAGCCATTCGCGAATGGGCCGACGACGGCAGTTTCGATACTCGGTTGGCGTGGGACGAAAACATCCGCCTGACCTACGTCACTGATGCCCTCGGTCACGAAACCCGGCACTACTACGACAGCCTCGGTTACACGTACCGCATCTGCCACGCAGACGGCCGTTCCGAGTGGTTCTTTCGTGATCAGGCGAAGAACATCATCCGCCACGTCCACACTGACGGCAGCACGGATCGGTATCGCTACGACAAGCTGAGCAACCTCACCGAGCATACCCGCGCTGATCACAGCGTGATGAACTACGCCTACGACGACAAAAGCCACCTGATCAAAATCAGCGATGGCGAAGGCGGGTTGTGGAAACGGGAATACGACCTTCGCGGCAATCTCGTAGAAGCGATTGATCCGCTAGAGAACGTTACTGAATACGCCTACAACTCGTTCGGTCTTCCTACAGCGATCAAGGACGCCAGCGGCAACACGAAGGCGTTGGCCTACAACGACGCCGGACAACTCGTTAAGTACACCGACTGCTCGGGCAAGGTGAGTAGATGGGAGTACGACGATCGCGGCCAGATGGTTCGCTTCACCGACCCTGCTGGCCACAGCACCGCGTACGAATACAAAGCCGGTCAACTGGTACTGATCAAGCACCCGGAAAAAACCGAAGAACGCTTTAGCCGCGATGCCGAAGGTAGGTTGCTGGCTCACTCGGACGGCCTGGAACGTTGCACCACCTGGCGTTACAGCGCTGCGGGATTTATCGCCGAACGCGTCGACGCCGCCGAACAAACCTTGCGCTATCGCTGGGACAAGCTTGGCCGCCTCGTTGCGCTGGAAAACGAAAACGAACGCCGTGCGCATTTTCACTACGATCCTGTGGGCAGGCTGCTGGAAGAACGCGGTTTCGATGGGCGTTCTAGCCGCTATCAATACGATCCCGAAACTGGAAGGCTTGCTCAGACGGTGAACGGCCAGCGCACGATTGCGCTGACCTTCGACCCCATGGGCCGCCTGACCAAACGCCGCGCCACCCTCGGCGAACAAGCCCAAAGCGAAACCTTCGCCTACGACGGCAACGGCCATCTGGTCATGGCGACCAACGCCATCAGCAAACTGCAATGGTTCCACGACCCGGCCGGTAACCTCCTGCGCGAGCATCAGCATTACTCGAACCTGGATAAACCACTGGTCGCCATCTGGCAGCACGAGTACGACGCGCTCAACAACCGCATTGCCACCATTCGCCCGGACGGCCATCGCGTCAGCTGGCTCACCTATGGCAGCGGCCATCTGCTCGGCTTGAAGCTGGATGAGCACGAACTGCTCAGTTACGAGCGCGATGATCTGCACCGCGAAGTCGCCCGCCATCAGGGCAACCAACTGCTGCAAACCCAAAGCTGGGACCCGGCGGGACGCCTGCAAGAGCAACTGCTGGGACGAGCAGACGACAAAATCCACGCTCATCAAACGCGCCTACACCTACGACGCTGCCGGGCAGCTCACCGACATCAACGACAGCCGTCGCGGTCCGCTCTCATACCGCTACGACCCGGTGAGCCGCCTGCTCGCCGCAACGAGTCGCCTGGGCACAGAAACCTTCGCCTTCGACCCGGCCAGCAACCTGCTCGATGACAGCGCCGCACCCGTACGCCGCCCACTCGACCCCGAACCGGTCCGCCATAAACTCGTGGACAACCTGCTGCGCGACTACGCCGGCAACCACTACGAATACGATGAACGCGGCAACCAGACCGAGCGCTGGACCAACGGCCTGCGCAGCGAACTGCACTGGGACCTCTTTGATCGCCTTGTGCATTTCCGCGATCCGCGCCTCACCGTCGACTTCGGCTACGACCCACTCGGACGTCGCCTCTACAAGCTCTCCAAAGCGCACTACCGACCGCGCCCAGAAGCCGGCACCGGCTGGAACGAAAATGAACACGCCCGCAAGGAGCGCGAGCTCGGCTGCGGCTTCACCCTCTACGGCTGGGACGGAGACAACCTCGCCTGGGAAAGCAGTCCGCCGCCCCACGCCGGAGCCCTCGGCCGCACCGTCCACTACATCCACGAGCCCGGCACTTTCGTGCCAGCGGCCCAGGCCATCCGCCACGAAACAATTCGCCTCGTCAGCCAGCCAACTTACACCGGCCGCTACAACTTCAAGGAAGATCCGCTCTGGACTTACAAACCCACAGCGCTGCCTATCGACGTCCTCGCCTGGTACCAATGCGACCACCTCGGCACGCCCCAGGAAATCACCGATCAAAACGGCAACACCGCTTGGAGCGCGCAATACAAAGCGTGGGGCGAAGCGCAGGAACACCATTCTGAATTCGCCCAACAAGTCGGCCTGACTAACCCCATCCGATTCCAAGGGCAGTACCACGACCACGAGACCGGCCTGCACTACAACCGGCATCGGTACTATGATCCAAGGGTCGGTCGGTTTATTAGCAAGGATCCGATTGGCTACAGTGGTGGGCTAAATCTCTATCACTACGTTTCAAATCCGACGGGTTGGATCGACCCACTCGGTTTGCAAAAAGTTGTCGCAACAAATAGCCGTAGGAGCGCAATGAAAAAGGCCCAGCAACATGCTCAGGTACCGCGGTTAGGTAGAGGTGGGGAGGCGATCCCAATGAAAGATCTCAACCTGAGTAGCCATGGAGTGAATTGCAACTGTATGAAAAGTCGCGGGATCACCACGCTAGGGCGCAGGGATAAAAATGGGGTAGCAGAGGTGTTCGAGCATCCAGATGGGCACCCTGACTTGGTCGGAGATGATCAACCAGCTCACCATGAAATTCCACATGTTCACGCCACAAATACAAAGGGTGCGGTAATAGTGTTCACCTACCCGGCAGGACGTAAAGGAATCTGATATGAAATACTACAAGATCTTATGCTTTAAAGCCGAATTTGGTGAGTTTAAAAATCATGCTAACGATTTTATAAGAGAAATGTCCGCGGATGATACTGACGAGTTCGCCTTGGTGATGGCTACGAATCTGCAAGGAGGGGTTGGCTTCGGAACGACGGCCCAAGGTGAAGCGGCTATAAAAGCGCTTGTATCAAAATGCTATTCAGTCGATATAAATAATTTGAGTATAAAAATACCACTGGCGGAAGACGTCGAAGGAATGCCTCGGCTCCTGTTTCGAGGTAAAGCCGGCAAATTCGAAAGGCTGGTTCAAGAACATATGCAGTATGACAAAGACCTCAGGAAACACAACGTGATCTCGAGGCATAGGCCCACAACAATGCCTAAAAGTTCGATGCTAGCTAGTATTGTTCAGGCTCAATATTTATCGATAATCGGAAAAGAGTTGTATGAAGCACTACATGAAAGCTGCCACTACATACTACGAGCATTGGTGTCTGGAGAGCATGGTCGTGATGCATTCTTTGTGTTCTCAAAGGACTTGGACTTCTTTTTTAGAGAGTTTGAAGAAATAGTGGGCGGTGATGCCGAGATTCGTTTCGTGAACAGCGTCCGCGAGTTAATCTTTTATTAATGTAGAGCATTATAGGGGGTGACCCCTCTTAATTGTGCAGATAAAAAGCGAAAATGCGCTGCCCCCTTTAGCTGGCTTAAGAGGCTAAAGGGTACGGACCCCGTTAACTCTAAGCAAAATCTGAGTGAGTTAAAGGCAACACTTCTCAGGAAGGATCTTGCCATCCGTGACGATGCTTTCAAAAAGGCGGAAAATATATCGATAATGCGAGTAAGTGCGGAGGCGCAGATGCTTTTATCAGTCACACCTTTAGAGTGGAAGGCACTAAGCACGAACGTGTTGATCTTGGGCTAAAGGGGACAGACCTCTTTAACTCGCACATGCACAAAGAGGACCCATGTGAAAACCAGCTTGACGATAAAGGAGAGATTACAACCGATCCAGATAAGTACCATATGGGTATTCGTAACCCTAAAGACTTACCTATTGTCCGGGGGAGACCACGCGGATTATGAGCTATGAATTCAGATTAGTATTCGAGGACTCGTTTTCAGCTCGCAATGTCCTTGACTCGGTGAAAACCAGTACGGCATGCATTGGTGCGGCTGGCGAATGTATTTGCTTGAAAGAGCTGAGTGTGAACAGTGAAGCAGCCTATGATGTGAGACTAACGCTAGAGGACTCTAATTCACTCTGGCTCGAAGTAGGCTTTCGATCCCCGAATTTATACGAGTTGCTGAAGGCTGCAATTGACACCAAACAATACAGATGCTTAGAGGGTGGGGAGCAAGATGATGAAGTTCCATTACATAAGGCCTTTCGTCTTAAGCATCCTCCAACACTACAGAGTTGAAGGGGACGGACCCTTTAACTCTCTGAATTCGCCGAAGAAGTCGGCCTGACCGATCCGATCCGATTCCAGCGTGTTCGAATGGGACAGACTCCTTTATTTTTTCTTTATATCTCCCACTAACAGCTTGGTAAAATCGTGACCGACACACTGAACGTACCCCCGCTGATCGAACTTCCTGAAAGCCTGAGCCCACTGTTTCTTGCCGCAGGCTGGCCCAGCACTTCCACCATACCACTACCGCATTATGTTCCACCCGAGCATCCTGCCGCTGCTCTACTTGAACAGCTTGTCGGGGTGAAGGTAGGCATCTGCGGCGCAGGAGAGGAGTGCGCTACCAGTGATGTCGCCTTTGGCACATTCGAACATCTGCATGGAAGCGAAGATTTCCTTGAGTGGCAGCAACGCCTGGGCAGTACCTTGGTGAGCATCGCCGAAATCCAACACGGCCACGGCGCGCTGTTGATGGACGAAAAGGGTTGCTGCTACGTCTTGAGCCTCATCCACGACGGGCTTTGGATACAGGGGCTGGGCCTTGCTCAAGCCATGGAGAACTTGATATTTGGGCGTAAGGCCGGTGGGCAGGCGCAACTCGCAACGCCAGGCGCGATACCGATCTTTTGCGCCGGCACCCTATGACAGCCCTATCCTGCGTTCGGGGGCAGAAAATCTCGCTCGCCTGCGACCAATCAGGCTTAGAGGGACTGTTAAAGGGGTCGGACTCCTTTCGCTCAATAAAGTGAATCCTTCTGGAAACACTCTAGATGATCATGGCACCGGCACGACGGATCCAAACAAAAGTCATATCGGCATTCGTATTCCCATTGATTTACCCACAGTTCGAGGGAGGCCGCACGGCTCATGAGTCATGAATATAGACTGGTGTTTTCCAACGATCTTACAGCTCAGCGCATTATGGATTCTTTAAAGGCGAGTGAGTCTTGCGTTCGGGCAGATCAAGAATTTTTGTACTTGAAAGATCAAAATTCTAAGACTGAAGCGGATTATGACGCACGCTTGAGCCATGATGATGACAGTACACTATGGCTTGAGGTCAATTTTAAATCGTCGGCGCTACATGACCTAGTGCGCGCAGCGCTGGAGAATAGGCCATGCAAGTGTTTGAGTGAGGGGGACGTTAATGAGGAAGTTGAGCTGAGCGAGGCATTTCAACTTGGACATCTTCATGTTTTCGGACTGTGACACTTAAATCCTTAAGGGGACGGTCCCCTTAAGTCCAAGAGTGCGGAGGTAGACGGTCGTTTGACCGTCTTGTGATCCAGCCAGCCCCTTACACCACAAACCCAGTCCCACGCGTATTCACAAACAACGAATAAATCGAGTGACTGCTCGCCATGAACAACCGATTCCCTTCGCGTCCGCCGAAGCACAGGTTCGGGCAGCGTTCTGGCAGCGAGATGTGCCCGATGGCCTTGCCCTGGGGGTTGAAGACCCGCACGCCGTCGAGTTTTTCGAGGTCGGCCTTGGGGTCGCCGTTGCCGCCCCAGCCACACCACAGGTTGCCCGCTTCGTCGCACTTCATGCCGTCGATGGCGGCGTAGTCCAGGCCTTCGATGTGTTTGCGGCGTTCGCCCAGGGTGCCGTCGTCCTTGACCGCGATGGCCCAGATCAGGCGGTTGGGTTTGGCGCGACCTTCGACGACGTACAGGGTCTTTTCGTCAGGGGAGAAGCACAGGCCGTTGGGACCGGCGAGGTCGTCGATCACCCGGGTGACTTTCCTGCTCTCGCCGTCGATGCGGTAGACAGCGTGGGGCTGGGTCGGGGTGATTTTGTGGCCTTCGTAGTTGTTGCTGGTCTGAAAGGGCGGGTCGCTGAACCAGATCGAGCCGTCGCTTTTGCAGACGATGTCGTTGGGGGAGTTGAAGGGTTTGCCGTCGAAGCTGTCGGCCAGCACGGTGATGGTGCCGTTGTATTCCGTGCGGGTGATGCGCCGGCCTTCGGTGGTGGTGGTCGAACCCTCGCAGACGATGAGGCGCCCCTGGCGATCGCGGCACATGCCGTTTGAAAAGTTGGAATGCTCGCGGTACACCGTGAAGGTGTCGGTGATTTCGTCCCAACGCATGATGCGGTTGTTGGGGATATCGCTGACCAGCAGGTAACGCCCGTCGCCGACCCACACCGGCCCCTCGGCCCAACGCATGCCTGTGGCAAGTTTTTCCACGCTGGCGTTGAAGACACGCAGTTCAAGAAAGCTGTCGTCGAGAATGTGAATGAGCGGATCCGGGTAGCGCTGGCTCAGGGGTTCTGCGGCAGACGCGAGGCGGGGCAGAGCGGCGCTGCCGACGGTGGCCAGCGTGGCGGAAACAGCGAGGGATTTTTTCAGGAAACTGCGGCGCGTGTTGCCGCTTGAGTGACCAGCGGTTTCAGCGTGCGGGGGCAAGGCGGACAGGGATGAGTCCATGTAGCGATCTCCGTTCTATTATTTTTTTACGGGCCACTAGTAATACCTCCTGATAAGACATCGTACAAGTGAATGATGGGTGGGTATCCAGCTCACCCTCCGACGATATCGGTGCGCAAACAGGCCTCTTCCCGGCTAAAGCCGGTCCCACTAAAAGCAACGCGTGAAGCCAGTGGGACCGGCTTTAGCCGGGAAGCGGTTGATCTGCTTTTGATCTTCAACCACAAAAAGTTCAGACACCACAAATCGCGACTTGGGTGCAGGCTGAACGGAGGTTTCGTGGAGTGGGCCGAGCCGCATGGATGCGGCGAGAGCGCCGTCAGGACATAGATGTCCGTTCGGCGCGGGCCCACGGAGCGAGACCGGAGTGAAGGAACCCTGACGAAGGAAGGGCCAAACCAGGAGCACAAGCCCTTGGTTACTTGGGGCTTTATCAAGTAACTCGCCGAAGGCGAAACGTCTGCCCCTAGGCAGACGCCCTTGATCTTGATCTCCAACGTCAGGCAGGCGGAAAAACTACTTCGCCCTCAACCCCTCACGCACGTCCTTCACATCCGAACCGGATACCGCCGGCGCCGCATTGCCCCACGTATTACGCACATACGTCAGCACATCCGCGACATTCTCATCCGACAGATTCCAGCCAAACGCCGGCATCGCCGGAGCCGTCGGCGCAGCATCCGTCGCACCCGCACGACTGCCGGCCAGCACCACACGAATCAGCGACGACGGATCGCTGCTATTCACCAACGGCGCCAACGCCAGTTTCGGGAACAGATTGGCCGCGCCTTCACCGGTCGGCGTATGACACGCCGAGCAGCGATCCGCATAAATCGCCTTGCCCGCCACCATCGCCGCATCATCCGCAGCGATTGGCTTGGCCGCCTCAACCGGCTTGGCACCGTCTTTCAAGTACACCGCCACCGCCAGCAAATCCTCATCCTTCCAGTGCTGCGAAGAATGCTCGACTTCCTCGGCCATTGGCCCGGACGCGATGTCGAAGCGGTTCGCACCGGTCTTCAGGTACTTGACGATGTCCGCCTCACTCCACGCCCCAATGCCATCGTGGCCAGTGGAGGTGATGTTCGGTGCGACCCAGCTCTGCAGATTGGCGCCGGTGAGGAACTGATCGTTCTTGTCGCCGCCAATCAGGTTCTTCGGCGTATGGCACGTGCCGCAGTGGCCCAGACCTTCCACCAGATACGCGCCGCGATTCCACTGCTCGGACTTCTGCGGATCGGCCTTGAATTCGCCTTCCTTGAAGTTAATCAGGTTCCAGCCGATCAGGCTGGTGCGCACGTTGAACGGGAAGGGCAGCTGGTTGGTTTCAACCTTGTTTTCCACCGGGTCGACCGTTTTCAGGTACGCGAAGATCGCCAGGTTGTCCTCACGCAGCACCTTGGTGTACGCGGTGAACGGCATGGCGCCGTACAAACGCTTGCCGTCCAGGCCGTGGCCCTTGGACATGGCGTTCTGGAAATCCTCGAAGCTCCAGCGGCCGATGCCGGTCGCCGGGTCCGGGGTGATGTTGGCGCCGGCCAGCTTGCCAAACGGCGTGTCGAGGATGACGCCACCGGAGAACAGCGGCTTGCCCGGGATCGTGTGGCACGCGGTGCAGTCGCCCAGAGTGGTCAGATAGCGGCCTTTTTCCACGATGTTGTAGGAATCGGCGCCGGTTGCGGCATGAGCCAGGGAAACAGACAGGCCGATAACGCCTGCGCAGACCGTCAGGAGAGTCTTCATACGCTGATCATCTCCCCTGGACGCTTGAGGTAGCGGGTGCGGATGGCATCCGCCGCTTTGAAGGCCAGCGCCGCGACGGTGCCGGTCGGGTTGTAGCCCGGGTTCTGCGGGAAGGCGGAAGAGCCGACCACAAACAGGTTCGGCACGCCCCACACTTGCAGGTGTTTGTTCACCGAGCTGTTTTTCGGGTCGGCGCCCATGATGAAGCCGCCGACGATGTGCGACGACTGATACGGCGCGCTGTTCCAATGCCCTTGCTGGGAGCTGGGCACCATCTGCCGCGGGTTCATGCTCTTGGCGATTTCGCCGACCTTGCCGGTGACGTAAGCGGCCATCTTGCGGTCGTTCTCCGGGAAGTCGAAGGTGATGCGCAGCAGCGGACGACCCAGCGGATCTTTATAGGTCGGGTCCAGCGACAGGTAGTTGGTGCGGGTCGCGTAGCTGCTTGCTTCGCAGCCGATGGACATGGTGCTGGCGTAGTTCTTCACCGTGGCTTTCTTCCATTCCGAACCCCAGGCCGGGGTGCCGGGCGGGAGAGGGCGGGAGTCGATGGGCGCGGCACCGATCGGCGTCACACGGGTGCTGCCGCCGCCGACGAAACCCAGACCCGAGTGGTCGAAGTTGTCGTTGTTGAACTCGTCGATGCCCATGCCGATGGCGCCGCCGCCGATAAACGGGTTGAAGTTCTTGTCATCGAAGAACATGCGCACGCTGTTGGCGGTCTGGTAGGCGTAGTTGCGGCCCGTGGTGCCGGTGTTGGTCACCGGGTCGTACGGCTGGCCGACGCCGGAGAGCAGCATCAGGCGCACGTTTTCGAAGATGAAGGCGCTGATCACCACCAGTTCGGCGGGTTGTTCCCACTCTTCGCCGTTGGAATCCATGTAGACGATGCCGGTGGCGCGCTTGCCGCTGCTGTCCATGGTCACGCGCAGGACTTCGCAGTTGGTCATCGCGGTGAAGTTCGGCTTGCGCACCAGCACCGGCAACACCGTGGTGATGGCGCTGGCTTTGGAGTAGTTGGCGCAGCCGTAGTTGGTGCAGAAACCGCAGAAGGTGCAGGCACCCATGGCTACGCCAAGGGAGTTCACGTACGGACGCGAAACCAAGGCCGAGGGCACCGGGAACGGCTTGTAGCCCAGGTTCTTCGCGGCTTCGGCGAACAGCGTCGGCGCGTAAGTCTGTGCTGTCGGCGGGTTCGGGTATTCCTCCGAGCGAGCGCCTTCGAAGGTGTTGCCGCCCTCCTGGATCACGCCCTTGATGTTGCCGGCCTTGCCGGAGATGCCCGCCAGTCGATCGAACTTGGCGTAGAACGGCTCCATTTCGTCCCAGTCAGTGCCCCAATCCTGCAAGGTCAGTTCAGGCGACAACTCCTTGCCGTAACGCTCGGTCAGGTGGCTGTGCAGCCGGAATTCGTGGGGCTGGAAGCGGAAGGTGATGCCGGCCCAGTGGTTGCCTGCGCCGCCGGTGCCGTTGCCCGGGTGAAACGAGCCCCAGCTGCGCATGGGTAGCGCTGTCTCGGTCACGCTGTTACGAATGGTCGTGGTGTTTTGCCGGGTCCTCAGCATCAGGTCCTGACGGCGGTTGTAGCGCAGTTCGTCCGCCGCTGACGCGACGTTGAAATCAGCGGCGGTGTCGCGCCAAGGGCCGCGTTCGAAACCGATGATCTTCAGATTTTCGTCAGCCAGTTCATTGGCGATGATGGATCCGGCCCAGCCGAGCCCGACAACCACGACGTCCGTGGAAGGTAGTTTTTTGGCCATGTCGAATTAACCCTTCTTGGTCCAGGCGGAGCTGCCGATGATGGAGAGCGGCACCAGATTCAGCTTCTGGTTGTGCAGACCGATGTACTCGCGGTAGTCGTAGCGGGCACCGGGGAAGCCGATCATTTTCCACGACACCATGTCGCGGTTGCCGCCGTAGACCGGGTCGGCGAAGAAGCCTTCCATGGTGTTGCCGAGCACTTGCTGGAAGAACAGCTTGGCGTCGATGCCGTCCAGCGTGATTTCCGCCTTGTCCAGACCGGTCAGGACTTTGTCCTGTTGTTCCGCGGTCAGGGCGCTGAAGTTTTTCTGGAACTGCTTCTGGCAATAGCCTTCGAGGCCGGCGAGGCCGAGACGGTAACGCTGGCGCGGCACCAGTTCCGACTGGTCACCCTGCATCGGCGTGCCCTGAACGAATGGCCCCTGCATGTACAGACGGCTGAAGGTGCCGTATTCGCCGGCCAGCTGACGGTCGATGAATACCGCGCAGCCGGCGTCCTTGCCGCTGACGCTGAGGTCATCGGCGGGAATCAGTCGGGCGACAATGGCTTCCACCGCAGTGGCCTCGGCGTCGGTGAAGAACTGCCAGCCGGGGGTGTCGTAGTGCATCGGACCGTTGTGGTCGAAGGGCACCCACTGCGGAACGCCAACGACGGTGGCGGCCTGGGCCGTAGCGGCGGCGCCCACGGCCAGCGTCGTGGCTGAACCTTTCAGCAACTGGCGGCGGGTGAGGCCTTTGGATTTCTCTGTCATTCAGGGCTCCTGCAAAACCACGCCCCCACAGGCCATTGGGGAATGGTCCGTGCCGGGGCTGTGCTCTGCGTTCTTTATCACGGGTATTGCCGCGCATACGATGTGCACGGCAAGTGGCTCTTGGCGGGGTGTGACATTGGGTCTCTGGCAGCCCGGCGGCCGAATAGCGCACGCTGAGCGGGGAGTTGCCGTAACTGATCCCTGTTTTTTCACGCCAACTGGCATGATAGATGTGTTACGACGTGTTGCGGCGAGTGAATTCTGTAAATGACTCTTACCGATCCCGTAACAGTCACGGTCCTTTCGAGTAACAATGAGCCGGCGACGGCGCGTGTCGTTTCGCCTAATCGGGCCTTACGGTTTGAATGTCAGCGCGGGCGGCGGCTCGAACCTGACAGAATCTTCATAAAGCCGAGTCCGTCGCCAGGAGCACTTCTTGGTATCGTGCACGCCATTTGCGTCCCGCCTATTCACGCGGGGTGCTGACTGTGCTGTCCATCTGTTCACCGAGTAGCTGCAGAAATGCCCGATCCAATACCTTTAAAAGACCACGAGAAGGAAACCCGGCTGGTCAACAAACGCTTGATCGCCTGCGCCGTGTTCGTGGCCATGCTCAGCGTCGCGCTGGTGTGCCGCATGTACTTCCTGCAAGTCACCGAATTCGCCTACCACTCGACCATCTCCGAAAACAACCGCGTCCATGTCCTGCCGATTCCTCCCGAGCGCGGGCTGATCTTCGATCGCAACGGCGTGATCCTCGCCGACAACCGGCCCAGCTTCAACTTGACCATGACCCGCGAGCGCGCAGGCGACTGGCATGCGGTCATCGACGAACTGATGCAGATCCTCAACCTGCCCGACGAGGACCGCATCATCTTCGACAAGGCGATGAAAAACTCGCCGCACCGCTTCGTGCCGGTGACGCTGTTGTATGAACTCACCGAAGAGCAGATCGCCCTGTTGGCGGTCAATCAGTTCCGCCTGCCGGGCCTGGACGTAGAGGCGCAGTTCGTTCGCCACTACCCGCTGGCGGAGCACTTCGCCCACTCCATCGGCTACGTCGGGCGGATCAACGAGAAGGAAGCGACTCAGCTCGATCAGGTGGAATACCGCGGCACACAGTCCATCGGCAAGACCGGCGTCGAGCGCTTCTACGAGAGCGAGCTGCACGGCCATGTCGGCTACGAAGAAGTGGAAACCAACGCGCAAGGTCGTGTATTGCGCGTGCTCAAACACACCGATCCGGTGGCTGGAAAAAACATCACGCTGAGCCTGGACATCAAGCTGCAAGAGGCGGCTGAACATGCCTTGGGCGATCGTCGCGGCTCAGTGGTGGCGATCGATCCGGCCACCGGCGAAGTGCTGGCGATGGTCAGCAAACCGAGCTTTGACCCGAACCTGTTCGTCACCGGCATCAGCTTCAAGGAATATTCGGCGCTGCGTGATTCGGTCGACCGACCGCTGTTCAACCGCGTGCTGCGCGGCTTGTATGCGCCGGGTTCGACCATCAAGCCGGAAGTGGCGATTGCCGGGCTGGACAGCGGGGTCGTCACGCCGTCTACGCGGGTGTTCGACCCGGGCTATTTCCAGCTGCCTGATTTCGATCACAAGTACCGCAACTGGAACCACAGCGGCGATGGCTGGGTGGACCTGTACGCGGCAATCATGCGCTCCAACGACACCTATTTTTATGACCTGGCCCACAAGCTGGGGATCGACCGCCTGCACGATTACCTGACCATGTTCGGCATCGGCCAGAAGGTCTCCCTGGACATGTTCGAAGAATCGGCGGGGCTGATGCCGTCGAAAGAATGGAAGCGCATCACCCGGCGTCAGGCCTGGTTCCCGGGGGAAACCGTGATCCTCGGCATCGGCCAGGGCTACATGCAGGTGACGCCGCTGCAACTGGCCCAGGCGACGACCCTGATCGCCAGCAAGGGCATCTGGCACCGTCCGCATCTGGCCAAGGAAATCGGCGGCGTGGCGCCGGTGGACGAGCATCCGATGCCGAACATCGTGCTGCGCGATTCCCACGAGTGGGATCAGGTCAACAACGGCATGCAAGCGGTGATGCACGACCCGCGCGGCATCGCCCGTGCGGCCGCGCAAGGTGCGCAGTACCGCATCGCCGGCAAGAGCGGCACCGCGCAGGTGGTGGCGATCAAGCAGGGCGAACGCTACAACCGCGACAAGACGCTGGAACGGCACCGCGACAACGCCTTGTTCGTCGGCTTTGCCCCCGCGGCCAATCCGAAGATTGTCGTCGCGGTGATGATCGAGAACGGCGAGGCGGGCGGACGGGTGGCGGGTCCCGTGGTGCGGGAGATCCTCGATGCCTGGCTGTTGGATCAGGACGGTCACCTGAAACAGCAGTACGCGACGCCGAATGTCACGCCAATCAACCCCAAGGTGCAGATCGCCGCGCCGAGCAAGGCGCCGGGCCAGCCGCCGGTGTGATGGCAGGCGTCTGTGGGTGGGTGGGCACGTTTGCCCACACGCACTGAACTGTGCCCGGCGTGACGGGTCGATTTGAGACCACGCGTGATGTCTGTTCCGGCCTCGCGCGCCAATTCGACTCGACAAGGAACTTGCCCCATGTCCAGCAGAACCATCGCCGATTACCTCGCCCAAACCCTCGCCGCAGCCGGCGTCTCGAAGATCTGGGGCGTCAGCGGCGACAGCCTGAACGGTCTGACCGACAGCCTCCAGCGTCTGGGCAAGATCAAGTGGATGCACACCCGTCACGAAGAAGTCGCGGCGTTCGCGGCCGGTGCGGAAGCGGCGTCCACCGGCAAGCTGGCGGTGTGTGCGGGCAGTTGCGGCCCGGGCAACCTGCACTTGATCAACGGCCTGTATGACTGCCATCGCAGCGGTGTGCCCGTCTTGGCCATCGCGGCGCAGATTCCGTCTTCCGAGATCGGCCTGAATTACTTCCAGGAAACTCACCCCACCGACCTGTTCAAAGAGTGCAGCCACTTCGTCGAAACCGTCAGCACCCCCGAGCAGTTCCCTCGGGTGCTGGAGCGGGCGATGCGCGCGGCCATCAGCCAGCGCGGCGTCGCGGTGATCGTGATTTCCGGCGATGTCGCCCTGAGCGCAGCGCCCGACATCAAGCCCCAGTGGGTCGATCACGCGCCTGCGCGGGTCATCCCGGCCGAAGCCGATTTACAACGCCTGGTGGACCTGCTGGATAAGTCGAAAGCAGTGACGATTCTGGCCGGCGCTGGCTGTGCCGAGGCCCACGATCAGGTGGTTGCGCTGGCGGAGAAATTGTCTGCGCCGGTGGTTCACGCTCTGCGCGGCAAGCAGTACATCGAATACGCCAACCCCTTCGACGTCGGCATGACCGGGCTGATCGGTTTCAGCTCCGGCTACCACGCGATGATGGCCTGCGACACGCTGGTGATCCTCGGCAGCAGCTTCCCATACCGCAATTTCTACCCGGAAAAAGCCACCGTCATCCAGATCGACATCGATCCGACGGCCCTCGGCCGTCGCGTGCCGGTGGCCCTCGGTCTGGCAGGCGGCGTCGCTGAAACCCTCGACGCCGTGCTGCCTCGCCTCAAGGCCCACACCGACCGCAAGTTCCTCGACAAGGCGCTGGATCATTACGCCAAATCCCGCGACGAGCTGGATGAACTGGCCACGCCGTCAGGCCATGGCGAGCCGATTCACCCGCAATACCTGACGCGACTGGTTGACGCCTACGCCGACCCGGACGCGATCTTCACCGTCGATGTCGGCACGCCGACCCTGTGGGCGGCGCGTTACCTGACCATGAACGGCAAGCGCTCGCTGCTGGGTTCGTTCAACCATGGCTCCATGGCCAACGCGATGCCTCAGGCGCTGGGCGCGAAAGCGGCGTTCCCGCAGCGGCAAGTGGTGGCGCTCTGCGGCGATGGCGGCTTGTCGATGCTGATGGGGGACTTGCTGTCGATCCGCCAACTGAACCTGCCGATCAAGCTGGTGGTGTTCAACAACAGCTCGCTGGGGTTTGTGGCGATGGAAATGCAGGCAGGCGGTTATGTGCCCCATGACACTGACTTCAACAGCACCAATTTTGCCAACATCGCCATCGGCGCGGGGATCTTGGGCATTCGCGTGGAAGACTCGGCGGACCTGCCCAATGCGCTGAAGAAAGCCTTTGAACACCCGGGGCCTGTGGTGGTGGATGTCGTGACCGCTAAACAGGAACTGGGCATGCCGCCGAAGATCAAACTCGCCCAGGCGAAAGGCTTCAGCCTGTTCATGCTCAAGGCCGTGATGAACGGTAAAGCGGATATGGTGCTGGAATTGGCGAAGACTAATTTGCGCTAACCACCTGCGGGTCGAGTGGGCGCTGTGTGCAATGCACAGCGCCCTTGGATTTTTTTTGGGAGGTTGAGTGCTTACCGCTACACCCTTCTTTTAGAATAAATGGAAATTGCCGGGCGGCATCCAACGCTGTATCTGTCTATATGCTTATACCGTTTGGAAGTTATCTAAATCGCCAGTCGCGATAAGATGTTGCAACTGACTGTTTTCATTAGCATAAATTTCTGACCGGATTTTTATTGGCTACGTCATTCCTTTGAAACTTCAACGACGAATGTTTAAGCTCAAAGCTCGGATTGAATTCAGGATGAAGGATCATGAGCAAAAAAGCAGTTGACGATAACAAAACATCACACGCTCCAGGGAGCAGGGACCTTAGATTCGGCACTGATGGTTATCTCATCGCTGACCATAAGACTCTGATTACCGACATGGCCGTAGATGTCAATCAGAAATTCTACCTTATTGGGTACGAGCAACTGACTGGGCATTTGAATAGTTGGATTTCCCGCCGTGAAGCCGACGGTTCGGCCGATAAAACATTTAATGAAGGAAAGCGTTTGGTGATTCCTTCGCTAATCACCGGCCCCGACAATGAAGCGCACATTCATATCCGTGGTTTCATCTTTCATGACGACGGAGCAATTACCGGGGTAGGTGATGCCACGGCAAAGATGGATCATCATTACTATCATTCACCTGCGGCAATACGGTTCAACCCAGCGGGAGAGATGGACGCTTCTTTTGGGCATAAAGGTGTAGCGATCTACAAAATCGGTACGCCAACTAATATATCCCCAATCTACGTGTACCCGCCCTTTAATTCGAACCGACGGAGCCGTCAGGCTGAGGGAGACGTTCTGTTTTTATCATATGTCATCGACTACGCCACGCGCACTGAGACTTTTTACCTCGTAAAGATTAAATCCGATGGCGCGCTGGATACCACATTCCAGACAGGGGGGGTGAAGTTGATTGATCCCTTGACCTTGGGCACGGCCTGGGGTGACTACGTCGCCGACAGGAATGGTGGTTTGATACTCGCAGGCATGAGTGCTCCAAGCGATCAGAATTTCAAGCACCCCGTGCTCGTGAAATTCAAAGCCGATGGCGAGCTTGATCCGGATTTTGGCTCCAAAGGGGTACAAACTTTCGATGTCGCGGACGGCGTGGTGCGGGTAATACAGCTCCATATTCTACCTGATGAAAATATCGCACTACTCGTTGAGGTAGTTCTACAGAACGGTATTGAAATTGCTCTGATGAGACGGCTGAAAAATGGTGCTGCCGATCCCTCCTTTTGTAACGGAGCTCCCTGTGTCGTAAGCGCTAGTCGTCGAGATACTATTTGGCCTGAACTGTGCGTGGATGGCTTGCAGCGATTCATCTTGCTTCAGAACTCTACGGGGGATCGGGAGGGCAGTATAAAACGGTATACGCCGAAGGGAGAGATGGACAGGACATTTGGCGTGGACGGGACCGTCACATTCCCGGGGTACCCTCGGCTGAAAGATCTCACTGTTCACAACCGTGCTGATCTGCTGGTGGGAATTCGTGACCTCAACTCGTTAGCGCTACTTAACCGGTATTTCGGTTGACATTCGTGATGCGCACTGACTGAGCCGTTCGTACTGAAAGGGCATCAATTGCCCTTTCAGCCTCAATATTTCGCCCGGCCCGTTGGATCTAGAAAATCCAGTGAACCATTCACTGGCTGCAAAAAAAACATCTCTACAACGGGCATATCAGGTTTGCCCGCGTCTCTTTCAGAATGCTGGCAAACGTTTTGAGTAGGCATTCGATCACCTAGGGCCATCGCTGTTAGATGCAGTCACTATAAAGCCAGAGCTGGTCATGCCACCAAAGATCAAGCTCGCCCAGGCGAAAGGCTTCAGCCTATTCATGCTCAAGGCCGTGATGAACGGTAAAGCGGATATGGTGCTGGAGTTGGCGAAGACTAATTTGCGTTAAGCGTCTGCGGGTTGAGTGGGCGCTGTGTGCAATGCACAGCGCCTGTAGGTCAGCCAGCGTACTCGTTGCGAGCAGTGGTACGTTGCAAGATAAAAGGGAATAGTACGGTAATCCTTATTTCGGTTATTTATAAGCATTTAGATTGTTTGGAAGTAAGTTCAATTGCGAACCGCACTATCAATTTCCAAGCTGATGTATTCAAAGGGATTTTCTAATTCACAATAAATCACGTGGATTTCATCCTGTTTGAATGTGATCAGCGCCAGGCGCTAGGCTCTGGAAACCGCAAACACATTCAAAGGATGAAAAGTCATGGGTAACGACAATCGCAACGGAAGCACCACTTCTGCCAACGCCGCGCATGTTGCTGGCGATCAGGATCTACAATTCGGAGGTAGTGGTTATGTCAGATATATTCGTGATCCGTTTATCACTGATCCAACGACGGATACTGATCAAAGGATGTATGTCATTACCTACGGGACGAGTGCCAGTAACCCAAGTGTGATAGTTGGCCGGTTGCCGACGGGTGCTGTTGATCCTGCTTTTGGGAACTTAATCCTTCCATCTGTCGATGGCAGTTTGAGCGCCGTCATGGATGTTCAGGGGCTGATTTTTAATAACAACGGCAAAATCACCTGTGTTGGCATTACGGAACTTAATACCGGATCCGCTAGATATTTCCAACCTGCGGCGCTCCGTATTACCACCTCAGGCACCTCTGCTGCAATAGATGAGAGTTTCGGGGATAAGGGGCGGAAGATATACGAGGTCGACTTGTCTAAAGAAGCGGCCGGCTACGGCGTTGATTTATCTCACCCTGACGACCCGCGTGCTCCACACACTCAAGCTGTTTCTCATGGATTCGGCTCTATCCGGCGCACTGTACAGTCAGGTGGAAATATACTTTTCTGTTGCAGTCTCTACAAATACAACACCCAGGTTACTTCTTACCATCTGGTAAAAATTGAAGAGAACGGCGCTCCGGTGCCTGGGTTTGGGACAAACGGCGTCTTGACGATACCTGCGGCAAGTCCAGAACGCAGGCTGCAATGGTTAGACTACGGGATTGATAGCAATGGGAGCATCACGCTTGCTGGCAGGGGGCAAGGTGTCAATGCTACAGAGGGGGTCCTGGCTCGATATGCCTCGGACGGTAAACTCGATTCCGGCTTCGGCAATAGCGGTGAGCAGATCATCAAGATCGAAGGGGCCAATGTTTCTGTTAAAGAAGCCAAGGTCCTGGATGGCGGCGAAGTCATCGTCTTGCTTGCCGTGGATTACCTACAGTCGCAGGGAGGCGTAGAATTTGGTGTCATGAAGCTGGACAAGAACGGGAAGGAGGATGCAAGTTTCAATGATGGTAAAGCGCTTTTATTGAGTGAACTGGGCGGCATGAACGATGCGTTTGTGTCCATGGAGTTGGATAAACAAAAACGAATTATCGTGGTTGGACAGGATGCCGTATCGAAGCAGCATGCACGCATGACGAGGATAATGCCTGATGGGACCCTGGACAGCGAGTTTGGTATTAACGGTTCCAGAACCTATAACAATCTTAATGGGTTCCGCAGGCTGGGGATTCAAAAAGGTACGGATATACTTGCAAGTGCTCAGGATCCGAATTTCGTTCTGCCCAACGAACTTTTGCTCTGCAGGTTTTTCGGGGAAGCAGGCAGTGAAAACCCTCCCGCCTCTCGGGCGGGTGGAGAGCTGGACCCCTACTTCTTTTTTAGCGGTCCAGTCCCTGTGGCAGTATTCATCGATCCAAATCCGGATGCGGGTCAACGATTCTACGTGGTCGGCGAAGGGCGTCTACCTAGAAAGAATAGCGGCCGAGAGGAACAAACTCTAGAGAGGAAAAGCTGGATCTCTCGCTACAACGCCGACGGTTCTCTGGATACCTCCTTCAATGGCGGGAGGCTGGAGTTACCGTCGTTGCTGGTTGGAATCGCCGAATCCGCATACATCGTCATTGACGGCATGATCTTTGATTCGGATGGGTCGATTACCTGTGTGGGGGACGCCATAGCCATCTCCAACGATCCCGGTTATTACACTTCCTCTGCAGCACTGCGGCTCACTTCAACAGGGGAACTGGACCAAAACTTCGGCAGTACCGGTAATGGCACAGCTATCTTTGAAAACCGCCAGCCATTTCCATTTAGCGACCCCTCAAATGAGATAAATCTTCGCTTTGCTACCTTTCGACAGAGTGAAAGAAAAGGGGCAGGCGGTAGCTTTTTCCTGTCGAGCATCCCAAGCAATGCCGACCGTCCTGAATATTATTCGGCGAACTATCTTGTCAAAATAACGTCGGACGGATTACCGGATACGGGGTTTCACGGCAGCGGCTTTCTCAAACTGGATTCGAAAACCATAGGTAACAACTGGACTGACTATGGTGTAGATGACCAGGGAAGACTCATTGCGATTGGGGAGACCACTTCGGACGGTACAGTTCAGGGTGTGGTGGTCAGGTTCACGCCCAATGGCACACTTGATTCGACCTTTGGTTCCGGCGGAAGAGTCATCATTACCGGCCAGGGCGGTCGGCATAGATTGCTGCAGCTTGATGTCTCAGCTGACGGCAAAAGTACGGTGCTCCTTACCTTTACTGAACAAGGCGACGACAAGATTGCGCTGATGAGACTGGCCGACAATGGCGCTGCCGACGGCACATTCAATAATGGGAACCCGCTTGTAATAGATTCTGTGGCCACCTATACGACCATGCAAGTTGACGGTGAAGGGCGTTATCTCATTGCTAAATCCGGCAATGGAGAAATTCAGCCTCGTCTATTCAGGGTAACCGCCAATGGCTCGATAGATACTGGTTTTGAAGCAAATGGCTCAGTCGAGTTTCCGGAACTGACGGTGTTGGAGCTGTACGCGGTTCAAAACGGAACGGATCTGCTGGCTGCAGCTTTCAAGTTCAACACAGCAAGAGAATCATTTGCCCGGATTCTCGGGTCATGAGTGCAGCTATTCTGTTGCAGGGCCTTCAGTGTTCACACTGACCCAACAGGGGAATCGCCGCGAAGTCTGGCTGATAGCCAGATATTTAAGGATGAATAGTCGTCCAGAGGAAGAAGGTAAAAACATGCTGTTGCTTACGACGGTCTCCGTGGATCGGCGAGATATTCGCCCTGCGCGGATTTCGTCGAAGCCAGTGGTCAAGTTTGGGGCTCAAACCTGCAGATGTCTGGCCTGAAGTGGTCTTTCCGCAGACCGGTCCGCTCCTGCACGGTCATCCTGTATCATGAATATCCCCCGCCTGCCCCCCCCCAGGGCGATGCGCTGGAACGCTCGATGAACTGTGAGGTGGAAGCGATCCTGCGGGTCTACGCCCTGGCCCGTGGCGAAACCTTTGCTCGTATCGTCGAGCGCGGCTGCACAGCCCCGACGCGTTGACTGCTAGAACAGATACTCGTGAGTGGCTTGCCATTTATTGCGATGTTTATTTGCTGCCTAGATTGAATCGAAGTTGCCATAATCGCGATTCGCTATAACCGATGCTAACACTTTGTTTGTATTCGATATTTTCAGTTCTGTATTGAAAATATGAACGATCTCGCTAAGTGGACGGAGATGTAGATTGGGGATAGTCTTTGGTTTCAATAAATCCTCAAGGAAGAACGATCATGAGTGATAAGAAAGCGAATCCTGCCAATGCTGCTCATCAAGCGGGCGATCGAGATGTTGAATTCAACGGTAGTGGTTATATTCTAAACCCCTATCAACTGTATGTGTCTGATCCGCGAAGTGAGAGTGACCAAGGTTTTTACGAAATTCAAAATGGTCAAAGGGGATCCCAGAACGGTAATATCGGCCGTCATAAGTCTGATGGAACATTGGATCATGATTTTGGCAATGGGGGGCGCTTCACGTATCCATTTATGGACGACCTTTACCCCACCGTTCTGGACAGCGAAGGTTTTATTTTCAGCACTGATCAAAAGGAGACAACTATCACCTGCGTCGGGGTTTCAGAGTTCCTGAAGCCAGAAGGTACCGGTTCTCTGGTGAACGTTCCGGCCGCCATTCGGATATTCGCAACTGGCAAGCCAGATATCAAGTTCGGTAAAGACGGCAAGCAGTTGTTTAAGTTAAAGGTAGACGGTGAAGCCGACACCTCCACAAAGGAATACTTCTCCCCTTGGAATTCCGTCCGCGCGTCCGTGCGGCAACAGGATGGCAGCGTCCTATTTCCGTGCAGACTCATCAATAGCCAAGTGGCTACCTTTCACCTTGTAAAATTCGACGTTGACGGCCTTCCGGTTAAGGGTTTTGGCGATAACGGGGTTAAAGCGATTACGCCCACGTCTGATCTTTGGGCAGACTATGCAGCGGGCAGCGACGGCAGTGTCACACTGGCGGGTCATTTCAACAATGGCAGGGTCTTGGGCGTTGTCTCCCGATATACCTCGGCCGGCGAGCTCGACACGCAGTTTGCGGGGGGGCGCAAAATTATCGATCTTCCCCAGTTGCCCGGCGTCACCAGCATCCTGCTAAAAAAGGTCTTTTACGGGGATGATGGCGGCGTAACGCTTCAGGCGAATATTCAAGACAGTGACGGCAAGAATAAGTTGGTGATTATCAAGCTGACTCAATACGGCGAGTATGATCCAGCGTTCCAGGGTGGGCAGCCATTGGTCGTCAGTGAAGTTGATACGTCGCTTCAGTCCTTTGCTCTGATGGCGGTCGACGATCAACAGCGTGTGGTCATCTCATATGGTCAAACATCGTCTGATGTCCGATTAATCCGGTTGCTGAAAGACGGGAATCGTGACTTGGCGTTTGGTTCAGACGGTTCAGTGGTCCATCCAAACATCGGACCGGCCACTGAGCTTATCATCCAGAACGGAGTGGATATCCTGTTGAAGGCCTTCTACCGGGAGAATGGAAATGATCGCGCTGTGCTTTTCCGATTCTTCGGCGAGAGCGCGGCATAAATAGATACCCTCTCAGAATGGGTTCATTTGTGATTGCAGTGCGCTTTTGCAGATGAACCCTTGTTTTGTGAAAAATACAGGTAGCCGTTTTTCGCCCCGAAAACGCGCATCCTCCGCAACCTCGCACCACCCTGAAACACGCCGCTTTCCCCCTCGCCAATCTCTTAAAATAATCATTGTGCCATCTCGAAACACGATGTTATGTTGCTAACATCCTGTTGCAAAATGACCGCCGGATAACATTATCCCGGTCCACGCAACCCGGCTCCATCAGCGGAATTCCCATGGAAAAGCGTCCCTTCCTCGATGCACTGGAACAGCGGTTCAGCGATCTGACGCCGACGGGTAAGCGCATCGCCGGCTACCTGCTGGCCAATCCGCAAAAGCTGCCGTTCGAAACCGCTGACAGCATCGCCCAGCAGACCGGGACCACCGGCATTTCAGTCGGGCGGTTTCTGCGTTCGCTGGGCTATCGCAACATCGACGACGTCAAACAGAGCCTGCGCGGCGACAGCGCCAGCCCTTGGGTGATCACTGATCGGCTCGGCGCCTTTCGTGAAGAAAACACCCAGGGCGATGCGCTGGAACGCTCGATGAACCGTGAGCTGGAAGCGATCCAGCGGGTCTACGCCCTGGCCCGTGGCGAGGCCTTCGCCCGCATCGTTGAGCGGCTGCACAGCGCCGACGCGGTGTTCATCGTCGGCATCCAGACCACCCGCGGCATCCTCAACGCGTTTTTCAGTCACCTGGAGTACATCCGCCCGAAGGTGTACTACGTCGACGGTTTGTCCGGCACCTACGCCGAATCACTCAACTCGCAATTTGAGAACCCTTACGCCGTGATCGCCGACTTCCGAACCTATTCCGCCGTGACGCGGACCTTCTGCGAAGTCGCCCATCAACAGAACGTAGGCCTGGCGTTTATCACCGACTTTCACTGCCCATGGGCCAGGGATTACCCGAGCGATCTGCTGCAGCTCAATTCCGATGTGGGGCAGTTCTGGGATTCCCTGGCGCCGCTGACCTGCCTGTTCAATCTGATGGTGTCGGCGGTGGCCGATAAATACGGCGACCGCCTCGACCAGAGGCTGGCGAAGAACCGTGAGCTGCAACAACTGTTTGGCCAGTTTGAATAGATAAGGCTTCCCGGCTAAAGCCGGTCCTACGGGGGAAGCATCGCCCCCAACACATGATGAATGAACACGCTGATCTGGAGTGCCGTTACGTGAATAGCCCCCTCGTCGAAGTCGATGCCCACGCGCTGCAGGTCGAGGTCGACCTGATCTACGCCGGCGTCGACAACCTCGCCGGCAAGCAGATTTACCAGGACCCGCGCTGCCTGCTGCATCGCGACGCCGAGCGCTGTCTGCGCAAGGCCAGCACCCTGGCGCGCCAGTCCGGGTTGCGCCTGCGCATCTTCGACGCCTATCGCCCGGCGTACGCGCAATACCTGCTGTGGCAGGCGCTGCCCAACCCCGAATACGTGCGCGCCCCCAGCCTGGGTTCCCACCACACCCGGGGCGTGGCCGTGGACCTGACCCTGATCGACGCCAGCGGCAACGCCCTGGACATGGGCACCGGCTTCGACGACATGCGCGAGCAGTCCCATCAGTTCTTCGCTGATCTGCCCGCCGACATACAGCGGAACCGCCTGCTGTTGCTGGGGATCATGCTGGCGGCAGGCTTCACCTACATCGACAGCGAGTGGTGGCACTACGAACTGCCGAACGCCGAGGACTACCCCTTAATCGACGACGGCTCGATCCAGCCCGCTCACTAAAAACGCATCACGCATCACGTATCACGCAACACCGCACACGACCGGGACAACCATGAATCCCGGCTGAACCTGGCGTCACCCGACCTCGCAAGAGCAGGGCGCGCCATTTCGCAGGCCTGAGGCCTGTGAGCTTGAACTGCCCGGTATAGCTTCAATAACAAACCTGACGAACTTTCAGACATCGAACGATCAAGGAACCGGCATGAAATCAATCCTTACCCCACGCACGCTGGCGATGGCAGTCCTCTGCACCGCCATGGGCCTCGGCGCCTGGCAATCGGCCAGCGCAGCCGTGCCCCAGGACACCCTGATGATCGGCAAACCGTCCGACCCGCAGACCCTCGACCCGGCCGTGACCATCGACAACAACGACTGGACCGTGACCTACCCGGCGTACCAGCGGCTGGTGACCTACAAGGTCGAAAACGGCAAGGGCAGCACCGAAGTGGCAGGGGAGCTGGCCAGCAGCTGGACCACCTCGGCGGACAACCTGACCTGGGAATTCAAGCTCAAGCCCGGCAACAAATTCGATGACGGCGCCGAGGTCAACGCCGAGGCGGTGAAGTTCTCCTTTGACCGGGTGATGAAGCTCAAGCAAGGTCCGTCCGGCGCCTTCCCCGAGGACATGGCCGTGTCGGTGGTCGATCCGCTGACCGTGCGCTTCACCCTGAAAGCGCCATACGCGCCGTTCCTCTCCACGCTGGCCCACAACGGCGCGGCGATCATCAACCCGGACGTTGCGAAGAAAACCGAAGGCGCGGACGCCTACCTGTCCAACCACACCGCAGGTTCGGGCGCGTTCAAGCTGGTCAACTGGCAGAAAGGCCAGACCCTGACCATGGAGCAGAACAGCTACTACGCCGGTCCCAAGCCGAGCCTGAAAAAAGTCGTGGTGAAGATCATCGGCGAGGCCTCCGTGCGTCGTCTGCAGCTGGAACACGGTGACCTGGACATCATCGAAGACATGCCCGAAGACCAGCTCGAAGCGCTGGCGAAAAAATCCGGCATCGTCGTCGGCGACTACCCGTCGCTGCGGGTGACGCTGCTGTACCTCAACACCCAGAAAGCGCCGATGAATAACCCCGATGCGCGGCGCGCAATTGTCGAATCCCTGGACTACGACGGCATCATCAACGGCATCCTGAAAGGCAAAGCCAAGCCGCTGAACGGGCCGATCCCTCAGGGCATGTGGGCCTACGACGAGAAGCTGCCGGCGTTCAAGCAGGATATGGAAAAGGCCAAAGCCGATCTTGGGAAAGTGTCGCCGAAGGTCAGCAACCTGACGTTCATGTACTCCGACAAAGACCCGAACTGGGAGCCCATCGGCCTGACCCTGCAGGCTGGCCTGCAACCGCTGGGCGTCAACCTCAAGCTGGAAAAACTCGCCAACGCCAGCATGCGTGAGCGCCTGGGCACCGGTGATTTCGACATCGCCATCGGCTCGTGGAGCCCGGACTTCGCCGACCCCTACATGTTCATGAACTTCTTCTTCGACTCGAAGCTGAAAGGCCTGGCCGGCAACCGTTCGTTCTACGACAACCCGGCGGTGGACAAGCTGATTCGGGAATCGGCGACTACCAACGACATGGCCAAGCGCACCGAGCTGTATCAGCAGGCGCAGAAGATCGTGCTCAACGACAGCGTCTACGCCTACCTGTATCAGAAGGCCTACACCTTGCCGATGAGCGAGAAGGTCAAGGGCTACGTGTTCAACCCGATGCTGGAACAGGTGTTCAACGTCGGCACGATCACCAAGTAAGCGCTGCATCCCGTAAATCGCTGTGACTCACAGGGCCCTGCAAGGGAGGCGGGGCCCGGTGAAGCAGCGCTGTGTCCGCGAGCTGTTTCGCGTTATTGATCGACTGCGTGACCGAGGTGCCCCATGGCCTTCCTGAATATGCTGCGCAAACGCCTGGGCGGCCTGCTGCTGGTGGTGTTCGGCGTTTCTCTGATTACCTTTTCCATCTCGCACCTGATTCCGGGCGACCCCGCGCGACTGATCGCCGGGGACCGCGCCACCGACGCCATCGTCGACAACATCCGCCATCAGTTGGGGCTGGATCTGCCGCTGTATCAACAATACGGCCGCTACATGCTCGACCTGCTGCACGGCGACCTGGGCACGTCGATTCGCACCCATCGCCCCGTGCTCGAAGATTTGCAGGCGTTCTTCCCGGCGACGCTGGAACTGGCGCTGGCGGCCCTGACCCTGTCGATTCTGGTGGGTGTGCCGTTGGGCGTACTCTCGGCGGTGTACCACAACCGCTTCATCGACCAGGTCGCGCGAACCCTGGCGGTGACCGGGATTTCGACCCCGGCGTTCTGGCTGGGGCTGGGCCTGATCGTGCTGTTTTACGGCCATTTGAACTGGCTGCCCGGCAGCGGTCGTCTTGACGAAGGGCTGGACCCGCCCCGAACCGTTACCGGGTTCTACCTGATCGACACGCTGCTGGAGGGCGACACCGGGCTGTTTTTCAACGCCGTGCAGCACCTGATTCTGCCGGCCATCACCCTGGGCTTCGTCAACCTCGGCGTCGTCGCGCGGCAGATCCGTTCGGCGATGCTCGACCAGCTTGGCGAAGACTACATCCGCACCGCCCGGGCCTACGGGCTGTCGAAGTGGGCGGTAATTCTGCGTCACGCCTTGCCCAACGCGCTGATTCCCTCGGTCACCGTGCTGGGCCTGACCCTGGGCGACTTGCTCTATGGCGCGGTGCTCACAGAAACCGTGTTCGCCTGGCCGGGCATGGGCGCCTACGTGGTCAAGTCGATCCAGTCGCTGGATTTCCCGGCGGTCATGGGCTTCGCGATCATGGTCTCTTTCATTTACGTGCTGCTGAACATGGCGATCGATCTGCTGTACCGCCTGATCGATCCGCGCATTGGCGAGGTCAACTGACATGACGACTCCGATCACCGCGCCCGCCGTGGCGCCACTGCCGGCCGCCTCGCGCTGGCAGGACAAATGGGCCTACCTGGCCCATCAGATTCGCCGCAGTCCCCTGACCATGGCCGGGTTGCTGATTACCGTGATGGTGCTGTTGGTGATGGCCTTCGCGCCCTGGCTCGCGTCCCATGATCCCAACGCGCTGAACCTCACTCAGCGCCTGGCCGCGCCGTCCGCCGCCCATTGGTTCGGCACCGACGAAGTGGGCCGGGACCTGTTCAGCCGCGTGTTATACGGCAGCCGCCAATCCGTCGGCGTCGGTCTGTTTGTGGCCTTTGCCTCGTGCTTTGCCGGCGGCTTGCTGGGCTGCATGTCCGGCATCATCGGCGGGCGTTTCGACGGCCTGATCATGCGCCTGATGGACATCATGCTGTCGGTGCCTTCGCTGGTGCTGATCATGGCCCTGGCCGCGGCGCTGGGCCCGAGCCTGTTCAACGCCATGCTGGCGATCACGCTGGTGCGGATTCCGTTCTACGTGCGGCTGGCTCGGGGGCAAGCCCTGAGCATCCGCCAGATGGGTTACGTCAAGGCCGCCGAGACCTTCGGCGCCGGGCGCTGGCACATGGTCATCTGGCACGTGGCACGCAACGCCATGCCGCCGTTGCTGGTGCAACTGAGCCTGGACATCGGCAGCGCCATCCTCATGGCCTCGGCCCTGGGCTTCATTGGCCTGGGCGCGCAACAGCCGACGGCGGAGTGGGGCGCGATGGTCGCGACCGGGCGCAACTACATCCTCGATCAATGGTGGTACTCGACCTTTCCCGGCGTGGCGATTCTGATCACCGCCACCGGTTTCAACCTTTTGGGCGACGGCGTGCGTGACTTGCTCGACCCACGGCAGCAGGGGAAATGACCATGCAGGCTTCCGTTCAACAACCCCTTGCGGCGCAAGCGCCGGTCTTGGTCATCGACGACCTGCGCATCGAGTTCCCGGCGTACAAAAACACGGTCAAGGCCCTCAACGGCGTGTCGCTGCACGTCAATCCCGGCGAGATCGTCGGTGTGATTGGCGAGTCAGGCTCCGGCAAGTCGGTCACCGCGATGCTCAGCCTGCGCCTGCTGCCGGAGCGTTCCTATGACGTGAAAAGTGGCAGCCTGAGCATTCTGGGCCGCGACATGCTCACCGCCAAAGAGAAGGACCTGCTGAGTGTGCGTGGCCGTGACGCCGCGATGATCTTTCAGGAACCCATGACCGCGCTCAATCCGACCCGGCGCATCGGTCGGCAGATGCTTGACGTGATCATTCATCACCAGCGGCTGAGCAAGGCCGACGCCAAGGCCAAAGCCATCGCGTTGCTGCGGGACATGCACATCGCCGACCCCGAGCAGGTGATGAACAGCTACCCCTTCGAACTTTCCGGCGGCATGCGTCAGCGGGTGATGATCGCGCTGGCGTTTTCCTGCGACCCGCAATTGCTGATCGCCGACGAGCCGACCACCGCGCTGGACGTCACGGTGCAGCGGCAAGTGCTGTTGCTGCTGCGAGAAAAGGCCCGGGCGCGGGGCACGGCGATTCTGCTGATCACCCATGACATGGCGCTGGTGTCGCAGTTCTGCGACCGGGTGTACGTGATGTACACCGGCGCAGTGGTGGAGCAGGGCGTCACCGCGCAAGTGATGGCGGACCCCCGGCATCCGTACACCCAGGGCCTGCTCAGCGGATTGCCGGAGCAAGTCGAACCGGGCCAGGACCTGATGACCATTCCCGGACAGGTGCCCAATCTGTCGGCGTTGCCGGAAGGGTGCACGTTCCTGGATCGCTGCGCCCATGCCACAGCCCAATGCCTGCAACGCCCGCCGATGCAGACCATCGACGCCGCCGCCGACCGCAAAAGCGCCTGCTGGTTGAGCGCTCCTTCACACGCCACCCCACAGGAGTCGCGGCCATGATCCGTTCAGCCCTGCAGACCTTGCCCGGCGAAAGCCCGACCATCCTCGGTCTGCAAGATGTGCGCGTGCATTACCCGATGGGCAAGGACTGGCTCGGTCGTCCCAAGGCTTTGGCCCATGCCCTGAATGGCATCGATCTCCAGGTTCGTGCCGGCGAAACCCTCGGCGTGGTCGGCGAATCCGGCTGCGGCAAAAGCACCCTGGCGCAGTTGCTGATGGGCTTGATCAAGCCAACATCCGGGCGACTCGACTGGATCTACAACAGCGACAAGGAACGAAGCAGCAACGTGCAGATTGTGTTTCAGGACCCGCAGTCGTCCCTCGACCCCAGGCTGCCGGTGTGGAAAGTGATCACCGAGCCGTTGTTCGTTCAGCGATCGGCGCCGCGCCACGACATGCGTGGCATCGCGGAGAAGGTGGCGGCTCAGGTGGGTATTCGCACGGAATACCTTGATCGCTTTCCTCATCAGTTTTCCGGTGGACAGCGTCAGCGGATTGCGATTGCCCGGGCCTTGTCGTCCAATCCGGACATCATCGTCCTCGACGAGCCGACCTCGGCGCTGGATATTTCGGTGCAGGCGCAAATCCTCAATCTGCTGGCCCAGCTGCAACGCACTCGCGACCTGACCTACATCCTGATTTCCCACAACGTCTCGGTGGTGCGGCACATGGCTGACCGGGTGGCGGTGATGTACCTGGGGCAGATTGTGGAGTTGGGTTCGGCGGCGGAAGTGCTGGAGCGGCCGCGTCATCCGTACACGCAGCTGTTGCTGGAGGCTGTGCCGAGGCTGGGGGTGCCGGTGGACGACGCGCAGGTGTCGGCGCCGACCGAGCTGCCGGGCAACCGCACGTTGCCGACCGGATGTTACTTTCGCGACCGCTGCCCGAAAGCCACCCACGGCTGCGAAAAGCCCCAGGCGTTATTACCGGTAAAAGGCGCTGGGGAATCGGTGCGCTGTCATCTGGTGTCGCAGCACTGATGCGCGGCCGCTCGCCCCTTTACTGCCCCCTTTACCTGATGTGAAGGGGCCAATTGGCCCCATGAGTCGATCAATGGCTGATCATCCACGGTCGGCCCGCCGGCTTGCCTTTCAGGGCGTGGGGATTGGCTTTGGTGGGTTGGAGTCTTTTCGTCGGGCCGCAGCAACTGCAGCCGCTGGGGTGCCCCCGGCTCTCTTTGTACTGGTCCATGGTTTTTGGCGCGTGGGCGCTTTGCTCGTTCCGGGCGATGGCGGTGCGGGTGTTGCCGGCCATCGTGCTCAGCCCCGGCGCGGACAGAATCACCCGCAGGCTCGATGCGCCGCACGCCGGGCACTCGCACGGCAGCGCGCTCTCGGCCATGGGCCGCAGCGAAGTGAAATCCCCGCAGTCAGGGCAGTCGTATTCGTACAGGGGCATGGCTCAAATCCTTTAATCGGCGTGGGTTCTGCAGGCGCGGATTCATTCGCGCCTGCAGGTCGGGAGTCAGCCCGGCGTTATTTATCCTGCGCGATCGGCAAGTCCACGGTGCCGTGGATGAATTTTATCGGGCCGTTGGCGTTGGGGTTGATGTCGAATTTGAAGATCTCGGTCGGCAGCCACAAGGTGGCGCACGCGTTGGGGATGTCGACCACGCCGCTGATGTGACCCTGCACCGGTGCCGAGCCCAACAGCGAATAACCCTGGGCCGGGGAGTAACCGAACTTGGTCATGTAGTTGATCGCGTTCAGGCACGCTTGGCGGTAGGCGACGTTGACGTCCAGGTAGTGCTGCTGGCCGGCTTCGTCGACCGAGATGCCTTCGAAGATCAGGTAGTTGTTGTAGTTCGGCACGATGGGGCTGGGCTTGAAGACCGGGTTTTTGATCCCGTATTTGGCCATGCCGTCCTTGATCAGCTCGACGCGCATGTGCACCCAGCCGGCCATTTCGATGGCGCCGCAGAAGGTGATTTCGCCGTCGCCCTGGCTGAAGTGCAGGTCGCCCACGGACAGACCCGCGCCGTCGACGTAGACCGGGAAGAACACTTTCGAGCCCCGGGACAAGTCCTTGATGTCGCAGTTGCCGCCGTGCTCACGGGGCGGCACGGTGCGTGCGCCCGTGGCGGCGGCCAGGTCGCGGGCCGGGCCTTTGAGTTTGCCCAGGTGCGCCGTGCTGGCGCAGGGCGGACAGGCCAGGGCCGGGACGCGGTCCGGGTCGGTGTCGATCAGTTCCTGTTCGCGGCGGTTCCACTCGGCGAGCATCTTGTGGTCCGGAAGACAGCCGATCAGGCCGGGGTGAATCAAGCCTGCGAACTCGACGCCGGGGATGTGCCGGGAGCTGGTCATCATGCCTTTGAAATCCCAGATGGATTTCTGCGCCAGGGGGAAATGCTCGGTGAGAAAGCCGCCGCCGTTCTGTTTGGAAAAGAAGCCGTTGAAGCCCCATTGCGAATCGGCTCGGGCGCCGATGTCCAGCAGCTCCACCACCAGCAGGTCGCCGGGCTGGGCGCCATGTACACCGACCGGCCCGGACAGGTAATGCACGGTGGTCAGGTCGACGTCGCGCACGTCGCTGGCATCGTCGTCGTTCTTGATCGCGCCAGCGGTCCAGTCGTAGGTTTCGAGGATGAAATCATCCCCCGGCTTGACCCAGCAGGCCATCGGGATGTCCGGGTGCCAGCGGTTGTGGATCTGCTCGTTTTCGGTGACAGGCTGGTTGAGGTCGACTTTGATCAAGGTATCGGTCATGGGGGTTCTCCTTGGGTTCTCGGTAGGTGCTAATGACGCTGCATGTCTCCGGGCCTTGCTACACCGACAAATACCGACTGATCGTCGCTTCATCGACATTGGCGCGGGTTTCTTCGATGACGAAGCGGCCTTTCTCGATCACCAGCAAGCGGTCGGCGATTTCCAGGGTGAAGGACAGCACCTGCTCCGAGACGATGATCGTCAGGTTGCGCAGGGTGCGGATCTCTTTGAGGCTGCGGGCGATGTCCTTGATGATCGACGGCTGGATGCCTTCGGTGGGCTCGTCGAGCAACAACACCTTGGGATTGGTCGCCAGGGCCCGGGCGATGGCCAGCTGCTGTTGCTGGCCGCCGGACAGGTTGCCGCCGCGTCGGCCGCGCATGTCGAACAGCACCGGAAACAGCGCGTACAGGTCTTCCGGTACCTTGCCGCCGGCCGAGGCGGGGAGGCCGGTCTGGATGTTTTCCAGCACGCTCATCGACGGAAAAATCATCCGCCCCTGTGGCACGTAGGCCATGCCCTCGGCGACACGGTTGTGGGTTTCCATGGCGGACACGTCCACGCCGTCCAGCTGAACCTGGCCGCCCCATTGCGGCAGGATGCCCATCAGGCTTTTGAACAGCGTGGTCTTGCCCATGCCGTTGCGGCCCATCACCGCGACGATTTCCTGCTTCTGCACCGAGAGGCTCAGGTCGTGGAGGACCTGACTCTGGCCATAACCACACGCCAGCTGCTGGATGTTGAACATGCTGCGCTCCTCAATGGCCCAGATAGACTTCGATGACTTTCGGGTTGTTCTGCGCCGACTCCATGCTGCCTTCGGCCAGTACCTTGCCCTGATGCAGCACGGTGACCTTGTGGGCGATGCTCTTGACGAACTCCATGTCGTGCTCGATCACCAGCACCGAACGGCCCTGGCTGATGCGATTCAACAGGTCGGCGGTTTGCGCCCGCTCGCTGACGCTCATGCCCGCCACCGGCTCGTCGAGCATCAGCAGTTCCGGGTCCTGCATCAGCAACATGCCGATCTCCAGCCACTGCTTCTGGCCGTGGGATAACAGGCCCGCCTGCTGCTGCAGCCGGTCACCGAGGAAGATGTCGGCGGCCACTTGATTGACCCGGTCCAGCACCTCTTGGGTGCGCTTGAAGAACAGCGCGCCGAAGACCGAGCGCCCCGCCGGAAACGACATCTCCAGGTTCTCGAACACGCTCAGGTTGTCGTAGATCGACGGCGTCTGGAACTTGCGTCCGACCCCGGCACGGACGATGTCGTACTCGTTCATGGTGGTCAGCTCGCGGTCCTTGAACTGGATGCTGCCGCCCGTGGCCCGGGTCTTGCCGCAGATCAGGTCGAGCACCGTGGTCTTCCCTGCGCCGTTGGGGCCGATCACCACCCGCACTTCGTTGCGGTCGATGTACAGGTTGAGGTCATCCACCGCCTTGAAACCGTCGAAGGACACGGTCAGGCCCTCAATGGCCAGGACCGGTTTGTTCATCTGAAAGCCTGTCGGGCGGGTCATGGCTGAATCTCCAGCGGGCTGGCGGCTTTCTTGTCAGCGGGGGCGGGGGGTGGCGTGATGACCGGGGCCGGGGAGGCAATCACCGGTGCCGGCTTGCGCGTGAAGCCCGCCAACCATTTGCGCCCGTGGCTCTCCCACAAACCGGCCAGGCCGTTGGGGAAATACATGACCACAGCGATGAACAGCCCGCCCATGAGGTACAGCCACAATTCGGGGAACGACTCGGAGAAATAGGTCTTGCCGTAGTTCACCAGCAGCGAGCCGTACACCGCGCCCAGCAGCGACATGCGCCCACCGACGGCGGCGAAGATCACCATCTCGATGGACGGCACGATGCCCACGAACGAGGGCGACATGAACCCCACCTGCAAGGCGAACATGGCCCCGCCGATGGCCGAGAAACACGCCGCGACGCAGTACACGAAGACCTTGAACGCCGCCACGTCGTAACCGGAAAACCGCACCCGCTCTTCCTTGTCGCGCATGGCCATCAGCAGCCGGCCGAGTTTGGAATGGAGGATGAATTTGCCGAACAGGATGCAGGCGAACAGCAGGCCTGCGTTGATGAAGTACAACAGCAGTTTGGCGCTGTCGCTGCGGATGTCCCACCCCAGCAGGGTCTTGAGATCGGTGATGCCGTTGATCCCGCCGGTCAGGCCTTGCTGGCCGATGATCAGCACCGTGAGGATCAACGCGATGGCCTGGGTGACGATGGAAAAATACACATCGCCCACCCGGCGTCTGAACAGCGCGACGCCAATGATCAACGCCAGCAGCACCGGCAACACGATGACCGCCATCACCGTGAACGTGAAGCTGTGAAACGGCACCCACAGCCAGGGCAGTTCGGTGATCTGGTTCCAGTCCATGAAGTCCGGAATGCCCGGGGTCGACTGGATTTTGGTGCTCTCCGGATCAGATGCTTCCAGCTTGAGAAACATCGCCATGCAGTAGCCGCCCAGGCCGAAGAACACCCCTTGCCCCAGGCTGAGAATGCCGCCGTACCCCCAGCACAACACCAGGCCCACGGCAACGAACGCGTAGGTCAGGTATTTGCCGACCATGTTCAGGCGAAAGGCGTCCAGAGTCAGGGGGAAGACCACCAGGATCAGGGCCGCGAGGATCAGCAGGCCGACCACGCCCTGGCGTCCACCGAGCATTTTATTTAGCGCGTTCATGGGGCTACCTCTCTGGCGCACACTTATTTACGAACCTTGCTGGCAAACAACCCCTGGGGGCGCATCAACAGGATCAGGATCACGATGGACAGGGTCAGGACCTTGGCCATCGAGCCACTCATGAAGAACTCCGACAGGGACTGGGTCTGGGCAATGGCGAACGCCGAGGCAATGGTGCCGAACAGGCTGGCCGCGCCGCCGAAAACCACCACCAGAAAGGTGTCGACGATGTACAGGGAGCCGGCGGTGGGGCCGGTGGAACCGATGGTGGTGAACGCTGCGCCCGCGACCCCAGCAACGCCGCAGCCCAGGGCGAAGGTCATGCGGTCGACCTTGCGGGTGTTGATGCCCACCGCCCGGCTCATGATGCGGTTCTGCACCGTGGCGCGGACGTGCAACCCCCAGCGGCTGCGGTACAGCATGAGAAAAATCCCGCCGGTCATCAGCACGGTCAGGCCCATGACGAACAGGCCGTTGCGCGGGATTTCAATGGCGTCGGTGAGGTTGACCGCGCCCATCAGCCATTCGGGCGGGTTGGCGCTGACTTCACGGGCGCCGAAGATGGAACGGAACGCTTGCTGCATCACCAGGGACAGGCCCCATGTTGCCAGCAGGGTGTCGAGCGGTCGGTGGTAGAGGCGACTGATCATCACCCACTCCACCACCCAACCCACGGCACCGGCCACCACGAACGACAACGCGATGGCAAAGAAGAAATAGTACGGCTGCATCCACGGCCAATAGGTCTGTACCAGGGTCGACAGCAGGTAAGTGGTGTAGGCGCCGATGGTGAGGAATTCACCGTGGGCCATGTTGATCACGCCCATCTGACCAAAAATGATCGCCAGCCCCAAGGCCATCAACAACAGCACGCAGAACACGGAAAGCCCGTTGAACCCCTGCATGGCCGCGATGGCACCAAATTCCGATAGCCATTCCATGATGATGGTCTCCGAGGTGAAAGGTAGAGGGGCGCCTGATCGTTCCCACGCTCTGCGTGGTAACGCATCCCCGGACGCTCCGCGTCCTGCATGGCCGCAGAGCGGCCGGACCGGCATTCCCACGCAGAGCGTGGGAACGATCAGCGCGCCATGTCAGCAGCAATTACTGGTAACCCTTCGGAAACGGATTCGGCTCAATCAATTCCGACTCGTAAACCACCTTGAACTGGCCATCGGCCTGGACTTCACCGATGCGGGTCTTGCTCCACAGGTGGTGGTTTTCGTGAATCTTCACGTAGCCTTCGGGCGCGGTTTTCAGCTCGATGCCCGGGGACGCCGCCACCACTTTGTCGACGTCGAAGCTGCCGGCTTTCTCCACCGCGGCTTTCCACAACCACGGACCGAGGTAGGCGGCCTGGGTCACGTCGCCCATCACCGAATCCTTGCCGTACTTGGCCTTGAACGCCTCAACGAACGCTTTGTTGTTGGGGTTATCCAGGCTCTGGAAGTACTTCATCGACGCGTAGAAGCCCTTCATGTTCTCGCCGCCAATGCCCAGCAGTTCGTCTTCGGTGACCGAGAGGGTCAACAGCGTCTGCTTGGTGGAATCGACGCCAGCGGCTTTGAGCTGCTTGTAGAACGCCACGTTGGAGCCGCCCACGACCGCCGCGAACACCACGTCAGGTTTCTTCAATTTGACTTTGTTGATCAGCGAACCGAACTGGGTATTGCCCAGCGGGTAGTAGTCTTCGCCGACGACCGTGCCGTGGAGCACGTTTTCGATGTGCTTGCGGGCGATCTTCATCGAGGTGCGCGGCCAGATGTAATCCGAACCGATCAGGTAAAAGGTCTTGGCGCCCTTGGTCTTGGCGATCCAGTCCAGGCTGGCAAGGATCTGCTGGGTCGCTTCCTGCCCGGTGTAGATCACGTTTTTCGACTGTTCCAGCCCTTCGTAGAAGGTCGGGTAGTACAACAGGCCGTTTTCTTTCTCGAACACCGGCAACACCGCTTTACGCGACGCCGAGGTCCAGCAGCCGAACACCGTGGCCACCTTGTCGTTGACCAGCAGCTTGCGGGCTTTCTCGGCGAAGGTCGGCCAGTCGGACGCGCCGTCCTCCTGCACGATTTTGATCTGGCGATCGAGGATGCCGCCCGACGCGTTGATCTGGTCGATGGCCAGGCGTTCGGCCTGGATCGAACCGGTTTCGGAGATCGCCATGGTGCCGGTGGCCGAGTGCAGCTGGCCGACGGTCACTTCGGTCGGCGTGACGGCCAGGCCGGTGGTGTTGACGTCGTCGGCCAGGGTCATCTGGCTGAACACGCTGGCGGCGATCAGCGAAAGGGCTGCCGCCCCCAATGCCAGGCGTCGGGGGAAAAAGCGCGTGGGGCCTGTCAGTCGTGAATCCATGTTCCCGCTCCTGTGCTGGTGATTCGCGACGGCCGAATAAGGGTCCGTCGCGAGCTGCGAGCAAGGATGAGGCGGGCGCGGGAATCGAGGTATACGCAGCGTGACGTATGCGCGTACGTCATTTGACGTAGGGCCGGGAACGCCGGACCGAGGCATGATTGCGCCCGCGGCACAGAAGTTGCTGTTTGAACACAGTTCTCAGTTTCGCGCCAGCAAGGACGGTGAGTGGCGAATTCGCTCTCTCTCATCAGGAACCCCTCAGTGCGACCCTCCGGCTCTCAACGCATCATCAAGGTGCGCCGCGATTACAATCGTCTGGTCGCCGACGAGACCATGGAAGACTACGCGTTGCGTTTCACGCCCAAGTCCTTTCGCAAATGGTCGGAATTCCGCATCGCCAACACGGCTGTCGGGGCCGTGTCGTTCCTGGCACTGGAAGCCATCGGCGGCGCGCTGGTGATGAGCTACGGCTTCACCAACACCTTGTGGGCCATCATCGCCATGACGGTGGTGATCTTTCTCACCGGGCTGCCCATCAGCTACTACGCCGCGCGCTATGGCGTGGACATGGACCTGCTGACCCGTGGCGCCGGCTTCGGCTACATCGGCTCGACCATCACCTCGTTGATCTACGCCAGTTTCACCTTCCTGTTCTTCGCCCTGGAAGCGGCCATCATGGCGCTGGCGCTGGAGCTGTACACCCACATTCCGCTGGCGCTGGCGTACGTGATTTGCTCGATCATCGTCATCCCGCTGGTGGCCTACGGCATCACCCTGATCAGTCGCCTGCAAATGTGGTCGCAACCGTTGTGGCTGACGTTACTGATCGTGCCCTACGTGTTCGTGATCTGGAAAAACCCCGACGCGCTGTCCGACCTCACCACCTTTGCCGGCCGGGAGGGCGAGGGCGGCACGTTCAATCTGCTGCTGTTCGGTGCCGCGTTCAGCGTGGCGTTGTCCCTGGTGACGCAGATCGGCGAGCAGGTGGACTACCTGCGCTTCATGCCGGAAAAAAACCGCCGCAACCGCAAACGCTGGTGGGCCGCGGTGCTGATGGCCGGGCCCGGCTGGGTCATCCCCGGCGGCCTGAAAATCATGGCCGGCGCCTTTCTCGCCTTCCTCGCCCTGCAACATCAAGTGCCCATCGAGCGCGCGGCCGAGCCGACGCAGATGTACCTGGTGGCGTTCAACGACGTGTTTGCCTCGCCGGAATGGGCGCTGGCGGCCATGGTGCTGTTCGTGATCATTTCCCAGATCAAGATCAACATGACCAATGCCTACGCCGGGTCCCTGGCCTGGTCGAACTTCTTTGCCCGGGTCACCCACAGCCATCCGGGCCGGGTGGTCTGGCTGGTGTTCAACGTCGCTATCGCGCTGATCCTCATGGAACTGGGCGTGTTCGATGCCATCGAGGAAGTGCTCGGCCTGTACGCCAACGTCGCCATCGCCTGGATCGGCGCGCTGGTGGCCGATCTGGTGATCAACAAGCCTCTCGGCCTGTCGCCCAAGTACATTGAATTCAAACGCGCGCACCTCTACGACATCAACCCGGTGGGCGTCGGCGCGATGTTCATTGCCTCATTGTTGTCGATGTGTGCCCATTTCGGTGCGCTGGGGGAGGTGGCGCGGGCTGCGCCGCCGCTGATTTCCCTGACCAGCGCCCTGATCGCGGCGCCGTTGATCGCCTGGCTGACCAAAGGCCGTTACTACATCGCCAGGGAAAGCGACCCCGGTCTGCTGTTCCCCCTTGGCCGCCAGACCAGCCTGCGCTGTGGCGTGTGCAGCAACCGTTTTGAAACCCAGGACATGGCCTGGTGCCCGGCGTACGGTTCGCCCATCTGCTCGTTGTGCTGTTCGCTGGACGCCCGTTGCGGCGATCAATGCAAAACCCGCTCGCGGCTGTCGATGCAATTCGAGGACCTGATCGGCCGCCTGCTGCCCCGCTTGCCGCGCCAGTACCTGCACACCCGGCTGGCGCACTACCTGGGCCTGCTCACCGTGTTGGTGCTGACCCTGACCGGGGCGCTGACGATGATTTACAGCCAGGTCTCACATGGGCTGATCGATCAATCACCGCAGGTGCATCACACCCTGATGCTGGCGTTTCTCAAAGCGTTCCTGACCTTTTGCGTGTTCGCCGGCGTACTGGCCTGGTGGGTGGTGCTGACCCGGGAGAGCCGGCGCGTGGCCCTGGAAGAATCCGAGCGGCAGACAGCGTTGCTGATGCAGGAAATCGAGGCGCACCACAAAACCGATCAGGCGCTGCAGGAGGCCAAGGAAGCTTCGGAGGCCGCCAACGCCGCCAAGAGTCGCTACGTCACCGGGCTTTCCCACGAGCTGCGCACGCCGCTCAACAGCATTCTCGGTTTCACCCAGATCTTGCAGCGGGACGTCGCCACCCCGAGTAAACACCTCGATTCCCTGGCGACCATCATGCGCAGCAGTTCGCATTTGCTGTCGCTGATCGACGGCCTGCTGGACGTGGCCAAGATCGAAGCCGGCAAGCTGCGGCTGGAGCCGACGGAAATCCTGTTCCAGGAGTTTCTCGACGATCTGGAGAAAATGTTCGCCAGCACGGCCCGGGAGAAAGGCCTGCACTTTCGACTGGAGCTGATCGGACGCATGCCGGAAGTGGTGCGCGGCGACGAGAAGCGGGTGCGGCAGATTCTGATCAACCTGCTGGGCAACGCGATCAACTTCACGGACAGCGGAGAAGTCTGCCTGCGCGTCAGTTACCGGCGTGAAACAGCGACCTTCGACATCATCGACACCGGGATCGGCATCGCGCCGGAACAGATCGAACGGATTTTCCAGCCGTTCGAACGGGGCGGGCTGGTACGGCAAGACAACGGCGTGGGGCTGGGGCTGACCATCACGCGGATGCTCACGGCGTTGATGGGCGGCGCCCTGTCCGTCAGCAGCCAGCCCGAGGAAGGGACACGGTTTCAGGTGCGGCTGTTCCTGTCCGAAGTGCGGGTGCCCAAGGCGATCATCGACGTCAACCACGACGTCATCGGTTACGACGGTTCGCGGCGGCTGATTCTGGTGGTGGACGATCACATCGAGCACCGCAAGGTCATCAGCGGCATGCTCATGCCGCTGGGCTTTGACGTGGCGCAGGCGGCCAACGGGCAAGAGGCGGTCAGGCAGGTGTCGCTGCTGCACCCGGACCTGATCCTGATGGACCTGTCCATGCCGGACATGGACGGTTGGGCGACCAGTCGCATGATCCGCCGCAACGCGCTGTCCCTGGCGCCGATCATCGTGCTGTCGGCCAACGCCAATGCCTTCGCCGATGAAAAGGAACGCAGCCTGCAGGTGTGCAATGACTACCTGGCCAAACCCCTGCATTTGCCGCAACTGCTGGACCGCATTCAGCACCACCTGCAACTGACCTGGCAGCGGCGTTTGCGCAGCGCCCCGTTGCTCGTGCAGACGCCGGGAGTGTTGCCGTCGCGGGAGGATCTGGAAGAGCTGTATGAACTGTGCGGCCTGGGCTACATCCGTGGCATTCAACAAAAACTCGACGCCATCGAGCGCGAGAACACCTACAGCGCCGGTTTTGTCACCGGCCTGCGAACCCTGGCGTCCGGTTTTCGCCTGGATGAACTCAGTCTTCAACTGAAGGAGGCCCTTAATGGACGCCATGACCCGAGCCGCTGAAAACGGCGTCATCCTGATCGTCGATGACGTACCCGATAACCTGGCGCTGCTGTCCGATGCGCTGGACGAGGCGGGGTACATGGTGCTGGTGGCGCTGGACGGGCACAGTGCGTTGACCCGCATCCAGCGTCGGCGTCCGGACCTGATTCTGCTGGACGCGATGATGCCCGGCCTGAATGGCTTCGACACCTGCCGCCAGATCAAGGCGCAACCGGACACCGCCAACATCCCCGTGCTGTTCATGACCGCGCTGACCGACAGCGAGCACGTGGTGCAGGGTTTCGAGGCCGGCGCCATCGACTATGTCACCAAGCCGATCGAGTGCGCCGAAGTGCTGGCCCGGGTCGCTTCACATTTGCGCACCGCGCGCATCCTGCAAACCGCCCGCACGGCGTCGCAGCCGGTGACGTTCGAAGACAAATCCGCCTACGGCAAATTGTCCCGCCGCTTCCAGCTCACCGACCGGGAAATCGAAGTGCTGCGCTGGGTGTCCTGCGGCAAAACCAACAAAGACATCGCCGACATCCTGCAACTGAGCCCGCGAACGGTGAACAAACACCTGGAACACATCTACATCAAACTCGGCGTCGAAACCCGCACCGCTGCCACCTCCGTGGCCATGGCAGCGATGACCGATCGGGTGTGATCCCTCAAAAACTTCTCGGCTGAAGCTGGTCCTACCGTCGGAGTCGGTCGCAATTGGCTGCGCAAACAGATTGGCTATTAAACCTGCCTGTATTTAGCTCGGTTATATAAGCCCTATACAACCAACGGTCTTTATTGGATCCACTACTTGAACTAATGCCCCGCAATTGAATTGAAGTTGAACTATTTCTCCCCTCATAGAACAGCACTCAACTTTCATCGACAACCGGCCCTAAATTCCCCGGGTTCGCTGCCGAAACATCTTTCAGGCCGTGCCTTCTCTTTCCTGCAGCACCCGTGCAAAGCGCAGCGCACCTATCGGCATCGCACTCTTGTCGCTGTCATCTCTGTTATGGACACACGCATATGATCAAACGTCTGGGTTTCAGCAAAAAGATCTTGCTGGCCGCTGCACTCATCGTGGTAGTTGCTTTCTCGTGTTTTATTCTGGTGAACGATTATCGCCAGCGCGAAACCCTGAAGAACAGCGTCGCCTCCGAACTTCAACAGATGGGCAGTCTGACCACGCAAAACATTCAAACCTGGCTCGACAGCCGCACGCAGTTGCTCAACTCCATGGCCCAGCAGATCGCGGTCGACGGTCCGGCCCAGGGCAGCTTGCAGCGGGCGATCGGTTTGCCGGTGTATCCGGACAATTTCCAGCTCAGTTATTTCGGCAGCAAGGACGGCGTGATGTTCTCCGTGCCGACGGGCAATCGCCCGGCCGACTATGACCCGCGGGCCCGTGGCTGGTACAAGGCGGCCGATGCGGCGCAGGGCATTATCGTCACCGAGCCGTACATCGCCGCTTCGTCGGGCAAGCTGGTGGTGACACTGGCCACGCCGGTCCGCCAGCAAGGGCAGATGATCGGCGTCGCGGGTGCGGACATTTCCCTGGACGCCATCAGCAAGACCATCAACTCGCTGAACTTCGGCGGCCACGGTTATGCGTACATCGTCAGCGCCGACGGCAAGATTCTGATTCACCCGGACAGCAAGCTGATCCTCAAGAACGTCAGCGAAGCCTATCCGAGCGGTGCGCCAACCATCGCGCCGGGCGTGGCGGAAATCGAGTCCGGCGGCAAGGCGCAGATCATCTCGTTTACCAAGGTGGAGGGGCTGTCGTCGGCGAACTGGTACGTGGCGCTGGTGCTTGACCGCGACGCGGCCTACTCGATGCTGAGCGAATTCCGCTCTTCGGCAATTTTCGCGATGGTCATCGCTGTGGCGATCATCATGGTGCTGCTGGGCCTGTTGATCCGCGTGCTGATGCAGCCGTTGCACCAGATGGGCCGGGCGATGCAGGACATCGCCGACGGAGAAGGCGACCTGACCATGCGTCTGGCCATCGTGTCCCAGGATGAGTTTGGCGCGCTGGCGCAGTCGTTCAACCGTTTTGTGGAGCGTATTCACGGCTCGATCCGCGAAGTGGCCTCCACCGCCGGGCAGCTGGGTGAAGTCGCGGCCCGCGTGGTCGGTGCCTCGAACTCGTCGATGGGCAATTCCGATCAGCAGACCAGCCGCACCAGCAGTGTGGCCGCCGCGATCAACCAGCTCGGCGCCGCCGCTCAGGAAATCGCCCAGAACGCCGCGCTGGCATCACAGCATTCCAGCGAGGCCACGCAACTGGCCAGCGAAGGGCAGGGCGTTGTCAGCCAGACCATCACGGCGATGAATCAGCTGTCGGAGAAGATCAGCGAGTCGTGCGCCAACATTGAAACGCTGAACAACAAGACCGCCAACATCGGGCAGATTCTGGAAGTGATTACCGGTATTTCTCAGCAGACCAACCTGCTGGCGCTCAATGCCGCCATCGAAGCGGCGCGGGCAGGGGAAGCGGGGCGTGGTTTTGCGGTGGTGGCGGACGAGGTGAGGAATCTGGCGCACCGCACCCAGGATTCGGCGCAGCAGGTGCAGGGCATGATCGAGGAGTTGCAGGTCGGCGCGCGCGATGCGGTGATCAACATGACCGAGAGCCAGCGCCAGAGCGAGAATAGTGTGACCATCGCCAATCAGGCGGGCGAACGGCTCAATAGCGTGACCCGCCGGATCAGTGAGATCGATGGCATGAACCAGTCGGTGGCGACCGCGACCGAGGAGCAGACGGCGGTGGTGGAGTCGATCAATGTCGACATTACGGAGATCAATACGCTGAATCAGGAGGGCGTCGATAACCTGAAATCTACTCTGGATGCTTGTGCGCATCTGGAGCATCAGACGGCACGGCTGCAGCATCTGGTCGGCACTTTCCGGATCTAGATCAAGGGCGTCTGCCTGGGGGCAGACTGTTTCGCCTTCGGCGAGTTACTTGGAAAAGCACCCCAAGTAACCAAGGGTGCTTGCTCTCGGTTGGGTTCCTCCTTCGTCGGAATACCCTCACTCCGACGACGCTCCGTGGGCCCGCGCCGAACGGACATCCATGTCCGCAACGGCGCTCTCGCCGCATCCATGCGGCTCGACCCACTGCGCGTCGTCTGCGTTCGGCCTGCACCCAAGTCGCGATTGGCGGTGACTGAGCCTTTTGCGTATGAAGATCAAAAGCAAATCAAAGCACGCGTAGTAGGACCGGCTTCAGCCGGGAACACGCCAGCCTTCACACCCCTAATCCCGCAGCGCGACCCCCGACGCCTTCCCGGCTAAAGCCAGTCCTACGGTCGAAACGCATGTCCATAGTGGGACCGGCTTCAGCCGGGAAGAGGCCAGTTTGCACACCCTCACTTCTACAGCGCGCCACCCGACGCTTTCCCGGCTAAAGCCAGTCCTACGGTCGAAACGCATGTCCATAGTGGGACCGGCTTCAGCCGGGAAGAGGCCAGCCTGCACACCCTCAATTCTGCGGCCCGACATCCGACGCTTTCCCGGCTAAAGCCGGTCCCACCAGAGGCATCGCGTTGTGCCAACGGACCAACGGCACGAATTATTTGTTTCAGCCCTTCCGCAATCCCCTCCACTGAATCCTCAACAACCCTCCAACTTGTCTAGCCTGCACAGCCGCTAGACCGCCCTTTAACCTCGTGATGTCCACAAACCCCCCGAAAAATCCCGCATCAAACCGTCTCCGAAGTGAAACGCCGCCGTCATCGTCGATTCATGGAACTGCCACAGGCTGCCCCTAATGTCACTCGCACCGAACGCGGCCAAGGACGGTCGTGCGGCGGATCATTCATCCCCGGCAGGACGCTGGAATCACAACACCAGAGAAGCCCATGACCGCAGCCATCGACGTCGACCGCTTGAACAAGACATTCGCCCGAAAGACCGCTTTGGTTGACCTTGCATTGTCTATACAACACGGGGAAATGGTTGCGCTGATCGGCGCTTCCGGTTCCGGCAAATCCACGCTGTTGCGCCATCTGGCCGGTCTGGCCTGTTGCGATCGCAGCAACGGCGGCAGCGTCCAGGTGCTGGGCCGCGAAGTGCAGGCCTCGGGCCGGCTGAACGGCAAAGTGCGCCGCCTGCGGGCCGACATCGGCTACATCTTTCAGCAATTCAATCTGGTCAATCGCCTGAGCGTGCTCGACAACGTGCTCCTCGGCTGTCTGGGCCGTATGCCGCGCTGGCGTGGCAGCCTGGGGCTGTTCAACGCCGAGGAAAAGGCCCGGGCCATGGCCAACCTTGACCGCGTCGGCCTTGCCGATCTGGCGCCGCAGCGGGCTTCGACCCTGTCCGGCGGCCAGCAGCAGCGGGTGGCTATCGCCCGCGCGCTGACCCAGCAGGCCGAAGTCATTCTCGCCGACGAGCCCATTGCCTCCCTCGACCCCGAGTCGGCGCGCAAAGTCATGGAAATCCTCGCCGACATCAATCGTCGGGACGGCAAGACGGTCGTCGTCACCCTGCATCAGGTGGATTACGCCGTGCGCTATTGCCCGCGTGCCGTGGCGCTCAAGGGCGGACGGATTCACTTCGACGGCGACGGCGCCGAGCTCAACAGCCAGTTCCTCAACGACCTGTATGGCGCCGACGCCGACACCAGCCTGATGTTCGACGGCAGCGCGCGGGACACCGAACGACCGTCGCGACTGATGATGGCTCGCGCCTGACTCAGTGGCGGCACCGGTAACAGACAACACCCAACCCCACACCCAAAACCAGCTCCGGGAGTTTCCCATGTTGAACCGTATCGGGCGCGTCTTCGCGTCTGCCGCTGTCGTTGCCGGTTGCCTGCTGGGCAACGCGCAGGCCGACGACAACGTCATCAACTTCGGCATCATGTCCACCGAGTCGTCGCAGAACCTGAAAAGCGTGTGGCAGCCGTTCCTCGACGACATGTCGAAAAAGACCGGGCTTAAAGTCAACGCCACCTTCGCCTCCGACTATGCCGGCCTGATTCAGGGCATGCGTTTCAACAAGGTCGACGTGGCCTGGCTGGGCAACAAGGCGGCCATGGAAGCGGTGGACCGTTCCGGCGGCGAAATCTTCGCCCAGACCGCCGCCGCCAACGGTGCGCCCGGCTACTGGAGCGTGATCATTGCGCGCAAGGACAGCCCGATCAATTCGGTCGAGGACATGCTCAAGCACGCCAAGGAACTGACCTTCGGCAACGGCGACCCGAATTCCACCTCGGGCTACCTGGTGCCGGGCTACTACGTGTTCGCGCAGAACCACGTCGACGCCGCCACCGCTTTCAAACGGACGCTGAATTCCAGCCACGAAGTCAACGCCCTCAGCGTGGCCAAAGGGCAACTGGACGTCGCCACCTTCAACACCGAAAGCTGGGACCGTCTGGAAGTCACTCAGCCCGACAAGGCCGCAATGCTCAAGGTGATCTGGAAATCGCCGCTGATCCCGGCCGACCCGATGGTCTGGCACAAGGGCATGTCCGACGCGGAGAAGAACAAGATCCGCGACTTCTTCGCCAACTACGGCGACACCGACGAAGAAAAGGCCGTGCTGAAGAACATGCAGATGGGCAAGTTCCTAAAGTCCTCGGATGACCAGTTGCTGACCATCCGCCAGCTCGAGCTGTTCAAGCAGAAGACTGAAACCACGGCCAGCACCACCCTCAGCGCCGAAGAAAAGGCCACCCGCCTGAAAGACATCGACGCGGGTTTAGCGAAGCTGCAGGACCGTATTTCCGAGCTGGAAAAACAAGGCACCGCCAAGGCGGGTTGATGCACGGGGCGCGCCTGCCTGCGGGGGTAAGCCCCGTGCAGGCACGGCGCGCCAGTCATGACGCCTCACCCGATCGCAACCGGACTTTTTATGACCACTCACGCTGCTTACATCCAGGCCGCTGGCAAGCGCAGCTGGCCGCAATACCTGGGCTGGGGCCTGTTCCTGGCGATGATGGCCTGGGCCTGGCACGGCGCGGAAATGAACCCGCTCGCCCTGTACCGCGACTCCGGCAACATGGCGACTTTCGCCGCCGACTTCTTCCCACCGGACTTCCACGAATGGCGCGCGTACCTCAAGGAAATGATCGTCACCGTGCAGATCGCCCTGTGGGGCACGTTGCTGGCGATCGTCTGCTCGGTGCCGCTGGGCATCCTCTGCGCCGACAACATCACGCCGTGGTGGATTCATCAACCGCTGCGCCGGGTCATGGATTCGTTCCGCTCGATCAACGAAATGGTCTTCGCCATGCTCTTCGTGGTGGCGGTCGGCCTCGGCCCGTTTGCGGGCGTGCTGGCGCTGTGGATCAGCACCACCGGCGTGCTCGCCAAGCTGTTTGCTGAAGCCGTGGAAGCGATCGATCCCGGCCCCGTTGAAGGCGTGCGAGCCACCGGCGCCAGTGCCCTGCAGGAAGTGATCTTCGGGGTCATCCCGCAGGTGATGCCGCTGTGGATTTCCTACGCGCTGTACCGCTTCGAATCCAACGTGCGTTCGGCGACGGTGGTGGGGATGGTCGGTGCCGGCGGGATCGGCGTGATCCTCTGGGAAAACATCCGCGCCTTCCAGTTCACCCAGACCTGCTCGGTGCTGCTGGTGATCATCGTGGTGGTGAGCGTCATCGACATCTTCTCCCAGCGCCTGCGCAAGCAGTTCATCTAATGACCACGACAGGAGAGGGTGCTAACCCTTTTTTAGCCATGCAGTTGTCTAGACAATCCGAACCGCTTCACCGAGAACCCATGTACCTCGAACTGGCGCAAACCCTGCGCCGTGAACTCGACCGCTACACCGCCGGCGAATACCTGCCCGCCGAAATCCAGCTGGCGGCGCGCTTTGAGGTCAACCGGCACACCGTGCGCCGGGCCATCGACGAGTTGGTGCGCGAAGGCAGCCTGCTGCGCCGCCAGGGCAAAGGCACCCAGGTGCTGGGCCGTCCGCTGGTGTACCCGGTTGCCGCCGGCAGCGCGTACAGCGAATCCCTCGCGGCGCTGGGCCATGGCGTCGAAGCGGTGCTGCTGCAACGCCGTCACTGCACGGCGACGGCGGAAGAGGCCGGGCATCTGGGCCTTGAACCCCACGCGCCGCTGATCGAACTGCAAACCCTGCGCCGCCTCGACGGCCAGCCGGTCTGCCTGATTCGCCACCGCTACTGCGCCACCCGCGCGTCGTTGATCGCCGACTACGTCAGCGGTTCGGTGCGCCAGTTCCTCACCGAGCGCCAGTTGCCGTTGACCCGCACCTTTAGCCTGATCGGCGCGCGTCTGCCCAGTCGCGAAGAGGCCAGCGTACTGCTGATGCCACGTCACCTGCCGGCGCTGACGGTGCTCACCCTTTCCCACGATGCGCACGGAAACCCGGTGGAGATAGCCCATTCCACCAGCCGCTCCGACCGCTTTCAGTATCAGATCGTCACCTGACGGAGATGCCCTCGATGACTGCCACACCCGTTTCTTCCAGCGCGCCCGACGCCCAGACACCCGGCCACGCTGCCCGCCAGCACTGGATCGGCGTGCTCTCGCGCAGCCGCCGCGCCGAACTGCAGGCCCACGAAGCGGCGTTGCGTGACGCCGACTACCAACTGATCCGTGCGCCGGAAATCGGCATGACCCTGGTGCGGGGCCGCATGGGCGGCAGCGGTGCGCCGTTCAACGTCGGCGAGATGACCGTGACCCGCTGCGTGGTGCGCCTGGCCGACGGCCGCACCGGCTTCAGCTACTTGGCCGGGCGCGACAAGGCCCACGCCGAACTCGCCGCCCTGGCCGACGCGCATTTGCAGGGCGCCCAACAGGCGCACTGGATGACTGACCTGATCGCCCCCCTGGCCCGCGCGCAGGACCTGCGCCGGGCCCAACAACAAGCCGAAACCGCCGCGACCAAAGTGGACTTCTTCACCCTGGTCAGAGGAGAAAACTGATGAGCACCTCTCTCGCCACTCAATCCTTGCCCGCTTCGCTGTTGCAGCCGGCATTTGCCGATCCGGTGCTGGATGCCCAGCGCAGTTTTCGCGCCGCCCTCAAGGCGCTGGCCGGTCCCGGTGTCGCGCAAAGCCTGCTCGCCACGCAAACCCCGCCGCACCTCGAAGGCCTTGCTGCGGCCAGCCACGCCCTGTGCCTGGCCTTGCTGGACATCGACACGCCGCTGTGGCTCGCGCCGGCGTTCGACACCCAGGCCATTCGCGCCAACCTGACCTTCCATTGTGGCTGCCCGATCGTCAGCGACCGGCAGAACGCCCGCTTCGCGCTGCTCGACGACAGCCAGTTGCACGATCTCAGCGGTTTCGACCTGGGCAACGACCGTTATCCCGATCAGTCCTGCACGCTGCTGGTCCAGCTGCCGAGTCTGCAGGGCGGCACGCAACTGGCCTGGCGCGGGCCGGGCATCGAAAGCAAAAACCACGTCAGCCTGCCGTTGCAGGAAGCGTTCTGGCAGGAGCGCGAAGCGCGCAATGACTTCCCCCGGGGAATCGACGTGTTCTTCGTCGCCGGCAGCGAATTGCTCGGCCTGCCGCGCAGCACCCAGGTGCTGTTCAAGCCTCAGCCGTCAAGAGGGGTGGCCTGATGTACGTCGCCGTCAAGGGTGGCGAACAGGCCATCGACAATGCCCACAAACTGCTGGCGAAACAGCGCCGGGGGGACACCTCCGTCGCCGAGCTTGGCGTGGAGCAGATCCGCCAGCAACTGCCGCTCGCTGTCGCCCGGGTGATGACCGAGGGCTCGCTGTACGACGCCGAACTGGCGGCGCTGGCGATCAAGCAATCGGCAGGCGATCTGGTTGAAGCTATTTTCCTGCTGCGCGCCTACCGCACCACGCTGACCCGCTTCAGCGCCAGTCTGCCCATCGACACCTCGGCCATGCAGCTCAACCGTCGTCTGTCGGCCACGTTCAAGGACGTCCCCGGCGGGCAACTGCTGGGCCCGACCTTCGACTACACCCACCGTTTGCTGGATTTCACCTTGCTGGCCGAAGGCGAATTTCCCGGCCCTGAGGCCCAGGCCGATGCCATCGTTCAGGACTGTCCTCGGGTGCTGGGCCTGCTCGCAAAAGAAGGCCTGATCAAGGAAGAACAGGACACCGGCGCGCCGGTCGCCGACATCACCCGTGAGCCACTGGAATACCCGGCCAGCCGCGCCGAACGCCTGCAGGCGCTGGCCCGGGGCGACGAAGGTTTCCTGCTGGCGCTGGGTTATTCGACCCAACGGGGCTACGGCCGCAACCACCCGTTTGCCGGGGAGATTCGGGTGGGAGAAGTGGAGGTGTGGATCGAGCCGGAAGAGCTGGGATTCCCGATCTCCATCGGCGCCATCGAAGTGACCGAGTGCGAGATGGTTAACCAGTTCGTCGGTTCCGCCACCGAGCTGCCGCAGTTCACCCGCGGCTATGGCCTGGCTTTCGGGCACGCCGAACGCAAAGCCATGGGCATGGCGCTGGTGGACCGCTCGCTGCGCGCCGGGGAATACAGCGAGGAAATCGTCTCGCCGGCCCAGCAGGAAGAATTCGTCCTGGCCCACTGCGACAACGTCGAAGCCGCCGGTTTCGTCTCGCACTTGAAATTGCCGCACTACGTGGACTTCCAGGCCGAACTGGAACTGATCCGCAAACTGCGCACGCCCTCCAGGGAGCAGGCCCAATGAATGCCGCCACGCCGCCACGCCCACAGCCATTACCGCCGACGCCGCGAGACGAGGCGTACAACTTCGCCTATCTGGATGAACAGACCAAACGCATGATCCGTCGCGGCCTGCTCAAGGCCGTGGCGATTCCCGGTTATCAAGTGCCCTTCGGTGGCCGTGAAATGCCGCTGCCCTATGGCTGGGGCACCGGCGGCATGCAACTGACCGCTGCGATCCTCGGCGCCGAGGACGTGCTCAAAGTCATCGATCAGGGCGCCGACGACACCACCAACGCGGTGTCGATTCGCCACTTCTTCGCCCGCACCGCCGGCGTCGCCACCACCGAGCGCACCCCCGAAGCGACGATTATCCAGACCCGCCACCGCATCCCGGAAACGCCGCTGCACGCCGACCAGATCATGGTCTATCAGGTGCCGATTCCCGAGCCGCTGCGCTTCATCGAACCGTCGGAAACCGAGACCCGCACCATGCACGCGCTGAATGATTACGGCGTCATGCACGTCAAGCTCTACGAAGACATCGCCACCTTCGGCCACATCGCCACGGCCTACGCCTACCCGGTGACCGTCGACGAACGCTACGTCATGGACCCGTCGCCGATCCCCAAATTCGACAACCCCAAGCTGGACATGAGCCCGGCATTGATGCTGTTCGGCGCCGGTCGCGAGAAGCGTCTTTACGCCGTGCCGCCCTTTACCCGCGTCACCAGCCTCGATTTTGAAGATCACCCTTTTGAAGTGCAGAAGTGGGAACACAACTGCGTCATCTGCGGCAGCCAGGACTCGTTCCTCGACGAGCTGATCCTCGACGACCAGGGCACCCAAAGCTTCGTCTGCTCGGACACCGACTACTGCGCGCAACGGGTCAGTCAGGGGAGGGCCGCGCGATGAATGCTGCTCAACAGATCGACCGTGATGCCGTCAGCGACCGCACCCAGCCGCTGCTGAAAGTGCGTGGCCTGACCAAGTTGTACGGCCCGGAGAAAGGCTGCCAGGACGTCAGCTTCGAGCTCTATCCCGGAGAGGTGCTGGGCATCGTCGGCGAGTCCGGCTCCGGCAAGTCGACGCTGCTTTCACTGCTCAGCGGCCGTTGCCCGCCCGACAGCGGCGTCATCAATTACCGCCTCGCCGACACCCACAAAAGCGCCGGCCAGTGGCTGGACCTGTACAGCGCCAGCGAGGCCGAACGGCGCACCTTGCTGCGCACCGAATGGGGCTTCGTCGAGCAGAACCCCCGGGACGGCCTGCGCATGGCGGTGTCGGCCGGGGCCAATATCGGCGAGCGGCTGATGGCCCAGGGCGTGCGCAATTATCAGGCGCTGCGGGCGGCGGGGCTGGACTGGCTCAATCAGGTGGAGATCGACCCGGCGCGCATCGACGACCTGCCGCGGACCTTTTCCGGCGGCATGCAGCAGCGCCTGCAAATCGCCCGAAATCTGGTGTCCGGTCCACGGCTGGTGTTCATGGACGAGCCCACCGGCGGCCTCGACGTGTCGGTGCAGGCGCGTTTGCTCGACCTGATGCGCGGGCTGGTGCGCGAGCTGGATCTGGCGGTGGTGATCGTCACCCACGACCTGGCCGTGGCCCGCCTGCTCGCCGATCGGCTGATGGTCATGCGCCGTTCCCACGTGGTGGAAACCGGCCTGACCGACCAGATCCTCGACGACCCGCAACATCCGTATTCGCAGCTGCTGGTGTCTTCGGTGCTGCAGCCATGATCCGCCTCTCGGGATGCCTACAATGAACACGCTGATCGAGGTCCGTGACCTCTCGAAAACCTTCACCCTGCACCAGCAGAACGGCGTCGTGCTCAACGTGCTGCGCGGCTTGAATTTCTCCGTCGGCGGCGGCGAATGCCTGGTGCTTCACGGCCATTCCGGCGCGGGCAAAAGCACGCTGCTGCGCACCCTGTACGGCAACTACTTGCCGGCCGGCGGCAGCATTCGCGTGCAGAATCAGGGCGAATGGCTGGAACTGGTCGGCGCTGCGCCCCGGGAGGTGCTGCAAGTGCGCCAGCACACCCTCGGTTACGTCAGCCAGTTTCTGCGCGTCATTCCTCGCGTCGCCACCGTCGATGTGGTCATGGAACCGGCGCTGGCCCGTGGCTGGAAGCGCGAAGACGCCCAGGCCCGCGCCGAGCATCTGCTCGCCCGGCTGAACATCCCGCAGCGCCTGTGGCAACTGGCGCCGGGGACGTTTTCCGGTGGCGAACAGCAGCGCGTCAACATCGCCCGCGGCTTCATGGTGCCGTGGCCGGTGATGCTGCTGGACGAGCCGACCGCCTCGCTGGACGACGGCAATCGCCAGGTGGTCCTCGAATTGATCAATGAAGCGAAGAGCGCCGGCGCTGCGGTGATCGGCATCTTCCACGACCGACTGGCCCGGGAAGCGGTGTCCGACCGTCATCTGGACATGACCCCGCCCGACCTTGATCCGCAGGCCTCACTGGCATCCATGGCATCGAGCCCGAAGGAGACCGAACAATGCTGAACGAACAGATCCTGACCCACGCCAAGATCGTCACTGCCGAGCAGGTCTTCACCGGCACCGTGGTGCTGCGCGACGGTGTGATCAGTGAAGTCGACGACAGCATCAGCCAGCTGTCCCAGGCGCAAAACCTCAACGGCGATTACCTGCTGCCGGGGCTGGTCGAGCTGCACACCGACAACCTGGAAAAACACCTGAGCCCGCGCCCCGGTGTGGACTGGCCGTCGGCCTCGGCGGTGATGAGCCACGACGCGCAAATCATCGCGGCGGGCATCACCACGGTGTTCGACGCGCTGTCCATTGGCGACGTCAATCCCAAGGGCAAGCGCATGCAGCAACTGCCGGGCATGGTCGACGCGATCGCCAAGGCCAACGCCGCCGACATGACCCGCGCCGAGCACCGCCTGCACCTGCGCTGCGAGGTTTGCCACCCCGACACCCTCAGCGTGTTCCGCGACCTGGTCGAGCAGCCGCTGGTGCAGTTGGTGTCGGTGATGGACCATTCGCCGGGCCAGCGCCAGTTCGCCCTCGAATCCAAGTACCGTGAGTACTACATGGGCAAATACCACCTGAGCATTGAGCAGATGGACGAATTCATCGTTGAGCAGGTCGCCAACTCCAAGACCTACAGCGACCGTTATCGCCGGGCCATCGTCGACATCTGCCTGGCACGCGGGCTGTCGGTGGCCAGTCATGACGACGCGACACTGGCCCACGTCGAGGAGTCGGCGGCCTACGGCATGAGCATCGCCGAGTTCCCGACCACCCTCGAGGCCGCGCAGGGCTGCCGGCGTCTGGGCATGAGCGTGTTGATGGGCGCGCCGAACATCGTTCGCGGCGGCTCGCACTCGGGCAACATCGCGGCGGCGACACTGGCCGAAGAAGGGCTACTGGATATTCTCTCCAGCGATTACTATCCGGCCAGCCTGTTGCAGGCGGCATTCACCCTGGGCGCTCAGCTGGAGGCAGCGGATGACTCGACGGGCGCCGGGCTGGCGCGTGCCGTGACCACGGTGAGCCTGGCACCGGCCCGTTCGGCGGGCTTGCACGATCGCGGCGAGATCCGCGTCGGCCTGCGCGCCGACCTGATCCACGCCCGGGCTATCGGCACACTGCCAATCATTCAACAAGTCTGGCGACAAGCGAAGAGGGTGTTCTGATGGCAGGCAGGTTGATCTATCTCATCGGGCCGTCGGGTTCGGGCAAGGACAGCCTGCTGGACGCGGCCCGCGAGGCGTTGGCTGCGCGGGACTGCCGCATCGTGCGTCGGGTCATCACCCGTTCGGCGGAAGCCAAGGGTGAAGCGGCCCAGGCCGTCAGCGTCGAGCGCTTCGAGGCGCTGCAGGCCGAGGGCGCGTTTGCGCTCGACTGGTTCGCCAACGGCCTGCATTACGGCATCCCGAAAGAGATCGATCAATGGCTGGCCGACGGGCACGACGTGCTGGTCAACGGCTCGCGCGGCCATCTGCCCCAAGCGCGGTCGCGGTATCCGTCGCTGTGGGTGGTGCTGCTGACGGTGGATCAATCGGTGCTGCGGGATCGATTGCTCAGCCGGGCGCGGGAATCGGCCGAAGACATCGAAACCCGACTGGCGCGCAATGCCCAGTTTGCTGACGATTTGCAGGTGAATGACCCTTCGCTGATCGTGCTCGACAACTCCGGTGCCCTGGAACAAACCGTCGCCCGACTGTTGCAGCGACTGGAGCGAACCCCCGCATGCGCCTGACCCTGCTGGGCACGGGGGATGCGCGGCAAGTGCCGGCTTACGGCTGCGAATGCGTGGCCTGTCGCGCCGCCCACGCCGACCAACGCTTGCGCCGCCGCCCGTGTTGCGCGCTGGTGGAACTAGGGGAGCAACGCTGGCTGATCGACAGCGGCTTGCCCGACCTGACTGAACGCTTCCCGCCGCGCAGCCTCAGCGGCATCCTGCAAACCCACTACCACGCCGACCATGCCCAGGGCCTGTTGCACCTGCGCTGGGGCCAGGGTCTGGTCATCCCGGTCCACGGCCCGGTGGACCCGGAAGGGCTGTCGGACCTGTACAAACACCCCGGCATTCTCGATTTCAGTCAGCCCTTCATGCCGTTCGAAAGCCGCGCCCTGGGCGAACTGCAAGTCACCGCGCTGCCGCTGCTGCACTCCAAGCCGACGCTGGGTTACCTGCTGGAAGGCGGTGGCCGCCGCATCGCCTATCTCACCGACACCGTCGGTTTGCCCCACGACACACAGGCTTTTTTGCAGCGCGAGGCGGTCGACGTGCTGGTCCTCGACTGCTCCATGCCGCCGCAACCGCAGACGCCGCGCAACCACAATGATGTGAATGTGGCGCTGCAGATCATTGCAGCGGTGAAGCCCGATCAGGCCGTGCTGACCCATGTCGGGCATACGCTGGATGCGTGGCTGATGGAGCATTCCGCGGAACTGCCCGACCACATTCGGGTGGCGCGGGACGCAATGGAGGTCTGAACGGGGCGGGCGGGGAGTCGTTTGGCCAGTCGTCCTATAACCACCTGTCGCCCATGTCGGTTAAACCTCGGTCCGGCTTCAACTTTTCCCTGTCACGGCCGTTGCAAATGTAGCCCTACATTTCCTTCGGAGCTTGACCATGTCGTTGATTCCCCGCCGTATTGCTGGACGAATGACCTTGGGGATCCTGACATTGCTGATTCTCACGGCCGTCGCGATTTTCGCGGTCATGACCCTGGGGGGCAAACCCCAACTGGTGGCCGCCGGCACCGAGTCGGCGGAGCAGTCAGCCAGCGCCATTACCCGTCAGCTGGCGTTGCCATTGAGCCGCATCGAGGGGACCGCTGCCGCCATGGCGCTGCTGGCCGAGACACTGCCCCACGAAGAAACCCTGTACATGAGCAATTTCCCCGGCTTGATCGACAGCCAGGGGGATTCCGCCATCGCCGGTGGCGGCGTGTGGCCGGAGCCCAATGCCTTTTCCCCAGGCACCGAACGTCGCAGTTTTTTCTGGGCACGGGACGCCAGCAACCGACTGGGCTTCTCGGACGAATACAATCAGGCCAAAACGCCGCCTTATCAGGCTGAATCCTGGTACACCGGGGCCAAGTCCGCACCGGCGGGACGTTGCGTCTGGTCCGATGCTTATCAGGACCCGGTCAGCGGCGTGGCAATGACCACCTGCAGCGTCCCTTATCGGGCGCAGGGCGCGTTCGCCGGTGTCGCGACCATCGATTTGAAACTTGATGGTCTGGCAGCTTTCCTCAAAGAGAAAGGCGGCGTTACGGACGGCTACGCGTTTGCGGTCGATCCTTCAGGGAATTTGCTGTATTTCCCCGATGCGAAGGGCACCAAGGGCCTGCTGACCATTACCGGTTTAAGCCAGGAACAACCCTGGTTGAAGCCGGTGGCTGATCAGCTCGCGAGCAACACTTCGGCCCTCTCGACCCTGAGGATTGAGCACGACGGTCGGCTCAACGGCCCGGCCTACGTCACCCTGGCGACCATGGCCGGCACGGGCTGGCGCATTGGGCTGGTGACCCCGGAAGCCCGCGTCGTCGGCCTGGCCAACCGCCTCACCGGACAGATTCTGTTGTTTCTGCTGCCGCTGCTTGGCGTGCTGCTGGGTCTGGCCTGGCTGGCCGGCAAGCGCCTGTTGGCTCAACTGGAGGAAACCACCGCGCAGATATCGAGTCTGGGGCAGGGCGGTCAGATCGATACTCAGCTGGCCATCGTGCGGGCCGACGAGATCGGTGCGTTGCGTGAGTCGGTCAACCACTACGCCGGTTCCCTGCGCGACATGCTGCACCGCATCGCCGAAGAGTCGGTGTCCCTGGAACGCCAGGCCAACGAGCTGGCGCAGCTGTCCCAAGGCGTCGCCGAGCGGGCCGAATCCCAGCGTCAGGACAACACCTTACTGGCGACCGCAATCACCGAGATGTCGGCCAGTGCCAACGAAGTCGCCCAGAACACCACCGACTGCTCCGACACCGCCCGCCGTTCCCTGGGCGATGCGCAGAAAAGCCAGGATCAGGTCAACAGCAACAGCCAGTCCATCGAAGTGCTGGCAACGGACATTGCCGGCGCGGCGGGCGCCATCACCCAACTGGGCGATGACATCGAGCGCGTGGGCAGCGTGCTGGAGGTGATCAAATCGATCTCCCAGCAGACCAACCTGCTGGCCCTGAACGCCGCCATTGAAGCGGCGCGCGCAGGCGAGCAGGGCCGTGGCTTTGCGGTGGTGGCGGATGAGGTGCGCACGCTGGCCGGGAGAACCCAGGCCTCGGCGAACGAAATTCAGGAGATGATCTCGCAACTGCGTCAGGCCTCCAGTGCGGCGGTCTCGACGATGCAGAACGGCGCCCATCGCACCCGTGAGTCGGTGCAGCAGGCGGTCAATGTTGCCGCCACACTGGGCACCACCGTCTTCAGCTTCGACGACATCGTCCAGCGCGCCCATCAAATCGCCGTGGCCGCCCAGGAGCAGAGCCACGTCACTCACGAAATCAATGAGCTGGCGGTGCGCATCCACGCCTCCAGCGAACAAGGCGCCCGGGATGCCGGCACCTTGCGCGAACTGGGCAAAGGCATGCAGTCGATCTCCGGTCGTCTGGGTGCGTTGAGCCGCGGAGGCAGCCAGGGCTGAGGCATCTTGCGCGCTGGTTAGGCCGGGCGTGAGCACGATCAAATCTTGAGCAAGCTCACTCCCACAGGGATTGTGTTTGCCAGGAAATCGACGGCGTCCAAACCGGCGTCTTCCCGGCTAAAGCCGGTCCCACTAAAACACCGCTTGCGGTCATTAGGACCGGCTTCAGCCTGGGATGGACGCGGAGCGTCCCGGGATGCATGCCCACGCGGAGCGTGGGCACGATCAGACAAACGCCGTCTTCGTGAGCAAGCTCACTCCTACATGGATGGTGGTTGCCAGGAAATTGATGGCGTCCACACCGGCCTCTTCCCGGCTAAAGCCGGTCCCACTAACACACCGCGTGCGGTCAGCCATCCTGTGGGACCGGCTTCAGCCGGGAAGCTCTTGATCTGTGCAGCGCTTTTGATCTTCGTACGCAAAAAGCCCAGTCACCGCCAGTCGCGACTTGGGTGCAGGCTGAACGCAGGTCTCGTGGAGTGGGCCGAGCCGCATGGATGCGGCGAGAGCGCCGTCAGGACATGGATGTCCGTTCGGCGCGGGCCCACGGAGCGAGACCGGAGTGAAGGAACCCTGACGAAGGAAGGGCCAAACCAGGAGCAGGCACCCTTGGTTACTTGGGGTGCTTTTCCAAGTAACTCGCCGAAGGCGAAACCGAGGCCGTTAGGCCGACGCCCTCGATCTTGATCCTGATCTCGCGAAGCGCAAACAAGCACATATCTCCAATCCAGCCGCGCCACGAACGACTACGCTCAACCTTCCCCCCGCACCCTATCCCGAGGACCGCATCCCATGACCACCCTGATCCTGAAAGACGGCACCGAATTCTTCTACAAAGACTGGGGCACCGGCCAGCCGATCGTCTTCTCCCATGGCTGGCCCCTCGACGGCGACGCATGGGATGCACAAATGCTCTTCCTCGGCCAGCACGGCTACCGCGTCATCGCCCACGACCGCCGCGGCCACGGCCGCTCCGGCCAGACCTGGGACGGCAACGACATGGACACCTACGCCGACGACCTCGCCCAACTGTTCGACGCCCTCGACCTCAAAGACGCCATCATGATCGGCCACTCCACCGGCGGCGGTGAAGTCGCCCGCTACATCGGCCGCCACGGCACCGCCCGCGTTGCCAAAGCCGTCCTCATCGGCGCCGTGCCACCCCTCATGCTCAAAACCGACGCAAACCCCGAAGGCCTGCCGATCGAGGTGTTTGATGGCATCCGCGCCGGCTTCACCGCCGACCGCTCGCAATTCTTCAAGGATCTGGCCGTGCCGTTCTTCGGCTTCAACCGCGACGGCGTAAAAGCCTCCCAGGGCGCCATCGACTCGTTCTGGTCCATCGGCATGCTGGGCAGCGTCAAAGGCGAGTTCGATTGCATCAAGGCGTTCTCGGAAACCGACTTCACCGAAGACCTCAAAAAAATCGACGTGCCAACCCTGATCCTCCACGGCGATGACGACCAGATCGTCCCGATCGTCGCGTCCGGCTACAAGAGTCACGAGTTGGTAGAAGGCTCGACATTGCACGTGGTCAAGGGTGGGTCCCACGGCATGTGCACGGTTCAGGCGGAAGAAATCAACGAGATCCTGCTGGGCTTCATCAAGGGCTGATCAGCCTGTTCGGCAAGGACTGGCGGTCTCTGGGCTGGAGGCTGCCAGGCGTTTCATGAGGCGCTGACAGCTCAGCCCCAGGGCGTATTCAGCCGCCGGTCATGTTCATGAAGCGCACCACCTGCACGTCATCGTTGAGCTCGAAGTTGTGCTTCCACGGCTTCAATTGCATGGCGTTGACGATGGCTTTCTCGAGCTTGTCCGGCTGCCCCGGATTGGCCCGCAGCACGGCTTTCAGATCGGCCGAATGCTCGTTACCCAGGCACAACAGCAAACGACCTTCCACCGTGACCCGAACACGGTTACAGGTTGCGCAGAAGTTGTGGCTGTGGGGCGAGATGAAGCCGATGCGGATGTGCGGCGCTTCAGCCACTCGCCAGTAGCGCGAAGGCCCGGACGTGGTTTCAGTCGAGTGCACCAGGGTGTAGCGCTCGGCGATGCGTTCGCGCACCTGCTCGCTGGAGTAGAACGACTCGGCGCGGCTGTGCTCGCTGATCGTGCCCAGCGGCATCTCTTCGATGAAGGTGATATCGACGCCGCGATCGATGGCGAAGGCGACTAGATCATTAATCTCGTGGTCGTTGCGGCCCTGCATCACTACGCAGTTGAGCTTGGTGCGCTCGAAACCCGCCGCATTGGCAGCGTCGATCCCGGCGATGACCTTGCTCAGATCACCGGTGCGGGTCAATTCCTTGAAGCGCGCCGGGTCCAGGCTGTCGAGGCTGATGTTGAGGCGCTTGAGGCCAGCTTCGAACAGCGGCACGGCGAGTTTGTCCAGCTGCGAGCCGTTGGTGGTCATGCACAGTTCGCGCAGGCCGGGCAGGGCGGCGATGCTGCGAACCAGCCCGACGATGCCGGAGCGCACCAGTGGCTCACCACCGGTCAGGCGAATCTTCTTTGTGCCGAGCGCCACGAAACGCTCGGCCAGTTGATGAATTTCTTCGAGGGAAAGAATCTGCTGACGCGGCAGGAACGTCATGTCCTCGGCCATGCAATACACGCAGCGAAAATCGCAGCGATCCGTGACCGACATGCGGACGTAATCGACCTTGCGTGAATAGCTGTCCATCAGGACTCGATCTGACATTGATTACTCTCACAACGTGACGCGTGGCAGAAACAGGGTGCGCGCCTGCAGCAACGAAGCGCGCGGCTGCAGCGTTAAATCTGGCGACCGGTCTGCTGCTCGATACTCGCTGCAGCGACGCCGGTGGCCGAAGCCTGAATGGCTTTCGAATAGGACACGTAATACGCGAGCCCGACGAAAATTGCACCCCCCACGGCGTTGCCCAGGAACACCGCGACGAAGTTTTCAACGAAATCGGTCCAGCTCAGGGCGTCTGCAAAGATCGCCGCCGGGATCACGAACATATTGGCAACGACGTGCTGGAAGCCGATGGCGACGAAGGCCATGATCGGGAACCACATGGCAACGACCTTCCCGGTCACGTCTTTGCTGGCGTATGACAACCAGACCGCCAAGCACACCAGCCAGTTGCAACCAATGCCGGAAATAAACGCCTGGCTGAAATCTGCGCTGGCCTTGGCCTTGGCGATGGCCAGGGTCTTGGCCAGGTACGCACCTTCTGTGAGGCCCAGCACATGGCCGAAGAAGTAGGCGACGAACAGCGCGCCCAGCAGGTTGGCGAAGGTGACCAGCGCCCAGTTGCGCGCCACTGCCGACAGCGGCACCCGACCGGCGAACATTGCCGTCGGCAGGCTCATCATGTTGCCCGTGAGCAGCTCGCCGCCGGCAAGGATTACCAGAATCAAACCCAGCGGAAACACCGCCGCGCCCAGCAGGTTGCCCAATGAGGCCCACTGCGGCGGGATCATCGTGCTGACGTGGATGTCCAGCAAAAAGCCCAGGGCGATGAACGCCCCGGCGAGAAAGCCCAGCACCAGGATCGCCGGGGTCGGCAGATGGGACTTCTTGACGCCAGCCTCGATGGTGATTTCGGCGATCTGCTGCGGTGTATTGATGGACATAGGCTTTCAGGCTCGCAAGCAATGAACCGCGCCACGACTGAGTGAGCCGTGACGCGAAAACGAAGGAGGGGTTCAAGCATCCAGTCTTGGTGCGCGGGAGTGTCAGCCGACACGGCGCCGATCTCTGATGGGCGCGCCGCTGCGACGTTAAACCGCATGGCAGAGGGCGCCCAAAAGGCCTGATCAATTAGTGAGCACGCTACCGATCGGGCTCCTGAGCGTCCAATCGCTTGTTCCGATAGGGTCATCGACGCTGTCTATCACGAGGGTTTTAGTCACAGGGCCTGCTCTGCAAATCAATGCGGTCGCGATCCCTGCGCTAGTCTTTGCTGTCTTTGGTGATGCTGCGCTCGTAGCGCTCCAGCAGCGGCTGAATGCTGATCCCGTGCAAAAGAATGCTCAGCGCAACCACCGACAGCGTCAGGCTGATGGTGGTGTGGACCGCCTCGGTCGGCAGGCCATGGGTCAGCGCATAGCACAGGTAATACAGCGTGCCGATGCCGCGAATGCCGAACCAGCCCACCAGCGCTTTCTGCGGCCGAGTGAGCAATTTGCCACTGATCAGCAGCCACACGCTCAAGGGCCGGATCACGCAGAACAACGCCAGGCCCAGACCGACGGCGCGCCAGTCCCAGTAACTGGCGAGGGCCGCGCCGAGAAGGGTGATCAGCAGCACCTCCATGGCGCGCTCCACCAGGCTGCCGAACACCATCATGTCGCCCATCATCACGCCGGCGGCGAGTTGACTGTCGGACAGCGAATCACGGTCACCCATGATCGCCGACTCCGGATCGCTGTGGGTGTGCCCCACCACCGGAATCGCCACGTGTTCCGACGGCACTTCCGACTGGGTGGTGTTGGACTCGGCGTGACGCACGCCAATGCCCGCCGCGAACACCGCCAGGAATCCATAGGCGCCCAGGCCTTCGGCGGTGACGTAGGCAATGGCAATCAGCGCCAGGGCGAGGAAGTCATTCGGCGACAGGGTGCTGTCAGCGTTCTTGATGCGCAGGTAGATCATCAGATGCCCGACGCCACGGCCCAAGCCGTAACCCAGCATCAGCCCGACGGGCACGCCCCAGATGATGTTTTTCAGCAGCCAGCCCTGGGTCCAGTCGAAATCCGAAAAACCGTGGGTGATGAACATCAGCGCGAAAATCACGAAGGGGAACGCGGTGCCGTCGTTGAGCCCGGCCTCACCGGACAGGCCGAAGCGCACCCGGTCCAGGTCCTGGGCGCTGTTGACCTGGACCAGCCCCGCCAGCACCGGGTCGGTGGGCGAGAGCATGGCGCCGAGCAACAGCGCGATCGGCCATGACAGGCCGAACAGGTAATGGGCGGTCAGGCTGACGCCGGCAATGGTCGCCAGCATCACCGGCCCGGCCAGCAAATATGCCGAATGCCAGGCGCCACGGTGCAGGGGCAGGCGCAGCTTGATGCCGGTGTTGAACAGGGAAAACAGCACGGCGATTTCAGTCAGGCGTTCAAGCCAGTGGCGTGCATCGCGAACGTCGAGCTGCGCGATGTCCAGGCCCCAGGGCCCGATCGCGGCGCCAAACGCCAGACACACCGCCGACGTCGTGACCGGCAGCCAGCGCAGGTAAGAAGAAGTCAGCGCCAGCAGCATCAGGAGGACACCGAAGACGGTCATGCAAAGAATGAAACTCATGCGGATACATCATCAGTCAATGGGCGGGAATGACTGTGTGACTGTAAGAGGGGGGGATAGTTGAAATAAATGTGGAATGGATCCCGCGACCGGCGCACTGCCTTGCCTGGCGCCTGTCGCTCGGTCTGACCCATACGTATTTCCCGACTAGACTGTGCGGCGCCCCCCTTACTTGGACCAAGTCCCCATGGCCTTCGATTGGCACAGCGAATCCCTTTCCCGAGACACCCCTGTCACCCAGGATTACCGCAACACCCAGAACGTGCGCCGGTTCATGACCGCGCAGTGCGGGCCGGCCTTCAAGTTCGACCGCGACTTCATGGCGTGGATACGCAACGACAGCGCCAAGACCCTGGGCGATGTTGCGGATGAATGGCAGCGGCGCCACGGCTATAAAGCCTGATGAGAGCGGGAGACAGCATGTTCAGATTATTCGGGGCCGACAGATCCGGCTCGGCCGCTATTGAGATCGCGCTCACGCTGTGCGGCGCCGATTACCGCTTGATAGGCGCAAGTTCATGGGAAGCCGGTGCAGGGCAGGACGAGCTGAAGCGCCTGAACCCGTTGATGCAGGTGCCGACGCTGGTCATCCCCGGCGGCGGAGTGATGACGGAGAGCGCGGCCATCCTCACGCACCTGGGCCTGGCCTTTCCGCTGTCCGGCCTGCTGTCTCAAGACACCCTTAAGCGAGCCCAGCAACTCCGGGCCCTGGCGTACCTCACCACCAATTGTTATGCGTCCATCGGCCTGATCGATTATCCGGAGCGGTGGCTGCCTGACGCCGAGCCTGGCCAATTAGACCGATTGGTCGCAGGTGCCCGGAGCAAGCTGCACAGTCAGTGGGAGGTGTTCGCCGATGTGTTTTACAACCCGGTTGTCTGGCATCCCCATGCCCCAAGCGCCGTCGAAATTCTCGCCTGCGTGGTCAGCCAGTGGAGTGGGGCGCGGGAACACCTCCGGGCGTCCCGGCCCGAGTTTCATGGGTCTTTGGACGTCGTCGATCATCACCCCGTTATCAAGGCGGTGCTGCAGCGGCACGGCTGGTGAGACGCGTGAACAGTTACGACGACGACTGACTGCGTAGCTTCGCCGGGCATGATGCCCATGCGCAGCCGAAACGCCGTCGCCATATGCGCCTGGGAGCTGAAGCCGCAGGCGTGGGCGATCTCCGCCAGTCGCGCGTTTGAATCGCGCATCAGGGCCCGGGCCTTCGCCAGACGCCGGTCGATCAGGTAACTGTGCGGGCTCTTGCCCGTGGTGTGCTTGAACGCTCGAATGAAATAACCCTCGGACAACCCCAGCATCTGCGCCATGGCCTGCACCCCCAGCGGGCCGTCGATGCCGGCGTCAATGAACTCATCGAGTCTGCGCATCCGGCTGCCGTTGATCGAGCCTTGCAGCGGCGCGTCGAAAGCGTTCTTGTTATCGGCCCGTTCAGCAAGGGCCAGCGCCCAGCCCTCCCAGTCATCCGCCGCCGAGCGCTGCAACAATGCCGCGCGCATCCTCACGGCCAGGGCGATCGATTGAGCATCAATGCGGTTGTTGAAAGCGTGATCCCCCTTCAGAGCAAGCCCGTCGGTGCGCAGCAGCCGCAGGTATTCACCGCCCGCGGGCGACTCCGATAACACGTCGCACCCGGCGGGCACGAACGCCAGGCCGTTGGGCACTGCGTCGAAGGGCTGCACCCGGTCGCTGCCGATGGCGTGCAGACCACGCTGGCTTTCGAAGGCAAAGCCGATCGCCGCCTGGGTCGCCACGTAGCGCGTGGCATAACCGGCGGCAGGCAGCAATTCGATCATCCACGGGCCTGCTTCGACACGGCGAACCGGTTCAGACGGGAGCGGGTGAGGCGGGCGTTTTGTCGGGTTCATGGGCCTCATAGTAATCAAGTGATTCAGCAAAAGTCAGGTCAGTTTTTTGAAAGCCGGCGGGGTGAACGTCTGCCTAGACTGGGCCACATTTTCGAGGAGACAGGCCATGCACGGACTGACACGGGACGATATCGAACAGGCCGCTCGCCAGGTGTACGAGGTCATGCCGCCCACCGCCCAATACCCGTGGCCGTTACTGGCCGAGCGGCTCAACAGCACGGTGTGGGTCAAGCACGAAAACCACACGCCCACCGGAGCGTTCAAGGTGCGCGGCGGAATTACGTTCATGCACTGGCTCAAGCGCACTTTCCCGACCGTCAGAGGCATCGTCACGGCGACGCGGGGCAACCACGGTCAGAGCCTGGCGCTGGCCGCCACCGCGCTGGGCTTGAGTGCGTCGATCGTGGTGCCGGAAGGCAACTCGCCGGAGAAGAACAACGCCATGCGTGCACTTGGCGGCACCGTCATCGAATGCGGCCGGGATTTCGACGAAGCCCGGGAAGAGGCCGCGCGGCTGGCGGATCTGCATGGGCACTACCTGGTCCCGCCATTCCACATCGAGTTGCTCAAGGGCGTGGCCACCTATGGGCTGGAGTTGTTCATGGCCGCGCCCGATCTGCACACGGTTTACGTGCCGATCGGCTGTGGCTCGGGCATTTGCGGCGTCATTGCCGCCCGTGACGCGCTGGGCCTGCAGACCCGGGTGGTCGGTGTGGTCTCCACCGAGGCAGCGGCCGCCAAATGGTCGTTCGAGGAAGGCACTATTTTGCAGACCCCGTCGGCGAACACCTTCGCCGATGGCCTCGCCGTACGCCGGCCCATTCCTGCGGCCTTCGCGATCTATCGAACCGGGGCGGAGCGCATTGTCGCGGTCAGCGAGGAAGAAATCGCCGAGGCCATGCGCGTCTATTACACCGACACCCATAACCTCGCGGAGGGCGCAGGGGCCGCTGCACTGGCGGCGCTCATCCAGGAACGCCGGGCCATGGCAGGGAAGAAGGTCGGGGTCATTCTGTCCGGGGGGAATGTGGACCGGGCGGTGTATGCGCGGGTAATAGGCTGAGGCGGCAGCGGCGGCCGTTCAGCGGGGCAGTGGGTGGAAGATGTAATCGTCGCTGGGTGAGTCAGCCAGGGGCACGGACTGAGCGTGGAGATAAGCCCTCAACGCCGGGTCTTCTGCCTTGATCTGCCAGGCTTGAGCAGCGGGGCCGGCATTGACCTCAGCGCTTTCGCAGGCGGCGAGCAGTGTTTCGACCGAGGGCTGGTGAATCACCAGACCGTTGCCTTTCCAGCCGGCGACGGTCAGGCCCAGGCTTTCGCATACCGCCACCTTGCGCCGGGCATCCTCGCGGTCGGTCTGGCGGGATTGCTGGACCAGCATCGCTAACCCCTGATCCGAGGCCAGCAGGCTGCCCTGTTGCCAGCTTTCCGGCGGGCAGTCCTTGGCTTCAGGTTTCAGCTCAATGAAAGGACTGATCTCCATCGGGTAGATCCGGCACACCAGCGGCCGCTCGAGATACACCGAGCAGAGCCCGTCTTTTTGAAGGTTCGGGCATTCAGGAATCGCATTGGCCGCCAGAATCACCGTCACCCGCAGCGTACCCGAACCGCCGGTGACCGGCGCGGATCGCCCGGCGTTGTAGGCATATTCGGGTGAGTCGACCGGCCAGAGTGAATCGTCGAATGCCTCAAGCAATACCCCCACAGGATCGCCGCGTTTCAGCCAGGTCACGGCTTCGCCAAGGGTCAAGGGCACGAAGCGGCCACGGCAGCACCCCCCACAGCCGACGCATTCGAAACGGACGTCGGGGTCTATCGCGAGGCCTTTGGCTGTGGCGATGACGCCTGATCCTCTGATGTCCATGTGACCTGCGTCCCTTTTCATTGAGCGGTCAATCATAACGGGATGTGCGCGATCAGTCAGTGGAGTCGGCTTCAGCCGGGAAGAGGCCGGTCTCGGTATATTCAATTCCACCGGGTCGCGTAAGGCCCGATGCAAAACAACGCCCGATATCCTGGAGGTCACTCCTTGGGCTCAACTCATCCAGTTACCGCCATCAACGTTGTAGGTCTGGGCGACGACATAATCGCTCTCGACCGACGCCAGAAAGATCGCCATGCCGGTCAGGTCCTGGGCAGTGCCCATGCGGCCGTAGGGCACTTCGGCACCGACGAGCCGCTTCTTCTCGCCCAGCGGCCGGCCCTCGTGTTTGGCGAACAGCGCGTCCACACCATCCCAGTGCTCGCCGTCGACGACCCCCGGGGCGATCGCATTGACGTTGATCCGGTGCTTGATCAGGTTCAGTCCCGCTGACTGGGTCAGGCTGATGACCGCGGCCTTGGTCGCGCAGTAAACGCCCACCAGTGCCTCGCCGCGCCGGCCGGCCTGGCTCGCCATATTGATGATCTTGCCGCCATGACCCTGGGCGATCATCTGCCTGGCCGCCGCCTGAAGGGTGAACAACGTGCCGGCCACATTGATCGAGAACAAGCGCTCGTAACTCTCGCGAGTGATCTCGGTTATTGGTGCCAGATCAAACAATGCAGCGTTGTTGATCAGGATATCCAGCTTGCCGGTGGTGGCGACGACGGCCGCAATGGCCGCGTCGATGGACGATTGATCGGTGACATCCATCCTCACCGCGTAGGCACTGGTGCCCAGTTCGGTGGCGGTCTGGGTCGCGCGCTCCAGATTGATGTCGGCGATGGCCACTGTCGCGCCTTCGCGAATGTAGGCGTCGGCGTAGGCACGCCCGATACCCCGGGCTGAACCTGTGATCAGTGCGCTTTTACCTTCGAGTCGTTTCATTGAAAGAGTCATCCGTCATGCAGAAAGAGGCGGCAGCGGGCTGCCGACAGGGCATTTATTTTTTCGGGTAACCGGCGCGTTTCATTTCCCGCTCCGTCGTCGACTGCGCGGCCGCCAGGGCTTGCTCGACAGTGGTCTGGCCGGTGAGCGCGGCCGAGAAGAGTTTGCCCACGGACGTGCCGATCGCCTGGAATTCCGCGATGGTCACGTACTGGATGCCGACGTAGGGCACAGGCTGGGCCGACGGGTGCGTCGGATCGGCGTGCTTCATCATTTCCAGTGTCACTTTGGCGAACGGCGCGGCCTTGAGGTACGCGTCGCTGTAGGTGGAGGTGCGGGTGCCAGGCGGCACGTTGGTGATGCCATCCTTCTGCGCGACCAGCTGGATGTATTCCCTGGAGGTGGCCCACGTGGTGAACGTCTTGGCGGCATCTTTGTGCTTGGAGGTCGCGGGAATCGCCAGGGACCAGGCGTACAGCCAGGACGAACCCTTGTCGGTCACTTCAACGGGCGCCGGCGCGAAACCCACGCTGTCCACGACCCGGCTCTGTTCTTTGTCGGTGGTGAACGAACCTGCCACGCTGGCATCGACCCAGATTGCGCATTTGCCGCTGTTGAACAGCGCCAGGGTTTCATTGAAGCCGTTGCTGGAGACGCCGGGCGGGCCGTAATTTTTCAGCGTATTGACGTAGAAGTTGGCAGCGGCCGTCCACTCGGGGCTGGTCAGCTGAGGTTGCCATTGTTCGTCGAACCAGCGGGCGTCAAATGCGTTGGCCATCGTCGTCAGCAAGGCCATGTTCTCGCCCCAGCCGGCCTTGCCCCTCAGGCACATGCCGTACTGACCCTGGTCGGGGTGATGCAGTTTGGCGGCGAACTCGCCGAGCTGGGTCCAGGTCGGGCGCTCGGGCATGCTCAGCCCGGCCTGTTTGAACAGGTCGGTGCGGTAATAGGTCACCGTGCTCTCGCCATAGAAGGGCAATGCATACAGGGTGTCGTTGACCGACAGGCCCTGACGCACGGACGGGATGATGTCGTCCAGGTCGTAGCTGGCCGGCAAATCCTTCATCGGCTCCAGCCAGCCTTTCGCGCCCCACAACGGCGTCTCGTAGGTGCCAATGGTCAGCACATCGAACTGGCCGCCCTGGGTGGCGATGTCGGTGGTCAGCCGCTGGCGCAGCACGTTTTCTTCGAGCACCACCCAATTGAGCTTGATGTCCGGATGCTGCTCTTCGAATACCCTGGAGAGCCGCTGCATGCGGATCATGTCGTTGTTGTTGACGGTGGCGATGGTGATCGTCTCGGCAGCCTGACTGATGCCCGCCAGGGACAGACCGGCAGACAGCATCAGCGCGTGTTGGGTGATCTTCATGGTGATCTCCATTCCACGCCGGTGGCGCGGAATCGTTATTGTTGTTTTTGAGCACTGCCGATCCCTCTGACGTCTCACTTCGGGGCAGTGGCGTGCCGATTACAGCAGCTCGCACGCGCTGCAACAAACACGCTGAGGATGTCCCACTGATGCTTTTTTAACCGTGCAGCCCAGCCCTGCGTCCGGCTAAAAAAGTATCAGCGCGCAGTGACAGGCGAGGTGGAGCAGGGGGAAGCAAGAGGGGTATGGTGTGTGGACGCTCGCGCCAACAACGACAAAAAAGGGGCAGACATGCCTGAAAGCCGAACCGCTTTATTCGAGCAGTTGCCTGCCGAACTGGAGATCATCCTGCCGGCGCCCCAGCAGAGTTTTCGCTGGTACGAGCACGACTATCCCTATCCGCTCGCGCGCTGGAATCATCACCCTGAGTACGAAATTCATCTGATCCGCAAAGGCAGCGGCAAACTGGTGGCGGGCGATTACATCGGCGCTTTCGGCCCCGGCCATGTCGCGCTGATTGGCCCTGATCTGCCCCATGACTGGATGGGCGATCTTGCGCCGGGGGAGCACCTGCAAGGCCGGGACGTCGTGCTGCAATTCGACGGCGATACGTTGCTGGCGCTGCGCGAGACGCTGCCTGAGCTGGGTGAATTGCAGGGGTTGTTTGACCGCGCCCGCCGCGGGCTGGAATTTACCGGCGGGACCGCCGTGCAGGCGGCGGAGCTGCTTGAACGCATCGGCATGGCGCAGGGGTTGCCGCGCCTGCTGCTGTTTTTCGATCTGCTCAACACCCTGAGCACGGCGCCTGCCCGTGAAGCCCGCACGCTGGCGAGTTCGTGCTACGCGCCTGCTCTGGATGCCAAAAGTGCCGAGCGCGTCCACCGGGCGTTCGACTACCTGCAACGGGAGCTGACGGGGGATATCAGGCTGTCAGTGATCGCCGAGCGCCTGCACATGAGCGAGCCGGGGTTCTCGCGGTTCTTCAAGCGCGCGACGGGCCACGGGTTTATCGACCTGATGCGCAAGCTGCGCATCCAGAAGGCCTGCCGGTTGCTGCTGCAGACGCAGATGTCCATCGCCGATGTCTGCTTTGAAGTGGGTTACATCAACCTGTCCAACTTCAATCGACACTTCCGTTACGAGATGAACCAGACGCCGACCGACTACCGAAGAGGCACTGCGGCGACGTTGTTCAACTTGAACACGTCGAAGGCGTCTTAGTTATTCTTCATCACACCTTCTATCGAATGTCGCAAGCGAGGCACTGTTGGACAGATTGAACGCACTGGGCGGGCTGGAAATTTTTGTCCAGACAGCACAAAGCCAGAGCTTTGTTGCCACCGGACGCAGTCTGGGCATTTCTGCTTCTGCGGTGAGTAAAAGCATCTCCAGGTTGGAGGCGCGGATGGGGGTGCGGCTGCTTCAGCGGAGCACTCGCACCGTTCGCCTCACCTCGGAAGGCGAGGAGTTTCTGCAGAGGTGCCGGCGCATCCTCGACGAAGTCCAGGCCGCCGAAGACCACATGTCCGCGATGACCGGGCGCCCGCGAGGTCGGTTGCGCGTCGGGCTGGCCCTGGCGGGAGGGCTGCCGCTGCCGGTTATCGCTGATTTCATGCAGGCCTACCCTGAGATCGAGCTGGACCTGGACTTTACTGACCGGATGGTGGATGTGATCGAGGAGGGGTTCGACGTCGTCATCCGGGGCACCGATCTAAGCGACTCCCGGCTCAAGTCCCGGCCTTTGGGCCCATACCGCGCCTGCATCGTCGCCGCGCCTGGGTACCTCAACGCTCACGGTGTGCCGTCCAGCCCCGCAGACCTGCTGGACCATGCGTGCCTTCACTACCGCTGGCAGAATTCGGGAAAGCTGTATCAATGGCCTTTCAAACAGACCGCCGCCCGGTCAGCCGTCGGTCAACTGCCCGTCGCCATGATCTGCAGCGATGTCGCTGCCTTGCTGTACATGGCCAAAGCGGGTCGCGGGATTGCGTGTCTGCCCGATTTCGCGGTCCGGGACGCATTGGCAGACGGGCAGCTTCAGACGTTGCTGACAACGCACCTGACAGGCGCGAGCACCTTTCATATTGTCTGGCCGAGCAGCCGGCAAATGGCGCCCAGGGTCAGGGTTTTCGTGGACTTCGTCGTCGCTCATTTTGCCCGCGGCCTGGTGATTGAAAAGGCTGGCTAAGCCCGGCCGTTTCTTTACCCATTGCGGACACATTCGTCACCTATGCATGGACGCTTGACCCTCTTAATCGTCTACCTGAGAACGCCTACTCTGTTTCACCAGCGCGTTGTGCCTCTGCGCGATCTCCCGCTCGCTCCGGCAATGCAGGACTCGCAGGTGCCTCGCTCGTCACTTTCATGAACAGAGGAAGGCTCAATGACTCATAAAATCCGCGTCGGCATCATCGGCACCGGCGGGTGGGCGCGCTACGGACACATTCCCGCCCTGCAATCCCTTGACGCATTCGAGGTGGTGGCGCTTTCCGGTCGTGACCTGCAAAAGGTGCGCGGCTATGCCGATGATTTCAAGATCCGCCACGCGTTCGACAACGCCGATGAACTGGTCAGCCACCCCGACGTTGACCTTGTAGTGGTGCTGGCGCCCACGCCCGAACACGGTCGGCTTACCCAAAAGGTGATCGAGGCGGGCAAAGACGTGTACTGCGAATGGCCGCTGTCCACGACCACCGCGCAATCGGAGCAGATCCTGGAAATGGTCAACGCCAGGGGCATCAGCCATATCATCGGCCTGCAGCGCCGCTTCTCTCCGAGTTCGCGGTATTGGCACGACCTGATCCGGCAGGGTCACATCGGCAGCATCAGGGCGGTGCGAATGTCGGTGGGCGTGGACGCATTCGGTGCGGTCATGCCGGCATTTGCCAAGTGGGCGGTCAACACCGAAAACTTCACCCACCTGTTGTCGATCTACGGCGGGCACTTTCACGACATGCTGTTTCATGGCGTTGGCTTCCCACAAATGCTCGCGGCGGTTGCGCAGACTCAATTCCCGGTCACCACGATTGAGGAAACCGGCGAGCAGATTCCCTATGACGCCCCGAACGAAGTCATGATCATCGGCACGCTGCCTGGGGGCGGCTTGTTCTCGGTTCAGCTTGAGGGAGGCCAGGACCACAAAACCGGCCTGCAGATCGACATCACCGGCACGGAGGGCGCGCTGCGGATCACCAATCCGCGCGGTTTCCAGAACACTCACGACAATGCTATTGCGTCGATGACCGGCGGCAGCGAAAGATTCGTGGAATTGCCGATCCCTGCGCGGTACCAGACCCTTGACGTGACGCACCTCGATGCCAGTGCCCAGGACGTGGCCTACCTCTACGCCGCCTATGCCGAGGACAAAGCCACGGGCTCCAGCAACGTGACCCGCTTTGAAGACGCCCTCCGCCAGCATCGCCTGATCGACCGGATCACCGAAGCGTCCCGGACGTTCTTCAACGGGTGAGCCCAAGGCCGCTACTCATCGGCGCCTTCCGGCCATTCGGTTGTGTCAGTCAGCTTTGAACCACCTGGGGTGCAACGCGGGGAAGTGTTCACGCAACCCATCGGCAAAGGCATGGGAGGGCAGTCCTGCCCGGATGCCAGGCCGCTAATCCTGCGCCGACAGGTCTCGTTTGCCCAGCAACCAGCAGACCAAGCCAAGCACCAGGGTCGCGAAACCCAGCGCGGCAATGGTCAACGCCGGCGTGGTCAGGGTGTCGAGAATGACGAACTTGCGGCTCAGCGCCAGTAGCGCGATGAGAATCACCGCAGCGATGATCAAACTGAGGGCGATGACCACCAGTTGCTCGAAGCGCTCGTAGGCACTCATCAACCGCCACTGGGCGCCCGGGTGCTTGACGGAAGATGGGTCGGATTTTGGGTGGTTGACGGCATTGCCGCGCATGATCTGGCCTCCTTCTCTCTCTCGCAGGCAACGGGAGACTGGCTCCTGCCCGGTTCAAACTTAAGACAGAAGCCCAAGATAGGGACCGCGCCGATGCTTTCAAGGGGAGGTGGTGCCCTGTCATGCTTTCAGGCAGATGATGGCTAAGTGCAGGGGCTGTGCGGGGGAACTTACGAATAATGACAAGGGGAAGAGGAAATACAGCGGCAACTGACGTCAGTCAGCGCCGCCAAACGCTGATATCAAGCTCGGTTCAACGCCTGATTCACGCCTGTTCGTCTTGCTCTGCAGCATCATCGTCGTGCTTGAGCGCGGGCTTCATGCCTGGCTGCGGCGCGTGCACGGCATCCGGTGCGACTTCTTCGCCGTGGTTCTTCTTTTCTTGCTGGACTTTTTTGTCGTGGGCGACGTTGCGTGGATCGGTCATGGGAATTCCTTGATCTGGCAGATGATTCGAATGCTCGCCGACGCGACACGTTGGCCGTGAGCGTCGGGGCAAGATTTGGAGTCAAGGCCGGCGCCAGCGTTCAGTGCATTTCAAACCGCACTGACTGAGCCGCGCCGACTGGCCCGCGAAGACCCGGAAGCGCAGACGCTATGACCCGCGCACATGCCGACGATGCTTCAGCCTGCCAGCTGGGCAAACGATGAGTGGTTGTAGCAGAACAGACTCGAAGCAGGCTTCGGGCGGCCGTAGAGGTAGCCCTGGGCATAATCGCATCCGCTGTTGGCCAGCCAGGACGGCAGATGGGGCAGGTGGAACTCCTCGACGCCTTCGGCCGTGACCTGCATTTTCAGGCTGCGCGCCATGCCCAGGATGGCTTCGACCATGGGCAGGTGATCGGTTTGCCCGGGTTCAAAGAACGACCGGTCTATTTTGATCTTGTCGATGGACAGGCGGGTCAGGTGATACAGGCTGGAATAACCGATACCGAAGTCATCCAGCGCCACCGTAATGCCGTGGTCGTGCAATTTGCTCAGGTTCTGCCGCGCCACGTCCAGATTGCCGACCAGGGCTTCCTCGGTGATTTCGACTTCGAAGCGGTGAAACGCAAACTGCTCTCGCCGCAGTTGCTCCAGCAACTGATCGGGAAACAGCGCGTCGGTCACCATGGCGGCGCTGACGTTCATGGACAAGCGCAGGTGATCGTCCCAACGATTCGCGGCGCGACAGGCTTGGCTGATCAGCGAGCGGGTCATGGCCGGGATCAATCCCAGGCGCTCCAGCACCGGAATGAAGTCGGCCGGTGTGGCGGTGCTGCCGTCGGGCTTGAGCCAGCGTGCGAGGACTTCAAACCCCACAACCTCCTGAGAAGGGAGCGCCACGATGGGCTGGAAGTAGGGCACGATTTCGTCTGCTTCAACCGCCCGTCTCAGTGCCAGTTCAAGGTCGGCCTGGGCCCGGCGCTGCTTTTCGTATTCGCTGTCGTAGAAGTTGTAGGTCGAACGCCCGTCCTTCTTGCCTCGGTACATCGCCGTGTCGGCGCAGTGCAACAACGCCGAAGCCTCCTGTGCGTCGGTCCACGAACGTGCAATGCCAATGGTGGCGCCCAACGCTGAAGGTTCGACGGCGCCGGACAATGGCGCGCCAAGCCCGGACACAGCCGCCTCGGCGATCTGGCAGAGCTCGGCCTGGTGTTTGAACGTGAGAAACAGCAGGCAGAACTCATCACCGCCCAGGCGCACCGCCACGCCCCCGTTATCGTCGGCGATGGCTTCGAGCCTGCGCGCTATTTCCACGAGCACCGTATCGCCGGCGGCGTGACCGTGCTGATCATTGACCGCCTTGAAGTGGTCCAGATCGATAAGCATGACTGCCGCAGGCCGCTTCAAACCGAGCTGATTGCGAACCATGTCCATGAAGATGCGCCGGTTGATCAGCCCACTGAGCGAGTCATAAGTGGCCAGGGTTTCAGTCTGCGCCTGTGCCTGTTTCAGTCCGCGGAAGCTGGACTGGGCGTTGGCGATCAGGCGTTTGAGCAGGATGGTCGGGATGATCAACGAGATCAGGGAAAACCCTGTGACAGTGAGGACGAATCGCCATCTTTCGGCGTCTTCAAAGTCAGCGTCATAGGGCAAGGCGAGCCAGCGCATCACCCAGGCTTCGAGCTCGAATTCCCACACAATGGAAAGTCCGATCACCGTGGACAGCGTGATCAACAGCAGTACAGGCAGGCGACACGGGTTGCGGCGGTGCAGGTCATTCATGTCAGGCCTCGCAGGGCCGAGAAAATAATATGTGATGTCAGACTGCCATACTGTCACATAGGTTCTGACCGTTGATCGAAGAATTACGCCCGGGACGCTGAACGGTATCTCCGCTCGACCGGAAACGAGGAAAGGGCCGAACCATGTTCTGCCTTTCTGACAAAGCCTTGGGAGGAGGGCGAAAAACATCAACGAATCATCGGCCGCATGCTTTAAGGTGTCCCTAAAGGCTGACCGATGGGTTGGTCCAGATATCCCGACCCAGCAAGCAGGAGCCACTCATGACGGATTCTCTGTACGACATCCCCCTCAAGCAAATCGATGGCACGCCAGTCAACCTGGGCCAGTACAAGGGCAAAGTGTTGCTGGTGGTGAACGTGGCGTCCAAATGCGGGCTGACGCCGCAATACGAAGGGCTTGAAAGCCTGTATCAGAGCAAGAAGGACGCCGGACTTGAAGTGCTGGGCTTTCCGGCCAACAACTTCAAGGAACAGGAGCCGGGCAGTGACAGCGACATCCAGTCGTTTTGCTCGACCACTTATGACGTGCACTTCCCGCTGTTCTCGAAAATCTCGGTCGCCGGCGACGATACGCACCCGCTCTACCGCGAACTGACCGCCGCCCAGCCCGCTGCCACCGGCGACGGGCCGTTCCGTGAACGCCTCAAGGGCTACGGCATTGAAAGCGGCGCAGGCACCGACGTGCTGTGGAATTTCGAGAAGTTTCTGATCGGGCGAGACGGCAAGGTGATCGGGCGCTTTGCCCCAGACGTGACGGCGGACGATCCTCGCCTGACAGCGGCCATTGATGACGCCCTCGCTGTTTAAAGCATGAACCATCCGCTGTTTGTTTCTCTGGATGGGCCAAAGGGGGTGGGTAAAACCACCCTCCTGGAAGCCGTGACGAAATCTCTGAGGGCTGACCACAAGAAAGTGATTCGGCTGTGCGAGAGCAAAAGTGACCCCCACCGGGGTGAAACAATGGCGCTCGTCAACCAACTCGTCAGACACCCCGACCGGAATCTGGAGTGGGAGGTGTGTAAGCGTCTTGCTGACAGCCGTGGCTGGATTTCCCGAAACGTCCTGACGAAGCAGCCCGCCGACAGCATCATCCTCATGGATCGCTGGTACCCGTCCGATGCCGCCTTTCGCCGGCTAGTCCCGTTTGCCGAGATCCTGCAGTTGAACATTGACAGGAACGTGCGCGTGCCGGACTTGCACGTCGGGGTGGTCACTGCGGCGGAGATTTCATGGGGGAGGGCCGCCGCTCGACGCCGTGGGTTGAGCAGTACGGTGATTCACTCACTGGACGAACACGCTGCGTGCACCCAGGCGTTCGAGCGAGCGGTTTCAGAGAACGGCTGGGTGTTGTGTCGCAATGAAGGGCTGATCGAGGAGGCAACGAAGCAGGTGGTCTCGGAGATTGACAACGTGCTTCGAGGGTTTGCGCCGTAGAGCGTGCCCGTTTCAGCGTAATCCGGGAGGCGTGGAGGTGACAGGGCGACAGCTTCGCACTGTCGCCTTGACCCGGATAACTCGGGGTTAACAAGGCGCACCCCTGAAGTGCGCGGCGTCGTCTCAAAACAACGAGATCGGGTAGTCGATGATGACCCGGTATTCGTCGGTGTCGCGCTGCATGTCGGTGCGGAACACGCCCTGGCGAACGGCCGTGCTCAGGCCTTTGGCGGGGCCGGATTGCACCACGTAGGCCAGCGTCGTATCGCGGGTCCATTCCTTGCCGTCGGCGGCAGCGGTCTTGATGTGATCGCCATTGGTATAGACCGTCTTCAGCGACCAGCCCGGGAAGCCCATTCCGGCGAAGTCATAGGCGTAGCGCAACTGCCAGGCGCGCTCGCCGGCGCGCTGGAATTTACCGGACATAGTTTCCGTCATGAAGTAGCTGGTCGTGCCTGCGCCTTCGTTGAGCCAGACGGCATCGCTGCTGCCGTTGACTTGTTGGTAACCCGCAGAAACAGCGTGCGCGCCCAAGGTGTAAGTAAACAGCCCACTGGTCAAACGGCTGTCGACTTTGCCGCGGGTCACACCGTTGCCGTAATAGCCGGTACTGAAGTAATCAGGGTCATTACCGTTACGGCCATCGGAGCTGTTGTCCCAATGACGAATATCCGACGTTAAACGTCCCGGCCCCAACTGAAGACCATATAAGGCACCCAGAAAGTGCTGTTTGTAAAAGTTGGTCAAGTTGGCGTAATAGTACTGTAGGGTCAAATCAGGGGTGGCTTTGTATGAACCGCCGCCATACCAGAATTCATGGGAATAGGTGCTGCGCGTGGTATTGATGCCTGGATTGACCGGGTCAAACTTGGCATTCGACCCCGCGATCGAAAGACCTTCTTCATCGGTTGAACCGCGCTCTTTGACCTTGTCGATACGGCCGGCGGTGAGGGTCAGGTTATCGATCTCCCGCGACTCTACCTGGGCACCCTGAAAGGTCTGCCAGACCAGACGATCACTGGCGATCAGGATCGGCAGCTTCGGTTGCAGCGTGCCGTAACGGAACTCGGTTTTCGACACCAGGGCCTTGAGGGTCATGCCGACGCTGCTGAAGTCGTCGACCGCACGGCCATCGCCGTCGGTAGGGAAGATGTTGCCCTGACGAGCGCTGCCGGTGGGGTTGTAGTGCACGCCCTTGCCTGAGTCCAGCTTGATCCCCAGCATGCCCACGGCGTCGACACCAAAACCGACGGGACCCTGGGTGAAGCCGGAGGCGAAGTTCAGAATAAAGCCCTGGCCCCACTCTTGAGTGTAATTAGGCGCTGCGGCGCCATCGCGGTTATCGGCGTTACTGTAGAAGTTACGAGCCAATAACGTCGCGTGGCTGTCATCGATTAAACCTGCTGCCATCGCATTGTGAACGGCCAGCAAGCCGAGAATCCCCGTGGAGTATTTAATCAAGGTCATGATGCTACCTAATGCCGTTGCATGAAGTGTGGAATACCGTGCGATTGGCAGTGTTGAGCGTGCGCAGTCGTGCGAGTGCGCAGTAATAACCGATTGCCGCGCTGAGTCAGCGCCTGTTATTAATTGCCCGCCGTTGCAGGCAGCGTTTCCTTTGCGTGATCTGTGTCACGTCTTGCTGTTCTCGGCACAGCGCAAAACTACGCAAAGTTTTAATCGGCGGGTTAAGACAACTTCGCTCTGGCTGGATAACAAACACTTATGGATGTGCGTTGTGCATTTAATAAGTGCAGCGCCGTGATGGCCGGTGCAAAAGCGGTCATAAGTCGGGCTTATTGCTCCAGTTATAAAGGCTCTTGGCGTGCCACCCGGCAGCCTCGGTACATTGGCGGCAGACCCGAGTCATGACCGCTCGGCCGAGCGAGCAAGAGGCAGAAAAAAGAGATGGATCAACAGCGCATCAAACAACTGATCGACCTGCTTGCCGAGTCCGATCTGAGCGCACTGACGCTTAGCGAAGGCGGCACGACGGTCACGCTGAGCCGCCATGCCGGAGCGCCTGTCGCAACGCCCGTCGTCGAAACCACCGCTGTTCAACCAACCGTCGAGCCTGCTGCGGCGCCCGCAAGTGCCCCGGCAAACGCCCCGGCAGACGTGAGTCATTCGGAGCCGGCCCGCCAACCGGTGTGTTCGCCGCTGTACGGCGTCCTGCACCTGACCCCTTCGCCGGATGAGCCGCCGTTCGTGGCAATCGGTGATGCTGTGACCGCAGGGCAGACCCTGTGCATCGTCGAGGCGATGAAGATGTTTCATCAGGTCACGGCCACCCGGGCCGGGCAGGTCAACGCGATCCTCGCAGCGGGCGGCGCCGAAGTGGAATCCGGTCAGCCGCTGTTCGACCTCATTTAGCCCCAGGCAGGTTTCCCATGTTCGACACAGTACTGATCGCCAACCGCGGTGAAATTGCCCTGCGCATTCAGCGCGCGTGCCACGGCCTCGGCTTGAAAACCGTCATGGTCTATTCCCAGGCCGATGCCCAGGCGTCCTACCTGCAGTATGCCGACGAAGCCTTGTGCATCGGCCCGGCCGCGCCCGGACAGAGCTATTTGAATCAACAAGCGATCATCTATGCGGCACAGGCTTCTGGCGCCCAGGCCATCCACCCCGGCTATGGTTTCCTGTCCGAGAACGCGGACTTCAGTGAGCGGGTCGAAGCCGCCGGCATGACCTTTATCGGGCCGACCGCCACGTGCATTCGGCAAATGGGCGACAAGGTCGCGGCCAAGCGTGCCATGCGCAAGGCTGGCGTGCCCTGCGTGCCGGGGCCTGAAGGCGCGTTGCCGGACGATCCGTTGCTGATCCAGAACATCGGCGATGAAATCGGCTATCCGGTGATCGTCAAGGCCGCAGGCGGGGGCGGCGGACGCGGCATGCGCAAGGTCGAGCGCAGTGAGGATCTGCTGCCGGCCGTCAGCGTCACCCGTGAGGAAGCCCGACGGGCCTTCGGCAATCCCGAGCTGTATATCGAGAAATTCCTCGGACATCCGCGCCATGTCGAGATCCAGGTGCTGTGCGATAACCACGGCCGGGGCGTGTGGCTGGGCAGCCGTGATTGTTCGCAACAGCGCCGTCATCAGAAAGTGCTCGAGGAGGCGCCGGCGCCGGGTATCGATGCAGCGCTGCTGGCGGCCGTCGGCGAGCGTTGCGTGCGGGCCTGCCAACAGATCGGCTACCGCGGGGTGGGCACCTTCGAATTCCTGTTCGAAGACGACGAGTTCTATTTCATCGAGATGAATACCCGCTTGCAGGTCGAGCACCCGGTGACCGAACTGACCACGGGTATCGACATCGTTCAACAGCAACTGCGCATGGCGATGGGGGAACCGCTGACCTTCGAACAGCGCGACATCCACACGCTGGGTCATGCGCTGGAGTGCCGCATCAACGCCGAGGACCCGCAAACCTTCATTCCCACCCCAGGGCGCGTAACGCGTTGGGAAGTCCCCGGCGGCATGGGCGTGCGCGTCGATTCCCATGTAACCGCCGGCTACCAGGTGCCCCCGTACTACGACTCCATGATTGCCAAGGTCATCACCCACGGCGCGACCCGCGAGGAAGCGCTGGCGCGTATGCGCACGGCGCTCTCGCAGCTGCGCATCGAAGGCATCAGCAGTAACGTCGCGCTCCATCGCGACATCCTTCAAGACCCGGATTTCTGCGCGGGCTCGGTGGACATCCATCATCTGGAACGTTGGCTCAAGGCCCGACGGCAAGCGGAGTAAGCGCGATGCACATCAGCAAGATTCGACAGATCGTGGAATGGATCAGCAGCGCCAACCTGGCGCAGTTCGAGTTGCACAGCGGCGACTTCAGCTTGCGCCTGACCCGTCCGCTCGATCGCATCGCGTCCGGGGCTGCGGTGACGGCCCAGGCAGCGGAACCCACTGCGCCCGCGACCCGAATAGGTGCCATGGCCACGGTCTGCGGACGCTTCCTGTCCCGCCATCCCGGCCGCGACACGCCTGAAGTGCAGCCCGGCGATGTGATCGCCGTGGGTACATTGATCGGCTTGATCCAGGTCGGCGACGTTTTGCTGCCGGTCACCGCCACCGCAGCGGGCACCGTGGAAGCGTTCATGGTCGACGAACAGCAACGGGTCGAGTACGGCACGGCGCTGCTGTCGCTGGTCCACGCATGACAAGCAGGGCATAAGGAGCAGGGCATGAAAATCGATTTGAACGCCGACCTCGGCGAGGGCTTCGCGGCCTACCGGATGGGCGAGGACGAGGCGTTGATGCAGATCATTTCGTCGGCCAACGTCGCCTGCGGCTTCCATGCCGGAGATCCTCTGATCATGGACACCACGGTGCGTCTGGCGCTTGCCGGAGGCATCGACCTGGGCGCCCACGTGGGCTTTCCCGATCTGCTCGGTTTCGGTCGCCGGCCGATGCAGATCGAGCCGCGGGAACTGGCCACTTACGTGATCTACCAGCTCGGCGCACTGGCCGGGTTCGCCGCCGTGGCGGGGCATCGGCTGACCCACATGAGTTTTCACGGGGCCCTGGGCAACATGGCCGCGGCCGATGCCGAGCTAGCGGCGCCGCTGATCGCCGCCGTGGCCGCCTTCGATCCGAACATCATTGTCAGTTCGTCCACCAGCCGCGCCATCGAGGGCGCCGCCGAACGTCACCGCTTGCGCGTGGCGACTACTTTTCTGGCCGACCGCGCCTACGACAAGAACGGCCTGCTGGTGCCCCGCAAACTGCCCGATTCGGTGATCAAGGAGCCGGGCAAGGTCCTGGAGCGGGTCCGGCAGTTTCTCGACGACGGCACCGTGACCTGTTACAGCGGCGAGCGCATCAACATCGACGCCTGTTCGATTCTGCTCCATGGCGATACCGCCGGGGCGGTGCAACTGGCGCGGGACATCCGTGAAGAAATCCAGCAGGGCGGCGGTGAAATTGCCCCGATCTCGCGGCTGATCCCCTGAATTCATTGGGCTGCAGCGGGCCATAAGCAGCGCTTATCGCCACACAGTGATTACGTCTTGGCGCCCGCAATCGTGGCCCAGTAGAGTCGTGACACAGGCCCGGCCCCTATTTTCCGACACCGGCAACACGGGGTCGCCGAACGATTTGATGAGGAATGAGAGATGCCATTTTCAGACTACAAGACCGCACTGGTGACCGGCGCTTCTTCGGGCATCGGTGCTGCCACGGTCGAGCGCCTGTGTCGCGAAGGCATCACCGTGCACGCAGTGGCCCGCAATGCCGAGAACCTCGCCGCCCTCGCTGCCCGTACCGGTTGCATTCCCCACGCCGTGGACGTGGCTGACCTGGCGGGCATTACGGCGCTGACCGAAGGACTGGACATCGACATTCTGGTCAACAACGCCGGCGTCGATCGCCCTGGCTCGATTCTCAATGCCGACGCCGAGGGCATCGACGCACTGATCGACGTCAACCTGCGCGCAGTGCTGCACCTGACCCGCTTGCTGGTGCCCGGCATGGTCAGCCGCGACCGGGGCCATGTGATCAACATCAGTTCGATCGCCGCCGCTTACAACTTCGGTGGCAACTCGACGTACCACGCCACAAAGGCGGCTGTCAGCATGCTCTCGCGCAACCTGCGCATCGACGTGTTCGGCAAGCGCGTGCGGGTGACTGAAATCTGCCCCGGCCGCGTGGCCACGGACATCTTTGCCCACGTCCACGGCAACCCGGAAGAAAGCCACAAGAAGTACATCGAAGGCTTCGAGCTGCCGGTCGCGGCCGACATTGCCGACGCCATCGCCTTTGCCATCGCGGCGCCGGTGTCGATGAACGTCGGCCATATGGAAATCACCCCGACGCTGCAGGTCCCCGGAGGTCTGCAAACCACGCGCCCCCAGGGGAGTTGAGGCGGCTGCCGGACAAGAACGGATGCATCCGTCACGCCCTTGCGGGCTCCGGCTTTCGATTGACGCTGCCGCTACAGACTTCCATAGGTGACTCCCATGATTAAAGGTTTCGATCTGGGGCCGATTCTGACCGGCGAATACGCCGCACTGATGCTTCAGGGTGCGCTGTTGACCCTCAAGTTGATGCTCTTCGCCTGGCTGCTGGCCATGAGTCTGGCGTTTTTGCTGGTGGTGGTGCGCCTGACCCACAACAAACTGGCCGAACACCTGGTCGCCGCGTATGTGGCGTACCACCGTAATGTCCCGACCCTGGTGCAGTTGATGCTCTGGTACTTCGGTGTGCCGACGCTCCTGCCGGAAAGCGTGCAGCTGTGGCTGGCCGATTTCAGCACTGAATTCATCTTTGCGGTGATCGCCCTGGGGCTGTGCCAGGCGGCGTATTTCGCCGAGGACCTGCGCGCCGGCTTGCGGGCGATTCCCGACGGCCAGACCGAAGCCTCGCGGGCGCTTGGCCTGGGTTATGTGCGTTCGATGCGTTACGTGATCCTGCCCCAGGGCGTGCGCAACTCGCTGCCCTCGTTGATCAACCACACCGTCTTGCTGTTCAAGAACACCAGCCTGGCCATGGCCATCGGCGTGGTCGAATTGACCTACGCCACCCGTGAAGTCGAGAACTACACCTTTCGCACCTTCGAGTCGTACCTGGTTGCCACGGTCGGCTACCTGGCGGTCTCGCTGGTGCTGATGGGTATCGGGGCGTTGATCGCTCGTCGTTTCGATCTGGCGCGGGCGAGGTAATCCCACATGTTCGATGTCTTTACTATCCTGCGGGGCAACTGGGAACTGCTGTTGATCGGCCAGTACCCAAGCGGGCCGATGGGCGGCCTGGTCAACACCCTGGTGCTGTCGGCACTGGCGCTGGTGATCGCCTTTCCGCTGAGCATTCTGCTGGCCATGGCGCGCATCTCGCCGTTCCGCGCGCTGCGCTACCCGGCATTCGTCTGGGTGTATGTGCTGCGCGGCATCCCGCTGTTGCTGGTGATCTTCTGGACCTACTTTCTGGTGCCGGTGCTGATCGGCCATAACATCAGCGCCTTCACCACCATGCTGTGCACGCTGGTGATTTACCAGAGCGCTTACCTCAGCGAGATCGTGCGGGGCGGGATCCAAGCGCTGCCCACGGGTCAGTACGAGGCCTCCCGGGCGCTGGGCATGGGTTACTGGCGGGCGATGAGTTACGTGATCCTGCCGCAGGCGCTCTACAACGCCTTGCCGAGCCTGATCAGCCAGTTCGTCTCGATCATCAAGGAAACCACGCTGGGCTACATCATCAACCTGCAGGAGCTGACCTTCTCGGCCAATCAGGTCAACAACCAGCTGCTGACCAAACCGTTCCAGGTCTATTTCATTCTGGCAATCAGCTACTTCTGCATCTGCTACAGCCTGACCCGGCTGGCCGGTGCCGTGGAACATCGCATCGAGCGCAAGCGCCAGGGCGATAACGGCAGAGCATCTGCCGCCAAGGCCATTCCCGAACTCGCCTCCACCGATCTGCCCAGGTAATCGCCATGAAACCCATGATCACGTTTTCCAACATCGACAAGTGGTACGGCGAGTACCGTGCCCTGACCACCATCAACGCGGAAATCTCCAAGGGTGAAGTGGTGGTGGTCTGCGGCCCCTCGGGCTCGGGCAAATCGACGCTGATCCGAACCGTCAATCGCCTCGAGGCCATCCAGGGCGGACAGATTCTGTTCGAAGGCCACGACATCCACGGCACCGATGCCAACGTCAATCGCCTGCGCAGCCGCATCGGCTTCGTGTTCCAGAGCTTCAACCTGTTCCCGCATCTCTCGGTGCTCGACAACGTCGTGCTGTCGCCGACCAAGGTCAGAGGCATCAAGGGCTCGGCCGCGAAGAAGCAAGCGATGGAGCTGCTGGATCGTGTCGGCATGGCCCACAAGGCGGGTGCCTACCCCGGGCAGTTGTCGGGCGGGCAGCAGCAGCGCGTGGCCATCGCCCGGGCGCTGGCCATGGAGCCGCCGGTGATGCTGTTCGACGAACCCACCAGTGCCCTCGATCCGGAAATGGTCGGGGAAGTGCTGAGCGTGATGCGCGGGCTGGCAAAGGAGGGCATGACCATGATGTGCGTGACCCACGAGATGCACTTCGCTCGCGAAGTGGCCGACACCATCTGGTTCATGGACGCGGGACAGATTCTCGAGAAAGCCACGCCCGAAGTGTTTTTCAGCCAGCCCGCGCACCCTCGCGCGCAACGTTTCATCAGCGATCTACGTTCTCATTGAGGCGCCGTCAGAGCCGCCCACGACCCTTGCGCGGCATCCCCGCGCGCTCAGGCTGCCGCCCACACAACACACTTTTGAGGATGGATGCATGCGAATCAAATCGGCCTGTCTGGCCCTGATCGTCACCCCGGTAATCGCCATGGCGGCTCACGCCGATCAGTGGGCGGATATCCAGGCCAAACAAACCCTGAGCTGCGGCGTTTACTCCGATGTGCCGCCGTTCTCTTCGCCCAATCCACAAACCCGCGTGCTCGAAGGCATGGACGTGGACTTGTGCACCACGCTGGCCAAGCACCTGGGCGTGAAGGTGGAACTCAAGCCACTGTCGGGCGAAGCACGGGTGCCGGAAGTGAAGATGGGCCGCGTCGATGTGGTCATCGCCAATCTGGCGTACACCAAGACCCGCGCCCAGCAGATCCAGTTCAGCGACCCTTACTACGTGGCCAAGGAAATGCTCGTGGTCAAGAAGCCGCTGGCGGACCAACCGCGTTCGTACTTCGAAGGCAAGCGCATCAGCGCCACCAAGGGCTCGACCTCCGAGCAGTCGATTCGCATGGCCAAGGCCACCCCGGTGACCTTCCAGGACACCGGTTCGGCGTACCTGGCGGTGCAGCAGAACAAGGTGCTGGGCGTGGTGACCAATGCCATGTCGGCGGCCAAGCTGGTCGCTCAGGCCGGGGCCGGCGGTGTCGAGCTGGGCATCGTCAAAGAGCCGATGGCGCTTGAACCGGTGAGCGTCGGCATGCGCCTGGAAGAGCCCGCCCTGTTGGCGAAGGTCAACGACGCGCTGATGGCCATGGAGACCGCTGGCGAGATCGACCAGATCTGGGCCAAGTGGATCGGGCCGAACACCGAATACAAGATGGTGCGCGAAGAGAAGGTGCAGAAGCTCAGCGCACTGAAATTCGAACCGCTTGAATGACCACCCGATGGCGGGCCGGGTTTATCCATGAATCAGGGAGACTGTGCAATGAAACGATTAATGGTTGTTGCGGCAATGATGGTCGCCGGCAGTGCGATGGCCGCTGAGGACCTGTGCTCGCTGCAGTTGCAGAAGCTCGCCGATCAAGCGGCGATCACCAAGCCTTCGTCTGTCACCGGCCCTTCGTCCGAGGTCAATCAGCTGATTGCCGAGGCCAAGGCTTACGAGGCCAAGGGTGATCTGGACAACTGCGCGCGCAGCGGTCAGAAGGCCCTGACGCTGATCAAGCAGACCTCGGGCGGCTCGGCCACGCAATAAGCGCCCAGGCTGACTCGCGCCACCAAGGCCCGGCAATCATGCCGGGCCTTGGTGCATCTGCGGCACGGTGAAGTGGGCCATCCATTTAGGTTATGTCACCACAGTAAAGCGCTATTGGAGCCCGTCGGACGTTTGCTTTTATGCTTGTTTTGCCCCCCGATCCCGCAACCACGAAGACTGATGACAATGCCTGCTATCGCTGATCGCTTGAAAAACGTTTCCGTTTCCGCGTCCGTGGCCATGACCCAGAAAGCCCGTGACCTGGCCGCCCAAGGCATCAAGGTCATTGGCTTGTCGACCGGCGAGCCCGACTTCCCCACGCCCGAGCACGCCATCGACGCCGCCTATGCGGCGGCCCGTGCCGGTGACACCAAATACCCGCCCACCGACGGCACGCCGGCCTTGCGCGCGGCGATTCAGCGCAAGTTCAAGCGCGATAACAATCTCGACTACGACGTTACCCAGATCCTCACTGCGGGCGGCGGCAAGCAGATCATCTTCAATGCCATGCTGGCGACCATCAACCCGGGCGATGAGGTGTTGATTCCCACCCCGGCGTGGATCAGCTACGCCGACATCGTCAAGTTCGCCGGGGGGGTGCCGGTGCCGGTCAATTGCACCCAGGCCAATGCCTTCAAACTGCGCCCCGAAGACCTCGAAGCGGCCGTCACGCCGAAGACCAAGTGGCTTCTGCTCAACTACCCGAGCAACCCGACGGGTTCGGCGTGCTCGCGGGCCGAGATGGCCGCCATTGCGTCGGTGATGCTGCGTCATGAGCACGTGTGGATCATGACTGACGACATGTACGAGCACCTGATCTACGACGATTTCGAGTTCTGCACCATCGGGGACGTCGAACCGCGTCTGCTCGACCGCGTGTTGACCGTCAACGGTGTGTCCAAGGCGTATGCCATGACCGGCTGGCGCATGGGCTTCTGCGGTGGCCCGGCGGATCTGGTCAAAGCGATGAGCAATGTCAACACCCAGAACAGCGGCGGGATCTGCACCCTGACCCAGGCGGCGGCGATTGCCGTGCTCGATGGCCCTCAGCAATTGCTCAAGGAGCGCGCGGCGATCTATCAGCAGCGCCGCGATTTCGTCCTCGGGCGGCTGGCGGATATTCCCGGGTTGCAGTGCCACAAGCCGGAAGGCGCGTTCTATCTGTTCCCGAACATCTCGGCGCTGATCGGCCGGACCTCCCGCGGTGGCCGCCGAATCGGCAACGACACGGATTTCGTCATGGCCTTGATGGAGGAGCACCATGTGACCACGGTGCAGGGCGCTGCCTACGGCATGAGTCCGTACTTCCGGCTGTCCTATGCCACCAGCCTCGACGTGCTCGGCGAAGGCTGTGACCGCATCGCCGAGTTCTGTGCGGGGCTGAAGTGATTTGAGTTGATTTGGCTTGTCGACGATGGGGCCCGCCAAGGCCCTGTTGCCGGCAAGCCCGCCTTCTATCAGCGCAGGGCCAGCGCCTGCAGCATCCGGCCCACCCCCTGCAAATATCCTTCAAGCGCCTGTTCGGCAGCGATTGCATCCTGGGTGTCTGCCTTGACCAGACGAATCCGGCTGCCGATCGGTGCCTGCCCCAACCGCCACAGGTCCACCTCGATAATCCCGGCGATCTTCGGGTAACCGCCAGCGGTGTTGGCGTCGCTCATCTGAATGATCGGCTCGCCAGCAGGCGGCACCTGGACGATACCGGGGACCAGCCCATAGGAACGCATTTCGACCACGGTTTCCGGCTGGATCGCCAGCCCTGACAGGCGATAGCCGGTGCGGTTGCTTTGCGCCGAGATCTTCCAGCTCTGCGCCCAGAAGCGCTCGGCATCGGCCTGGAACAACGCGTACTCACCCGCCGGAATCGCCCGTAGCAGCAGCGCCCCATCGTCGTCCACCGGGAAGTGCTCGCGCAAGGCCTGGCCTGGCGGTGTCACCCCAAACCCTCCGGCTGGCAACGCTGGCAGAGGTCCGTCGAGCACCGCCAGCGTGTCACCGGCAGTCAGAGTCCGGCCTTCGTGACCGCCGAAGTTGCCCCGCAGCGACGTGCTGCGCGAGCCCATCAGCACCGGCACGTCGATACCGCCGCTGACACACAAGTAGCCACGGGCGCCACCCTTGGGGAAACTGAGCTCCAGTTCCTGACCGGCCTGCACGGTACAAGCCCACCAGGGCAGCATGGGTTGGCCATCAAGACGCGCCTTGCAGTCAGCACCGGTCAGCGCGATTGCCAGGGTGCGGGTAAAGCGCACCTTGAAGGGAAAGGTCTGGATTTCGATGGCGGCACAGTTGTCGGCGTTGCCGAGCATCAGGTTGCCGACCCGCAGGGCGACCGGGTCCATGGCACCGGCGGTTGCGACGCCGATGTTGCGATAACCGCGGCGCCCGAGGTCCTGCACCGTGTTGAGGGGGCCGCTGGCGATAATCTCGATCACAGTTCGATCCTTTCAGGCAAAAAACGTACGGTGTCACCCGGTGCAAGGGTGGCGGGAACGCTGGCATAGGGGTCGAACATCGCCAGATCGGCGCTGCCCAGGGCGTTCCAGCCATTGGGGCCGTCGAGTACCGAAAGCCCTGATTGCATGCCGCCGATGGTGACCATGCCTTTGCGCATGTTCAGCGAAGGGACCTTCTTGCGTGGCATGTAGATGGCCGGATCGAGGCCTGCGAGATAGCCGAAGCCCGGCGCGCTGGCGACCGCAAACACGGTGTAGGTCGCCTGATGATGACGCCGTATCACCTCGGTGGCGGGCAGCCCGGAAAAGTCGCAGATGGCTGGCAGGTCGATGGCGTGTTCGCCCCCGTAGCAGGTCGGAATCTCGATCAGCCGGCCCGGTAGGTCGAGCTCTCGCGCCAGGCTCCAGGCTTCGCGCAGTCGTTCGATGATCAGGTCCGGCGCGGGAGGCGTTTGCTTGAGCACCACCAGCAGATTGGTCATGCCCGGCACCAGCTCCTCGATATCGTCTTCGCGCTGCAGCGCGTTGCTCAAGGCCCAGATGCGCCGTTGCGCGGCCAGATCGAAATCGCCCGGAGCATCGATGAGAAACGCACGACTGCCGATCATCGAGACCTTGGCGAGCCCGTCGGTCAAAAGCAGCGCGGGGGCAGGGGAGGCACCGAGCGGCTGCGGACTGCTGTTCATGGGGAAATTCCTGTAGCGCAGGGGGATAAGAAAAGGGTCGGGTTCATGACGTGGCGCCTGCCGCGTGACCTGGAGCGGGCATCAGTTGCACCGTGGGCAGCCGCCGCAATATCCACAGCGCGATGACGGTCAGCACGGCGCAGGTCGCCAGCCCCATGGACATGGCCTCGACCAATGCCGTGCGTCCGAGCGTCAGCAGTGCAGGACTGAGCAGTGCAGGACCTGGCGCGTTCGCACCCTGGGACAGCACTTGCGGATCACTCAGCAACGACAGTGCCTCAGTCTGACCGGCCTGGGTCAGCAAGCGGCCGAGGTGCCAGGCATACAGCACGTTCACCAGCGCACCCATGCACGCCGTGCCCAGCAGGCCGCCGACCAGTCGCAGCGATTGCTGCAGCGCGGTCGCAATGCCCAGGTACTGTCGCTGCACCAGGGTCTGGGTGAACACCGACAGGTTGAGAAAGATGAACCCCAGACCCAGGCCCGCCAGCAGGATCAACCCCAGCAGGGTGTTGAACCCGGCGCTCGGGCCGCTCAGCGCCAGGCCAAGACAGGCAACCCCCAGGGTGGCGAAACCGGCCTGGGGCAGGCGATTGGGATTGCGCAGGCGCGTCATGATCCGACTGTTGACGATCGCCCCCAGGGTGATGCTCAGCGCCAATGGTGTAATCAACACGCCGGCCTGTTGCGGTGAATAGCCATAGCCCCCTTGCAGCAACAGCGGCAGGTAAAACAAGAGGGTGAACATCACCGCGCCGGCCAGCAGCGCGAGGATGAACAGCACCCGCATGCTGTGATCGGCAAACAGCGGACCGGGCAGCAGGGGCGCCGCACTGCGTCGCTCCTGAAACCACAGCGCCGTGAACGCCGCCAGGCTGATAGCGCCCAGCGCCGTGCACACCGCCGCGCTGGAATGCCCCAGCCATTCGACGAACAGTTGCAGAGCGCCCAGGCCCAGCGCGATCAGGACGGCCCCGGTCCAGTCCATGCGAATCGTCCCGGTGGAGGCCGGCCGGTACCACGGCAAATGGCGCCAGGCGAAATACAACGCCAGCGCCCCCAGCGGCAGGTTCAGCCAGAACACCGAGCGCCAGCCAAAATGCGCGGTCATGAAACCACCCAGCCCCGGCCCGATGGCATTGACCACGCTGAACAGCGCGCTGAGCATGATCTGCCAGCGCAGGCGCTGGCGGGTGTCGGGAAACAGTTCAGGGACGCACGCGAATGCCGTACCGACCAGCATGCCGCCGCCGATGCCCTGCAGCGCGCGTCCGGCCACCAGCGCAACCATCCCGTTGGCCAGCGCGCACAGCACGGAGGCGAAGATAAAGATCAGCGTGGCGGCGATGACGAAAGGCTTGCGCCCGTAGTAATCACCGAGGCGGCCGAAGATCGGAATGGTCACGATCGAGGTCAGCAGGTAGCCGGTTGCCACCCAGGCGTACAGATCAAAACCGTTCAGCTCGCTGACGATAGTGGGCAGCGCGTTGCCGATGACGGTCTGGTCGAGGGCCGACAACATCAGCACCAGCGAGACCCCGAGCATGGCCAGCAGTGCCTGGCGAAACGTCAAAGGTCGGGTTTCAGCGCGGGTCATGGGCGGGTGCTACGATACGGATGACAGGCAGGCATGCGGCCGCTCCTCGGGTGTCGGTAGGCTAATTTAAGAGCTGAGGCGCGCAGGCAGAAAGACGTCTTTGTTCTGGACGGATAAGGCCTCCTTATGACGCACCCCGGGGGCCGGGCTGCACCAATTTGGTGGGAGGGAGGAGGGTGCCGCGTGCGGGTTCGATGCTGGAGCGCCCGGCGCGGACCATAGGTAAAGGCGATGACCTGCGCGTGGGCCTGGATTTCACCGGCTGGCGCGGCTCTTGCTCTGGCAAGGCAATGATCTTAAACAAAGGTGTGACCGCGTGAATTTTCGCCGTTTGAAGTACTTCGTCAAGATTGTCGACATCGGCAGCATGACCCAGGCGGCCAACGTCCTGCACATCGCACAACCGGCACTCAGCCAACAGCTGGTGACGCTCGAGACCGAGGTGCAGCAGCAGTTGCTGATCCGCACCAAGCGCGGCGTGACCCCGACCGAAGCCGGCAAGGTCCTCTACGGGCATGCGCAGTTGATCCTGCGTCAATGCGAACAGGCGCAAAGCGATGTCAACGCCACCGGCCATGCCTTGTCAGGTCAGGTGTCGGTGGGACTGGCCCCCGGCACGGCGGCCTCGGCGCTGTCGGTGCCGCTGCTGCGCCGCGTGCGAGAGCAGCATCCGGGGATCCTTCTCTACCTCAACGAAAACTTTGGCACCACGCTCAGTGAGCTGATCATGAACGGGCGCATGGACATGGCGGTGCTGTACGGCGGTCGCGAAATCCACGGCCTGAGCTTCACGCCCCTGCTGCGCGAGCAGTTGTACCTGGTCAGCGCCGATCCGCAGTTTGCTGCCCAGCCGAGCATTCCGCTGACCGAGCTGGCCGCGCTCGACCTGCTGCTGCCGCGCACCTACAACATCATGCGGCGGCTGGTGGACGATGCACTGATGAAACTCAACCTCAGCGCGAAGGTGATCGCCGAAGTCGAATCGGCCTCGACCCTTGCAACCGCCGTTGCCGAACGCTTCGGATCGACCGTGCTGCCCGAGTCCGCCGCGCGGGCGATGCAGCAGCACCAGGACGTGCACCTGACCCGCATCGTCGAACCCGAGATCGAGGCGCCTCTGGCGCTGTGCCTGTCCGGGCATCTGCCGCTGTCGGTGCCGGCCCAGGCGGTCAAAATTATCTTGCTGGACATGATTGCCGAAATGCGCGGAAGCCTGGGGGCCTCCCGTTGACAGGGGCATGACCGGTTGATGCGCGGATGACCGTCGCCTTTGACATAGCCCTGAGCGCCTGGGGATTCAGCCGCGCATCAACCCTGAGCGCGATCATCCACCATTCGATTCACAGCAAACCACCGATGGGACGCGCTGGTATGAAGCGGCTTCTATACAATTGCGCCCGTTAATCTTTGCGCAGTACAGCAGACGGTCAGCCTCGGCCATGCTGTCTCTGTGGCTATTTTTGTCAGTCGGGCATACCGCGACGACGCCAGCGCTGATCGTAATGATGCCCAGGGCGCTTGTTGAATGTTGAATCTGCGCCTGTTCTATCGAGCGTCTCACTTTTTCAGCCACCACAATGGCACCCGCCAGCTCCGTTTCAGGAAGCAAAATCACAAATTCTTCGCCGCCGTAACGAGCGGCTATATCGAAAGGCCGGCTGGCACTTTGCGCAATGAGTGCAGCCACTTCAACAAGGCAGTCATCGCCCGGCAGGTGGCCGTAGTGATCGTTGTATTGTTTGAACCAGTCTATGTCCAACAGGATCACGGCAAGACTTGACTGGTTTCTGAGCGCGCGGCCCCATTCTTTCTTAAGGGCAACATCGAAACTTCGCCTGTTGGCCAATGACGTCAAACTGTCCGTCATTGCAATGATTTCCAGTTTGTCCTGCGCCGCATTGAGTTCGCTTTCTGCAACAAGCAGCTGCTGGATCTGGCGGTACAGCAACCCGCCCAGCAACGCCATCGCTAAAATGATCACCCCCATAACGATCATGGAATGGAAAACATATGACCACCACGGCGCGAACACTTGCTGATATGAGATCCCGGCCGCTGCGACGATGGGCAGTCCCGATAGCCGACGATAGGCATATATCCTTTCTACGCCATCCACGACCGATTTGATAATCGCAGTGCCACTATCGCTATGGGGAAGATAGCGACTGAAAATATCTCCCCTTGAAATATTGGTTGTCATCAGCGCATCCACCGTCGGACGCCGTGCAAGCAATTCGCCTTTGTCGAGAGCGAGGAAGATGACCCCATCGTTATCGATGTCTACCCGCTTGAAGAAGCTTTGAAAATAGGCAACAGGAATCGTGGCGAGCGCGACGCCCGCAAATGTTCCATCGGACGATTCAATGCGGCGGCTGATGGGGATGATCAGTTCTCCGGTGGTTCTGCTCTCAACGATAGAACCAATATGGATCGCCTGGCTGGTGTTGTCCCGATGGTAAATGAAGTAAGCGCGATCACTGTTGTTTTTGGTCTGTAAGCCCTGAGAAAAAGAGTTTGCAACCCAATTGCCCTCTGCATCGAAGATGAACAGCCCTTGAATTCCGTCAATACGTTCGACCTGTCGAGCCAATAAGGTCGTCAGGCGAGTTTGTTGATCAGCAATGATCCCGTCATGGGCCACGCGCTCTGCGATGTCTTGTAAGGTGTTATCGGCCTGCAGCATCGTGTCACGCGCCAACTGTTCGGCGGCGAGGACTATGTTCGAGACAGACACTTTCGCCGCGTCCACTCGCTCATTGGCCGATTGCTGCATCTGCCAGGCGGTGGCGAGCACTAAAAGTACACAGACTAATGCGATGAAACCTATTAGCGAGTTGGACAGCGCTTTGGGTGTCAATCTTGTGGAAAAAAATCGAACCAGCGTCATGTCAGGCGTCATCTAATTGGCGATTGGATGAGCAAATGCAGTTTTCGTACCGCGCAGGGATGTGCCTTTGCGCCTCTGGATCAAGGAGAACTGGATCGCCAGGGAAGGGTCGTCGAGGCGCCAGTGTCACAGCGCCTCAACGGAGGGTGCAGAAGGGTTATGCCGAAGGCTTGAGCACCACTTTGGTCCAGCCGTCGTCCCGCTGATCAAAGTGCTTGTAGGCGTCCGGACCTTCGGACAACTTCAGGCTGTGGGAAATGATCTGCGACGGCTTGGCGCGGTCATGGTGGATCAGCTCGGCGAGGCGACGGTTGTATGCCTTGACGTTGGCCTGGCCAGTACGGATCTGCTGACCCTTGAACCAGAAGGAACCGAAGTCGAAGGCCATCTTGCCTTCTTTCGCCAGATCACTTGCAGCGTTGGGATCCTGGGGCACGAAGACACCCACGACGCCGATACCGCCGGTGGGCTTGGTGGAGGCGACCAGGTTGTTCATGGTTTCGTGATTGGCTTCATGGCCATGCTTGTCGCAGCACTGATAGCCCACGCATTCGCAGCCACGGTCAGTGCCCTTGCCATTGGTGAGATTCATGATCTGCTCCACGGCCTGGGTCTGTGCCGTGTTGATCGGCGTGGCGCCCAGCTTGGCCGCGAGTGCCAGACGGTCTGGATGGTTGTCGACCACAAAGACTTGCGAGGCACCTTTGATCATTGCGGCATGGGCGGCCATCAGTCCGACCGGGCCAGCGCCGTAGATCGCGATGCTTTCACCTGGCAGCAAGCCGGACAACTCTGTCGCGTGCCAGCCGGTTGGGAGGATGTCAGACAGCATGACGTAGTCGTCTTCTTTCTCCTTGGCATCTTCAGGCAGCACCAGGCAGTTGAAGTCGCCATACGGCACGCGCAGCAGTTCGGCCTGGCCGCCCTCGTAAGGCCCCATCTCGGCAAAACCATACGCGCCGCCAGCACTGCCGGGGTTGACGGTCAGGCAGTATCCGGTGAGACCACGCTCGCAGTTTTCGCAGAAGCCGCAACCGATATTGAACGGCAGGCAGACCATGTCGCCCACTTTCACGCGATCAACTGCGGCGCCCACTTCGATGACTTCGCCCAGGTTCTCGTGACCCAGAATCCGGCCCGTTTCGAAGCTGGTGCGGCCTTCATACATGTGCAAATCGGAGCCGCAGATGTTGGTCGTGGTAATGCGTACCAGCACGTCAGTCGCTTTTTCGATTTTGGCATCGGGAACGTTCTGAACGCTGACGTCGTAAGGACCGTTGTAAATAATGGCTTTCATGGGTTCTCCAGAAGAATGAGGTGCAGATAGGGACATATATGCGCCAGATTTAGTACGACCGTACCGGCCTGTCGTTCAAAGAGATTGGCCGGGAGTGACGAACGGTAAATGCTGGCAAAAGGCTCTGAGACGCGGCTTGTGGCCACTCGATGGCGAAAGACGCGATTGCGTCTATGCAAGCCGTGGCAGCTCAAATAGGGTGAGTTCTGTACTGCCCCCAACCCAAATGTGACGGAGTGGAAATGAACATTCAGCTGAATAGCAAACGTGCGCTGGTCACCGCGTCAACCGGCGGCATCGGTTTCGCGATTGCCAAAGGTCTGGCCGAGGCGGGTGCCGAGGTGGTGATCAATGGCCGCAGTGAAAGCTCGGTCAAGCAAGCAATTGCCCGACTGATGAGCGCTGTGCCCGGTGCCACGATTACCGGCGTCGCCGCAGATCTAAGTGATGCAGGCGGTGTTCAAACGCTGCTGCAGGAGGCCGGGCCTATCGACGTCTTGGTCAACAACGCCGGGATCTATGGCCCCCAGGATTTTTTTGAAACCGAAGATGAGGTGTGGGACAGCTACTGGCAGACCAACGTGATGTCAGGGGTACGCCTGAGTCGCGCACTGCTCCCGGCAATGGTGGCCAGGAAATGGGGCAGGGTGGTGTTCGTGTCGTCCGAGTCCGCACGCAACATCCCCGCTGACATGATTCACTACGGCGTCTCCAAGACCGCGCAGTTGGCCTTGGCCCGGGGCCTTGCGAAACGGGTTGCGGGCAGCGGGGTAACGGTCAACAGCGTGCTGCCGGGGCCGACCTTGTCCGATGGCGTTGCCGCCATGATGCAAAGTGAAGTGGCGTGCAAGGGCAAATCCCTGGAGGAAGTGACCAAGGCCTTCGTAACCGAGCACCGTCCCAGCTCGATTATTCAGCGTGCCGCCACCGTCGAAGAGGTCGCCAATATGATCGTCTACGTGTGCTCGCCCCAGGCATCGGCCACTACCGGCGCAGCGCTGCGGGTTGATGGCGGTGTGGTTGACGACATCGTTTAAGCCGCGTAAGCGCTCCCAACTCATACAGCACGTGGCCCTGGCAACGGCAGCTTCAAGTGGCTAACGCATCAAGGGAGGGGCTGGCGTTTGCTCGTCATCAGCATCGCCAGCACATCTTCAGCCAGCACCGGCGGGCTGAGCAGGAAACCCTGGGCGTAAGGGCAGCCCAATTCCCTGAGCTGATCCAGCTGGCCAAGGGTCTCGACGCCCTCGGCGACAATCGCCAGGTCCAGTGCCTGCCCCAGCGACAAAATACTGTTGACGATGGCAACGCTGCGTTCATGTTTCATCATGCGCGTGACAAAAGAACGGTCGATCTTGATCGCGTCAATGGGGTAGCGGTCGATGTAACCAAGGGAGCTGTACCCGGTGCCGAAATCGTCCAGCGCAATGCGGATGCCTTGAGCGCGAAGGTCTTCAAGGGTTTTGGCCACAATCTCCGGCTCATGGAGGAACACTGACTCGGTGATCTCGATCTGCAGGGCGCGGGCATCGAATCCGGTCTCGGCGATAATCTCGGCGACCTGCGTGACGAAGTCGCTGCGGTTCAGTTCAACGCCGGACACGTTGACGTTCAGCTTGAGGGTGACTGCTCCGGCGGCGTCACTCCATTTCTTGACTTCGCGACACGCGCTGCGCATGACCCACTGCCCAAGGTCGCAGATGACGCCAATGTCCTCTGCGACGCTGATGAACACATCCGGCGCGATGATGCCGAGAGTCGAGTGGCGCCACCTGACCAGGGCTTCAACGCCTACGATCGTCTCAGTCGCAATGGAATAGATCGGCTGGTACACCAGATAGAACTCATTGCGGGTGATCGCGTGCTTGAGCGCGTTCTGCATCAGCAGCATGTCGATCGACGCCTGACGCATCGAGAGGTCGAAAACGGCCCAGCTGCCACGGCCTTTCTTCTTGGCGGCGTACATGGCCACGTCCGCGTCACGGATCAGGTCTTCGGCGGTGGTGTGCTGAACGTCCAGCGTCGCAATGCCAATGCTGCAGGAGATAAAGAGTTGTTGCCCGTCGATGGCGGTCGGCAGGCTTAAGGCGTGGGTCACGCGCTCGGCCGTCTCGATGGCCTGTTCCTGATGGCCTTCGTCAGTCAACAGGATCGCGAACTCGTCGCCTCCGATGCGGGCAATCACCGCAGTGGGATCGATGCATTCGCTCAGGCGGAGGGCAACGCTTTTCAGCAGGCTGTCCCCGGCGTGGTGGCCCATGCCGTCGTTGACGTATTTGAATCGATCCAGATCCAGGTACAACACCGTCGCCGCGCCGGGCTTCTGCGTGGTCCCTTTGCTTAGGGCCGAATGGATGCGGGCCATGAAATAGCCCCGGTTTTTGAGCCGCGTCAACTCGTCATGAAACGCCGCGTAGGACAACTCGTCCTGAATACGCTCTCTCTCGATCAACCTCGACTCGAGCGCCACGCGTTCCTCACGATCAAGCTGAGCCTGCCGAAAATGCTGCTCTGCGTCTTTGCGCTCGGTGATGTCGCGCTGAACGGAAACCCAATGGGTGAACCAGCCTTTCTCGTTTGCAACCGGCACGATGCTGAGCTGCACCCAGAACTGAGTGCCGTCACGCCGGGTGTTGATGAGCTCGACTTCAACGGGGTCCCACCGTTGCAGCGCATCCCTGATTTTTTGCAGCGTCTGGCGATCGGTCTCCGGGCATTGCAGAATCCGCGGCGTCTTTCCCATGACCTCGTCGAGGCTGAAACCGGTGGTGGTCAGGAACGCTGGATTGCAATAAACAATGCGTGGCCCCGGCAAATCGATGGGTTCCGCCTCGGTGATCAGGATGGCGTCCTTGGCGTTGACCACCACCGACTCCAGCAAGCGCAGACGTTCGATCACCGCAGACGCGCCGGCCCCGTTGGCCGGGTCCATCTTCAGCGCGTCGTAAAGATCGGCGGCATGGGTTTGCAGGCCGTAGATGTGTGCGGCGCTGAGTCGTGTATGGGGCAGCGGGATTGTCATCAGTACCGCTCCGGCCAGCACCGCGTTGCAATCCCTGATCGCAACGCACACCAGCGATGCGTTGACAATCTGATCGAGCCCGGCAGGCAGTACGGTGTCAGCGGGCATCGCTGCGCCTACGTCGACGACGTCACCGTAGGACAACATCATCTTCAGCCAACCGCCGGTGATTTCGTCCGGACGCACCAGCGGTGCGGCGCCGTGGGTCGCTACCGTGTGCCATTGGTCTTCGTCTTGCAGGATCAGTATGGCGCCCGCCGCCCCGGTCAGGTGCGAAGCTGCGTCTAGAAAATGCCCCAGAACTTCATGATTTTTTAAACCGAGGTGAGCCTTTGCTGCCATGTGCATTACCTGAAAAGGGGGCGAAGTGTCAGGCCATCGTTCGACCCGCATCGGGTCGAGCAAGGGCGTGTACGGCTGTGCGGGAGAGCGGCCGCCCACGGGCAGATCGTTCAGCATCTTCGGTATCGGCGCGGCGGTGAAGTTCAACAGGTCCTTCGAACGGACGAACGCGCGTACCGCCGCATCGCCCCGGGGCTTTACGGGCAACGGAGCATGGACGGGCGCTTGACGGGCGCTCCGCAGCCACAGCCACAGCTCGCATCGCGGGCCGTCAATGCCCCATCAGTGTATGAACGCTGCCCGGTTTGTCATGGATGCCGAAGCGGTCCACCAGGGTGGCAGTCGCCCGATTCATCCCGATCACGTCCACCTGCACGCCTTCACGGCGAAGCTTCAACACCACTTTGTCCAGAGCCGCGACTGCCGTAATGTCCCACACGTGGGCCTCGCGCAGGTCAATGGCCAGCGTTTCCAGTGGCTCCTTGAGATCAAAGGCCTTGGAGAACCGGTCCGATGAGGCGAAGAACACCTGGCCTGATACGTAGTAAGTGCGGTGACGATGTTCAGGATCGCGGCTGGACGTGACCTCCAGGTCATGCCCGATCTTGTTGGCGAAGAACATCGCCGCGAGCAAGGTGCCGGCGATGACGCCGAACGCCAGGTTGTCTGTGGCTACGACGACCACCACCGTGACGATCATTACGATGTTGGTTGGAAGGGGGTGCGCCTTGAGGTTGCGGATGGAATCCCAGCTAAAGGTGCTGATGGACACCATGATCATGACCGCGACCAATGCTGCCATGGGAATGCGGCCCAGCCAGTCACCCAGGAAGACCATCATGATCAGCAGGGACACCCCTGCGCTCAGGGTCGACAAGCGGGTTCGGCCACCCGATTTCACGTTAATCATCGACTGCCCGATCATGGCGCAACCCGCCATGCCACCGATGAGACTGGCCGCGATGTTGGCGACACCCTGGCCTTTGCACTCACGGTTTTTATCGCTCCCCGTGTCGGTGAGGTCGTCGACGATGGTCGCTGTCATCATCGATTCGAGCAGCCCCACCACGGCCAGCGCGGCAGAGTAGGACAGCACGATCAACAGTGTTTCCAGCGTCAGCGGGACATCCGGCCACATGAAAACCGGCAAGCTGTCGGGCAACGATCCCATGTCTCCCACTGTGTGGATGCTCAGGCCCATGTTGATTGAAATAGCTGTGAGTACAACGATGCACACCAGCGGTGAAGGAAGCAGTTTCCCGAGCACGGGCAGGCGGGGGAAGAGGTAGATAATCGCCAGGCCTCCCGCGGTCATGGCATAAACCGGCCAGGTAACCCCGGTGAGCTCGGGGAGCTGCGCGATGAAGATCAGGATTGCCAGGGCATTCACAAAGCCGGTGACGACCGAGCGAGACACGAATCGCATCAGTTCGCCCAGCCGCAGGTAGCCAGCCATTATCTGCAGAACGCCACACACCAGGGACGCCACCAGCAGGTACTGAAGGCCATGGTCCTTGACCAGGTTCACCATCAACAACGCCATGGCGCCCGTGGCGGCGGAAATCATCGCGGGACGACCGCCAACGAAGGCGATGACCGTACAAATACAGAATGAGGCGTAAAGACCGACCTTGGGGTCGACGCCGGCAATAATGGAAAACGCAATGGCCTCGGGGATGAGGGCCAGCGCCACCACCAGGCCGGCAAGGACATCCGCCCTGATGTTTGATAACCAGGCGGTTTTGATAGGTTCGCGCATGTATTTACCCATAGCAGGCACGGCATGAGGCCCAGCGCCAAACGCTGAGGCATGCAGGTGCGTCTGTAGTCAATAGAGTTTTTGGGGTCGCCGCGACGATCAATCAGGCACGGCAGAATTAAACCGCAATCAGGGGGCGGTAAGCGTGTTGCGAGGGGGGCGTAGCGCTAAGGCGGCGTAGGCAACCAGAGGGACAAAGACACGGTGTCTCCTTCAATGTGCTTCAAAAAGCCAGTAAATGTTAAAGGCCTGCCGAGGCACCCTACAACCCCCGCCGGTCGACTTGCCGAGGTACAACGTTGTACATGCATAAATAAATGTACAACCCGGGCTCAAGTTCATCCCATTTGCTGCCGATGCGAATAGGCCAGCACGCACGTTTTGTACTGGCCAGGCCCGCCGATTGTTGCCTGGTCAGCGAACAACGCAAGCCGAGTTTCCCCGAGCTTCATCTCAGGCGACGCGCTCGAACGCTGGAAAGTGAATAGCTGCTGCTTGTTACTTTCAGGGAAGGAACCCCGCCCATCCAACTCCAATTAGCGGACCTGCCCCATGAACAACCGATCAAACCCTGCTGCCGAACTTGCCCAGGCCGGCGCTGACTTGAACTCCCTCCTGAGCGCCATCGACCGCTCCCAGGCCGTCATCGAATTCGACCTGCAGGGCAACGTGCTGTACGCCAACCAGAACTTCCTCGATTGCATGGGTTACGAAATCGAGGAAATTCGTGGGCGCCATCACCGGCTGTTTTGCATGCCCGACTATGCGACCAGCAAGGAATACCTGATGTTCTGGGAGAAGCTGGGCACCGGTAAGTTTGACGCCGGTCAGTACCAACGTCAGGCCAAGGACGGGCGCCAGATCTGGCTGCAGGCTACCTACAACCCGGTAATGGACAACAACGGCAAGCCTTTCAAAATCGTCAAATTTGCCAGCGACGTCACGGAAGTGCGCAATCGCAATGCCGAATGGGAAAGCAAAATCGCTGCAATCGAGCGCTCCCAGGCGTTGATCGAGTTCACGCCTGAAGGTTATGTGTTGAACGCCAACAGCAAGTTTCTCGCGGCCATGGGTTACAGCCTGGAAGAAGTCGTGGGCCAACATCACCGCATGTTCTGTGAACCCGAATACGCGGCTTCTCTGGCTTACCGCGAGTTCTGGGAGAAACTCGGCAAGGGGGAATACGACTCCAACGAGTACAAGCGCCTGAGCAAGGACGGTCGGGATGTGTGGATTCAAGCGTCCTACAACCCGATTCTTGATGCCCAGGGGCAGACCTACAAGATCGTCAAGTTCGCCACCGACGTCACCGAGACCAAACTGCGGACGATGGAGCACGAAGGCAAGGTCAACGCCATCAACCGCGCCCAGGGCGTGATCGAATTCGACCTGAGCGGCAATATTCTCTCGGCCAACGCTAACTTTCTCGATCTGGTGGGTTACCGGATGGAGGAATTGAAGGACCGCCATCACTCGCTGTTCTGTGAACCCGAGTACGTCAAGACCACGCCTTATCGTGAGTTCTGGGGCGCCCTGAGCAGCGGCAAGTTCTTCACAGGTCGCTTCATGCGCATCAGCAAATACGGGCAGAAAATATGGATTCAGGCCACCTACAATCCTGTGTTCAACGCGGTGGGGCAACCCTACAAGGTGGTCAAGTTCGCCACCGACATTACCGCCCAGGTCGAGCTGGAAGAAGCCATTGAAGCCAAGACCCAGGCCATGGATGAGTCAGTCACCCGCCTGATGCAGGCCATTGCCGAAGTGGTCAAAACCACCGGCGACGCCAACGATCAGGCACGCATTACCCAGGATGAAGCCCAGCGCGGCTCCCAGACCCTCAACGAGGCGTCCGCGGCGATGGACACCATCGGCAAGTCGGCCGAAGACATCCAGGAAATCATTGAGGTGATCAGTACGATCGCCGGCCAGACCAACATGCTCGCGTTCAACGCAGCGATCGAAGCGGCACGGGCCGGTGAACATGGACTGGGCTTTTCAGTGGTGGCGGATGAAGTGCGCAAGCTGGCTGAAAAATCCTCCCAGGCCACCACCAAAATCAACAAACTGATTCAGGAGACGGTCCGCCGCATCAATTCCGGCAGCGAGATCTCCCGCAGCGCGGGCAGTGCGTTCGAGCGGATCGTGGCCGGTGTCGAAAAAACCAATGGCGCGATGACGACCATCGGCGCGGCCACTCAGGAACAGCATCATCTGGCTGAGCGGGTAGCCGAACTGATCGGCGAGCTCAACCGTATCAAGCTGGCGACCGGGTTGGGCAAAGGCGTGAGCGTGCCAGGCCAGGTTGAAAGCCTGTGAGCGACGCCCTGGCTTTTGGGGTCGTCAAAATCGCCGGGATGGAAGTCGCGATCGACGCCCACGCACTGGAACAGGTGATCAACTGGCCCGCCCGGCTGCAGCCTCACCCGCAGCAAGGCGGCGCGCTGCTCGGCATGTTCAGCCTGCGCGGGAGGGCGCTGCCGCTGATCGAACTGCGGTCGTTGCTCGGTGAGCATGACGTCTCCTCTCATGATCCGATGGAGATGGTCGCCATCGTCAATCATCAAGGTCGACGCCTGGGCATTGCGGTCAGCGGCGTCAGTGATGTGATGAAGGTCGAGCCGCGAAACCTGTGCCGGCTCAGCGGGGAGGGCACCGCGGTTGCGCTGCTGCCCGAACTCGCGCTGCTGGACAGTGAGCGAATGATCTACCGGCTCGATCTGCAAGCACTGTGCGGCTTGCCCCAGGTCTTGACTGCGCACTCCGGGGATGTAAACCAGGAGAAGCAGGTTCAGGACCCCGCCCGGGAGCTGCATCACTTGCTGTTGTTCGAGTGCGAAGGAAAGCGCTACGCCGTGGACGCGAAGGCGATCACCGAGCTGGTGGACCGACCGGAGATGCTGCCCAGCAAGCTGGGGGGCGACTATTGCCTGGGGGTGGTGAACCGGCGTGGCGTGGATGTGCCTGCCTTGAACCTGAACCGGGTACTGGGCATTGAATGCCCCGCGACCGAGCAGGCGCGCAACCAGACCCAATTGCTGGTGTTGACCTCGCAGGAAGGCTATCGCATCGGTCTGACCTATGACCGAATGATCTCGATCGTGCGCAAGCGTGCTCATGAAATCCTGCCGTTGCCGCGTTATGGGTTACGGGAGCCCGCGCTGTTTGCCGGTGTCGTCGGCCTGGAAAACGGAGAACAGGCGCTGTTGCTGGAACATCGCGCGCTGGTGGAGCGACAGGAGACGCTCAGTTTCGCCCGGATCTACCAGACCAGTCCGCCGATCCAGGACGCGCTGGGCTCTCGCCTCGCGCAGATGAACCAGACGTGCCTGGTGTTCCAGGCTTCTCAGCCGTTCGTGGTGCCGCTGGACCAAGTGCTGGAAATCCTGGATATGCCTGAGCACTTTGTCCGCTTCGCGCAACAGGAAACCCATTTGCTGGGCAGTTTCAATTTACGTGGCGAACAGATTCCGCTGGTCTGCCTGAGCAGTCTGATAGAAGGCGGAACGCCTCCCGACAATAGGCTGGAGCGGGTACTGCTGGTCAAGGGCGAGCTTAATAGCTTCGGGCTGGTGGTCAACCGGACCGATTCCATTGAAACCTTCACCCATCCGGCCTCCGAGCATCCCGAGGGTTGGGAGCAGAGCGTCAGAGTCAGGGGTTCGGTCAACGACCGCCTGCGCAGCCTGGTGAGCATCGGCAAGGGTGATCAGGTGCGCTGGATGACGCTGATCAATCTGAGCAACGTCGTCAGGGGATTGGAGATGACCGGTACGCAGGAATAGACGGGCCGCCTCGCGGGCTGAGCAGAATACGTTCGGGGTTTGGGGTGGGTCGCCGTTTATTGCGGCCTGGCCTCCGGCTCTCCCTGCCCGATTTGCCAGACATAGGGTGGCTCGGTGCCGTTGATACTCCAGTCACCGACGATCTTCGCCTTGTAGATGAGCGGGTTATGGGACGCAACGGTACGCGCGTTACGCCAGTGTCGATCCAGGGCTTTATTGACGCTGATGCCTGAGGCGCCGAGCGCATTGAACAGGTCGGTAGCGGCTCGCAGAATGAGGTCAGAGACGACGACCTGTGCTTTCGCCGTTTCGATTTCTGCTGCAATGTTTGCCGTTCGCTCTGCCTCGGGGTTCCCCGAAAAGCGAGCTTCATAGGCTTGCTGCAACGGTCTTGCAGAGCGAAGAGTGGTGGCCTGTGCAGCGTAAACCTGAGCGGAAATTTGGCCCACCACCTGCTGGATCTGGACATCGGCGCTGACGCGGCTGGCATTACCGTGGCTGTAAACGCGTGTGCGCTCGCGGATCTGCTGGGTAATGTCGCGTTCTATCGCCCGACCTGTGCCCGCCAATACGGCAAGCAATACCAGTTGATAGAACGCGGTTTGATATTTAAAACGGTTTTCGAAGGGGATGATGTGTGTAGCGGGAACCGGAACGTTATTGAACACTGAGGTCCCACTGCCTGTAGTGCGTTGGCCGAAACCGTCCCAGTCATCGCTTAGTTGTACGCCGGCGTGATGGGCATCCACCACTGCAATAACGTCGGCACCATTGTCCGAGCGCTGCGCGTACACATCGATCCAGTCTGAAAACAGACTGCCGGTGCTGTAGTACTTTTTCCCGCTCAACAGAAACTGCGCTCCGTCCGGAATCGCTTTGGTGATGACTTCACCGAGCTTCACAGTCCCTGTTTCTGTCCAGGCGTTACCCACCAGATCGCCTTCAACGAAGCGCCGAAACCATGCCTCGCGTTCGGCCGTCGGGGGCGAATTCAGTTGATCTTCCACGAAGGCAAAATGGCCGCGGAGGGATTGCGGAATATTGGAGTCGGCTTCGGCCAATTCGATTAGCAACTCGAACAGTTGCTCAACAGAAGCGCCGGCGCCGCCATATTCTGTGGGCACTCGGACAGCGCCGAACCCGGCCTGTTTGAGCCACTTGATGGGTTCGTATGGGAGAGTACGAGCGTTTTCTCGCTCAACGGTGCCCGCTGCAATGTGCTGGAACAGCGGCCGAAAACGATTAGCCAGTGCTTCGTAGTCGGTACCCAGAGAAAGCGGATTGTTCGGCGTGTCAGGCATGGGAAATCCCGTGATGATGAAAGCTGTCCGGTGCTGGCGGCTTTGATACACCCGCTTTGCATGCTCCATGCCGAACGATATCGGGCCGATTATTCTCGGTGAATCCGTTGAATGAGCGGGCACAACTGTTGATGCATCAACAGTTGTGCTGTTTCGCTGGCTGCCCTGCGACAGGGTTTCGCGGCGTGCGGGAAACACAACTGTTTGCCTGGAAACACCTGTTCAGCAAAACGGTGTTGGCCGACAAATCCAAACCCCTGACCCGGTCGTTAACCTGTTGAAATTGCAGTAAATAAACAACTGGCACAGTTGCTGCTATTTCTATGGCAGGAAGGTGGGCACACCGTACTTGGCGACCACGCCGGGCGGCTCCCTTGCTCTATTTGGAGATCGGTAGATGAGTCAGAACGCAATTAAATTCGCATACTGGGTACCTAACGTCAGCGGCGGTTTGGTCGTCAGTAAGATCGAGCAGCGCACCGACTGGGGCATCGATTACAACCGTAAGCTGGCGCAAATTGCTGAAAAGTCGGGCTTTGAATACGGGCTCACGCAAATCCGTTTCACCGCCGGATACGGCGCCGATAACCAGCATGAGTCTGTTGCGTTCAGCCATGCATTGCTGGCGGCGACCGAGAAACTCAAGGTGATTGCCGCCATCCTTCCCGGGCCCTGGACGCCCGCCGTGGTTGCCAAGCAACTGGCGACAATCGATCAACTCACGGCCGGCCGTGTGGCGATCAACATCGTCAGTGGTTGGTTCAAAGGTGAATTCCAGGCCATTGGCGAACCATGGCTGGAGCATGACGAGCGCTACCGTCGTTCGGAAGAGTTCATCCAGGCGTTGAAAGGCATCTGGACAACCGACAACTTCACCTTCAAAGGCGATTTCTATCGCTTCCACAATTACACGCTGCGTCCCAAACCCATTCAGCAACCTCATCCTGAAATCTTTCAGGGCGGCAGCTCCCGTGCCGCCCGCGACATGGCTGCACGCGTGTCTGACTGGTACTTCACCAATGGCAACACGGTAGAAGGTATCAAGGCGCAGGTGGATGATATTCGCGCGAAGGCAGCGGCCAACGGGCATTCAGTGAAGATCGGCGTCAACGCGTTCATCATCGCTCGCGAAACCGAAGAGCAAGCGCGCGCGGTGCTTCAGGACATCATCGATCAGGCTGACCCGGAAGCCGTAAATGCCTTCGGCGATGCGGCAAAACAGGCCGGTAAGGCCAGCCCTGAAGGCGAGGGCAACTGGGCCAAGTCCACGTTTGAAGACCTGGTTCAATACAATGACGGGTTTAAAACGAATCTGATTGGAACGCCAAAACAGATTGCGGAGCGCATTGTGGCGTTGAAAGCCGTGGGCGTGGATCTGGTGCTCTCTGCATTTCTGCACTTTCAGGAGGAAGTGGCGTATTTCGGTGAACACGTACTGCCGCTCGTACGGGAGCTGGAAGCTTCACATCAGACTGTTCCTACTGCTCAAAGCGCCTGAGGTACGGGTTACAAACCATGGCCACTGTCCCCACCGATATAGTTCAGACCAAGAATCTGAGTCATGTCAGGTTTCCTGTTTGGATGAGTAATGAATCTGCGAGACGGGAAGCCCGCTAAATGAAGCGGCTCCGCGTCGTGCTGGACGACGGGAGCCGGCGTGTCGAAGGGGATGCAAAAGGGGGATGCAAAGTCTTAGGTGATGGCGCCGATCTGCCACGGCACGAACTCGTTCTGGCCATAGCCATGCTGTTCGCTTTTGCTTTTGTCACCCGAGGCGATGCGCAGCATCATGCGGAAGATGTACTCGCCGCGTTCTTCGATGGTCATGGAGCCGTCGGCGATTCCGCCGCAGTTGACGTCCATGTCTTCTTCCTGGGTTTCCCAGAGACGGTTGTTGGTGGCGAGCTTGATGGACGGCGAGGGCGCACAGCCATACGCCGAACCGCGCCCCGTGGTGAAGGCAATCAGGTTGGCGCCGCCGGCGACCTGGCCGGTGGCGGAGATCGGGTCGTAGCCGGGGGTGTCCATGAACACCAGGCCGTGCGCCCTGACGGTTTCAGCGTATTCGTAGACATCCACCAGATCGGTAGAGCCCGCCTTGGCGACGGCACCCAGGGATTTTTCCAGAATGGTGGTCAAGCCTCCGGCTTTGTTGCCCGCAGAAGGGTTGTTGTTCAGCTCGGCGTCCATTCGCTTGCAATAGGCCTCCCACCAGTGGATACGGGCGATGAGCTTTTCACCGACCGTCTGGCTGACGGCGCGACGGGTCAGCAGGTGTTCGGCGCCGTAGACCTCCGGCGTTTCCGACAGAATCGCGGTGCCGCCAGCCGCCACCAGGCGATCGACCGCATTGCCCAAGGCCGGGTTGGCCGTGATGCCCGAGTAGCCGTCGGATCCACCACATTGCAGGCCGATGATCAGGTGCCTGGCGCTGACGGGTTCGCGTTTGACGTTGTTGGCTTCTACCAGCAATGACTTCACTTGGGCGATGCCACTGGCAATGGTCTTCGACGTGCCGCCGGTGCCCTGAATGGTGAACGTGCGCAGCGAATGGCTGCTGGTCAGGCCTTGGGCCGCCAGCAGATCGGGAATCTGGTTGGTCTCGCAACCCAGGCCGATCATCAGCACCGAGGCAAAATTCGGGTGAACGGCATAGCCCCCCAACGTCCTGCGCAACATAGCCAGTGCCTCGCCACCCGGGTCGACAGCGCAGCCCACGCCGTGGGTGAGCGCGACGACGCCGTCGACGTTGGGGTATTCAACCAGCGCCTCAGGGTGAATGTCGCGGCGAAAGTAGTCGGCAATCGCCCGCGCCACAGTCGCGGAACAATTGACCGACGTCAGAATGCCGATGTAATTGCGAGTGGCCACACGGCCATCGGCGCGCACGATACCCATGAACGTCTCTGCGGTCGGGGCAGGGCTGCCTTTGGCGTCGACACCGAACGCGTAGTCCCGAGAGAAATCCCCCATGGCGACGTTGTGGACATGAACGTGTTGTCCCGCTTCGATGGGCTGGCTCGCGAAGCCGATAATCTGGCCGTAGCGGCGCACGGGTTGGCCCACGTCGATATGGCGCGCCGCGACTTTGTGACCGGAAGGCACAGGCTCCAGCACCTCGATACCTTCGGCTTGAAGCACCAGACCTTTGACCAGCGGTTGCCGCGCGATCAACACATCGTCCAGCACGTTGAGTCTGATCACGGCATTGGCAGCGGTGTCGCTGCCTGTTGTAGTTATGAGCTGCATGACGATTGCCTCGGTTATTCATTGAGCGCAATGGGAATGGGGAGAGCAGGGCAGGTCAGGCCAATCCACGCTCGCGGTAATCGATCAGGCTGGAGAACAGCATCAGCCCGGACGCCATGACGACGAAGAAGATCAGCGCCAGGAAGTACGAACCGGTGTACTGCACGATCAGGCCAATCAGGATGGGCACAATCACGCCGACCATGTTCCCGCAGAAGTTCATGCTGCCGCCCAACACGCCCGCTTTGGACTGGCCGCCGAGGATCGCGGGCAGGCACCAGTACATGCCGCACCAGCGAATGAAAAACAGCGCGACGCACAGCAGCGAGATGACAGCGATGGCGTCGCTGGTATAAGCCACGGCGAGAATGCATAGGGCGGCAATGGCTGCGGAGCCTGCGAACATGCTGCGCATGACCGTGTTGGGTTGACCGCCGGCCGCTTTCCATTTGTCTGCCACCCAGCCGCCAAACAGTTCGCCGATGAACCCGCACATGAAGATCAGAAAGGTCGCGCCGCCCATGGCCTTGATGTCCAGGTTATGGGCCTGGTGCAAGTAGCTCGGCATCCAGGTCAGCAGGCCGTAAAACACGCTGTTGTAGCAAGCGAAGCCCGCGAACATGGCCAGCACGGAACGGCTCTTGAGCAATTCCTTGAGGATCGCCTTGCGCCCGCCCGTTGCTTTCCTGGCCGCCTCATTGGCGTCGGTGATGTACGCCAGTTCTGCGGCATTGACCTTGGGATGTTCACTGGGGTGGTTTCTGATGTACCACCACGCCCAGACGCCTACGACCATGGTGCCGACACCCGCGATGACGAATGCGATCCGCCAGGAGCCAAACCAGGTGATCAATCCCGCGATGAGGATGGCGCCCAATGCAGTGCCCAGCGGTGCGCCGCCATCGACGAGGGTCGCACCGCGTCCGCGTTCATTGGGCGTGAGCCAGGCACCGTTGAGCTTGGCCCCGGCCGGCATGATCGGTGACTCTGCGACGCCCAGACCGATGCGCGTGATGAGCAGCGTGATCCAGTTGTGCGCGCCGCCCGCCAAGGCCTGAAAGAGGCCCCAGCCAATGGTGGCAATGCCGACAATGTTGCGGGTCTGAAAACGGTCGAGCAGCATGCCGCCAGGGATCTGCATCAGCGCATACGACCAGAAAAACGCGCTGAGCATCAAGCCTTCCAGCGCCGGCGTCATGTTGAAATCAGCGGAGATCAACGGCAGCGCAACGGACAGCGACGCCCGGTCGATGTAGTTGATGGCCGACAGGAGCAGCAGAAGCAGGAATATCCTCCACCGCACCGTGGTGGGACGGGCGCTCGTGGCACTCGTCGAAGCAGCAGGCGTAACGGCCTGTACATTGCCAGTGGTCATGTTCATCTCACTCTTATGTTTATTATGAAATGCATCCCTTGCTAAAGGCCCGATGCAGGGCCTGACCTGTCACAGCGACCTCACGTCTCCAATATTGAACGCAGAAGGCGCGACTTCGATGCTGTTGCATAGCGGCTTTCCGAACTCGTTCATGCTGATCTCGAACCGATCACCCGGCTGAGTTTTGACGTTGTCCGCGACTGAAAGGGTGGCCGTGCCGAAGAAGTGCACATGCACATCGCCCGGGCGCATGAACTGGATGTACTTGAAGTGGTGATACTCCAGGTTCTCAAGGCTGTGGCACATGTTGTCCTCGCCGCTGAGAAACTCTTTTTCCCAGAGCACGTTGCCGTCGCGCCAGATCCGGCTGGTGCCCGCCAGGTGTCGGGGCAGATCACCGACGCGCAGCTCTGGCCCGTAGGCGCAGTTGCGCAGCTTGGAGTGGGCCAGGTAGAGGTAATTGCGGCGCTCCATGACATGGTCGGAGAACTCGTTGCCCAAGGCGAAGCCCAGGCGGTAGGGCTTGCCGTCATGGCCGATCACGTAGAGGCCGGTCAGCTCGGGTTCTTCGCCCGCATCTTCAGCGAATTCGGGCGACTGGAAGGCCTGATTCGGGCGTACCACAATCGAACCGTCGCCCTTGTAGAACCACTCAGGCTGCGCGCCCACAGCACCGGCTGCCGGGCGGCCGCCGTCGATGCCCCACTGGAACATCCGCGCGGTGTCCGTCATCTCAGCCTGATTGTCGGCTTTTTCCTGGTGCATCTTGTCGCGAGTCGAAGCGCTTCCCAGGTGAGTCAGGCCGGTGCCGCTGATGAGGCAGTGCGCCGGGTCTTCATGGTCCAGTGGCGGCAGGACGCGGCCTGTGTCCAATAGATGGGTATAACTTTCGGCACTCAGTGAGGTGCCTGCGCTCTGGACTTCTTGCTGCAGGCTGTGGCCATTGGCAATGGCGGCGAGGGCAAGGGTGCGCGTGCTGGATGTGCCGTTGACCACCTGAATCGAGTCGCCCTCGACCACGCCAACACGACGCTGGCCCGTGGAATCTTCAAACTGGATTAAACGCATGGTGAGGCCTCGGCTTGTTGTTATGGTTGAGGCCACTTTAAATTTCCAGCCTGCTGCTGCCTAATGAGAGTTACGACCCAGGCGATAACCTTTAGGTATACCCATGCTGCCGTCCTTCTCATCCATGGTGTCTCGCCTGCGACTCAAGCAGCTGCGCCTGTTGATTGCCCTCGACGAGCATGGCTCGGTGCGCAAGGCGTCCGAGATCATGGCGCTGTCGCAACCGGGCGCCACCAAGGCGTTGCAGGAAATCGAGACGGTTTTCGGTTCAAGCCTCTTCGAGCGCACGAGCAAGGGTCTGGAGGCCAACGATCTTGGCCGCTGCGTGATTCGTTATGCCCGTTTGATTCACACCGACCTTGAGCACCTTCGCGAAGAAATGGTCGGCATCCTCAAAGGACAAGGCGGGCGCCTGGCCATCGGCACCATCATGGGCGCCGTGCCGACGCTGGTGGACAGCCTGGCGCGACTGCGTGACAAACAGCCGGAGTTGTCAATTTCCATCGTCGAAGACACCAGTTCGCGGTTGTTGAGCTTGCTGGATCAGGGGAGGCTGGACGTTGCGATCTGCCGAACCAGCGTGAGCCCGCGTCCGGGCGCTTATCAAACCCGCTTCCGCGCACAGGAACCGCTGGTGGTGGTGGCGAATCCGGCGCATCGCCTCGCACATGCGCCGAAGCTGCAGTTGGACGACTTGATGGACAGCCGCTGGGTAGTCTTCCCAGTCAACATGCCCATGCGCCTGACCTTGGAGCGCGAGTTCCGCCAGGTGGGGCTGAGCTTTCCGCTTTACGCGATCGAAACCTCGTCGACCTTCACAACGTTGTCGCTGCTGCTCAAGGATCCGAATCTGGTAGCCGTCATGCCGAACGACGTCGCTCAAATGGCGGTGGAGCACGGTATGTTGGTGAAACTGGCGCTGACGATTCAGTCCACTAGCGAGCCTTATGAGATTGTGACGCGATCGAATGTCGAGTACACGGCGTCGATGGTGTTGCTGATTGAGGAGATGACGGGGGTGGGGTTGAATTCTTCACTTAAATATTGATCACCGCAGCCGAAGGTAGAGAGCTACAGCAGAGCCTGTGATCATCAACGAACGCCGTCGCTCAAAGTGAGCCCGTGTTCTAAGCAAGTTTTAGCCTCAGAGAGCGGACGGGCGACACACTCCAAGGGCAGGAAATGACACTCATATTAAGACAAGCAGTGGTCACCGATCTCCCGGCCATCTACCGGGGAGAGCAGAGCTATATCCGTTCCTGGGAGCCCGACCACGAGGCTTCCTGGAACTCCCAATTTGAGAAGCACCTGACATGCTGGGTGGAGAATTTCGATCGGCTAAACATAGCTCTCTTGAACGGTCATTTCGCAGGTTACTCACTTTGGACTCGGCAGCCCGAATGCGCTGAGCTTTGCACAATCCATGTAGATTCAAGTTATAGGCGCAGCGGCGTTGGAACAGCGCTGCTGGCAGCGTATGCGCTAGATGCCAAGAGTCAGGACTTTAGTCAGTTGCGCTTGAGTGTGCGAGCAGACAACCCTGCAAGGTTGATGTATGAGCGGTTTGGCTTTCTACACACGGGTACCGGCGCACATGATTATCTTACGTATGAGCGCTGTGCTTGATGCGCCTCGGCTACAGCAACGCTTCAGCCAGAAAGCTTGAGAAACCGGCTGGGTGCAGCCCGTCAGGATTCGAAGCGGAATAGATATACCTAGGCGAATGACTGATTACCGGCGTTCGGCTAACATCGGTCGTATCAAAACGACCTTGGAGATTTAAATGTCCCGCCTTGCTGAATTCCGCAAACTTGAACAACAGCTCGCAGCCCAGCTTGCCGAACTTGAAACCCTGAAAAATGACAGCGGTTTGAAGAAAGAAATCGAATTTGAAACCAAACTGCGTGGCCTGCTCGGTGAGTACGGCTTCAGCTTGAGAGAGATAGTCGGCATTCTCGATCCTCAGGGAACCAGCGGTCGGCAGTCTGCTCCAGTGGCCGCCGAGAAAAAGACACGCAAGGCCCGAGAGATGAAGGTTTATAAAAACCCGCTGACAGGTGAGGTCGTAGAAACCAAGGGCGGCAACCACAAGCTGCTGAAAGCCTGGAAAGGCCAGTTCGGCGACGAGGTTGAGAACTGGTTGGTTAAATGACCCGTTGGAGTTGAAATAGCCGTCGTAAGACGGCTTTTTTATGGCTGCGATTGCGCTCTGACGTGAGCTGTAGAGCGTCTGGAGAAGCTTTCAGGGCAGGACCTAACAAGCCTGCGCGTTTAGTACTCAGCTTGCGAACTTGTAATCGCCGCCTTTTTTTACCGCACTGACATAGGCCGGCCGCGCCTGGAACCGGTCGATCCACGCGGAGATGCCTGGGTAGTCGTGCAGCATGCCTTGGGACTTTGCAAACTCGCCAATAAAGCTCATCTGGATATCCGCGCCGCTGATTTCTTCACCCAACAAGTAGGGAGTAAGTTTCAAGGCGGTCTCCAGGTAACCTAGATAGTTGGCCAGTTCAGATTCGATTCGCGGCTGCAGCGGCTTGCCAGCTTCCCCAAGGCGCCCGACATAAAGACTCAGCATCAGCGGCAGCATGGCCGACCCTTCTGCGAAATGTAGCCATTGCACATATTCGTCATAGGTTGCGGTGGCCGGGTCAGGTTGCAAGCGGCCGTCGCCGTGGCGGCGGATCAGATAATCGACGATAGCCCCGGATTCGATCAGCACATGAGGACCATCCTGAATAACCGGTGATTTGCCCAGCGGGTTTATGGCTTTCAGTTCAGGTGGCGCCAGGTTGGTCTTGGCGTCTCTTTGGTAGTGCTTGATTTCGTAGGGCAGGGCGAGCTCCTCGAGTAGCCAGAGGATGCGCTGCGAGCGGGAATTATTGAGATGGTGAACGATGATCATGAAGATCCCTATGAGATGGAAAGGTGTGTAGGGACAGACTGTTGTGTCGCACTGTGGTTCTAAAAGGTTGCGAAATCAGTAGTCAGTAGCCTTCTCGAAGGCCGTGTCTCCGTCAGGATGGCGACGGGTAGGGGTGGTGGGTGTCATGCGGAGGAATCCAGAGGCTCATCCCCGCTGAACTAATCACTGCGCCCGTCCCCTAATTCTGCGCACGTTGCGCCAATCCCAGGCTGATCCTGGGTCACTCACACACGAAGGTTTGGTGAATCATGAAGAGCGAACAGGTAGAAGGCGTTGTAGAGCAGGTTGCCGGCAAAGCACAGAGCGCAGTAGGGAAACTGTTTGGTGATTCGAAGCTGGAGGCGGAAGGTACTGGTCGCCAGGCTTCTGGTCAGTTGACCCAAGCTTATGGCGATGCGATGGACAGCATCTCTGCGTTTGTTAAAGAGAAACCAGTCGCTGCAGTTGCCATTGGTGGAATTGCTTTGCTGATTCTGGACCGTCTCTTTCGCCGCTGAGTGAGGAGCGAGGGACGCTCCTACAGGGGCCTTCCCGTTACGTTTCGATATGCCTGCCCCCGAGGACTGCCCGCTAGCAGCTTCGGGGGGAGGAAAGCGTGGACAGGAATCTCCCGAGGCTCCCCGTTTATTTGCTTACGATGCGAGTGCGCTGGAAGCAACGAGCAACTCATTTAATTCATCTTCACATAACATCTTCGCTGGTTTGCATGGCTCGCGCCGTATCCACTTAGAGGAATTTCTAGGCGTTAGCTAAATCACACAGCACTAGCGTGCCGGGAAAGTCATCGATTGGTTGCCTGGCGATGCCAGCCACATCCCATCCTGACTCTGTCAAATGGGAGCTGAGCGCTAAACCTACCCCTTTGGTAGCACCTGTCACCAATGCAGTTCGTGTGTTGCTCATGCTTACCTTCTCTTCATTCGACGCCAAATATCCTGATAGCACAGACCTCTCGGCGAACAAAGTGATGCCATTGTAATCTCATTCGTAGATCTCAACTTCTATGTCTCTCGCTCCCCGGGAAGGGCTTTGTGGCCAAACGGTTCCTCAGTACCTGGATTGTCATGTCTGTGATGTTGTGTCTGACCGGGTGCGCCTGGTTTCGAACAGTTCCTCTAACCGGAGCTTACGGGGAAGGTTTTCATCGTGGCTGCGAAGCTCGTGAGCAGGGTTCGGGCTATGAGGCGCGGGATGCTGACGCCCGGGCTCATCTCCAGGGGCGCTACTGGCAAGGGTGGGGACGCGGTTTCAATTCCTGTCTGTCGCCCTGGGAAAAAGCGCAGCAAGACAAATGGCTGCATGGGGATGACAAAAAATACTGCACCAAGCATCAGAAAAAGCGCGGCCACTGCAAAGAGTAATGAAAGGCGACCGCGCTTCCCGGGTAAGTTGCCATGTCGCAGCGCTGACGTGTGTTCAGCGTCGGATCGACTGCGACTGATCAACCGGCAGAATTGAGTCGTCGCATTGACTACTCAGACCTGGGGGTTAGGCGTTCCAGGCACATTCGAAGCGATGAGTTCGCGTAGCCACATATGGGCGGGGTCTCGGTGCAGTCGCTCCGGCCATAGCATGAGCATTTCAAACCCCGGAATGCTGAGCGGCGGCTCTTGGACAAGGAGGGCCGGCTCATCACGTACCAGCCTTTCAGGCACAACTGCAACAAGATCACTGTGCGCCAATGCGGATAGCAGCGAGTTGAAGTTGGGCACCGACAAGACGACGCGCCGCTCCAGACCTTTGGCAGCAAGTGCCTGGTCAGTGCTGCCTACGAAACCCGCTCCGTTTGGAGACATGACCGCATGCTCAAGCTTGCAGAACGCTTTGAGGCTTAGCCTGGACGCCAACGCCGGGTGATCACGCCGCCCGGCCAGCACGTAGCGCTCGTGAACCAATGAGCGCTGCCGTAACTTCGGCGGCGCTTCATCGCGGATATGCAAAGCCAGGTCGAGCCGACCGTTCTCCAGATCATGAGCCAGGTCGGTCGGGTATTTGCTGAGCAGCGCCAATCGAGTGTTTGGCGCAAGGCGCCGCATCGGCCCGAGTGACGGCCATACCAGAGCGGCAGTTGCGTAATCACTGGCGGCCACCTTCCAGGTTTGAGTCGACAGTAAGGGCTCAAAGGCCACAGTGGGGCTGAGCGCGCCTTCTAAAGCCGCGAGTGCTTCGCGCAGCGGTCCACGCAATTCGCGACCCCGCTCTGTGGGCAACATCCCTCGAGGGCCAGGCAGCAACAACGGATCGTTCAGCATCTCTCTGAGACGGCCTAGCTGCAAGCTGACAGTTGGCTGAGCAAGGTTCAGCAATCGCGCCGCTCGGGTGACGTTTTGCTCGGCCAACAGCGCGTCCAGCGTGACCAAAAGATTTAGATCCAGCCGATGCAAGCTATTGCTCATGTAAATACCATGTGTTTCGGGAATTCATTTCCAACATAGTAGCCCCGACGCTACGGTGAGGCCATCAACCCACTCGGAGCCCGCAATGAAGCTACTTCTAATCTATGCCCACCCCGAACCTCGCTCTCTCAATGGCGCATTGAGAGATTTTGCGGTTGCCCATCTGACAGCCGCAGGGCATGACGTCCAAGTCTCGGATCTCTACCAGATGCGCTGGAAGGCCGCCCTGGACCCGGACGACGCACCCGGCTACGCCAGCGATAAGCCCTTCAACCCGGCGACAGAGTCCCATCGCGTATTTGTCGCCGGTACCCAGCCGGCGGACATCGAGACCGAGCAGGCCAAGTTGCTATGGGCCGATGCCGTGATCTTCCAGTTTCCCTTGTGGTGGTTTTCCATGCCCGCGATTCTGAAGGGCTGGATTGATCGCGTGTACGCCCATGGTTTTGCCTACGGCGTCGGCGAACACAGCGAAAGCCACTGGGGGGATCGCTACGGCGAGGGAAGCATGGCGGGCAAGCGTGCGATGCTGGTGGTCACGATGGGAGGTTGGGAATCCCACTACAGTGGCCGGGGCGTCAATGGTGCCTTGAATGACGTGCTGTTCCCTATCCAGCACGGTGTGCTTTTCTACCCGGGATTCACTGTGATGCCGCCGTTCCCGATCTATAAAACCAGCAAAACCGACGCCGATCGGTTCGAACAGATATGCGCAGCCTATGCCACTCGGCTGGATAACCTGTTCCTTGACCAGCCTTTGCGGTTTCGCAGGCAAAACGCTGGCGACTATGAAATTCCGGCACTGACGCTCAAGCCACACCTTGCGCCTGATCGGCATGATTTAGGAATCCACCTCCTTGGTGAGGAATAAAGGTAGTCGGGCCCGTAGAAGCGCGGTGCACGCGAACGACCCGCTCGCCAAGGCGCAGATTAGCTGACCAGCGCCTTGGATTTCGGCCCACGAAGTAACAGCACTGAGCTGACAAATCCCAAAAGCCCTACGCTCCCTAATGCTAACCAGGTCTCGACAGGGGTGCGGTTTAGTATGAGCCAGCTACCCACGTAATAACCGGCGGCGCCGCTGAGCGCCCCCACTGCGCTCATCACTCCGAAGAATGTTCCCTGACTCCCTTCCGTTGCCAATGATGCGGTCATGCTTTCGAGCGTGGGCAACAGGATGGTCTCGACGACTGAATAGGCGACGATAAACAGCAGAAACCATTCGATGCCGCGCAGCATAGCGAGACTGGCGAAGCTAGCTCCCGCCCCCAGATACGCCCAAGTGGTCAGTGATGCAGGATTTACTTTCGTCATCCACCCTTTCGCCAGAATGATAAAGGCGAGGCCGGCCACGCCATTGATGACATAAATGGCGGAAGCGGCATGAGGCCCGGCCAGTTGTCCTGCGTACATTGGAAACGCAACGTAGAGCTGTGGGAACAGGAAAAACCACGGTAATGAAACCACGATCAACCGCCATAGCCCGGCATGTGTGGCGGCCGCCTTCAGGCTTTCAATCATGGACTGCCTTCGGAAGCTCACTAATGATCCGAATTTCGACCGGTGGGCGACGACGCTGAGGGTAATGAACAAAATGGCGCTGACTCCGAAAGCCACACGGATATCAGCCAGGCCCGCAAGACCGCCGACTGTAGGACCCACCACTGCTCCGACGTTCAGCATTTGGTTGTTGGACGCGAAGAGGGCTGAGTGGGCTTCTTTGGGTTGCCGGCCGAAGAGGCCATACACGCCACCCTCGTAGCATGCGACACCGGTACCGGCGATCACCGCGAAGACTACCCAGGCGCTCACCCCCTCGAAATAGCTGAAACCCAGAAAGCCCAAGCCTCGCAGCAGGAGGCCCAAGGTGATGACCCTGTGTGAGCCGAACCGATCAGTAATCGCGCCTGCGGCGAGCGGCAACACCTGCGCGGAAAGCAAATTGGCGGACATCACCGACGCGAGTGCGGCAGCACCAAAATGAAGGTTCGCCGACATATACAGGGCCAGCAGTGGGATAGTCATAAAATGGGAGGCATTCATCAGACCCTGCATCCACAGCAATCTGCGGATATCGTGGGGCCAGAACGGTCGTTCGGGCTGCACTACCTTGATCATGTTGAGGCTCCGTAACCGTCAATGTTATTTTGATGGTTACTTAGATAAATGGCGTTTGCAATAGGAGAGGGCGATGCAACCTCAGCATCAAGCAGCACCGGGGGATCTCGAATACGTTCGACGCTTCATTAACACGTGGTCGATTCCAAACCAGACACGCACGGCAACGGATGACCTGCCGCTGCTTGCAAGGGACGCTGAAAGCTGGCGCGAGGCACTTTCGCTTCATCCTCCGGCCGATAAGGATTCCTTGGAGCAGCTACGGGAGTTGCGCTCGGACTTACGTAAGTCATGCGAGGGACTGGATAAGGCGAATGGTCTGCTGAACGCCTGGTTCTCGCGCGTCTCTCTGTCAGTTCGCGTTAAATCTGTGGAGGAGGGGGCGTCCCAACTCTGTGTGATGCCTGCAGACGGCAGTTACATTGCCTATATTCTTGCGGCGGTAGCCAATGCCATTTCGTCAGGTACATGGTCGCGACTTAAAACGTGTGGCGATTGCCGTTGGGCTTTCTACGACAACACCCGCAACGGCAGCAAGCGTTGGTGTGGCATGACCAAAGGCGGGGTGGATGGCAGGGCTTGCGGGACGATTGCCAAAGTTAGCGCCTTCAGGGCAAGAGCAGCCGCCAGAGCGAAGTCGGATCCGGGCGCACACTAAGTGGCGCGCAGAGGTCCGCCGAATGCTTATTGAGGGCCACAAACATTCAAACCGTTTTTTTCGCCGCACACTTCTGCGGCACCACACATTCCAACCGCTAAAAACAGAAAGGCCCGGCGAACCGGGCTCTCTTAAACCGAGCGCTACTTATCGAGCGGCTTTCAGTTTGATCACGTCACCGGATACGGTGGTGGTGTAGCCGTTCAGAACCCATGCCCAGAACCACTTTTCCTGCACTTGAGTGTTGATCAGCGCATCGCCACCTTTGGCTTGGATGGCGTAACTCTGCGCGCGGACAAAACGGTCGTTCTGACGAATCGGGATCAGACCGAAAAGCATCAGGCCAGTGGCGCTTGCCTCACTATGGCCAACGACGGTGTACTGGCTGCTGTCGTATTGCTGGGTCTTCATGGCGGTGCCGGTGCAACCCGCGAGAACCAGACCACATGCTGCAGAAACGATGATTTTGCTGAAGGACTTCACTTACAAACTCCATTGAATAAAGCCCGAATCCAATTATCGAGCGGCGCCACTTTACCCGAACGGATAACACTTACGCACACCTTTAACGCTGATTCGACGCCCTCACTGACTGATGACTGCGGCCGTTCCAAGCGCTTGAATATTTGCAGTTTCAGACAAATTGAGCCCGGTGCTTGAGAAAGACGTTATGGCCTAACCGACATTTTGAGAAAGAACGAGTTGGCATGACAAGGTTGAGGATGCGTGCGCTCAGATCGCCAAGACCTGGAGAACGTAAGATTCGGCATCACAGGCGCTGTTGGAGGCCAGCTGTCAAGAAGCGGCTGGACTGATGTACAACGTAAAGTGTTTCATAATTTAACATAATATACATTATGCGTAACGGGATATTACGGTGCTGGGGCGGTGTGACGGAGAATCGAATGTGCCGCCTCATGAATCCACTGTCCCTGGTCTTTCAGCGTCCGGCCTGACTGGCGACGTCAACGCTTACCCTCGATTCCGGCGTTTCTTTGATCGCAAGCCTCCCGGCCGTATCGATCACGATCTAATGTTCGCTGCAGCTGCCCACCCTGCAAAGTCTGAGTTTGAATTCACACCGGCACCTGTTAAGCATTGCAACTGCCTGGCACCCGGATGACCGCCGGTGCTCGCATCAAGTGAGCGCTGATGTCTAACCGGCGCCGATGACTCGCGCCGCAGATCGCATCACAGGCTCGGCCCCTAGGACCTATCACAACGCGGTCCAACAACACATGCCTGATCACCCGGATTTAAAGAGCGAACCCGCGATACCCAGTCACAACAGGCCCAGCCGTCCCCAGCCAAAACCCAGGACAGCCCGCACGGTAAGCCAACGAAACCACTTAACCTAAGGCAGTCTAAAGTCGAACATTTAAGCTCGATTACGGCCGAGTATTCCCTGAAAGCCCCGTAATACTGGCCCTGCAGCCCATATACGCGAGACTGACAACGCCCGTACAGTCAGCAAAACCGCCGCATTCACGCGCCAAAACTGGCCTAAACCTCGCAAAACCGCAGCCCAATTCAGAAACAACCAGCCCAATGACCTGAGATGCCCAAATCAGCCCACAAAAGCCAGAGAGATCCAGGCACCCCGACTAACACACCCCAACCCACAAATGCAATATCCGATAACTGTCAGACCCGGATATTGCATATGCACGTCACCTGCACGATCATGCCGGCACCTTCCGCATTCACAGCCAGCGAATTCCATGCCCGCGCCTTCGTCACCCCATCCGCTGTTTGAAACCTACGCGAAGTTCGGTGAGCTGAACTTCAGTTCCTTAAAGGAAGAGCTTCCGGCGATCCGGGATTATCTGGAGCAATTCCCCGCCGAAACCCAGGCGATCGAAGGCTACCGCGCCGTGCGCAGCTTTCTCAAGTCCTACGCCGGCAACGAATCCACGTTCAATTCCTACCGCACCCACGTCGAGCGTCTGCTGCTGTGGACGATGCTCAAATCCAGAACGCCCCTCCTCGCCATGCGCCGCACCCAGGCCGAGAGTTTCATGGAATTCTGCCTGGCGCCCGATCCGGCATGGGTCGGTCCGGTGGTCAAATCCCGCTTCACCCGCCTCGGTGCGCGCAAAAAAACCGCAACGGACACCTACGTGCTCAACCCTGATTGGCGGCCCTTCAGCCAAACCGTTGCCAAGGAAGAACGCAAGCGCGCGCAGGAAGAAAACCGGCCTGCCCTTCAGGACACGTATCGGCTGGCCCAAGGCTCTATCGCGCAGATCTTCGCGGTGTGCGGCAGCTTTTTCCAGCACGCCATTGATGAGGGTTTCTGCGAGCAGAACCCGTTTCGGGCGGTGAAACAGAAGAGCAAATACAAAGAGCGCAACACCGACAACCAGGACACGCGCATCCTGACCTCGCTGCAGTGGGATTTCGTGTTGGAGACCGCCGAGTTGCTGGCGGCCGAGGACGCCAAGTACGAGCGCACGCTGTTTATCGTGGCAACGATTTTCTCCATGTACCTCCGCGTTTCCGATCTGGTGGGCCGCGACAACTGGAAGCCGACCATGGGCGATCTGCGCAAGGACGGCGCCGGCAACTGGTGGTATCACGTGGTGGGCAAAGGCAATAAAGCCGGCAAGATCAGCGTGCGTGACGACTATGTCGAGAACTACCTCAAGCGCTGGCGTCTGCACCAGGGCCTGTCACCCCTGCCCGGCTTCCGCGAAAGCACACCGCTGATTGCCACTCAGCGTGGCCGCGCCGGGTTATCCGACCGGCATATCCGCGTCCTGCTGCAGGAAGTGTTTGATGGCGCGCTGCAGCGCATGCAGGCCGAGCACTGGCCGGATGAAGACGTCGGACGCCTGCGCGCGGCATCTTTGCACTGGCTGCGCCACACCTCGGCGACCTTCGATGCGCCGCACCGCGACATGAAGGATCTGCAGGTCGATCTGCGCCATAACAGCCTCAGCACGACACAGAACGTCTACTACAACTCCGAGGATGAAAAGCGGGCATATTCGGTCAAGCGTCTGCCCATGAAAGAGCGATCGTGATCGGTCAATCCCTGGGCAGATGCTGAAGGTCAGCGGTCAGGCTAACTGTTGAGGATTGCCTGATGAATATGCTCCAGCGGCATGATCCGCTGGGCAGCGTTGAGCTTGATGGCCTCCTTGGGCATGCCGAACACCACGCAGCTCGCTTCATCCTGGGCCACGGTGGCGGCGCCGGCGTCGAGCATCTCCTTGAGACCGCGCGCGCCGTCATCGCCCATGCCGGTCATGATGATCCCGGTAGCGTTCTTGCCGGCGAACTTGGCCACCGACCGAAACAGCACATCCACTGAAGGCCGATGCCGGTTCACCTGCGGCCCGTCAATCACCTGGGCGTGATAATAAGCGCCACTGCGGTTGACCATCAGGTGCTTGCCCCCGGGGGCGATCAAGGCCAGTCCTGGGAGGATGCGGTCGTTGTTGCGCGCTTCGCGCACCTCGATCGAACAGATGCTGTTGAGGCGCTCGGCAAACGAGGCGGTGAACTTCTCCGGCATGTGCTGCACGATCACAATGCCTGGACACACCCTCGGCAGCGCCTTGAGCACCGCTTCCAGCGCCTGGGTTCCGCCCGTGGAGGTGCCGATGGCGACGATGCGCTCAGTGGTCTGTGCCATGGCGTGGCCACTGGCGGCAGGCAGGATCGCATCTGCAGTCAACTTGCCGGCCGGAACTGGTAACGGCGCCGGGCTGGCGCTGCGCTTTCCCAGGTTCCTGACGTTGGAGTTGGCGGCAGCGCGTATCGCGGCCACCAGCTCGGCCGCCGATTCGATCAGGAAATTTTTCAACCCGGTCGTGGGTTTGGTGATGATTTCCACTGCGCCTGCCGACAACGCCTGCAGGGAGGTTTCCGCGCCTTTGTGGGTCAGCGAGGAACAGATGACCACCGGCGTCGGCCGCTCGCTCATGATTTTCTTGAGAAAGGTGATCCCGTCCATCCGCGGCATTTCCACGTCCAGCACGATCACATCGGGCCATTCCCGGGCGAGCTTGTCCATGGCGAAAATCGGGTCGGACGCGGCACCCATGACGTGGATATCCGGCGTGTCGCTGAGAATGGCCATCAGCACCTGACGCACCACGGCCGAGTCATCGACCAGCAGTACGCTGATTTTTTTGGTAGGCATCTTGTTGAAGTGTTCCCATTGGTTGGTGCCGAACCCAGACGTTGCCGTTCCACACGTCGAACATGATCGTGCGGTGACCGGTGCTGCCCATGTCCTGAGCAGTCAGGTGCAGGTGGTAACGCTCTGCCAGGGCCAGCGCCGCGCGAATATTCATACTGGCGACGTCCTGCGTGCGCGGGTCGCGCTGCTGATCGGGAAACATTCTGCCGCCGCCGAACAGCTTGATCTGGTAATCCTCAACCTGCGTCCCGTTGATGAGGACGTGTCGAAGCAGCAACTCCAGCGCCTCATCGCCATATCGGCCGTCCAGCGGCTGATCGTGGCGCAGGCGGCCAGGCAGCATGAAGTGACACATGCCGCCGATCAGCCGTTGCGGGTGCCAGAACGTGATCGCCACGCAGGAACCGAGCAGTGTGCGCAAGCGCGTCGGACGCGTCGCGAAACTGACCTGACCCGGGACCAATACCACTTCGGCGGCGCCGACGGGCATTTTCATGGCTTGCGGTAAATCGAGGGCGCCACCAGCTTCAGGGTGTCATTAACACCGTGGAGGCTTTCAGAGTGACTGATGATCAAGTAGCCACCGGGCTTGAGTAGCGGCAGCATGCGTGCGACGACCTGGGCCTTGGTCGGCTGGTCGAAGTAAATCATCACATTGCGCAGGAAGATCACCTCGAATTCACCGAGCGCCGGCAGCGCTTCGTTGAGGTTGACCTGGACAAAGTTGACGCGGCTACGCAGGGTTTTGTCGATCAGGAAGGTCCCTTCCTGGCGGCCGATGCCCTTCAGGCAATACTTGATCAGCAGCGGCTGAGGCAACGTCTCGGCACGCCCCATGGCGTAATGGCCGCTGCGCGCCTTGGCCAGCACTTGAGTACTGATGTCCGAACCCACCACTTCCCAGGGCGTGGTTCCCAGGCCTTCCGCCAGAGTCATCGCAAGGCTGTAGGGCTCCTCGCCCGAGGAACTGGCCGCGCTCCATACCCGAAACACCTTGCCCGGCGGAGCCTTGGGCAGCACCTGCTGACGCAAAAAGTCGAAGTGCTTGGGCTCGCGAAAGAAATAGGTCTCGTTGGTGGTCAGCAAATCCAGGGCAACTTGCAGCTCGCCCTTGCGCTGGTCATTCATGATCAGCTTGAAATACTCGCCATAACTCTGCAGCTCGTAATGCTTGAGGCGCTTGAACAGGCGCCCTGCCACCAGCGCTTTCTTGGCGGGCGACAGGTTGATGCCGGCCGCACGGTACAGCCAGCTCTGGAACTGACCGAACTCACGATCATCAATGGAAGCGGTGTCTGCCATGTTCGGGCCTCAACGCGGGTCGAGATCAAGGGACGGTGCCTGACCGGCTTCGGCAAGGCTGGACATTTCATCGATGGACAGCACGTTGTCCACGTCCAGCACAATCACGAACTTGCCATCGACCTTGGCCATGCCGCTAATGAAATCCGATCGAATCCGTGCGCCGAAGCTGGGCGGCGGCTCGATCTGTGTGGCCGGAATCTCCTGCACGGCAGACACGGTGTCGACGAGCAAGCCGATGTCCTGCGCCTGCCCCTCCTCGGTGCTCGCCTCAATGATGATGACGCAGGAGCGCCGAGTGATCGCGGAGTTCGCCCGGCCGAAGCGCGCCGACAGATCGACCACCGGCACCACCGCACCGCGCAGGTTGATTACCCCGCGCACGAAGGCGGGCATCATGGGCACCACGGTCAGGCTGCCGTATTCAATAATTTCCTTGATCCCCAGAATGCCGATGGCAAACATTTCGCCGCCGAGCATGAAGGTCAGGTACTGCGCGTCCTCATCCACCGCAACTGCGGTTTGCCGAGTGGTCGTCACTGCGCCCATGTCGTTCTCCGTGTAGGCCCGCATCGATTCGTGTGATCAGAAGCGGGTGAATTCCGATTCGTCCGGGGCACTGGCCATGCTGTACGCGAACGCTTTGCGCGGCGGCTGCGGTTTGACCCGAGGCGGCTGATGGCCCGGCTTGCTGCCGGAGTTGTCCACGCTGTTGCTTTGAGCGGCGGGCCGTGGCGTTGAATCCAGCACGAAGAAACTCATGGCCTGTTGCAGCTGTTCGGCCTGACTGCTCATTTCTTCGGCGGTGGCGGCCAGCTCCTCGCTGCTCGACGCGTTCTGCTGGGTCACCTGGTTGAGCTGGGTCATCGCCGTGTTGATCTGCGCGACACCGGCGGCCTGCTCTTCGGAGGCCGCGCTGATTTCCTGCACCAGGTCGCTGGTCTTGTTGATGGACGGCACCATCTCACCGAGCAACTTGCCGGCCTTCTCGGCCATGTCCACGCTGCTGGAAGACAGCTCGCCGATTTCCTGGGCAGCCACCTGACTGCGTTCGGCCAGTTTGCGCACCTCGGCCGCTACCACCGCGAAGCCTTTGCCATGCTCACCGGCCCGAGCGGCCTCGATGGCGGCGTTGAGGGCCAACAGGTTGGTCTGGTAGGCGATGTCATCGATGATGCTGATGCGCTGGGCGATTTTTTTCATCGCCACGACGGTCTGTTGCACCGAATCGCCGCCCTCGGTGGCTTCCTTGGCGGCTTTGCTGGCCATGCCATCGGTCACTTTGGCATTTTCGGTGTTCTGGTTGATGCTGGCGCTCATCTGCTCGATCGAGGCACTGGTTTCCTCGACGCTGGCGGCCTGTTCACTGGTCGCCTGGCTCATCGATTGCGCGGTGGCACTGACCTGCTCGGAGGCGCTGGCCAGGTTATCGGCGGCGTTGCGCACTTCACCGATGATGTGTCCCAGCTTGCCGACCATGTTGCGCATGGCGTTGAGCACCATGCCGGTTTCATCCTTCGTCCCCGGTGCGATAGGTGCACTGAGATTGCCTTCGGCCAGCTGCTCGGCGGCGGTGGCGGCTTGTCTCAGCGGACGCGAAATGATCCGCGCGATAAACACGGCCAGGCCCAGGCCGATCAATAACGCCGCCACCAGCGCCACGATGATCGCAAGGCGCGCGCTTTCATACAGCGCCGAGCCCTTGTCACCGGCAGCCGTTGCGCCGCCGTCATTGAGCTCGACCATTTTTTGCAGGCGGTTGGTCACGTCATCAAAGCGCGTTTTGGACTCGCCCCTCAGCAAGACGCGTGCCCGGTCTTCCTGGTTCTGCCGGGACAGTTCAAGCACCTGATTGCTAGTTGCCAGGTAGGCGGCCCATGCGCTTTTCGCAGCGGCCAGAAGCTGACGATCTTCGTCGTTCGACAGCAACTGCTCATAGGTGCCCACGCGGGTTTCGAACTGCTGGCGGGACTCGGCGGCTTCCCGCTCAGCCTGAGCCTTCTCTTCAGCGACGTCGGTCGTTATGAAGCGGTACTCTTTCAAGCGATAGTTGGCGGCAAAAAAACGCATGCCTGCCGCTGCACGCATGGAAGGCATCCAGTTACCCCGGATGTCCTGGGCCGCCTGGTTCACGGCCCCCAGCTGATGAATGGCAAAGACGCCCATCGCCGCGGTGAGTGCCAGGACCACCAGGAAGGAGCTGATCAACTTGGTGGATATTTTGAGATCGTAAAACCATTTCATCGTGGAGCCTCCAGGGTGTTGCGAATACGTCAGCGGGCGACGACGGTTGGCGAATAAGCCGCCTGAGTCGTGCGGGCTTCCAGTTGTACGATTTGGTTGAGCAAGGCCGGTATGTCGAGGATCAGGGCCACCGCGCCACTGCCCAATATGGTGGAGCCGCTGATGCCGCGCAGTGCGCCAAACAACTTGCCCAACGGTTTGATCACGGTCTGGAACTCACCGAGCAGGTCGTCAACGACCAGCCCGGCCTTGTGCTCGGCGTAGCGGACTACCACCACATTCTGGCGTCGGCCGGCGCTGCCTTCGTGGCTGAAGTGCTCGCGCAGGTCCACCAGCGGCAACACCTCGCCACGCAAATCCAGGTAACCCTGGTCGCGGCTCGACTGACGCTGGTGTTCGTCCAGTTCGATGCATTCCTGAACCATGTCCAGCGGAATCACGTAGGTGGATGTATCGATGCCGACCAGAAAACCGTTGATGATCGCCAGAGTCAGCGGCAAGCGAATGCGCACCACGGTGCCTTCGCCCGGGCGACTGTCCAGATCGACAGTGCCGCGCAGCAAGGTGATGTTGCGCTTGACCACGTCCATGCCCACGCCACGGCCCGACAGATTGGTCACCGCCTCGGCGGTAGAGAAACCCGGTTCGAAGATCAGGTTGTAGATCTCCTGATCAGAAAGCACCGCGCCGCTGGCCACCAAACCGCGCTCTTGAGCTTTCTCCAGGATCCGTTCGCGGTTGAGTCCGTTGCCGTCGTCGGCGATTTCGATGACGATGCTGCCCGAGTCGTGGTAGGCGTTGAGGCTCAGATGGCCCTTCCCCGCCTTGCCGGCAGCGCGCCGGGCATCGGCGCTTTCGATGCCGTGGTCCATGGCGTTGCGCAGCAGGTGCATCAATGGGTCGCCGATTTTCTCGACAACGGTCTTGTCCAGTTCGGTTTCTGCACCGCTGATGGTCAACTCGATGTCCTTGCCCAGCTCCTGGCTGATGTCGCGCACCACGCGGCGGAAGCGGTTGAACGTGTCGCCGATGGGGATCATGCGCAGGTGCAGTGCGCCATCAAGAATCTCCTCCACCAGTCCTGAAACCGTCGAGGTCGCCTCTTGCAGCGGGTCGTTCTGACAGGAACGTGCCAACAGGCTGGCACCGGCGCTCGCGATCACCAGTTCGCCGACCAGGTTAATCAGCTCGTCGAGCTTGTCCGCATTGACGCGCACGTAGTTGCCGTCCCGGGCTTTCGGCTCACTGGCCGCCGGTAACCGCTGCACCGAAGCCGTCAATGGGCCCTGCTCTGCCTGGGCAACCAGTTCGCTGCCGATGGACACCGCACCGAGTGACGCCTCATCGATGGCCTGGATGCGCACTTCACAGTCGTCACGCACAAAGTCGAAGACTTCGTTGAGGGTGGCGTGGCTGGCCGTTGAGCGCAGCTCAATCTCGAATCCCAAGTAGCAGCTTTCCGGGTCCCAGCTGTCCAGTGCCGGAATAGTGTCGGTGAGGGTCGTGACTTGGGTTATGTGCCCCAGGGTTTCCAGGTAGCGCAGGAACGACAGCGGGTCCATGCCATTGCGAAACACGTCCACACCGAAGCGCAGGGAGATATGCCAGAGCACCTCGGCTGACGTGTCGGCAGAGCCGGTTTCGGTGTTTTGAACGCCGGTGTCGGGGGTACTGTGCGGGGCCTGATAGGCGCTCAACGCCTCGCGCAATGCTGCTTCACGCTCCAGGGCCGCAGGCTGGAGCGTTTCGCCACGGCTGGCGACGACATTGATCAACTCCAGCATATGATCGCCGCACTTGAGGAGCACCGCGATCAGCCCGGTGTCGACTGCCACACTGCCGTCGCGCAGACGGTCGAGTACGTCCTCGACGATGTGCGTGAAGCTGACGACGGGGTTCAGGCCGAACAGACCGGCGGAACCCTTGATGGTGTGCGCGGCACGAAAAATCGCGCCGATGGCATCCTGGTCAGCGGGCTCCGTTTCCAACTGCAGCAGGGATTGCTCCATGACCTGCAGCAGTTCGTGCGCCTCGACAATGAATGTCTGCAATGCCTGGTCGAGATTGATGCTCACCTGGACCTTCCTTGTCTATCAATGAACGTGCAATGAACGTGGCTGAGACTGGCGTGGCGGGCGCTGGCTATGAGGCCGCTTTGCGACACAGCTCAAGGGCCTGCGTGACCGCCACGCTCTGGCCGGTGACGCTTAACGCGGTGCCGGCGTTGTTGGCTTCACGCTGGATGACCGCGAGCAACTGCAGCCCCGCTCCATCCATTTCGGTGACCTGCGAGAGGTCGAGCTTCAGGCGTGGCGCCCCACCCATCTGCGGCAATAGCGCGCCCGCCAGTTCGGCGACGGAGTAGATCGTGAGCTCGCCGTCAATGCTGACGCAGGTGCTGTCGTCGAGTGTTTCGATGGTGATCGGCATCGCAGACTCCCTCGCGCAAGGATTCAGGGCAGGATGAGTTTCGACACCGCTGCCAGCATCTGCGCGGGCTGGAACGGCTTGACCACCCACGCCTTGGCACCCGCCGCCTGGCCCTCGGCCTTCTTCGACTCCTGGGATTCGGTGGTCAGCATGATGATCGGGGTGAACTTGTAGCTGGCCAGTTTCTTGACCTCCTTGACGAAGGTGATGCCGTCCATGTTGGGCATGTTCACGTCGCTGATGATCAGGTGCACTTTCTGCCCGGTGAGCTTGCCCAGCGCATCCTTGCCGTCGCACGCCTCGATCACGTCGTAACCGGCGCTTTTCAAGGCAATGCCTACCACTTGCCGCACGCTGCTGGAGTCGTCGACCACTAATACATTCTTCGCCATGAGGGGGCTCCTAAAAGAAGGTGATGTCTTGAGAGTTCTGCTGCACGGGCGTCTCTCCACGGTGGGTGCGCCGCTGCTCGTCAGTGGCGTAAGTGGCGTCCATGCGCGCCAACCACTGGCGGGCATCGATGGACTTCGCCTGCTCCGGGGTCTCGCTGGCCTGGAGCAGGTGGCCATGCAAGTCGTCCATGTTGTCGCGCACGTGGCTGAGGATCTGGCTCACACGGTCCTGGAATTGCAGGTCGACCAGCACCTCGGTCATCTCGTCACCAATGCCCCGGCTTTCCTGCTTGAGCAGGTCCGCGGATTCGGCCAGGCGGCCGGTGATGTTATGAAAACGTTCGAGGACGACTTGAATACTGTTCTCTGACGCGGCCACCGATTGACTGTCCTGATCGGCGCTGCTGGAGGCGGCGTGCACCAATTGGGTGATGCCGTTATTGATGATGTCGACCTTGGCCGACATCTGCTGGCCGGTCTCGCTGGATTTGCTCGACAGGCTGCGCACCGCGTCGGCCACCACGGCAAAGCCGCGACCGGCTTCACCCGCACGGGCCGCTTCAATGGCGGCGTTGAGTGCCAGCAGGTTGGTCTGCGCGGCAATCGCCGCCACGTCGGCGGCCATGGTGCGCAGTTCGCCGGTATACGCGGTGAGACCGCGTACTTGGGCCAAGGTCTGGTCACGGCTGGTTTGAGCGGCTTTGAGCGAGTTGATCACCTGGCTCAAATCGCTTTCGCTGAGGGACAGCACTTCAAGCGCCCCGTCCGCGGTTTGCCCGTCGAGTTCGCCGGCGGCGCGCTGGGAAGCCTGAACCGTTTCCTGCAACCGCGCTGCGATTCCGATGAAGCGATTGGTCAGATTCACAATCGCTTCTTCGGTCTGATGCCGTGAGCTTTCCACCTGCCGGGCCCAGATCGGCATGGCGCCCAGCAACACCTCATCGAGTTGTACCCGCGAGGCCACGCTGTGGCTCGCCGCATCCGCCTCTGACTGCTCCGCTTGTGCCCGGGCAGTGGCTCGCAGCACCACGTCACGTTGGGAAACAGCACTCCACACCCCCGCGCCGAGGCCGATCAGAACCAGTGCCGCGCACGCGATGAGGTTGGGGAGAGAGGTTGATTGGAACAGTATCCAGGCCACGGCGGGCACGACCGGAACGAGGGTGAACCCGAGAAAGCGCCGAGAGCGGAGAACGGAAATGGGGCTGGATTGACGCTGGGTCATGGGTTCGATCCTTGAACAATGTTGCGTATGTAACTGACATCACGGTTATCTGCCCAGCGCGTCACAACTTGAGTTACCCGCCCTGCCTTCCGTCTGGTTTATGACTATCGCGTTACGGCGCAGGATGCTTGCCTTTCGCGACAACGCCGGGCCTCGCATAGAAGCTCCCCGGCGTTGCGGCCAGACACTTGGCGAAGGTCGTCTTATCGACACCGGGAAGACCAGCCAAGACAATGAGCATCTGATACTCCCCAGAGAATGTGCTGTTCAAAGGAGGCGGATTTAGTCATACGAGGTATCTCAGCGCCGCAAGGCGGGGGCAAGATCGATAAATCAGACGCTTTGAGTCCAACATTTTGAGTTGAACCACCCATGCACATCCGCGCCGTTTTGTTCGACCTCGACAACACGCTGGTCCATCGCCGGCAAAGCATCGATGCCTACGCGGAAGTGTTTGTGCGCGAGTATGCATCGCACCTTGGCAGCCATGATCTTGCGCTGATCGCCGACCTGATTGCAGCTCAGGACAACGGCGGTTATCTATCAGCGGACAGTCCTCACCCCACTATCAGAATGGCTGTCGCATCAGCGCTGGTTGAACGCCTGCAATGGCGGCTACCGGTGGACGTGGCAGAGCTGGCAGCGCATTGGGTCGAGCTGTTCCCGGCGCAAACCGTCGAGATGCCGGGCGCTCGGACGCTGATCGACACGCTGCTGGGACACGGCATCACCGTCGGTATCATTTCCAACGGCACCCAGCGATCACGCGAGCGCACAGTCGCTCGCCTCCCCTTTGCACGGCACGTCACGCATCTGGTGAGCTCCGAGGCAGCAGGCTGGCGAAAACCCGATCCGCGGATTTTTCTGCAGGCGGCTCAACTGCTGGGGCTCGATGCAGGCGAATGCATGTACGTGGGCGATCATCCGATCAACGACGTCAAAGGCGCTGAATCCGCTGGCATGAAGGCAGTGTGGTTAAGCGGGTTTCACCCCTGGCCGCAGTCGGAAGCGGCGCCCGTCACTACCGTGAATGCATTGGAGGATGTTCTGCCGCTGCTTGAGCAGGCAAACAGCAGCGGTAGATTCACCCGCGCAGACTCGCCCTGATCGGTTTTTTCAAGCAGAGCTCGCTGCCAAAGCTGCCCCACCCAGGAACTCCACATGACACTGACTGCCTCCGGCCTCATCGATATCGCCCTCTCCAACCCGATCAACGCCCAACTGGTCGAGCGGCTGCCGTCCCTGGGGCTCAACCAGACCCTGCTCACCGCAGGCTGCCTGTTTCAGGCGGTCTGGAATCGGCTATCCGACCGTCCCGCCGAATGGGGCGTGAATGATTACGACGTGTTCTATTTCGATGAGGACCTCTCATGGGAGGCAGAGAACCGCGTCATTGTCGCGGCGCAGGCGCTTTTTCAGGATCTGGACGTCAAAGTGGAGCTGCGCAATCAGGCGCGCGTGCACCTGTGGTTTGCAGACCGGTTTGGCACTGACTACCCGCCGCTCCAGTCCGCGAAAGAAGGCATTGACCGCTTCCTCATCTGCTCGACCTGCGTCGGATTGCACATCGACACGGGCGAGCTCTACGCGCCCCATGGCCTGGATGAGCTCGAACCGGGGGTTTTGCGTATGAACCCGAACTTCCCGCAACCGGCGCAGTTCCGCAAAAAGGCGCAGGACTATCAGGCACGCTGGGACTGGTTGCGCGTGGTTGAGTCCGAGCCAGATTCCGGTCTCTAAAACGGTTCTGGAGACCCACGCCAGCGCATTGAATTGACGCCAGACTTGAGTAAAGCAAACCCCTTTAAAAAGGATGGCGTCAAATTACCGACTGCCAAACGACACCTAAATCAACACGACGCCTAAAAGCGTCATATTCCCGACGAAATGCATCTCCGCCGCATTGCCTTCTGCCATCCCCTCCCCTCAAAATCGCCGCACACCCGCTGTCCCGCGCCGTGATTTGCCAAAAAGGAATGAGAGCAATGAAGAGCATCTTTGTGGTTGTAATGACTATGTGTTCCGGTGGGGAAGGATGTCTGGACGAGAGCCAGCCGACGGCGTATTCGACCCGCGCAGAATGCATGGAGAGCGTTGCCGTGATGCCGACCAGAAAGGGCATCAAATACCGCTGTTCATCGGTGCCCCAGGTGCTGATCACCCAGCAGCGCCGCGCGACCCAGAATCACCTGGTGACCAACTCCGCCGAAGCGTCTGTCCGCCCTTGAGCGACAACGCCGGGTCAGGGGTAAACCCCGCCCGGCGCAGTGCATTTACATAGCCGGCTGATTCAGCCCGCCGCCACCACTGTGATTTCCACCAGCAAATCCGGCGCCGCCAGGCGTGATTCCACGGTGGCCCGCGCGGGTGCGTGCCCCTCCGGCGCCCAGGCGTCCCACACTTCATTCATGCCGGCGAAATTTGCCGCGATATCCGACAGCCAGACCTGCGCGGTGAGAATCCGTGTTTTATCGAGGCCGGCCTTGGCCAGGTAGTTGTCGATCTTCTCCAGCACTTGCGCCGTTTGCCCCTTGATGTCCAACGTGCGATCAGTTGCGGTCTGGCCGCCGAGGAAGGTAAAGCCGTTGCACTGCACGACGCGGCTCATGCGTTGGTTTGTTTCGATGCGATTGATTTCCAGCATGTGAACTCCTGATGGGAGGGAGGGTATTAAGGGTTATCGAGCGACTAAAGAGGCGCCGCTCGGAATATCGAAATGTGGCGTTTTACAACGGGCGTCATCAAACCGGCCGATGTCGAACGCCTCCAGCGAAATGTCCGAATGCTCGCCGAGGATCTGCTGCGCCAGGCGCTTGCCGGTGCCGGGGCCCATCTGGAAACCGCTGCCGCAGAAGCCGAAGGAATAACTGAGATGGCTGGCCTTGCGGCTCGCGCCGATCACCGGCAAATCATCCGCGGTAAACGCTTCGACGCCGGCCCAGACGCGATTGACGCCCAGGTGCTTGAGATGGGGAAACAGGTCGGTGACGGTCCTCGCGCTGATGCCAAGGCGTGCCAGGTCCACTTCGCCGTGGCGCGCCGGGAAATCCACGCTGCCAATCAGTTTGCCGCCGATCACCACCGTGCCATTGGCGAACTGCTTAAATGACAGCGAGCGACCGGTTGCTCCCAGCACCGGCGCGCAAAACGGCGCGACGCGGTGGGTCACCATCAGCATCAGGCCTTCGGGATGGGCCGGCACCGATTCGCCGACTTGGTCGGCCAACTCCCGCGCCCAGGCCCCGGCGGTGATCACCAGATGCCCGGCGCTGAACACCCCGGCGGGCGTGGTGACCTGCCACTCACTGCCACGTTGCTCGATGCGTTGGGCCGGTGTCATTTCAAGCACCTTCACTCCGAGTTTCTCTGCCGCCAGCCGAAAGCTCGTCACCGTTCTGTAGGGAATGGCATAGCCGTCATCCTTGACCCAGATGCCGCCCACCACATGCCGGGCAACCGTAGGAATGATCTCGAACACCTGTTGAGCGTCGATCAGCACTTCATGGGTGAAACCCAGGCGCTGCAAGTGTTCGACCCGCCGTCGGCATTCGTCGAGTTCGGCGGCGGTTTCTGCGAGTTTGAGCTGGCCGCTGGGCACGAAGCCGCCGTCATCCCCCAGTGTCCGCGCCAGGTCATGCCACAGAGCGCGCGACGACAGCGCTAGGGGAATTTCCGCATCGTGACGGCCGAGGGTGCGCACCCCGCCCGCGTTGACCCCGGACGCATGGCGGCCGCAGTAATCAGCCTCCAGCACTGTGACCTCGACGCCGCGCTGAGCCAAGTGCAACGCAGTGCTCAGACCTTGAATGCCGCCGCCTATCACCAGCACGTCGCTGTGCCTTGCCCGTGCCTCACTCACCGGCCAGCTCTCCCAGGGTGATGGGCTTGATCGGCGGGCGAATGCGGTAGTAACCGACTTCTGCCGCCGACACGCCGCGGGCCTTGGCGATCACTTCGGTGACCGTCAGCCCGCACATCCGCCCCTGACAAGGCCCCATGCCACAGCGGCCGAAGGATTTGGCTTGATTGGGGCCGGCGCAGCCCAGGGCGACGAATTTGCGCAGGTCCCCCGCCGTGACTTCCTCGCAGCGGCAGACGATGACCTCATCGGCGGGGATGCGGTTCGCTTCCTTCGGCTGATAGAGCGCATCGAGAAACGGCCGAATGCGCAGGTTCAGCGCCAGCTTTTCACGCAGCGGCCCTGCCCGTTCATCACGCTGACCTGTATCGAACCTGCCCAGCCGTTGCGCAATGCCCAGCGCCGCCAACTCACCCTGCAGGGCCGCGGCCTGGGCACCGCCGATGCCGGCCCCGTCACCGGCGACGAACATCCCCGGCACGTCCAGCTCACCCCACGGGTCGACCACCGGGCTGAAGCACAACTGATCGACGTCCCAGACATGGCGTGCGCGCAACGACTGACTGAATTGAATGTTCGGGACTACGCCCTGATGCAACAGCACGCAGCGCGCGTCGATCCGCTGAGCCTTGCCGGCCACGGTGAAGGTCAACGCCGTGGCGGCGTCCTCACCCTCGATCGCCAATTGCTCGGCGCCGGTGTGGTGCGGGATGCGGGCGCTGCGCAGGCTGCGCATCAACTCCAGGCCCTTGCGCAGGTACGGCCAGGCGCGCAGCGCCGCGAACAGATGACGCCGCGCCCGCCAGTAATCTTCCGGCCGAGTGGTGTCGACCAAGGCCTTGATCGGCACGCCCGCGCGCAGGTATTGCCAGCCCAGCAGGTACAGCAGCGGGCCACAGCCGGCCAGCACTACCGGCTCGGTCGGCGCGAGACCGGCACTCTTCAGCAGAATCTGCGCGGCGCCCGCGCTCATGACACCGGGCAATGTCCAGCCCGGAATGGGAAACGGCCGCTCCATGGCACCAGTGGCGAGCAGAACGGCCTTGGCCTGAAGCGTGTGCAAGCGTCCGTCGCGCAGGTAGCTGACCTGATGATCCCGCGTCACCTGCCAGACCGCCGCGCCTTTTTCATAACGCACCGATGACGACGCCAGGGCCTGGGCCAACACGTTGCCATGGGCGTAATCCGCGCCGAGGAGATCCCTTCGCGACAGGGGCGCGAGGGTGATGCCGCGATAAATCTGCCCGCCCGGACTGCCCTGCTCGTCGAGCAACACCACCTGCAAACCGAGCCCGGCCAGGGCCACCGCGCCTGCCATGCCGGCGGCACCTGCGCCCACGACGACCACGTCCACAGCGTCGACGACACCGCCAAAAAGATCGTTCATGACTGCACCTCGACGGTCTGCACACTGGCGGTTTGCACATCGGCGTTCTGCACATCGCCGGGCTGGAAAATCAGGTCCCGCGCGCCTTCCTGGGAGCGGATGCGCATGCCGTCCGCCACTTCGATCAGGCAACTCTGGCGGTTGGGCACGCCGTCGATGTCCACCAGGCACTCGAAGCACACGCCCATCATGCAATACGGCGCCCGAGGCGATTCGCTCACAGGCGTCGCGCGAAAACGGTTGATCCCGGACATCAGCAGTGCCGCTGCCACGCTAATGCCCGCTGGCACCTCGAGGGTTTGATCGTTGAAGCTGAGGCTGACAGTCCGCGTCGACCTGACTTCACTCATGACCGGTTGAAACAGCGGATCAGTGCGCATGGGAAAACACCTTGTCAGTCAGGAAACGCTCGCCGGCGAATGCGCCGAGCTCGTCAGGCATGGCACCGCCCATCACCCACGGCGCGATGCGCAGGGCATGGGCGGCGGCCAGGGTCACGCCGCTGTGGCAGGTCACCACGAAGGCGCCCGGGTGGCTGGCCGATTGCTGATAAATGGGAAATCCATCGGGGCTCAGGACGCGCAGCGCCGCCCAGGCCCGAATCAGCCGCACCTCACGCAGCAATGGGAAGGTCGCGACACCGCGTCGAGCAATGGCTTCAAGCACGTGGGTGGAGGTGCTGTCGTCGAACCCCACCTCTTCCATTGAGTCGCCCAGTTGCACGGTGCCTTCGTCGGTCTGCCGAACGTGGACCGTCGGGTGATCAAGAAACGGCCGGACCCGCTCGCTGACCAGCACCTGGCCGCGGTTCGGCGCCACCGGTGCATGCAGCCCCACTTGGCGGGCCAGCCCCGGATTGCCCAGCCCGGCCGCCAGCACCACCCGTGGCGCGATGAAGCGTTGAGTGCCGGCAGTGACGCAAAACTCACCGGTTGCACCGTCGATGCGATCCACCTGAATGCCGCCGTAAAACCGCGCGCCTTTGGCCTGGGCCGAGGTGTGCAGCGCGCGTAGCAGTTTCAGCGGATTGACGTGACCGTCCTGGGGCGTGTAACTGGCGCCCACCACGGACGGGCCGATCAAGGGCAAGCGCGCCTTGAGGTCGGCGGCGTCGAGCATCTGAAAGGGGTAGTCGCCGAGGGCGTCCTGCAGGGTTTGCAGACGCGATTGCCGCTCGATCAGCTCCTCATCGCTGAAGCACATGTGGAAGCCGCCGGGCTGACGGAGCTGCACGTCCACCCCGCTGTCGGTCATCAGCGCCCGGGCGAAGTCCGGCCAACGGCTCGCCGAGGAACGCGTCCAGCGCGAATAGTCCGGCAAATCGTGGCCCTTGCCCTGAACCCAGACCAGCCCGAAATTGCCCCGGGAGGCGCGAAACGCATCGTCACCCTGGTCCAGCACCACGGTGTCGGCGCCGCTGCGGGCCAGGCCGTAAGCGACTGCCGTCCCCACCAGCCCGCCGCCGATGACGATCACGTCCGAGTGAATGACGCTCTGTGTGCCCTGGCTCATTTGCCTTCTCCAATCAAGACCCGGTCCAATCCGACCATTCGGTCCAATATCAGCATCAGCAGCAAGGTGCCGACGATCAGCACCGTCGACACCGCCGTGATCAACGGGTCGATGGTCTGGGAAATCTGGTTGTACATCGCCACCGGCAGCGTCGTAGTACCGGGGGTGGCGACGAACACGGTCATGGTCAGTTCGTCGAAGCTCTGGATGAACGCGAGCATCCAGCCGCCGACCACACCGGTGCGAATCCGCGGCAGCACCACCCGGTAGAACGCCGTCCAGCGACTGGCACCGAGGGACAGCGCGGCGTGCTCGATGTCCCGCTCAAGGCCGATGGTCGAGGCCAGCGTCAGGCGCAGCGCATAGGGCAGCACGACAATCACGTGGGTCAGGGTCAGCGCCCAAAACGAGCCGCCGATCTGCGCCAGGGAAAAGAAGCGAAGGAACGCGATGCCGAGCACCACCGAGGGAATCATCAGCGGCGACAGCAGAAACCCGGTTACCGCGCCTCGGCCGGGAAAGTCATAACGGCTGATGGCCAGTGCCGCCGGTATCGCCAGCAAGGCGGCAATGGTCGCCGACGCCAGGCCGAGTTTGATCGACAGCGCGAAGGCGTCGAGCATGTCCTGGTTGTCCGCAAGCGCCCGAAACCAGCGCAGCGACAGGCCCTCGGTGGGCAGCGACAGGTAGCCCTTGCTGGTGAACGCCATGGCCATCACCACCACCAGCGGCGCGACGATGAACGTGACGAACAGCGAATGGAACAGCAGCGAGAAAAATCCGTTCCTGTGCATGGTCGCCTACTCGAAGACTTGCTTGAACCGGCGCTCGGCCAGTTTGCTGCAACCCAGAATGATGATCAGATTCGCCAGCAGCAGAAGCATCGCGATGGCCGCGCCGAGGGGCCAGTTGAGGGTGCCGAGGAACTCGTCATACGCTGCTGTCGCCACCACTTTCAGGCGTCGGCCGCCGATGATCGCCGGGGTGGCGAAGGCCGACGCGGCCAGGGCGAAGACGATGATCGAGCCGGACAGCACGCCGGGCATGATCTGCGGCAGGATGATCCGGCGGAACACCGTCAGCCGCGATGCGCCGAGGGACAGGCCCGCCCACTCCACTTGAAGGTCCAGCCGTTGCAGGGTGGCCCAGACCGCAATGACCATGAATGGCACCAACACGTGGGTCAGGGCAATGACCACGCCGACCTGGGTAAACAGCATTTTCACCGGTTGGTCAGTGATGCCCAGCGCTTGCAGGGCATCATTGATCAGGCCGTTATTGCCCAGCAGAATCGCCCAGCCCAAGGTCCGCACCACCACGGAGATCAGCAGCGGTCCCAACACCACCAGCAGGAACAGCGAACGCCAGCGCGGCGCCATGCGCGCAATGATGATGGTTTCCGGAATGCCCAACAGCACGCACAACACCGTGACCGCCAGGGCCATGCCGCCGGTGCGCAGGAAGATCTCGTGGAAGTAATCGTCCTTGAACACTTCGAGGTAATTACCAAGGCTGTAGCTCGGCACCACGCCGTCCGTGTCGCTGAACAGGTTCAATGACAGCACGGCGGTCAGCAGCAAGGGCGCCAGCAACAGCGCGATGAACACCAGCAATGCCGGCCCGCTCAGCAGCCACGGTGCCACGCCCACCCGTTCGGCGTCATACCTGGCCATGGGTGACCTCCCGGTCCAGCAGGCGCAGGTCGTCATCCGACCAGTCCAGCCCAACCTCACTGCCCTCCTCCGGCGGCGGCGTGCCGAGGTTTGGCAGGGTCATGTGCACCAGGCCCAGGCGACTTTCCACCGCCATCAGCCACAGATTGCCGAGAAACACCCGCAGCCGGACGGGCCCGGAAAACCGCCCGCTGCCCAGCGCCACCAGACGGATTTTCTCCGGGCGAATGTAGACGTTGACGTCATTGCCCAGCGCGCGGTCTTCGTGGGGCACGTGCATCAGCGTGTCGTGGACCTGCACGTGGCAGCATCGGTCGTTGCGCAATTGCACGGCGCCGGCGAAGGCGTTGGTCTTGCCGAGGAACGCCGACGCGAAGGGCGAATGCGGCCGCTCGTAGGCTTCGAAGGGGGTGTCGATCTGCACGATGCGGCCCTTCTGCATCACTGCGATGCGGTCGCTCATGGTCATGGCTTCGACCTGATCGTGGGTCACCAGAATGGTGGTGATGCCCAGCTCGCGCTGAATCGCCCGTAATTCGATGTGCATCTCTTCGCGCAGCTTGGCGTCGAGGTTGGACATCGGCTCGTCGAGCAGCAGCAGGTTCGGACGGATCGCCAGGGCGCGGGCAATCGCCACCCGCTGGCGCTGCCCGCCTGACAGGGCTTTCGGGTAACGCTCGCCGAGGCCAGCAAGGCGAACCAGATCCAGCGCTTCGTCGACGCGCTTGCCGCGCTCGGCCCTGGGTACGCCGCGCATTTCCAGGCCGAAGCTGATGTTCTGCGCCACGGTCATGTGCGGAAACAGCGCATAGCTCTGAAAGACGATGCCCAGCCCGCGCTGCTCGGGCCGCACGTGGGTGATGTCGCGGCCGTCGAGGACGATCCGGCCTTCGGTGGGCTGCACGAAGCCTGCGATGGATTGCAGCGTGGTGGTCTTGCCGCACCCGGACGGGCCGAGCAAAGCGATGAACTCGCCATGCCGGACCTCCAGGTTCAAACCGTCAATGGCCCTGAACGTGCCGTAGGTCTTGACGATGCCTTCAAGGGTGAGAAATGCCATGGGCGTGCCACGCAGGCGAACCTGCGTCTCCGGAAGGGTGCTGGGGAAGATCGGCGCTTACGTCGATCAGCGACTGTCGATCAGCGAAAGGGATCGGTAGATCGACCGCTATCGCTCGACGGTGCGGTTCCAGCGCGTGGTCCACTCGCTGCGCTGCTGGTTGATGGTTTCCCAATCGACCTTGATCAGCGCGTTGACCTTCTCAGGCCCGTACGGCATCCGCGCGGCGACGTCGTCCGGCAGCTTGACGGTCTGGTTCACCGGCGCAAACCCATTCTCCCGCGCCTGGATTTCCTGCACTTCAGGTGACAGCACGTACTGAATGAACGCCTGGGCCAGGTCGGATTGCGCGTTGGGGGTCACGCTGCACGCGGCGACCTGCAGTGCGATGCCGCCTTCCTTCGGGTAGATGAATTTCAGCGGGAAGCCGGTGCCCTGCAACGCCACGGCCCGACCGCTGCCGTACACCGCCATGACGATGTCGCCGTTCTGCATCATGCCGTCCATCTCGCCCGGCGCCGACACCCATGCCAGCACGTTGGGGCCGATTTCATCCTTGAGCGCCTTGAAGCCGGGGTCGATGTTTTTCTCGCCGCCGCCCCTCAGACGGGCCATTTCCACCAGCGTGTGCAGGCCGTAGGTGTTGGTCACCGGCGGCATGCCGAGCAGTTGCTTGAAACGCGGGTCGGTGAGGTTTTCCCAGGAATCCGGTGCCGCCCAGCCGCGCTTCTTGAACGCGTCTTCGTTGTAGCCGATACCGGTGGCCACCACGCCAATCCCCGTGGCTTCAGGGCTCAGCCGCGCCAACGGATAAAGGTCCTTGTAGATCGGCGCGTCGCTGAGCTTTTCGCACAGGCCCATCTGCAACGCCTGGTACATCGGGCCGTCGTCCATCATCGCGACGTTGATCTGCTGACGGCCCTTCTGCGCCTGCAGCTTGGCCAGGGTCTCCGTGGAGTTGCCGGCGACGTAGACGACCTTGACGTTGTGCTGTTTTTCGAAGGCCGGAATGACGCGGTTTTTGTACATCTGCTCGGTGGAACCGCCGACCCCGGCCACGTACAGCGTGGTCTCGGCGAAGGCCGGCGTGCTGCTGATTGCTGCGAGCGTCAGGGCAATCGCCACGGCATTGCGATGGAAGGGACGAAACGGTCGTGCTGCTGAGGGAAGGTCAAGGCTATTCACAGACTATCTCCGAAGTGCGTGGGGCAGATCGAACAATGCGTCAGTCGCTTCGGCGTGAACCGAGGCCGTGCATGCAGCGTGCATGCTCCCGGCGAATCCATCGCGGGGTGGCGCATCTTCAAGTGCGCTATGGGTGGCTGGTTCGAGTATTGCGACCGCCCCTCCATATGGTCAAATACGGATATCCGCCTTAGTTATTCATATTTGATATGGAGCGCGCCGTGAACCTGAGACAGATCGAAGCCTTCCGCAGCGTCATGCGCCTGGGTTCCATGACCGCTGCCGCCGAGGTGCTGTTTACCTCGCAACCCAACATCAGCCGGCTGATAGCCCAACTGGAACTCAGCACCGGGCTGACCCTGTTCAAGCGAGCGGGCGTCAGGCTGATTCCGACCCAGGAGGGTCAGGCGTTTTTTCAGGAGGTCGAGCGCGCCTATGTCGGGCTGGACAGCCTCAAACTCTCGGCGAAGAACATCCGCAATCTCGGCACGGGGCGCTTGCGGGTGGCGGCGGTGCCTTCGACCGGGCTGAGCATGATTCCCCGAGTGCTGAAGGCGTTTACCGAGTCGCGACCGGAGCTGACGGTTTCCCTGCACGTGAACTCTTCGCCCACCGTCGAGCAATGGGTGAAGTCCCAGTTCTGCGACGTGGGGATTGTGGTGCACCCCGGCGATGTCGACAGTCAGCAGATCGAGTTGCTCAGTGAAGTGGCGGCGGTGTGCGTGCTGCCGGCGGCTCATCCATTGGCGAGCCGGAAAGAGATCACCTTTACCGACCTGGAGGGAGAGACCTTTGTTTCGCTGTGCCACGGCGACGGCACCCGTGCGCTGGTCGATGGCCTGTTCGAGCAGGCGGGCGTGGAACGGGTCATGACCGTGGAGGCGCAGTACAGCGCGATCAATTGCGAGATGGTGGCACTGGGTATGGGCATCACCCTCGCCCACCCGCTGGTGGCCCGGGATTATCGCCATCGCGACATCGTCATCCGCCCGTTCGTGCCGCAGATCCTCTTCCCCACCTATGTCATGTGGGCCCCGGCCCAAGTGCGGACGAAATTGTCCGAAGAGTTCGTTGATACGCTGAAAGCGTTCTACCGGGATATCGTTTTTTAGGGCTGACGGGGATGCTGAATATCAGTTTTGTAGGACCGGCTTCAGCCGGGAAGACGCTAGTGTGAGCGGCACATATTCAGCGGTGTGACATCCGGCGCCTTCCCGGCTAAAGCCAGTCCTACAGCACGACCGCATATCCCTAGTAGGACCGGCTTCAGCCGGGAACAGGCCGGTGTGAGCACCCAAGAATGTGCGGGATGCCATCACAAAAAAGGCCGTGACGCACCACTGCGTCACGGCCTTTTCACACGTCGGTCAATCAATCCAGACGAAACGCAATCACGCTGTCACCCAACGTGGTGCCGAGCGAGCCGTGCCCGCCGGCCGAGATGACGACGTACTGTTTGCCGTCGCTGCCCAGGTAGGTCGAAGGCGTCGCCTGACCGCCCGCGGGCAGCTCCTTCTCCCAGAGCACGTCACCGGTGTTGATGTCGTACGCGCGGATAAAGTTGTCCGCCGTGGCGCCATGGAACACCACACCGCCCGCCGTCACCAGCGGACCGCCGTGGGCCACCATGCCCATCGGGAAGCCGATGGGGAAGCGGCCCGGCAGGAACGAGGTCTTGAGGTTTTGGGTGGTGCCGGTCCGGCGCATCCACTCGGTTTTGCCGGTGGTCAGGTCAACGCCGACCATGCGGCCCCACGGTGGCGCAATGCACGGCACGCCCAGCGCCGAAGCGAACTGCTTGATGCGAATCGCGTAGTCACCGTTGAAGTTCTCGTTCCAGTACGGCGTGCCGTCCTGGGTGAACAGCCGTTTCTCGGCGGTTTCCGGGGTGCGCTTGATCAGGTGATAGGTGTAGGCCAGACGCACCGGCGCGGCGATCAGAATCTGCCGATCCGGGTCGACCGCCACCGAGCCCCAGTTGAACGCCCCGATGTTGCCCGGGAAGATCAGCGAGCCCTGCTCGGTGCTCGGCGTCCATGGATTGCCGTCGTAGCGCAGCGTGTTGAAGGTCGTGCGGCAGGACATCTGATCGAACGGCGTCAGGCCCCACATCGACTTCTCGCTCAGCGGTTCCGGGATGAAGTTGATCTTCGACACCGGCTGGGTCGGCGCGAAATGCTCGCCCGGCACGCCGCCCTGGGTCGACACCTTGACCTGATCGACCGGGAAAATCGGTTCGCCGGTCAGCCGGTTCAGCACAAAGATGTTGCCCACTTTGGTCGGCAGGAGCAGCGCCGGTTGCTGGCTGCCCGCCTTGCCCACGTCCATCAGCGTCGGCTGCGACGGGTTATCGCGGTCCCAGAGATCGTTGTTCGAGGACTGGAATTTCCACTTGAACGCACCGGTGTTCAGGTCCAAGGCCACCAGCGTGTCGCGGAATTTTTCCGTGTTGCTGTTCGGGTCGCGGTTGATGCCGAGCTCGTCCGGCGAGGCGTTGCCGAACGGCACAAACACCAGACCGTTCTTCATATCGGCGCTCAAGGTGCCCCACGCCACGGGTGTGTCCTGGGGGTAGGTCTGATCGACGGCGATGGGCTGGGTCATGGCCGGGTTGGCCGGATCGAAATTCCACACCAGCGTGCCGGTTACGGCGTTGTAGGCGCGGATCACCCCCGACGGGTTGCCGTCGTTGTAGCCGTTGTCCATCACCGAACCGCCGACGATGACCAGATCACCGGCAATCAGCGGCGCGGCGGTCTGCATCAGCGCGTGGGGGCGGATCTCGCCCATGTTGGCACTGAGATCGACCACGCCGTTGTTGCCGAAATCGCTGCACAGTTTGCCAGTATCGGCGTCGAGGGCTACCAGCTTCGCGTCAGTCGTGGCGGTGAGGATGCGTTTGGCGCACTGCTCCGGCGTTGCACTGGCAGCGGCGGTCTCAGCAGGGGCGTAGTAACTGACCCCACGGCAGGTCTGATGCTGCTGCAGGTAGGAGCGGTTTTTCTCCGGCGCCCACTTCCAGTCCAGCTTGCCGGTTTCAGGGTTCAGCGCGTGCACTTCGTTGTGCGCCGTGCAGACATAGACCCGGTTGTTGACCTTCAGCGGCGTGGCTTCGAAGGTGTACTCGCCGGCGTCTTTGGCGGCATCGCGCAGATCGCCGGTATGGTATTCCCACGCCACGGACAGCTTCTTCACGTTACCGGCATTGATCTGGTCAAGGCTGGAGAAACGCTGACCGTCGTTGGTGCCGCCGTAGGCGACCCAATCGTTAGCGGCTTCGCCCGTGCTGCGCGCTGCCTGCGGGGTGTCGATCTTGCCCGCCACCGGGTACGGGTCGTAGAACATCACCGCCAGCACGATCAGCATCATCACGCCCACGGTGCCACCCAGAAACGGGTGGAAGCGGCGCGTGTCGCCCGGGTTCTGCGCCTTGTACAGCGGACGCACCACCCACGGCAGCGCCAGCCACAGACCCAGCAGCGCGAACAGGTCGCCGCGCGGAATCCACTGCCATTTGTCGAAGCCGACCTCGTAGACGATCCAGATCAGTATCCCCCACATCAGCAGCGCATACACCGTCAGCGCCGCTTTCCTTTTCAGGATCAGCAGCACCGCCGAAGCCAATACCGCGAGGGCAATCATCGAGTACGCCGCCGAGCCGCCGGCGGCCACCAGTTGCGCCCCCATGTACAACAGGGCAATGGCGAAAATCGCCATCACCACCCCAGTCACTCTCAAGATCATTGTTGGTTTTCCGTGTTGGGGCCGGTGATGGCTCCCGTGTGGGAAGTGGGCGAAAGCGGGAGCTCCGAGCCACCGTTCGCAAGCGTTCCCGCCCATATTAGCGCCCACACTGCGCACCCCGGAAAACTTTGTTACAGCTGCGCGAGCGTCTAGCGCAGGGCTTGTGGCGCGCCTGAGCCGTTTAATAACTGCATCTGCTGACGATAATCGTCGGTGACCTGGTGTGCCTGGCTGCTGCTGTTGATGACCCGCGGCGTGATCAGCACCAGCAACTCGGTGCGGTCCTTTGACTTGCTGCGATTGCCGAACAGCCAGCCCAGCCCGGGCACCCGACCCAGATACGGCACGGCACTGACGCTCTCGCTGTTGTCCTGCTTGATCAGCCCGCCGAGCAACACGGTCTGCCCGCTTTGCGCAGCAACCTGAGTCGACACCGAGCGCGTCGAGATGCGCGGGTTGCCGTTCACCGTCACGGTGTCGTCGGCATCGCTGACCTGCTGCTGAATGTCCATGTACACCAGACCGCCCGGGTTGATGCGCGGGACGACGTTGAGAATCACGCCGGTCTGCAAATACTCGACGCTGCTGAGGGTGGTGTCCGAGGTGCCGGTGTTCACGGTGGTCTGGCTGATGGGGATGTTGTCACCGACCTGAATCTGCGCGCTTTCGTTGTTCATCACCACCAGCGACGGCGCCGACAGCACCTGGGTGCGGCCGTTGGTTTCCAGCGCGTGAATCGCCACTTGCAGGTTGGTGCTGACAAAGGAATAGAACAGCGAATCGGTCGAACCCAGCCCGGCACCGCCTCCGCCCAGTGCCCCCTGACTGCCGGCAGTGTTGGCGACCGTGGTGCTGGTGGAATTGCCGGCCAGGCGTCCGAGGTACCACTGAACCCCCTGATCGAGCTCGCCGGTCAGCTTGACCTCGAGAATCCGCGTTTCGATCTGCACTTGCAGCGGCGCGTTGTCCAGACGTTTGATCGCCGCTTCGATCTCCTTCCACTGCGCAGGACGGGTGCGCACCAGCAGTTGGTTGCTGCTTTTCTGCGCCGAGATGCGGGTGGTCGAGTCCAGCCCTTTCTGCCCGTTGCCCGAGGTGGCAGCGCCGGATGTCGAACTGTCGTCGGAACCGCTGTCGCTGCCGGTGTCCGCGTCTTGCTCCTGCTCGTCGTCTGAGGTCGCTGTGTTCTGAGTCCCGTTCTGGGACATGCCGCCTTGGCCATTGCTGTTCAAACCGGCGCTGCCACTCAATCCGCTACCTGAACCCAGACCGCCAGACGTGCCCCCCGTCAACGACGACATCGAGCGCGTGCGCAAACCCGGCGCGACCTTCGCCGCGCTCTCCTCTTGTACCGCGCCCGTGCCGTAGATCTGCTTGAGGTATTTCGCCAGGTCGGTGGCCTTCATGTTGCGCACGTCGTACACGTACAGCTGCGGCTCGTTGCCGCCGCCCTCGTCGATGGTGCGAATCCAGGTGCCCACTTCGTTCAGGTACTCGGGCTGGGACGAAAACGCCACGACCGAGTTGGTCCGCTCGATCGGCAGAAAACGCACCATCCCCGCCAACGGCATGCCGCTGTCCGGGCCGAACAGCTTTTGCAGCTCCGGCATCAGCTCGCTCACCGAGGCCCGTTGCAGGCCGAACACGCCCACCGACATGCCCTTGAGCCAGTCGACGTCGAAGGTGTCGATGGTCTGCTGATAGTTCGCCAGCTCCTCAGCAGTGCCCGCCAGACTCAGCACATTGCGCGCCGGGTCCACCAGCAGGAACGCGTTCTCCCGGGCGAACGGCTTGAGCAGCTTCTGCATCTCGGTGGCGGAGATGTAGCGCAGCGGGAACAGCCGCGCCGACAACCCGGCAGAGGGCTGGGCCACGGCCATTTCCGGCACCAGCTTGCCGGCAATCGCCTGGCTGGCCGGAAGGATGACGTAGCGATTGCCCTGGCGAATCATCGCGTTGTCGGTCCACGACAGCAGGGTCTCCAGAATCGACAGCGCCTGCTGCGGGTTGACCGGCCGAGACGTGGAGAAACTCACTTCGCCCTTCACCCCTTGGGCAATGGTGTAGCTCTCGTGAAGCATGTCGCCGAGGATGCTGTTGACCACCGCTTCGATGGGCTGGTTGGCGAAATTGAAGACGATGTCGCCTTCCGCCGCGCGTGGCGTTGCGGCGGCTGGCGCCGGTGCTTTCACGAAACGCTGGGTGCCCCTGATGATTTGCCGGGAACCGGTAGTCGCCGTCGAGCTGTCCGCGGGACTGGCTTGTGCCTGGACCGGTATTTGTTCGCTGCGCGGGTCGACCGGCCGGCGTTGGCTTCCGGTTCCGTCCAGCGCCTCGCGGAGCATGCCGTTGTCCGGCTCAAGGGTCGTCGGCGCGGTGGTGCAGCCGCTCAAGGCGACGGCCGCCGCCAGGCACAGCAAGGGCGAGCGCAGCGTCGCGACGGGTTTGGTGCTGCGGGCACGGCGCATGGAAGGATTACGGGGCAGGTTCATGGAGGTCTTCACGGGAAAGGGAAAGCGGTGGTGAGGTCGACGGCGCAGGCAATCGCAGGCGCCGGACAGTGAGGGTTTCGGTGCGCTCGCCGATGCCAGACGTGGCACTCGTCGGGCTGATCGCGCGTAGGGTCCAGCCGTTGGGCAACGGCCCGTTGAGGCGGACTTTCAGCGACGGGCCGGTGGCCGGTTTGATGAATGCCAACTGCACCGTGCCGTCGAGCAGCACGCCGGTCAGGGTCAGTCCGCTCAGGCTGGACGCTGCTTGATTGGCCGGCTGTTGCAGGTCCGGGCGGCGGTCGACGCTGAACAGCGGGGTCTGCCAGGCGTTGGCCAGACTGGGCAATGCCACGGGCGACAACACCGGCGTTTTTGGTGCGACGGCCGGGCGATGGTTCGCTTCGGCGGGCAGCCAGTCCGCCGACTGCCAGGTGCCGTTGAGCACCAGAGCGATCAGCACCAGCAGGATAAGGGCGACGGCCATGAGCGCGCGCTCGGCCGTTATCGGGGAACGCATCATGGGGCGGCCTGCGCGGCGTCGGATTGATCGGCCGTTGCCTTGGCCGCCACCGGCTGCAAATAGCCGCGAATCAGCAGTTGCACCGCCAACCGCCCTGCCCCGCCTTTGCCCGGCGCACTGCTCGCGCGGCGCACGCTCATGTGATCGATGAACAGCAACGGCCGCTGATACTCCAGCCCGTGCAACACCGCCATCAGCGGCTCGATGGCGCATTCCAGGGTGACGCTGACCTTGACCTGGCGAAACGGCTCGCTGCCGTCCTGCTCCGGGGTGATCGGCATCCGTTGAGTGAGCGTGCAGCCGGCGCCGTTCGCGCCTTGGGCGGTGATGACGTCAGCGACGTGCTGCATGAGATCGGCGGCTACGGCGCTGGGGTCTTCGCCGGTCAACAGGCTCGCGCTGCTGGCCGGGTCCTGCGCGGCCGTTTCCAGCGCTGCGTTCAGGCTTTCGCGCTGCTGCAGCACGCCGGCGTAGCGCTGCTGTTGAGACTTGAGCTGCTCGGTCTCTTCGCCCATGTCCCGCAGCGGGCCGGCGAACCAGCTGTCGATGAGCAGCCAGTAGCCTGCGCCGATCACCAGCGCGAGGACGATCAATGCAGCGCCGCGACGTTCACGGGGTGTCAGTGTTCGGCCCATCGGCGGCCTCCTGATGCAGGCGTGCGTGCAAGGCGAAGCGTTCTTTGCCGCTGGCGGCGTCGGGCTGAATCACGCCCTGAAACTGCGGATTTTCGAGGCTGCGGCAGTCTTTCAAGCGGCTGATCAGCGCACTGGCACGCACGCTCTGGCCGGAAAACGACACGTCGTCAGCGTCGATTTCGAGCTGCTCCAGCCAGGTGTCATCGGGCAGGCAGGCGGTCAATTCACTCATCAGCGCGGCCATGGTCGGGCGCGCGGCCTTGTGCCGGCTCAGGTAATCGGCGGCGCCGAGGGTGTTGGTCAGTTGCTGACGCAGCTGCTGGACCTGCGCCACCTCGGCTTTCTGGGCTTGCACCGTGGCGCGCATGCCTTGCAGCCGTTGCTGACGATCGTGCAGCCAGAGGCCCATCAGCGTGATGAGCAGCACGGCGCACGACCCGGCAAGCACACGACGCCGGTCGATGCCTGCGCGCGGGTTCAATGGACGCGCGGCGTCGGGCAGCAGGTCGATGCCCAGCGGCGTGCCGTCCTCTGCGCAGACGTCCACCCGTTGCGGCGTCAGGCCATGGGCGCCGCACTCGGCCAGAATCGCATTCAGGCGCTCGCGGAGGATGGCGATCAGGGTGACTTGCAACCACCCGGCGCTGCGGCCGCCCTGGCGCACCACATAAAGCAACTGGTCGCGGGGATACGGCGTGTATTTGTCCAGCTCATAGCCGACCACGGCGGTGAGATCCCGCGCCGCCGCCGTCGGCAATTGCAGGCGATGGATCATCACCAAAGGGGTCGGCAACATCAGCACTTGCCGGGCGCCGGCCTGCACTTCGGGGCCGGGCATCGTGATCGGCCAGCGATGGGTCTGCACGGGTACCTGGGCGCTGAAGCGATGACGCAAACGCACCGGCACGCAGCTTCGCAATTCCGCGAGCCAGAGCTGCCAGACACGTTGCGCCACGCTGCCCTGCCAGCGCCGTTCAACATTGGCCAGGTACGCCCGAAGCGGCGCAGGGACTGAAAGGAGTGAATTCATTCTTGCCAACGCAGCACCCGATACGGCTGAGCGTTACCCTCCGATGGGGACAGTAGAACGGTGGTCTGGAGCCGGGCGACAACGCCATCCGGCAGTTGCGCCTGACTGTCGATGCTCAGCACGCTGCCAGGGTCGGTGCCCGTGGCTGTCTGTTTTGGCAGGTTCAAGGCGCTGCGCAGCAACGGCGAGGCGAATGCGGCGTCCGGGCGCGCCAGCCCGCTCCACAGCGTCACTTCAGGGGCCATGCGCTGGTAAAGGCGTTGGGTCATGCCCGGGACCTGGCGCAGTTCTTCGATGACCCGCAACGGCGCAGCGCTGCCGTCGCGACGCGCCTGTAAGGCACGGCCCAGACGGGTCGCCTGATCGCGATCCGCGCCGCAGGCCTGGGCGACCCGGGTGATGTCCTCGTTGCTGGCCGCATTCAGATCGAGCTTGCCGCGCTCGCTGCTCACGCTGACCACCATCCGCGCGTCGTCGAAGGCCAGCGGCACGGCGCGGCCGTCGGCGATCCAGCGCGGTCGGTGATTCAGGTCCAGCAACGACTGCAACGCCAGGTTCATGCCAGCCTGGGCCGCCAGCAGCGCCTGGGTGTGCTGCCGCTGCCATAACGCCTGCCGGGTCTCCAGCTGCACCCAGCCGGCCAGTCCGCCGAGCAACAGGCTCAGCGTCGCCACTGCCCAGAGCACCAGCAACAAGGCCACGCCGCGCTGCTGATTCATTGCGCGCCTCCCGCAGCGGACGTAGCACCGGACGCCCCGCCGGACAGGTCCAGCCGCAGGGCGATGATTTGGCCGGGCCAGTTCACCGGGCCGTCCATCTGCACCTCGACGCGCACGGCGCGGGGCAGACGGTTGGGCCACGGCCACTCAGCCAGCCAGCCGGTCGCCTCACCTTTTGGCGTCACGCCGCGATAATTCAAGGACAGGCCTTTCACGCCATGAAGCAACACCTGGGGCTCACCCCACGCGCGCAATACGTTGTCCTGGACCTGGGCGAAAGCGATCTGCAAACGACGGTCCGCTGCCGGCCCGGACATCTCCAGGGTGTGCAACTGAATGCCGCCGCCCAGGTTGCCCGGCAAGGTCGCGGCAAACTGCATGCGTTGCGCCGAACCCACAAAGAGCCCTGCGCCGGAATGGTCGTTTTCCGCCAGATCCAGCGGTAGCGCCTGGCTGATGGCCTGGCGCAGAAAGCCTTGGGCGGCCCGCCGTTCATCCAGGCGTGAGGTGTAGCGATCGGCCTTGACCATCGCGCGATTGGCACCCACCAGCGCGCCGCCGACCAGGGTCAGCAGCACCGCCAGCAGGCTCAGCACGATCATGATTTCCAGCAGCGTGAAACCGGTTTGTCGTTTGCTCATTGGGTGCTCGCCCTGGCCGGACTGACCAGCCGCAGGGTGCTGAACCGCGCCTCACGCCGGCCTTCGCTGACGATCACATTCACCCGCAACATTCGCGGCTGGCCGGCGTCGGTGGGCAACGCCCAGACGTTCATTGCCCATTCAATGCCATCGTCCATCACGCCGTTGCTCAGCCCCGGTTGCAACACGCCGACGGCCTGATCATCCAGCACCGAACGCGCTGCCTGGCTGAGCCGGTCCTCGCGATCAACCTCCTGTAACGAGCGAGCGCTCTGCCCGAACGCCATCAGCAGCACGCCACTGCACAGGGCCATGACCACCAGCGCGGCGAGCATTTCCAGCAGGGTGAAACCAGCCTGACCGTTGCGAGCCTTCATGGCAGAGCACGGCTCTTGACGCTGCCGGTGAGCCAGCCGATGTCGATGCGCCAGCGCCGCTCACCCTGGAACACCAGCAGATTGCCGCCGCTGGAACTGCCATCCGGGTAGAACGCGACAGCTGCATTCAGATCCGCCGCCGTGTTCAGCTGCACGCCCACTTCAGCCGGCCATTGCTGGGGCCGTTTGCCGGGGGCCTGAAAGGTGCGGCGGTCGAGATCAAATGAAGTCTCCCGAGGCTGCCCGCTGATGATCGCCGCGCTGCGGGTCGTGCGCAGGGCCTGAACCATTTGCCCGAGCAACTGACGGTCCGCGGCCTGCTGCAACCCCTTGTGCAATCCAAACCCGACCACGCCGATGCCGATGCTCATCAAGACGATGACCACCAGCATCTCCAGCAGGGTAAAACCGCGGCTTGCCCCAGGCGCGTTCATGCTCGCCGATTACTCCCAATTGCCCAGGTCGGCGTTGTAGCCTTCGCCGCCGGGCTGGCCGTCCTGACCGAAGAAAATCAGGTCGAACGGGCCATGCTGACCCGGAAAGCGATAGCCGAAGGCATGACCGAAGGGGTCCTTCAGGTCCGACGGCTTGGCGTAGGGCCCGGCCCAGCCTGAGGCGTTGGCCGGTTTTTCGACCAGTTGCTGCAGGGTTTTCGGCGGCGAACCCAGGTCCAGGCCGTAGCTTTCGATCTTCATGCTCAGGCTCGCCAACTGCGCCTTGCCGGCGCCGTACTTGCCCTTGTCGACGTTGCCGCCGACCTGACGCACAACGATGGTCGCGACGATGCCCAGCAGCACGATGACCGCGAGCATCTCCAGCAGGGTGAAGCCGCGCTGGCGGCGGGTGACAGCGGTGAACGGCGTGGGGCGCATCGGTCTGGTTCTCTGATTGAAAGGATTCGGGTTTCAGATATTGCTGGTCAGGCTCATCAGCGGCAGCATGATGGCCAGCATGATCACCGCCACCAGCACCGCCATGACCACGGTCAGGCTCGGCACCAGCGCGGCGAGCATGCGGTCGATGCCGCGTTTGGCCTCGACGTCGAACACGTCGGCCACCTTCAGCAACATGGTGTCCAGTTCGCCGGCCTGTTCGCCGACTTCGATCATTTGCAGGGCCAGGTCCGGCAGCAGCGGTTGCTCGCCGAAAGCACTGGCCAGCGTGCCGCCGCCTTTCACCGACTCACTGGCCTGCTCGACCTGTTGCTGCAGCGCGCGGTTGCTGCAGACTTGCCGGGCGATGACCAGCGCCTGCAACAGCGCCACGCCGTTGTTCAGCAAGGTGCCGAGGGTGCGCGCCAACCGGGCCGCTTCGATGCGCTGCAGCAAGGGGCCGATCACACGCATGCGCAACAGACGCCGGTCACGTCGCAAGCGGCGTTGGGGATCGCGGGATCGCAAGGCGATGACCCAGACCAGCGCAATAGTGCCGGCCAGCAGCATCAGCCCGAAGTCACTGAGGAACTGCCCAAGCCAGAGAATCGCCTGGGTGATGAAGGGAATCGGCACGCCGAGGTCGCGAAAGATCGGCACGAATTGCGGCACGACGTACGCGAGCAGCAGCGCCAGGGAACCGAGCACGCCGACCACCAGAAACGCCGGGTAGATCAGCGCGTTGATCACCTCGCCGCGCAGCATCTGGCTGCGCTCCAGGTACTCGCTGAGCTGACGCAGGGTGTTTTCCAGCGCGCCGCCGGCTTCGCCCGCGCGGACCATGCTGATGTACAGCGGGGAGAACTGCCGGCCCTCTTCTTCCAGCGCCACGGACAGCGGCTTGCCGGCCTTGACCTGCTCGCGAATGCGCTCGATCAGCGCGCGGGTCTGAATCTGGTTCCGGGACTGGCCGGGTTGGCGCAGCAGAATGGTCAGCGCGCGTTCCAGCGGCTGGCCGGCGCCGAGCAGGGTCGCCAGTTGCTGTGTGAAGCTCATCAGCGCGGCGCCGCTCAATGCGCCGCGGCCGAGGGCCTGACGCAGACCGCCCAGACTCGACGGGTCGATCTGCAGGACCATCAAGCCACGCTTGTGCAGCAAGGCGATGGCGGCGTCACGGTCGGCGGCGTCCAGCAGGCCATTGTGTTCAGCGCCCTGACCGTCCAGCGCGCGGTATTTGAACGGCGTCATGTCATTCGCCTCGGGTCACGCGCAGGACTTCTTCCAGCGAGGTAATTCCCGCCACCGCCTGACGCAGGCCTTCCTCATGCAGCGTGCGCAACCCGGCACGCCGCGCGGCCTGCTCCAGGGTCGAGGCATCGGCGCGGCTCATCAGCAGGCTGCGCAGTTCTTCGTTCATCACCAGCAGTTCAGTGATTGCGCTGCGGCCGCGATAACCGCCGCCGGGCGCATCGGTGCGCGGGCGGTACAGAAGAATCGGACGCTCGTCGGTGAAGCGCTCCAGTTCGTGTTCGTCGATCAGCGCCTGGGGGGCTTCGAAGGCTTCGCGGGTCAGCGGATCAAGGCGGCGCACCAGGCGCTGGGCGAGAATACCGTTGACCGTGGAGGCGATCAGGTAGCTCTCGACGCCCATGTCCAGCAAGCGCGTGATACTTGCCGCCGCGCTGTTGGTGTGCAACGTCGACAGCACCAGGTGCCCGGTCAGCGAAGACTGAATGGCGATGCGGCAGGTTTCCAGATCGCGCATTTCACCGATCATGATCACGTCCGGGTCCTGTCGGACGATGGAGCGCAGCGCACCGGCGAAGTCCAGACCGATGGCCGGTTTGACCTGAATCTGATTGATCCCTTCCAGCTGGTATTCCACCGGGTCTTCGACGGTGATGATCTTGCGTTCGGCGGTGTTGAGCCGCGACAGCGCGGTGTACAGCGTGGTGGTTTTGCCGGAGCCAGTCGGCCCGGTTACCAGCAGAATGCCGTGGGGCCGCTCGAGCACCGCCAGAAAAGCATCGAGGCGCTCGCCGTCGAACCCGAGGCTGGGAAAATCGAAATTGATGGTCTGCCGATCGAGCAGGCGCATCACCACCGATTCGCCAAAACTGGTGGGGACGGTGCTCACCCGCAGGTCCAGCTCCTTGCCCTGAATCCGCAGCATGATCCGGCCGTCCTGGGGCAAGCGCCGTTCGGCGATGTCGAGGCGCGCCATGATTTTCAGCCGGGAGATCACCGCTGCCGAAGAACTGGACGGCGGCGCTTCGGCTTCGTGGAGCACGCCGTCGATGCGATAACGCACTTTCAGCTGGCTCTCGAACGGCTCGATGTGAATGTCCGAGGCCCGTTGCTCGACGGCCCGCTGCAGGATCAGGTTGACCAGCCGGATCACCGGCGCTTCGGAGGCAAGGTCCTTGAGGTGTTCGATGTCTTCGGGCGAGCCGTTGTGGTCGTCGAGGGATTCGATCAGCGTGCCGATGGCGCTGCGGCCCTGGCCGTAATAGCGCTCGATCAGGGTGTCGACGTCATTGCGCGAACCGATCGACAGCCACACCGGCACCTGACAGCAATAGGCGATGGCTTCGAAGGCGTATTGCTCGCATGGGTTTGCGGAGGCGACGTGCAGACCGTCTTCGCGCCACGCCAGGGGCACCACCTGGAAATGCCGCATGAAGCGCTCGGTCAGGGCCGGCAAGGGATCAAGCATGTCGGCCGCCGCGTCGAGGGCCAGCAGTGGCGTCTGCAGCAGCGCCGCCCAGGCCCGGGCCATCTCGGTTTCCGAAACCAGCCCCAGGCGGGTCAGTAAAGCCAGCAGCCCGGACCCTTCGGATTCGGCCATCAGGCGACGCGCCCGCTCCAGATCAGCAGCCTTCAGCCCGGCGTTCGCCGACAGCCATGCGCAGACCTGCTCGGCGTCCGGAATCTGCAACTGTCTGGGGTCGAGCGGGTTTAGGGGCATGGCGGTTATGGGTCTGGATGATGGATTAACTAATGAATACGGCGGCTATTTAATAGCGCCCACGCGCTATAAGCCGCGGATGATTCATCCAACGGCTTTCAATCGGCCTGCGTTTAACTTGGGTACTTTTTAGCCGAATATAACTAAACGACTGAATGCTATTAACCGCCATAGCTGGCGACTGTGTATCGGCAACTAAGGCGGCTATGCAGTCGTCTGAATGGTCGAGGATTACTCAGCGCGGATAGAGCTTATCAGCAAGCTAAACCTAATAGCAATTAGGTTTTCTACATCGCAATATAAATCATGTCTACACGTGCTTATGAGCAATTATTCTTCACTTAATTCGCTTGGAATAGAGGTTTATTGCGGCAAATTGTGATTCATAGTCTGCTACCCAGCACTCTGCCCTGCTCGGAAACCCTCCTGAACGCGCTTTTTCGATCACCGCTCGTCTAATTTAAAAATAGTCTTGCAAACCCTGAACTAATCAGTAGATTCCGCAGACTTAACGTTCATCCTGTTCTCACGGGGCGGGTTTGCGCGTTCATATATTTTCCACACCCCATCAATCGAGAAACAATCGATGAATAGACCCATGCTGTCTGTTTGCAGCGTCGTGCTTTTCGGCGTCTGCAGTTTTGCTGCTGTTGCGGCGGACTCCACGACCACTCAAACGACGAACTCGGCAGAAACACTTCGCGTAAATGTTGAGAAACAGCGCGACCAGTTGTCCGGCGTCGACAAGGTTGCCGTGCCGACCACCCAAACCTCTTCCGCCATGCTCGATGCGCCGGTCGACACCGGTGACGCGCCGGTTCTGGTGCAGAAGCCATGACCGACCAACGCACCCCGCAGTCCGTCCACCGTCAGCGACCAGTGAGCGCATTCCCGATGTCAGCCTTCAAACACACCCTGGCCTTGAGCCTGCTGTCCCTTGGCGTGCTGCAAGCCAACCTGGCACTGGCGGCGGTCACGCCTGCCACCGGCAACGCCGTCGAAGCCCGGGTCAGTTCGATCCTCGACAACATGAATCAGTCCGAGAAGATCAACTTCACCCGCGTCAACGACGGCCACATGATCCCGTCTTTGCTCAAATGGGGCATCAAAGGCACCGTCGCCTATGACTCCTCCATGGGCGTACACGTCAACAACGCCACCTTTGGCGCGCAGTACCCGTCGCAGTCCGCCCTCGCGGCGACCTGGAGTATCAATCGCGCCAAGGAATTCGGTCTGGCGATTGCCTACGAGACGCGGATCTCCGGCGGTCAGCAAATGCTCTCACCCGGCGTCAACCTGTACCGCACGCCGTACAACGGGCGCTCGGCCGAATACGCCAGCGGTGAAGACCCGTTCATCGGCGCCGTACTGGCGCCGGCCGTGGTCAACGGCATTCAGGCTCAGGGCATTCAGGCGAGCGGCAAGCACTACCTAGCCAACGAACAGGAAGCCAACCGTCAGGCCGTCAACGTGGTGGTCGACGAGCGCACCCTGCGCGAGCTGTACCTGCCGGGCTTCGAGTCGATGGTGAAGAACGCCAACGTCGCGTCGATCATGTGTGGCTTCAACAAGATCAACGGCGATTACGCCTGTGAAAACCATCACCTGATCACTGACGTGCTCAAGGGTGAATGGGGTTATCAGGGCACCGTGATCAGTGACTTCAACGCAATCCATGACGCGTTCAAAGGCGCCTGGGCCGGCACCGATATCGACATGCCGTCGGGCCTGCAATTCACCGAAGCCAACCTGATGCCGTATGTGTGGAGCGGCCAGCTGAGCCAGAACGTCATCGACGACAAGGTCAAACGCAACCTGCGCGCCATCGTCAGCTATGACTTCCAGGAAAACCTTAACACTGCCAAGACTCTGGACCACCCCGAGTACGGCCAGCGCGCATCGCTGAACACGGCGCGTGAGTCGATCGTGCTGCTGCGCAACGAGAACACGGCGGCCGGCAAACCGCTGCTGCCGCTAGCGCGCGACGCGAAGATCGCGGTCATCGGTGACTGGGCCTATCAGGCGCCTGCGTCGCCGTTCGGCACCGCCAACTCGCCGCCCAACAGCTACGTCACCGAGCTGAGCGGTCTGCAGCAACTGGCGTCCAGCAGCACCAACGTCACCTACCTGTCCGAGCTGAGCCTGAACCCTAAAGCCTCGGCCTGGTATCAGCCTGCGGTGGGCAGCAATAACGTCAACAATGCCGGCGTGAAGGCGGAGTACTTCTCCAACACCAGCTTCTCCGGAAGCCCGGCCGTGACCCGCGTTGAACCCGGCGTGAACCTCAACTGGACCACCGGCACCAACGAAACCAACGCCGGCACCACCGCGGTGTCCGGTTTCAGCCCGACCCCGGGCGCGTTCTCGGCACGCTACACGGCCACCATCAAGCCGACCGTTTCCGGCGCCCAGGTATTCAAGGTCCGTGCGGACGGCCCGTACAAACTCTGGGTCAATGATGAGCTGGTCCTGCAGAGCGACGGTGCGCCGTACTCTGCCGACGTGGTCAACGCGCTGACGACGTCGGGTAAAACCGCCGCACTGGTGGCTGGCAAGTCGTACTCGGTGAAGCTTGAGTACCAACGCATTCAGGGCAACTTCATCCCGGCACTGGGTGGCGTGACTGGCGTGCAGATGAGCTGGGCCGCGCTGCGTCCACCGAAGGACCTGTCGAAGTACGACGCGGTCGTCATCGCAACAGGTTCCAACTACGAGCACGAAGGTGAAGGTTCCGACCACGGTTTCGAGTTGCCTGACCAGCAGGCAGAGCTGATCAGCTTCGTCACCAAAGCCAACCCCAACACCATCGTGGTCATGCACGGCGGCGGTTCGATGGACATGCAGCCTTGGGCCAGCAAGGTAGGCGCATCGCTGCAAGCCTGGTTCCCGGGTCAGCAAGGCGGCCAGGCCCTGGCCGAGATTCTGTTCGGCAAGGTCAACCCGTCGGGCAAGCTGCCGATTACCATCGACAAGAAGATCGAGGACAACCCGAGCTACGCGTCGTACCCGGATCCGGCTGCCTACCGTGGCGACAACGCGCTGACCGAAATGACCTACAGCGAAGGCCTGTACATGGGTTATCGCGGTTATGACAAGAAGCACGCCAAGCCGCTGTATCCGTTCGGCTACGGCCTGTCCTACACCACGTTCGGTTACAGCGACCTGAAGCTGTCGACCAACGTCATGGCGCCGGGCAGCACCGTCGATGTCACTTTCAAAGTGACCAACACCGGTGACAAGGCCGGCTTCGAAGTGGCCCAGCTGTACGTCCACCCGAACAACCCGGCGGTCGACCGTCCCGAGAAGGAGCTGAAGGGCTTCACCAAGGTTTACCTGCAACCGGGTGAAAGCAAGACGGTAAGCATCCCGATCGATTCGCGCTCCCTGGCGTACTACGTCGAGAAGACCGACAGCTGGGATGTCGACGCCGGCAAGTTCAAGATCCTCGTAGGGCCGGACTCCGAAGACCTGCCGCTGGATCGCACCTTGATTACGCTGTTCCCGGAACACCTGACCACCCGCGACAGCAACCCGCTGCCGCTGCCACTGCGCAAGGCAGTGCAGGTCAGCGCTTCGCAAACCTACTGAGTGGGTAACCCGGTCGGGGTTCCGGTCGGGGTTCAAACAGTCACTTCAAGCTCAGGGACGAGCTTGAAGGTCGGCTTTCAAACGGCGCAGATAGCCCTCGAACACGGCCATCACGTCGACATCTTCCGGGGCCCTGAGCCACTGGATCTGCACACCGTCCATGACCGAAAAGATCTCCTGAGCGAGAGCCTTCACGTCGATGTCCGGCCGCACCTCTCCCGCCTCGATCAACGCCTGCAGATGCCCCCGCGCATGTTCGTGGGTGATGTGAAAGCGCGTCTTGTACCAGTCGAAGGCCGGATGGGCCTCTGACAGGCTTTCCGTGTTGAGCACCATCGCCGCCTGGCATTCGGCCGCGTCCTGGACGCTGAAGCTCATGCTCATCCGCACGAATTTGATGAACCCCTCCAGCGTCATCTCCATGGTCAGTTCACTGAACCGCGACACCACCCGCTGATCCCGACGCTCCAGTAGCGCATTGAGCAGCGCTTCCTTGTTCGGAAAGTGATGCAGCAGGCCGACGGTGGTGATGCCGGCGAGCTGCGCGACGTCCTTCATCGACGCACTGGAATAACCATTGCGGGCGAAGATCAGCGTCGCCGCATCGAGCAAGGCAGCGCGACGCATTTCACCCTTGGGCGCACGGCGGCGTTTCGGCGAGGCCACCTCGGGCGAGTCATTCCCTGATTCGTCGTCTGTCATAACACCTTGTCTCGTTGATTCGGATAAAGCCTGACAGAGCCCGGCATTGGCCTGCTCACGCCACGGCCTGGGCGGCGCCCCGGCGCTGAAAAAACCGTCTGGCGGTCAGGGACGCGATTGTAATCGAAGTCACGGCGATCAATGCGTTACCGGTCAGCATGGCCGGGAACGCACCGGCCGCGCCGAACAAAGAAATCCCGCCCAGTACGAACGGCACCGTCCCCAGCGTCGCCCGCAGCCAGGCGAACAGCGCCACCAGCCACGGCCGGCCCAGGGTGACGAACATCGCGATGGCGACGAAATCCAGCCCGATCAGCGCCCACAGGCCGCCGCCGACGTGGCAGAACGCAAGAAAGATCGCCCGACCGGTGCCTTCCAGTTGATAGGTGTCCGCCAGCGGATTCGCCGCCAGCAGCAGCACCGCCCAGACCAACAGACCATAGACGATCACCAGCTTGCGGCTGAAGCCGATGGCCCTGGCCACACGAGCGTGTCGATGGGCGCCGATGTTCTGCCCCAGCACCGGTGCGAGGGCGCTGGGCAGGGAAAAGAACACGCAGTAGGCGAACTGCATGACCCGGTCCATCACCGACATGGCCGCCAGCGCCGATGTGCCATAGGCGCCGATCGACGAAACCAGATAGGTCAGGCCCACGGGGGTCGCCAGATTGCCGACCATCGCCGGCAAACCGACCTGCATGACCTTGCGCGTGTGCAGACGCAGCAGTCGCCATCGGACGGAAAACGGCATCGCCAGCCGCGCGCGCAGCCAGCAAATGCCCAGGCCCAGGGACACCAGCGCCGACAGCGCATAGGAAATCCCCGCGCCCTCAAGCCCGAGGCCAAAGCCGAAAATGAACAGTGGATCGGCAAGGGCCAGTGTCGCCGCGCCCGAAAGCACCACGCACAGGGCGCGGCGGCTGTCGCCGGCGGTTCGCAGGATCTGCGCCGCCATTTGCATGGCCGATTGCAGCACGCTGAACGGCAGGGTCAGCCAGATGAACATCCGCGCGGCTTCGTAGGTGCTGGCGTCCGCGCCGAGCCAGCGAGTAAGCGGCACCAACAGCGCCAGTTGCAACGCCGCCGCCGCGCCCGACGCGATCACCACCATCAGCATCAAGTGAGTGACCAGCCGCGAAGACGCCTTCGATGCGCGATGACCGATCCGCTCGGACAGCACCGTGGCGGCGGCGATGATCAGCCCGCTGGACACCGCGCTGTTGAGGAAGATCAGCACCTTCGCCACCCCGGTCGCCGCGAGCAGCATCGGATCGTGGAGCATCGACACGTAGAGCAGCGTGAAAATGTCCACCAGAAACACCGCGAGCAGGCTCAACGCGCTGGTGCTCGACATCACCATGACGTGCCGGGCCACCGAGCCTTCGGTGAAAACAGCGCGCGGGTGAGTCATGAACACTCCAGAAATGAACAGTGGCCGGGTGCGGCAGCGGGTGTGATGGAAGAGGTGCTGCCGGGACAGCGCGGGCACTTTATACGTTTGTATCCGCCGCTGCCGCACTTCTCGCGTCCAGCAGCGCGTGGAAGTCCGACGTGGTCAGGGGATGACTCAGAAAATACCCCTGGCCTTCCTCGCACTGCACTGCCTTCAGCAATGCCAGATGCTCGGCGGTTTCAATGCCCTCGGCTGTGACCGTCAGTGAAAGCGCCCGGCCCAGCCCGACAATGGCCTGCACGATGGAGCGGTCGCCTTCGCTTTCACTGAGGCGGGTCAGGAAGCTGCGGTCGATCTTCAGCCCGTCGAAGGGGAACGTGCGCAGGTAACTCAACGACGAATAACCGGTGCCAAAGTCATCCATGGCGATGCGCACGCCCAACTGCTTCAGCGTCTGCATGACGTCCAGCGCGCCTACGGCGTCCTCGATCATCACCCCTTCGGTGATCTCCAGTTCGACCCGCGACGGCTCGATCCCGGTGGCCTTGAGGGCGAACTGAATGCGCGCCGGCAGGTTGCCGCGCTTGAATTCGGCAGGCGACAGGTTGATGGAAATGAACAGGTGTTTCGGCCAGCGCGCGGCTTCAGCGCATGCCTGGGTCATGACCCAGTCGCTGAGGGGGATGATCAGCCCGCTTTCTTCGGCGATGGGAATGAAGGTGTCCGGCGGAATCAGACCGCGCTGGGGATGCTGCCAACGCACCAGCGCTTCGGCGCCGACCATCTTGCCATCGGAAATGCGAAAGCGTGGCTGGAAATGCAGACGCAGTTCGTTGTGTTTGATCGCATAGCGCAGGTCGCTCTCAAGACGCCTGCGCTCGATGATTTTGGCGTTCATGTCGCCGGCATAAAACCGCCAGGTGCCGCGACCGCTGGCCTTGGCCTCATACAGCGCGATATCGGCGTAGCGCAGCAGCTCGGCCGCCTCGCGTGCATCGGTGGGTGCCATGGCGATGCCGATGCTGGCGCTGACGAATATTTCCTGGTCGTCGATCTGCACCGGGCGTTCGATGGACTCGATCAGTCGCCGGCACAGCGATTCGACTTCGTCCTGGGTCTGGGCGTCGCTGAGGATCAGCACGAATTCGTCGCCGCCCACCCGCGCGACCAGATCGCCATGGCGCACGCAATCGGACAGCCGACTGGACACGTCATTGAGCACGCGGTCGCCGGCGGCGTGGCCGAGCAGGTCGTTCACCGGCTTGAAGCGGTCCAGGTCAATGCTCAGCATCACCAGTGGCTGGTCAAGGGTCGGCAACGCTTTCAGTTTGCCGTCCAGAAACTCCTGCAAGCGGACCCGATTGGGCAGCCCGGTCAGGGCGTCGTGCTGGGAGAGAAATTCGATGCGCCGACGGGCTTCCACTTCTTCGGTGACATCGGTGGCCGTGCCACGGAATCCTCCCGCCGCCATCGAACGCGCTGACAGACGACTGATGCGCTCGCGGCCGCAGGTCTCCAGGTAGCGGCACTGAATGGTGATGTCAGGGCGACGATTGGGGATCGCCAGCCACTGGGACACCTGGCCAAGCTCGGTCTGCAGCAGGTCGTCCATCAGTGCCCCGATCCACTGCGTGCGGTTCAAGCCGGTGACGCTTTCGAAGCGGTCGGAAAGGTAAGTGAAGCGCCCTTCGCTGTCGATTTCCCAGACCCAGTCCGAGCTGGCTTCGACCACGTCACGAAAGCGCGCTTCGCTGGTGGCGAGGGCGCTTTCGCTTTTTTGCAGGGACGCGTAACTGTCATCAAGGGAGCGCGCAGCGGCGGTGGTGCGACGCAAGATCGCCCAGGTCATCAGGCACACCAGCGCGGCGGCCAGCCCGATCAGCGGCAAACCGAGGGCCAGCAATCGCTGGCCTGGCTTGGGTGGTGTCCAGTGCAAGGCGCCGGCGACACCGCCCTCGCCCAGCGGAAAGATCGAGACCTGATCGCGCTCGTCGGCCGTTGCAACGTGCAACCCCTCTACGCCGTATTCCTTGCCCAGAATGGCCAGCTTGGCGTCGTCCAGCATATCGACGAAGATCAACACCGAGGGCGTCCGGCCATCAGGAACGACGCTTGGATCGGTGCCGGGGGTGATGGCGGCTGCAGCGACCAGCGCGGGTGTGCCGTTCAGGTCGATGAACGCCGTGAACGGGGTTTCTGTCTCGGCGCCCTCCCGGGCCTTGGCCAACAACGCGTCCTTGGCAGGGCCCAGCCACGGCTCGGCATCGACCTTTTCCAGTTGCCCTTCCACCACGGCATACACCGTGCGGCCGGTGTCATCGATGACGAACACGCCCTGGAATCCGAAATCGCTGAATAGCGTCGGCCCGATGTTCTGACGAACAAAAGCCCAGTCGGGGTCGACACTCAGGTGCAGGTAACGGTAGGCATCGCCCCAGAACGCATAATCCTTGGTCGTGACGGTCAGCGTTTTTTGAAGCGAGCGCACCGCCTTGTCGGTGTAGAAAGCGCTCTCGATCTCCTCGGTGTGATCGAGGTCATGGGCGAGGAACGCCAACAGGTAAGCGGCCAGCAGAAACACGCCTGCCAGCAGGAACACAAATTTGAATAACGAGCCCCGCGCCAAAGCAACGGTCGAGGGGCTGGCGGATTTGATGACATCGGGGGTGGGCTGGTTTGGCATGGTTTTCCGCAAGCTGAAGACCGGCAGGTCGCTTACGTCTGTATCGGCGGCGGTGTAGCAATGATGAGCTGCACCTGAGCACGCAGGCTGTCGTTGTCTTCGGTCAAGGCAGCTATCTGCTGGTTGGCGTGCGCCAATTGCTCATTGGCCAGTGCCACTGCTTTCGCCAGGGATTTACTGTCCACTTTTATCGCCGCCAACTGCTCCTGCAGCTGCTCACGGGCGCCTTCGGCTTTCGCAGTGGCCATCTGCGCTTCGCGGAGTTCTGTGGCGAGGCGCTGGGTGTGGTCTTGATGATCGGCCAGCGCCCGGGCCTGCTGACGCATTTCGCCGAGCAAGCGTTCGTTGTCGCGGTTCAGGCGCGTGGATTCATCCTGCTTGATGACCAGTGTCTCCTGAAGTTTTCGCTGTTCAAGCTGAATCTGCTGAAGCTGGGCTTCGTGGCGACGCTGATCCTGCTCGCGTTGTTCCTTGATGGCCTCGCGGTAATGCTCCAGCGCGGCGCGGGCGTGGACATGCTTTTCTTCGAGGGACTGGATCTGCAGGTCCTTGTCCTGCACCCGCCGTTCAAGGTCCTGGCACTGCTGGCTCAGACCGGCATTGCGCGTCAGTTCCGACTGCCAGGAAGAATGGGTGGTTTGCAGCTGGGCGCCCTGCTCGGTCAACGCGGCGTGCTGGGATTCGCACTGGTGCCGGGCTGATTTCAGCTCCAGCTCAAGGGCCTCCAGTCGGGCCTCCCAGGCTATCCGCTGACGATCGAAGTCCGCCTGGGCCTGGGCGACGACCTCCTCGCCCTCCTCCGTCAGCCGATCAAGCAAGCTTTCAACCAATGATTTGAGCTCTTCGCCCATGCGCTCTCGGGACGACGCTTCGGCCGGCGCCTGGGCGTCCAGCTCTTTGAGATAGCGGGCAATGGTGGTTTTCGAACCGGTGTTGCCCAGTTCCACGCGCACCGCGTCGATGCTGGGGTAAGCGCCTTTGCTCAGCAACGCCTGTCGGGCCCGCTCCACTACCGCCTTGTTAATGCCACCGCGTGCCATGCCATCTCCTACGATTTCGTACCGTGTTACGTAACACGCTATTACAGGTTACGATATCAGCTAAAACGTTGTGTGGAAATGTTTCTGCCAGCAGCCGATAATAGTGCTTTATCGCTTTTCAGGCGCTCACGTCGCGATTTGAGCCAGCAAAGCGCCCGTGTCACGCCGATCGAGGGATGTATGGAAAAGGCAGATCGATACCTGTCAGCAGGCACCCGCGCCAACACGCGCCGCAGCTACCGGGCGGCGATCGAACACTTCGAAGTGGTCTGGGGCGGTTACCTGCCCACCACGGGCGACGGTATCGTGCGCTACCTCGCGGAGTACGCGGATCAGCACGCCATCAGTACGCTGAAGCAGCGTCTGGCCGCGCTGGCCCAGTGGCACGTCACCCAGGGGTTTCCGGACCCGACCAAAACGCCCACGGTACGGCAGCTGCTCAAAGGCATCCGCGTCGTCCACCCGGCGCAAGCCAAGCAGGCGGCGCCGCTGCTGCTGCGTCACCTCGAGCAAGCGGTGACGTGGCTGGAGAACGAGGCAGATGCTGCCTGGGCACGTGGCGACCACAAGTCATTGATGCGTCACCGACGCTCTATCGCTCTGGTGCTGATCGGTTTCTGGCGAGGGTTCCGCGGCGATGAGCTGGCCAGGCTGGACGTCGGCAACACCCAGGCGCAGGCGGGTGAAGGCATCACCTTTTATCTGCCTTACACCAAAGGCGACCGCCAGCATGAGGGCACCACGTTTCGCACCCCCGCGCTGAAGACGCTCTGCCCGGTCAATGCCTATATCAACTGGATTACGGTGGCCGGCCTGTCCCACGGTCCGGTGTTCCGCCGGATTGATCGTTGGGGCAACCTGTCCATGGAAGCCATCAATTCCCACAGCCTTGTGCCGATGTTGCGGCGCATCTTTAAAGACGCCGGGTTGCCTGATGACCTCTACAGCAGTCACTCAATGCGCCGAGGGTTTGCAACTTGGGCGTCCGCTAACGGCTGGGATATTAAAAGCCTGATGAATTACGTCGGCTGGAAAGACATTAAATCGGCGCTGCGTTATGTAGACCCGACCACCTCGTTTGGCGGCCTGGCATTGAAGCCTGCTTTGAATACCGCTTTGCAGCCTGCAGCCCTGGCCGAAACCTGACGGCCGTTGATGTTGTAAAGCGGCCTGCGCCATATGAACTGCCAGCTTTGCAGTCAAGGCAGGAAAGAAGGCAGAAAAGTTTGCTGTTAGTACTGGCATCCATGCACCCACTCGCACTACAGTGTCCACGGTCACACCAGTCACCACCGTGCGCTCCAATGTTCGCCAGTGCTAACGCCGCACGTCAGTATCAACAAACCGAAACATGGAGTTCCAATGTCTAAACTTGCTGAATACCGCCAACTCGAACGTCACCTTGCCGATCAGCTCGCGGCCCTTGAGGCCATGAAAGGCGATAAAGGCCTGGAACAGGAAATCGAATTCGAAGGCAAATTGCGTACGCTGCTCGGCGAATACAATAAGAGCCTGAAAGATATTATTTCGATTCTGGATCACCCTACCGGATCCAAACAGGGCAAGAACGCTACTGCCCCCGAGAAGACCACTCGCAAAGCCCGCGCCGTTAAAGTCTACAAAAACCCGCACACCGGTGAAGTCGTCGAAACCAAAGGCGGCAATCACAAGACCTTGAAAGAATGGAAAGCCGAACACGGTTCCGACACCGTCGAATCCTGGGTTTCCTGATGGATCTGTGAACGGGGGGACAGGTGATTAACCTTCGCTCCGTTGCCGATCTCCCGATGCCCGCGCCCGTCGCGCGGCATCGGTGATTCGATCATTGCTCTCTTGTTAGTCTGCAATTGCCAATCGCGCAATTGGATCGTTTTAACCTCTTCGCCTCACACGTCAGCCCGACATTCGTCAGGGCTCCCTTACTGCTGTCTGCCGGAGTACTCCCGTGAAGAATATAGTTGCTGGCGTGCTGAATGTTTCATATCGCGACATGGGCCCAGGCGATGGGCCGGTTGTGGTATTGCTCCACGGATTTCCCTATGACATCCACGCGTACGACGACGTGTCGACGCAGCTTGTCCAGGCCGGCTGCCGCTGCATCGTGCCTTATCTGAGGGGATACGGCCCTACCCGTTTTATAGATTCAGCCACGCCCCGCTCGGGCGAACAGGCCGCATTGGGCGCTGACCTGCTGGCACTGCTGGATGCATTGAATATCCCGAAAGCCATTCTCGCTGGCTACGACTGGGGCGGACGCGCGGCGTGTGTGGTGGCTGCGCTGTGGCCGGAACGGGTGACCGGGCTGGTCAGTTGCGACCCGGGCTACAACATTCAGGACATCGCTGCAGCCAACACACCGGCGTCACCCGAAACAGAGCGACGGCTCTGGTATCAGTACTACCTGCACGGTGAGCGCGGACGCGCCGGCCTTGCGGCCAATCGAAATGAGTTCTGCCACTTGCTCTGGAAATTATGGTCACCAACGTGGCAATTTGCGGAATCCACGTTCACTGAAAGTGCGCAGTCATTTGATAACCCGGACTTTGTTGACGTGGTCGTGCATTCCTATCGACACCGCTATGGACTGGCGGCGGGCGATCCTGCCTGCGCGGCGATTCAGGAGAAGCTCGCGCAGAAGCCCCTGATCACAGTGCCCACGGTGATTCTGGCGGGAGCAGACGATGGCGTCTCATCGAAACGCGAGGACAGTGCTGCGTTACGGGGTTTTGCAGGCCCAGTCCGGCGGCAGGTGATAGCGAGAGTGGGCCACAATGTGCCGCAAGAAGCACCGCGAGAATTCGCCGATGCGATACTAAGCCTGTTGAGAAATCACTGAGCACAAGTCAATGTCAGACCGCTGCCAACTCATGATTGCTCGGCATTGCTTAGTTCAACAGCCGACTTGGCGGCTTCCACTTCATCATCGAAATACAGTACGGCGCCCTCGTCATCTTTGACACGGAAGACGGCGGTTGCGCCCGACTGCCTGTGTTCGAGGGGGATGTCTTCACCTTCCAGTCTGACAACGGCCACGGCCATGATGATTCTCCTGCGGTCGGCACTGACAGCAAACGCAGCCGCTCACGCTGGAACTGGCTTGCGTCGGTTATCAGCTTGAATATTCAAGGCGCAACTCGTCACGCGCGGTATTCAGCGTAGAACCGGGGTTGCGGGTGGATGCGTGGAGAGCTGAACAGTTGTGCACTTTGGGATGTGACAGGGAGCGGACGGTATTCAAGATCGATCAACCGAACCCCATTGATATGGGGTTGCCCACACGGCAGTGCGCCAAAAGCGGTGGCCAGCACAATCTGCTCGGGATCAAACAACACGATGGTTTCCGCGCTGACGGCGTCCATGTATAGCGAATAGGGGCAGGAAGCGTCGGGACAAACTTGATGACGAAGTTCGTTCAACACACGTAAGCGGCGGTAGACGACGGTGCCTTCACCCAACGATTTGCTGTACCAGGTATTCATTGCACTGCCCATCTCAATAAGCGTTATCAGTATCGACCCTGGGCTGAATCGATTCGTTCAACGGCAATAACGATGGACTGCGAGAACCTTACAGGCGGGCTTAGCGGCGGGCTTGAAACAGGGCGTGAATCTTGCCGATGACCTGGTCGATATCAAAGGGCTTTTCAATCACCTCATCAAACAGGTCTGGCCGCTCGGCCCCCATGTACGCCTGGGCGCCACTCATGAGCATGATAGGCGTCGACATGTGCACGTCCCGAGACTTGATCGTCTCGGCAAGTTCCAGACCGGTCATGCCGGGCATCATGAAATCGGTGATGATCAAGTCGGGGCGCTCGCGATCAAGAATCTCCAGTGCCTTGCGCCCGCTTCCGGCCACCACAGTCTGAAAGCCCTCGTCCTCCAGCGCGAAGCTGAGGATATCGGCAATCAGGTATTCGTCATCGATGATTAGAATGGTTGGCATCAGAGGGCCATTTCCCGGCGGGCCCACGATGTCGCGAGGGTCAGGCACCTGGTCAGGCAACTCAATGGTTCTGGCCATCCCCACGTTGCGAATCGCATATCTCAGACCTTCTTCATGGTGATTCCAGCGTTGCTCATCACGACTTCAAGTGGCGAGGGATCGTAGGCGTTGTCTCTGATCTTCAGAATAGAAACCTGGCGTTGAAGTTCAGTCCGATGCTGAACGAACTGGACGAGCAGCAGGTTATCGACCACGCCGGAGACGTCAGGCGCCGGGATGCTCGTTTGATCGTCGAACAACCGATGCGCTTCCCAGGAAGCCATAACCGTGACGCCGCGCGCGCGAAGCTCGCCAAGCACGGTTTCGAGAACATCCGGCACCCGACGCTGATCGGTGGCCGCCCGACTCAGGGCATTGAGACTGTCGATGAAGACGCGCTTGATCTGCAGCCGCTCCACCCTTTCAAGCAAGTCGTAACACACCCGGTCGATAAGCCCTGCCGATGCCGGTGTCCAGACGATGTGCAGCGCGCCCGACGCCTGCAGCGCCGTGAAGTCCACGCCCAGAGAACGCGCTTTGGTCATTGCCCGTTGCGGCGACTCATGAAAGCCGAAGTACAGCCCCGGCTCCTGCGCAGAGCATTGGCTCAGAAACTGGATGCCCAGAGACGTCTTCCCGGCGCCTGAAGGGCCCATGATCAGCGTCACCGACGACCGGACCAGACCGCCACCGATGTGTGAGTCCAGCCCGCCAATGCCGCTGCTCAGGAGGGTGTGAGGGTGTTCGGGCATCGCACCGGTTCGGGTGAGCATACATTCAAGACGCGGGTAAATGGAAATGCCCTGGTCGTTGATCTCGAATTCATGGGCGCCGGGGATCGCGCCGCTGCCCCGGGTCTTGCGCATCTTGATCCGGCGCACCGTGCGGGAGCCGACCATGTCTTCGCCCATCTCGATCACACCGTCAACCATGGTGTGCTCGGGACTGCCATCGTCGAGTTGCGAGCTGGTGAGAAACAGCACCGTGCAGCCGGCGAAAGCGGCATGGCCCTGCAGCTCGGAGATGAATTGCTTGGTGTCCAGCGGCGTCTCTGCCTTGGAGCGTGCGTTGAGCAGCCCGTCCAGAATCAGCAGGCTGGAATGCTGACGACTGATCTCGCGGCGCAGCAACTTGACGACCTCGTCGAGACCGTCGTTCTCCAGCGTGTCGAAGGCGCTGACAAACTGGATGCTCTGGCCCACCGCCTGGCGATCGAAAAAGCTCAGCGTCGAGAGGAAATGAAACAGCCGGTCGTGAGGCTCGGCCAGCAGTGTGGCGAACAGCACGCGGCCGTTCTGCCGGACGTGATTGAACCCCAACTGGTTGGCAAGGATCGTCTTGCCCGACCCCGGGCGTCCCTGAATGATGTATGACGCGCCCGCCACAAGGCCTCCTTTGAGCAGTGCGTCGAAGCCCTTGATCCCGCTCTCAAGGCGTTTTAGCTGATTCAAATCTGCTCCCTCTCCTGATGTGCATCAGGCCTGAAAATACGCATTGCCCACGCGCGAAAGGCAATACAGTGGCGGGTAATCGCGGATCAGTCCAGCCCGTCGCACCGTTGCGGGTGGCGGGGCATGCCGGGGCTGCGCCGGGATCCAACTTTACCCCCTGATCGGGGACAAAAAAAAGCCCGCTTTCGCGGGCAAAATCGATGGAGTCGTAGCGGATCAGACAGCCCTTCCAGCGGACACTTCTATGGAATCTAACTTAGAAGCCACGGGGTTTAGTGGAGTCTTTCAACCCCTTTTACGGACTTCGGCAACAGTCCGGCCTTGAATTGCTGAACAAACAACGCGGTTCTGAATCCACGCCCCAGCGTTGCAGCTTCTGCTTCGAAGCGGGTCACACAGGATGTGAAGTCCAGCTGAGCGTTGTCGTTGAACAACTCGCTGGCTTCATTGGGCGTCGAATCTTCCAATAACTTGTTCATCAGAATCTCCATGTCGTACGTGGTCTTGATCACATCGCCGGGAGAGCCACTACGTACCGGCCCTCCCCTTATCGCGCTACTCAGCTTTACCCTGAGCCAGACCCGAGCCAAGGTCGGCGCCGGTCATCGGTTCCGCGTCCAGATCAGACTTCAGACGCTCCTTCATCATCGTCAGGGTGACCGAGTCGTCCTCGCTCAACGTCACCGAAGCGGTACCGTCACCACCATCGACTGCCGGCTTTGGATTTTCGACGTATTCGAAATCTGCGTCGCTGTTCCACGGGCCACGTACGTTCGGCTCGCCGTTGGACATGCTGAAGTAAGTGCGGGAGAACTCCGGCATGCCTGGCAACTTGCCTTGCGGGAAGTTCGGCTGAATCGAGTGGAGCGCTTTCTCGAAGGAGATCTGATGCGCGATTTCCCGGGTCATGAGGAAGCCCAAGGCGTCCTTGATGCCTGGATCGGTGGTCACGTTCATCAGGCGTTCGTAGACGATCTTCGCCCGTGCTTCAGCAGCGATGTTCGAACGGAAGTCCGCCGTCGGCTCGCCAATGGTATCGATGTAGGCTGCGGTCCATGGCACACCGGCCGAGTTGACCAGCGGAGCACCACCGCCGTACAGCAGGCTGGTGATGTGCGAGTCATTGCCGGCGCCGTTGATGTCACGGTACAACTCGCCCTCGGCTTGCACGCCTTCGGCGAGTTTGCCTTTGGCGCCCTTGTTGAGCATCACGATGATCGAGCCAATGATTTCAAGGTGGCTCAGTTCCTCGGTGGCGATGTCCAGCAACAGATCCTTGCGACCTGGATCTTCTTCAGCCAACGCTTGGGTAAAGTAACGAGTGGCCGCAGCCAGCTCGCCCTGGGCGCCGCCGAACTGCTCCAGCAGCAAGTTGGCCAGACCCGGATTAGGCTCGGCGACGCGAACCGTGTATTGAAGACGTTTATTGTGCAGGAACATAGTCTTACTCCCTTCTCAGGCTAATTTCGTATCAGGGTTTTTAACGACAAGTTCAGCTTTCTATTGCGGCGATCTGTCAACTAAGCAGACCGCACAGATATAAAGAGACATCGCTGAAGATGTAATTCAGGAAAGCGGAAATAGACCCGACCAATGGTTTCGCGTTGAAAGTTTATAACGGTTGATAATGTGCCGACGGGCGGTTTCTCATTTCATTCGAGCTCAGATAACTACTGAAAGTCGACCACAATAGGTCTAGATCGGCGGGGCGTCACAAGGATCGACGGCATTGCGCCGTCGATCTCCCTGAATTGTTCTAGCGAGGCCCGTTGGTGACCCGCGCAGGTTTTTTCAGCTGGTAACGGCGCCCTTTGGGGCACTGGCGATAAGCGCCGCACCACAGGCGGTTTTCATGCCGTCTAATGCGACGGGAATTCCGTCGACCGTGTAGGTGCTGCTCCCTTCGGCGATGGGGAAAATGCCTTTGCATAATGGGCAACTGACGTTGTGTCCCACCCCGGCGATGGACTTGCCGTTCAGGTCGGTCTGCGGAAAGGCCTGAAGCACGACGCCGCCGTGGGTGGTGAGGTCGCCTAGGCGGATGATGTCTTTCATGTTTTGAGGCTCGTTGTTGGTTTTAGTGATTGATGCTTTGATTGCGGTGATTCTGGATTTAGTTGTTTGGCTCTACCCGTCGTGTTTCTGTCGCTATTAAGTTTAGAGAAATAACTTACTGACGAGTGGGCTGTATCGGGCGATAGTTGTTGCACTGGCCTGAGCTGCTCGGGGAGTTACAACTAAGAACGCGTCTGGAACTTTGAATGCCTATACAGTATTACCAACTTCCATAAGGGATGCCGTGTTGATCTATCCAGGCTTGTGCCGCTGGATTGGGTGCACGGTAAAACAGCCCTTTTCCGTCCTGGTTGGGGCCAAGCGGCTCGACTTTAGCTTGATAGCGGCCCACTTCTTTGAAGCTCAGGCAAGATCCGCCTAGCCAAACTTTTACAATCCCGCCGGGTGCCATGCCGAGTGTGATCGTCTCTCGATAGTCTGTTTTCCATTGCTGATTCCACTGGCAGAGAACACGCTCCGGTCTAACCATCTCTTCACGGACCCACTGCGGTATCCGGATACTGATTTTGTAAGCTTGAGGCTCTACGAGTGATTGCCAACGCAGAAGGAGTTGGTCTGGTAAGTCGACGTTACTTATGGGTTTCCCGCCAGATGTGCCCTTGTGCCAACCCTCGGGCTTACGCGTGTAACCGGCGACGCCGGCATGCACGTTGAAAAAAACGTATCCCCGCTGATCGAGCACATCGACACTTTCCACCCACACCTCCATGTGTTTGGGCGCGGCGAAGCCGATATACCACGCCGGATATGGCAGCTTGACAGGGGGGACTAAGCCTCCCGTTGCGCAGGCACTCAGGCTGATCAGCAAGCCGACCGCAAAGACCAGACGCCTCATTTGGGAAACCCATTCTGCAAATGGGAGCCAAGAACAAAGCCGCAAATGCACTAGCCGTCGCGTGCCGTGATGCTCCTTGTTAGCGCTCATCGCCGAGTTACCAACTCCCATAGGGGATGCCGTGCTGTTCTACATAAGCTTTGTTCTCCGGTTCGAGCGGGATGTACTTGCCTTTGCTTGCGCCACGGTAGGGACCGAGCGGCTCGACTTCAGCCTGAAAACGGCCAACTTCCCTGTATCCCAAACAAGATCCCCCTACCCAGACCTTAACAATCCCCCCCGGCGCCATTCCGAGGGTGAGCGCATCGCGATAGTCCTCCTCCCATTTGCTTGTCCATAAGCAAAATGCTTGCTCTGGCTTGATCATCTGATCGCGCACCCACTGCGGTATCTGAATACTAATCTTGTAGGCTTGCGGCTCAACCAAGGATTGCCAGCGCAGAAAGATACGCTCAGGAAGATCGACGTTGTTGATGGGCTTCGACTTGCCAGCACCATTTCCCCAGCCCTTTGGCTGACCGGTGTAACTCGCGACTCCTCCATGCACTCGAAAAAATCTCAGGCCTCGCTGATCGGTCACATCAACCGTCTCCACCCACACCTCCATATGTTGGGGAGCCGCCAGACCGACATACCATGCTGGATAGGGCAATTTGGGGGGCGGTGACATTGAGGGGCTCATTGCACAGGCACTAAGACTAATCAGTAATCCAACCACTAAGATCAGACGCTTCATTCTGGATACCCCTTTTGCGGGCGGTTGAGATGCACATTCCTACGATTCAGCGGTGCTGGCTTGCTTAGTAAGAAGGGGCCTCGTGGGGTCCAGTGTGCGGACAGGTGGATGTACCTCGCTCGTAGCAACGCCTCTTGCGCAGGTTCAAGGCGTACGAGCCGGTCCATCATTACCTGCTGCAAGATTTGCTTGGCGATAGGCATTAGCTCCTCTGGCACTGCGAGTTCAGGCCGCGCCTCCAGACCTTTGAATGGAACGCCGTGACGTATCCCCAGCTCACGCATAACACGCAATGCAATCAGGCTCAGTTCGCCGTGCACCGGGCGTTCGAGCAGCACTGTTACCCAGTAGTCCTCGGTGACCGACGCAGCTCTGCCGCGAGGGTTAGTTGCTGCAGGCCAGGCTTTCACCGCAACGTAGCCATCCCGGGCCACGCCTGATTCGCGCAATGCCTTGGCGTCCGCCTCTACACGAGCCCACGCGGGGTGGGACTCAACCCTTTGACCGGTCGGAACGCTGGCCTTGCAGGGTTGCGTCATCCACAACTTTTCTCGCGCGCGTGGCAGATAGCCCCCGCCGACATCGGAGTGCGCTCCCGGCAGCCCTATCTGGAGGTGCGTGTGGTGCGCATTATTCAGAGAAAAGTCGGCGCGATATTCGTCGAGGGCTTGAAGGTGAATGACCTGTCGCGCGCAGTCGGGTGGCAGGTATAGATTGACGCCACGATTAAGGTCGTTGCCAGGACTGAAGTCACCATGTAGAGGATCTGAGATGGCTGCAACGGTATCGAACAGGCCAATTAGATTGATGCTGACTTCGTAGGCTGGATCGAAATTCTTCAACAGCCCGAAGCCGCCGCCTTTGAGCAGATATTCAAATACTCCACGTTCAGGCTTTAGCAGTTCATTGGCACAATGCCGGGCAGCCGCCGCGCCGCGACTGAAACCGAAAATATCGAACTCGATTTGCTGGACGTAAACCCCAGGATTTGTTTGGCGAAAGCGCTTCAGCTCTTTCGCCGCCAAAGCTGGCGCTTCCAGAACCCGCGCTACGACACCCGTTTCACCCTGCCCAAGAGCTTGACCAACCAGCGTGGCATCCTTCCCGCCGCTGCGAGTACCAATCCCTTCTACGTAAGCGGATATGTAGGCGATCGTTTGGTCTGCCTTGAGCAGAGTGTTGCTGTTATCCGGATACAAGTCATACAAATGCGCCACATTACTCGGCGCATTCCCGTAACTGTTATTCGGCGCGCTGTTAAACGCGCTGCCGTCAAACTCCCCAAACCCATACTGCTTGCACGTCGCGGCAATGCTCTCCAGCTCTTCACTGCTAAAGGTATCCAGATCCTGCCGTCGGCAACGCTCCGTCGCCGCTGCATTGCTCTGATTATTCCCGGTCCCGTCAAAGAACAACCCAATACGCAGAGTAATTCCTTCGGTGATTTCCTCTTCCTCTTCTTCCTCCTCAAGTGTCTCGGGCTGTTCAACCGGCGCAGCATTTTTGATCATGCTCCGCTCGTAGTGAATGTTGCCGCCGCTGAAGCTGGCCCAGAATTCGTGCAGTTCGGGCGGAATATCCAGCAGCGGCGGCAGGACTGGCATTTCAACCGGCTGTTCCGCTTTCGCTTTGAAATCGAAGTGCGCGGCTTTGATGAAATAGTCGCCCGCGGTGCCGGACTCGATGCTGCACCGCTCAATGGCGAGGTAGCTGCCGCCAGCATTGAGGACGATCCGCTTCTTCGCCGTGATGTGAATTTCATCTTCGGTGCTGGTGATGTTTATTCCCTGGCGAGCGAGCAGTTCAAGCGTATCGTTCTGTGCCTGGACGCTCACCGGGCCTTCGTTGGAGATCAGTTTCAGGCCGACCTTGCGAACGAACAGGCTCAAGCCCTGGCCGATACCCATGAACAGTTTCTTGACCACGCTGATGTCGGCGTGGCCGCCCGCGTTGAGCATCAGGTTGTCTTGCGCGGCCAGTTGCAGATGTTTGCCGCTGGTCAGGGCAATGCCGTCCGGAGCGCTGAGCAGCAACACCGAGGATTTGAGCGCGTCCAGATCCTGTTTGAGCAGATCGAGTTGCGCCTGGACGCCAGCGGCATCGGCGTGACTAATGTCAGCATCTGCGGAGATTGTTTTCAGCTGCTCGCCGGCACTCTGCAAGCGACCGATTGCGGCACTCATGTCGAGCTGCTTGCCCTGCGCTTTGGCCTGGCCATCCGCGCTGATAAACACCCCACGCCCGGCCCGAATCGCACCCCAGCCATCGGTGCGCAATTCAAAGCCTTCGCCGCGCCTATCCTTCTCTTTGTCGACCAGATGCCCAAGGTTCAGCTGGCTCTTGCCGCTGTGTTCGGTGCTGAGCTTGATGTGCTCTTTGCCGCGGTCGTCTTCCATGCGCAATTTGTTATTCGCCGGCGTGCGCAGCACGTTGCGTTTGTAATCGCTGCGCAGCAACGTCACATGATCGGGATGGCGGCTGTCATGAAGCGCATGGGCGATGTACGGTCGGTCCGGGTCGCCTTGCTCAAAGGCAACAGCCACCTCGGTCCCGCAGATCAGTGGCAGGTGCAGGCCGTGGGTATCGCCTGCGTAAGGCCGAGCCAACCTGAGCCACAGACTTTCCTGACCGATTTCCCAGCTGTCTCGGTCGAACAGAAAGCTGACCTTGTAACGACCTTCACTATCAATGTGGCTATACGGATCGTTGGCCAGCGAGCTGGTGACACGGGCCGGAACAGTGCCGGCTATTTGCGGTTTAGCCAGCAAAGGCGGCCGAAAACACACACTTTCTGAATACGGAATCGCATCAAAATTCAGCTCGAAACTACGGTCCCGCGCAGCACGCAACTTCAATCCTGTAATGACCGCCCCCGGCTCAAATGCCTGGGGCGCTCCACCGGAAATCGCCAGCACCTGCGCCAATCCCAACGAAGCACTGCTGCTGACGCCACTCAGCCGAGTCTGGTTATTCAGATACCGCTCATGCCGCAACCGCCCATAGAAAAACCCGCTTTCCCCTTCTAAATCCTCATCCTGATCCAGCTTGTCGCCAAGCACCTTGTACGGCTCGGCATAGTGATAGGCCTCGCCATAGGTCGTGGAATCCCCCCGCGTCTGATCCACATCCCCATCCAGCCACGCACTCGCATCCCGATGGTGATAAGCACGAAAGTGAACGCTCTGCTCCACAACCCCATGACTGGACTGCAGCCCCCAGACCCCGTCCGCGCCACTGCTGCCCAACCCGGACTGCGGCCGAATCGGCAAGCTCACACGCGGCCGAACGTAATGCCGCTGATCATCGTGAAACTCGACGACCGCAATACCCAATCGCTCATCGTTGGTGAAGCGATACCAGATCCCCACCTCCGCCAGAAGCCGCGAGATAAAAACCAGATCACTCTCGCCGTACTGCATCACCTGCTCACGCGTCGGGTACTCCCGCACCAACGAAAACAGAAAATCCTGCCCCTCAAAATCATGCCGCGACCGCAAGATACTCTCGACAATCTCCGGCACCGACTGATGCTGATAAATCCGGAACTGCCGCCCTCGACCCAGCAACGCCAGGCGCGGCTGCAAAGTAATCTCGTATCTGGCTTCGTCAGCAGAACAGGAAAGCCGCTTGAAACCCGTCACCACCCCATGCAACGTGCGCAGCGGTTTAACCGAAGGCACCGGCAACCCACGAATCGGAACAGGCAACGTATGCGCCGCCGCATGCGTACTGAACTGCACGTCCCGCCCCAACACACGTTCAGCCCCGATGTCCTGCTCAACCGAAGTAAATTCCACGCGATACAGAAACGGCTGACTCAGCTGCTCCTCACCCTCAAACGCCAGCACATCAAGCGAGAAAGGAAGGCGATGGACAACCAGTTTATGGCGACTGTGATCGAAGAAAGGCGGCAATACGGTGATCATGAATGAGCGTCCCTGGCAGGAGAAAGCGCCCCTGACCGGTCTGCAGAAAACCGGATCAACTCGTCCATGAGAGAGGGCTGAAGCGGGCGAAGATGCGACATTTCAAAGTGTGACTCCAGAGGGGGAGACACGAAGGAGACGGTTCCAGCGGCATTTACGGAGTAATCCTACAAACCGCAAATCGACAGCAAACCCAGGCCGCCATTCTCTGGCACAATCCCCCTTTTTTCGAGCAGGACAGGCCAGAACATGGATCTGAATAACGTTTTTCAGCGCTTGAACACCGGCAGCAAAAAGTGGAGCCAGTACCCTGAAGACGTGCTGCCGATGTGGGTGGCGGACATGGATTTCCCGGTGGCAGCGCCCATTGTGCAGGCGCTGAAGAACCGTCTGGAGCATCCGCTGCTGGGCTATTCCGTGCCCCAGCAAGCGTTGCGGGAAACCTTGGTCAAGCATCTCACCGCCCGTTACGGCTGGCAGATCGAGGCGCAGGATCTGGTGTTTCTGCCCGGGGTCGAGCCTGGGGTAAACATGGCGCTCCACGCGCTGGTTTCGCCATCCAGCGCGGTGCTGGTCCAGACGCCGAACTACTCGCCGCTGCTGCACGCGCCGGCCAACTGGAAACTGCCGCGCATTGATCTGCCCTTCCATGCTGACGCTCAGGGTGAATACCCCACCGACGTCGCGGCGCTGGAACGCGCGCTGCCTGACCATGGCGCGCTGCTGCTGAGCAATCCCCACAACCCGCTGGGCAAGGTCTTCGAACGCGACGAATTGCTGGCCATCGGCGAAGCCTGCGTGCGGCGCGATGCACTGATCATTTCCGATGAGATCCACGCCGACCTGCTGTTCGACGGCCGTCAGCACACGCCGATCGCTTCCCTGAGCCCGGAGATCGCGGCGCGCAGCGTGACGCTGATGTCGGCGAGCAAGGCCTGGAACATCGCCGGTCTGAAAACAGCGTTCGCCGTGGTGCAGAACGCCGAGCTGCGCCAGCGTTTCAATGCCGGGCGGCTGGGGCTGGTGGACAGCGTCAACGCCCTGGGCCTGGAAGCCACCGAAGTGGCCTATCGCGAAGGCGGCCCGTGGCTGGAACAGGTCGTGGCATATCTGCAGGACAACCGGAATTACCTGGCCGAGGCCATCAAAACCCGCTTTCCCGGTATTACGATGAACCTGCCCCAGAGCACCTATCTGGCGTGGCTGGATTGCTCCGGCCTGGGGCTGGAAAACCCACAGCAGTTCTTCCTCGAACACGCCAAAGTCGCGCTCAGCGACGGGCTGGAATTCGGCGAGGACTGTGGCCAGTTCGTGCGTCTGAACTTTGGCTGCCCGCGGCCGATGCTGGAAGAAGGCCTGGCGCGTATGGAACGCAGCCTGCGCCGCGCCTGACGCCTTCCCGGCTAAAGCCGGTCCTGCATGGCCGTGCTTAGAAGTATTTCAGCCAGGCGATGTCCCGGCGTCGCGCCTTGAGCGCCGCGAACCAGCTCACTGCCGGCAACAGCACGACAGTGAGCACCGCGGCGCAACCCCACAGGCCGAGTACCGAGGTGAAGCCGAAGTATTGGCCTTGGGTCGTCCCCCAGATCGCCACCGCGCCGACATACAGCAGCTTGAGCACATACAAGTGCAGCAGATAGAAAAACATCGGCGCGGCGCCAAAAGTCACCAGCGGTCGCAGCCATGCCCGCCCCTGCCGCCGCTCAAGCCAGTCCAGCACCAGCAAGCCGACGCCCAGGGTCAGGCTGATGAACAGCAACGACGGCGGGTATTTGGTGACGTTGAGGACGCTCATCAGCGTGTGGGCCATGGTGTCACCCTCCACCCACGGCTTCTCGCCATAGCCGTTGATGCCGCGCAGGGCGAGAAACAGCGTCAGTGCGCCAAACCCCCAGGCGATCAGGTTGATCTCGCGCTTCTCCGCATTCGCGTCGCGGCCAAACCACGGCCCCGCGGCGTAACCCACGGCGATCACGCCGATCCACGGCAGCAGTGGGTACGAGGTACGCAAGCGCACACTGTCGCCGACCTCGATCCAGCCGCGGTCATGGAGAATCGCCCACGGAATGTGCATCGCCGAGCCCACAGTAAAATGCACGTCGTCCAGCAGGTTATGCCCGGCGATGATCGCCAGCCCCAGCGCCGCCAGCACACCGCGCGGCAATACCACCATCGCCGACAGCGCAATCATGCTCAGGCCAATTGCCCAGATGACCTGCAGGTAAATCACCGTCGGTGGAAACTGGAACGTCCAGGCGAAATTCACCAGGGTCAGTTCCAGCGCGATCAACACCAGTCCGCGCTTGAACAGAAAGCCCGCCACCGCGCCCTTGCCCGCATGCCGTTCACCGTACAGCCAGGCGGAAAGCCCGGTCAGGAACACGAAAAGCGGTGCGCAGAAATGCGCGAGGGTGCGGCTGATGAACAGATCGACGCTGGTGTGAGCGACATCCATCGGGTCGCTGACCTGGTGGTGCAGAAAGAACGTCTCGCGCACGTGGTCCAGCAACATGAAGATGATGATCAGCCCACGCAGGGCATCGATCGATTGCAGGCGGCCGGGGTGGGCGATGGACGTGGCGGGAGATTGCAGAGGGACAGACAGGGTTTGCATACGCAGTGGACTCTCGAAGCGCGATAACCGACAGGCCCATGTCAGGCCTGTAAAAAGCGAGTTATAACATAACACTTCAAGGTGTCCTGCGCGCAACCAAAATCACGCGCAGGGTGCGGCCCGAAACCACCACAATGCCTCGTCACCGGCCATGAGCACCCTGCCCCGTCCGGTGACTCGGCTGTCGCGCAGATCAATAACCGAGCGACAACCCCGTGCTGCGACGCGGATCGTTGGCGCCGTAGAAACGGTTATTACCCACTGGCTTCCCACCGAGCGAAGGCGCGCCAACGAGAATGGCAGCCAGATGATTGGCGTCCTGGGGGCCGGCGAATTTGTGGCCCCAGCTTTCCAGGATCTTTTGGGTGTCAGGGCTGACGGCGAAGGTTTCCAGGTTGGTGGTTTCCGGCATCCACTGCTGGTGGAAGCGAGGCGCATCGACTGCTTCCTGGATGTTCATGCCGTAGTCGATGACGTTGAGCATGGTCAGCAAGGTGGCGGTGATGATGCGGCTGCCGCCCGGAGTACCGACGACCATCACCGTCTTGCCGTCCTTGGTGACGATGGTCGGGCTCATCGACGACAACGGCGATTTGCCCGGGGCGATGGCGTTGGCTTCGCCCTGAATCAGGCCGTACATGTTCGGCACGCCGACCTTGGAGGTGAAGTCGTCCATCTCGTCGTTGAGGATCACGCCGGTGCTGCTCGCCATCACCCCAGCGCCAAACCAGTCGTTGAGGGTGTAGGTGACGGACACCGCGTTGCCCCATTTGTCGACGATGGAATAGTGCGTGGTGTTGTTGCCTTCGTGAGGCGCGACGCCGGGTTTGATGTTCTGGGAGATCCCGGCTTTCTGCGGTTCGATGGCGGCCCGCAGCTTGGCGGCATAGTCGCGGTCGAGCAGATGGCTGATCGGGTTTTTGACGAAGTCCGGGTCGCCCAGGTAGCTGTTGCGGTCGACGTAGGCATGACGCATGGCTTCAATCTGGTAATGCAGGCCCTGGGCGGAGTGATACCCCAATTCCTGCATCGGGTAGCCTTCGAGGATGTTCATGATCTCGCAGATGACCACGCCGCCGGAGCTCGGTGGCGGCGCCGAGACCACGTGGTAGCCGCGGTAATCACACTCGATCGGCGCCAGTTCGCGGGTCGCGTACTTGTCCAGATCCGCCTGGGTGATGATGCCCTTCCCCGCCTGGCTGGAATCGACGATGGCCTTGGCCACCCAGCCCTTGTAGAAACCGTCGCTGCCTTTGGCGGAGATTTCCTTGAGGGTTTTGGCGAGGTCTTTCTGCACCAGGGTGTCGCCGACTTGAAGCGGCTGGCCCTTGTTCAGGAAGATCGTGCCGAGGTCTTTGGCGTCGGCCTTGAACTCGTCGGTGGCGGTGCCGAGCAGGTCAACGTCTCCCTGCTCCAGGGCGAAGCCGTTTTCAGCGAGCTTGATCGCCGGGGCAATGACTTCGGCGCGTTTCTTGGTGCCGTATTTGCTCAGCGCCATTTCCATCCCCGACACCGTGCCGGGCACGCCGACGGCCAGGTGACCCTTGGAACTCAGGTCCGGCACGACGTTGCCGTCCTTGTCCAGGTACATGTTGGCGGTGGCCGCCAGCGGCGCTTTTTCGCGGAAGTCGAGAAAGGTCTTGCGCCCGTCTGCCAGCTGGATGGTCATGAAACCGCCCCCGCCCAGGTTGCCGGCGGCGGGATAGACCACGGCCAGCGCATAGCCCACGGCGACTGCCGCATCGACTGCGTTGCCGCCCGACTTGAGCACGTCAACGCCCACGTGGGTGGCCAGGTGTTGCGCGGTGACGACCATGCCGTTTTCAGCGGCAGCCGGGGCCACGGAAGCGGCGTGAGCGCAGGACAGACCTAGGATCAGCGCCGTCGCAACGAGGGACTGGGCGAAGGGTTCGAACTTCATGGGCGGTTTCTCTTTTTCTTGTGATGGGGGGACAGCGTGGGCAGAGGGTGCCCCGCACTAAACTAGCGCATGGGGGGAAAGTTGCCAGTGAGCGTTAAAAACCCGGCAGGGTAAATGCCGGGCTCGGTGCGCGTAGATGCAGGACAGCGCTGAGTCTGCTTCAGAACCAGCGATCGTTGCGCTTGCGGCCCTTGGTCAGGGACGGGAGGATCAGGCCCAGCAACAGGCCCGCGCCAGCGATGCTGCCGCCGTAGACCATGTAGCGCATCAGCACCTGATTGTTCTCGTCACCCAGTTTCGCCTGGGTGGTGCGCAAGTCGGACTGGGCGCTGGCCAACTGCGCGTTCAGGTCCTTGGTGCGGGCCTCAAGCTCGTCGACCAGTTTCTTGCGCGACTCGAGGGTTTCCTGCATGCCCTGAACCTTGGTCTTCCAGTCGTCGTCGATGGTCTTCAGTTGCGCGCTGAGATCCGCGGCTTTCTGCGTCAGTTGCGGCAAGCGCTCGGCCTGCCCCGGTACTTCCTGCAGGTCAGCGGTGGGAATCCACACGTTATCGCCGGCGCTGCCGCGCACCTGGCTGTAGTCGCCCTGGGTATTGATGAGCTCGACTTTCTGCCCGGATTTCAGCGTGCCGACGATGCGATAACCGTCGGTGGGGCCACTGCGCACGTAAGTGCTGAGTGTGTCGCTGACCCAGCGGTCCTTGCTCTGCGTTTCGGCGTGGACCAACGGGCTGGCAACGGCAACGGACAACAGCGAGGTCAGCAGGCCGGCTAGCAAACGGCGTCGAACGCCCGGCACAGGGGTAAAGCGAAAGGAAACATCGGAGGGAGAAATTGGCATGGATAATCTTCGACAAATTGAAAAGAAGGCCGGTGGGCGGGCCGCATGCAAGGGAATCACGCCTGGTCGGACAGCGACGAACAACGCGCTGCAACTGCTGGAATAGGCATCTGGCGCGGGCGAAATTCAGCCGGACGTCGAAGGCCGTGGCCCCAGCGTACTGCGCGCGCAGTGGTCAACAGACCATTCAAAAGATGTCAGGTTCAGTGACGAGGGATGACATTCGTCCGGGAAAGGTCCCACAACCTTTGTCGGCAGGGCAGAAACGACTGTGGGAGCGAGCCCGCTGGCGAATGCTTCATCAGGCGATCAGGTCGACTGATAGAACGCTATTCGCGAGCACGCCCGCTCCCACAGGTTCACAACAGTGTGGCGGAGGAAATCAACCCTCCTGCTGCAGCTGCTCCACGGTCGGCTTGAGGATCACCACACCCAGCGGTGGCAGGTTCAAGGGCAGCGAGAACGCCTGGCCATGGCTCTTGATGTCGTCGGTGCGCACGCCACCGCCGTTGCCGAAGTTGGAACCGGCATAGATCCCCGCGTCGCTGTTGAACAGCTCGGCCCACTTGCCGCTGAACGGCACGCCGACACGATAGCCTTCGCGCGGCACCGGTGTCAGGTTGGCGACCACCAGCAACGGCTCGCCCTCCTTGCTCCAGCGCAGGTAGGCATAGACGCTGTTACCGGCGTCGTCACCGATTACCCACTGGAAACCCTGTGGCTGGCAGTCCTGCTCGTACAACGCCTTTTCCGTCCGGTACAGGCGGTTCAGGTCGCTGACCAGCGAGTGCACGCCCTTGTGCTCGGCGTACTGCAGGAAATGCCAGTCCAGTTCGGTGTCGTGGTTCCACTCGCGCCACTGGGCAAACTCGCAGCCCATGAACAGCAGCTTCTTGCCCGGGTGGGTCCACATGAACGACAGGTACGCGCGCAGGTTGGCGAATTTCTGCCAGCGGTCGCCAGGCATCTTGTCGATCAAGGAATGCTTGCCGTGCACCACTTCATCGTGGGAAATCGGCAGCACGAACCGCTCGGACCAGGCATAGACCAGGCCAAAACTCAGCTGAGAATGGTGATGCTGGCGATGGATCGGGTCCTGCTCGATGTACTTGAGCGTGTCGTGCATCCAGCCCATGTTCCACTTGTACGAAAAGCCCAGACCGCCCTGTTGGGTGGGCTGCGAAACGCCCGGCCACGACGTCGATTCCTCGGCAATGACCAACGCGCCCGGCGCTTCGATCGCGACCACGTCGTTAAGGTGGCGCAGGAAGTCGATGGCCTCCAGGTTTTCGCGGCCGCCGTAACGGTTCGGGACCCATTCGCCGGCGTTGCGGGAATAGTCGCGATACAGCATTGACGCCACCGCATCGACGCGCAACGCATCGACGTGGAAGTTCTTCAGCCAATGGATGCCGGAGGCAATCATGAAACCGTGGACTTCAGTGCGCCCCAGGTTGTAGATCAGGGTGTTCCAGTCCTGATGGAAACCTTCATGGGGGTTGGCGTATTCGTACAGTGCAGTCCCGTCGAATTGAGCCAGACCGTGTGCATCCGTCGGGAAGTGCGCCGGCACCCAATCAAGAATTACGCCGATGTCGTTACGGTGGCAGGCATCAACGAAGGCGGCGAAGTCTTCCGGTGTGCCGTAGCGCGCGCTCGGTGCGAACTGCGACAGCACCTGATAACCCCATGAGCCGCCAAACGGGTGTTCCATGATCGGCATCAATTCGATGTGGGTGAAACCCAGGTCCTTGATGTAAGGAATCAGGTTTTCAGCCAGCTCGCGCCAGTCGTACGGGCGATCCGGCTCGTCATCGCCGCCGTGGTGCCACTGCCACGAGCCGGCGTGCAGCTCGTAGATCGACAGCGGCTGATGAATGTCGTGCTTTTCGCCCCGGGACTGCATCCAGTCCTGGTCCTGCCACTCGAACGTCAGCGGTGCAGCGACTTTCGACGCGGTTGCCGGCGGCAGCTGGGTGGCCAGGGCCATCGGGTCAGCTTTCAGCGGCAGAACGCCGTGCTGGCCGAGGATTTCGTACTTGTACGCTTCGCCCGGGCCGATGCGCGGGATGAAAATTTCCCACACGCCGGTCGGATGACGCAGGCGCATCGGGTGACGACGGCCATCCCAGCTGTTGAAATCGCCCACCACGGACACTCGGCGGGCATTCGGTGCCCATACCGAGAAACGCACGCCGTCGACGCCATCAACATTCTTGACCTGTGCGCCCAGAGCGCTGCTCAGGTCGCGGTGGTTGCCCTCGGCGAAGAGGTACAAGTCCATTTCGCCCAACTGCTCGCCGAAGCTATAAGGGTCTTCGGTGATTTGCTCGCCAGTGGCCCACGAGATTTTCAGCAGATAGGGTTCGCGAACCGCAAAGTGACCGGCAAAGAAGCCCGGTTTGTCGGACATGCTCAGCTCGCCGAGGTCACGTTCGCCGTCGCGCGAGAGCACGCGCACGGCCAGGGCATTGGGCAGATAGGCGCGGATCACCTGGCCTTCAGCGCCATCGCTGTGGGGGCCGAGCATCGAGAACGGGTCGCGGTGCTCCGCGCGGATCAGCGCGTCCAGGTCGACGGCGCTGGGCAATATTGCGTGGTTGCCGTTACCGAATTGGTCAGAGGCACTCATTTTCATTCTCCATCAGACAGGTCGAGAAGCCCGCGCAAGCCTTGAAGCGGAACCGACAACCATGTCGGCCGATTCTCAGCCTCGTAGGCCACTTCATAAGCGGCTTTTTCCAGGGTGAACAGCGCCAGCGCGGCCGTTTCACCCTTGGCATCTTTCCAGTCGTGACCCACTTCGACGGTGGCCTTGCGGTAGCCGTCGAGGAAGGCCTCGCGCGCCTGCTTCAAATACGTCTCGGCCACTTGCTGGCGGGCGGTTTCAGCCTGCACCGACGTGTCGGCACTTTGCGCGTTGCGCAGGGCCATCGCCGCAGCGTAGTCGAACGAGCGCAGCACGCCGCTGACATCTTTGAACGGGCTGTATTTGGCCCGACGTTCCTGCAGCGGACGCGCCGGCTCGCCTTCGAAGTCGATCAGGTAGGCATCGCCCTTCACCACCAGCATCTGGCCGAGGTGCAGGTCGCCGTGCACGCGCATTCTCAGGCCGCCGACTGACTGCTTCGCCAGGGTTTTGACCTGGGCCAGCAGCGCTTTGCGTTTGCCCAGCAGTTCAGTGATGAGCTGCTGATCCTGGGCCTCGAGGGAGTCGCGGTGCTGTTCAAGCAGCTGCAAGGCGCGCTCGATCTGCGCCGAAACGCTCTTCGCCGAGGCCTCGCTGTCCTTGACGCTGGTGACTTCGGTCTTGAAGTCCGGGTTATCCGTCGGAGCGCCGAGGATCACGTGCATCTCGCCCAGACGCTGACCCAACAGGCCGGCGAAGTCTTTCAGTTCGATCAGCGCGTTGGCTTGCTGCTCCAGCGCCGACTGACCGTGGGCCATGTGATCACGCACGGCGCGTTCGAGGTTGTTCTGCGTCCATTCCCACGCATCGCCCTGATTGCTCAGGTAACCCTGGGCGATCATCAGCAGGTTTTTCTCGCCCTGCCCGTCGACGCGCACGACTGCGCCCAACAGCGGCGAGATGTGCGGGTAGCCGGCTTCGGTGAGGTACGCGCCCATTTCCAGCTCAGGGTGAGTACCGGCCGCGACACGGCGAATCATTTTCAGCACCAGCTTTTTGCCGACCACCACCGAGCTATTGGACTGCTCGGCCGAGAGGTAACGCACCTCGGCGTCCTCGTTCAGGCCCAGCGGCGCCAGTTGCGACGTGCTCTGGAACTGCAGCTCACCGTCCGGCGTCGCCAGCACGGTGTTGTCCTGCATGCCTTTGATGACGTTGCGAATGAACGGCTCGAGGGTGAATGCATCGGTGATCAAGCCGACCTGACGACCACGACGCACGCGGGACAGGGCCAACTGTTGCGGCAAGGCGCTGCTGATGTCGTCTTCCGGCAACAGGCCGAACGGCAACTGGTAGCGCACGGTTTCGCCACCGGAGGTGACTTCGATTTCGCTCAGCAACGCCGGCCGCACCGTGGAGCCGAAGCGCACGGCGTAGGCGATGTGGATGCTGTCGATCGCCGTGCCTTTGCCGGCGAACCAGCGGCGTTTCGGCAGATAGACCGACAGCGACTGCTGCTCCATGGTCTGGCGCAGGGGTTCTTCGAGCAATTCTTCCAGGCGCTGCTTGAGCACCAGGGTCGGGAAGTCCGGCATGCTCTGGGCCGGTTCAACGTGCCAGCTGGGCATTTGATTCTCCGCGGCCAGCAAGAACCAGTAGAAGCCGTAAGGCGGCAACGTCAGCAGGTAATTGAGCTGGCCAATAGGTGGAAAGGCGCTGCCACCGAGCATCTCGACCGGAACGGTCCCGGCGTACGGCGCCAGTTCAAGCTCGGCGGCCTGGGAGGCGGCCGAGACGTTGGCAACGCAAAGGATGATTTCGGTCTTGCCGTCCGGCCCGGTGTACTCGCGGGTATAGGCCAGGATGCGGCGGTTGCTCGGCGAGAGCATTTTCAGGGTGCCGCGGCCGAAGGCTTTCTGCTGCCTGCGCACGGCGAGCATGCGCCGGGTCCAGTTCAGCAGCGAGTGCGGGTCGTGATCCTGCGCTTCGACGTTGACCGACTGATAACCGTACAGCGGGTCCATGATCGGTGGCAGCACCAGGCTCGCCGGGTTGGCGCGGGAAAAGCCGCCGTTACGGTCGATGGACCACTGCATCGGCGTGCGCACACCGTCGCGGTCGCCGAGGTAGATATTGTCGCCCATGCCGATTTCGTCGCCGTAGTACAGGGTCGGCGTGCCGGGCATGGACAGCAACATGCTGTTGAGCAGTTCAACGCGACGGCGGTCACGTTCCAGCAACGGCGCCAGCCGACGACGAATGCCCAGGTTGATTCGCGCGCGACGGTCCGAGGCGTAGTAATTCCACAGATAATCACGCTCGCGGTCGGTGACCATTTCCAGCGTCAGTTCATCGTGGTTGCGCAGGAAGATCGCCCACTGGCAGTTCTCCGGGATTTCCGGTGTCTGGCGCAGGATGTCGGTGATCGGGAAACGGTCTTCCTGAGCCACCGCCATGTACATGCGCGGCATCAGCGGGAAGTGGAACGCCATGTGGCATTCGTCGCCGTCCTTGCCCTTGCGATCGCCGAAGTACAGCTGGGTGTCTTCCGGCCACTGGTTGGCCTCGGCCAGCAACATGCGGTCGGGGTAGTTGGCGTCGATTTCGGCACGGATCTGCTTGAGGACCTGATGGGTCTCCGGCAGGTTTTCGTTGTTGGTGCCGTCACGCTCGATCAGGTACGGAATCGCGTCTAGACGCAGGCCGTCGATGCCCATGTCCAGCCAGTAGCGCATGACCTCGATCACCGCCTTCATGACCTGCGGGTTGTCGAAGTTCAGGTCCGGCTGGTGGGAATAGAAACGGTGCCAAAAGTACTGCTCGGCCACCGGATCCCAGGTCCAGTTGGACTTCTCGGTGTCGAGAAAGATAATCCGGGTGCCGTCGTACTTCTGCGGGTCATCGGACCAAACGTAGAAATCCCGCGCCTTGGAGCCCTTCTTGGCATGCCGCGCCCGCTGGAACCACGCGTGCTGGTCAGAGGTGTGGTTGATGACCAGCTCGGTGATCACCCGCAGGCCACGGTTGTGCGCCTCGGCGATGAACTTCTTCGCATCGGCCATGGTGCCGTAGTCGCTGTGCACGCCCCGGTACTCGGAGATGTCATAGCCATCGTCGCGGCGTGGCGACGGGTAGAACGGCAGCAGCCAGATGGTGTTGACGCCCAGCTGGGCAATGTAGTCGAGCTTGGCGATCAGGCCGGGGAAGTCACCGATGCCATCGTCGTTGGAATCGAAAAACGACTTCACGTGGACCTGGTAGATCACCGCATCCTTGTACCAGAGCGGGTCTTCGATAAAGGCAGCGTTGCGGGGTTTCTTTGCCATGACCACATCCTTTGAATTATTGGTTTGTGGCTTTGATGCGCCAGATACCGAACGGCTGGTACGAAGGGTCCAGGCGCATGAACTGGTACTTGCCATACCAGGTCCAGGAATGCCCGGTCATCAAGTCTTCGCCCAGGGTGGCGGCATCGTCCGGCAGGCCCATTTCCCACAGCGGCAGCTCGAACGTCGCTTCCTGCACGTTGCGCGGATCGAGGTTCACGGCGACCAGAATGAAATTGCTGCCATCCGCCGTGCGCTTGCCGAAGTACAGGATGTTGTCGTTGTACGCGGCGTAGATCTTCAGACCCAGGTGCGTCTGCAGCGCCGGGTTCTGGCGGCGAATGCGGTTGAGCTGGGCGATCTCGGCAATGATATTGCCAGGCGCGGTGAAATCGCGGGGACGGATCTCATACTTCTCCGAGTCCAGGTATTCCTCTTTGCCCGGTACCGGCGCCGATTCACACAGCTCGAAGCCCGAATACATGCCCCACAAACCCGACCCCATGGTCGCCAGCGCCGCACGGATGAGGAAGCCCGGACGACCCGAGTCATGCAGGAACGGCGGGTTGATGTCCGGCGTGTTGACGAAGAAATTCGGGCGGTAGCACTCGCGCCATGGCGACTCGTTGAGCTGAGTGAAGTACTCGCTCAACTCGGCCTTGGTGTTGCGCCAAGTGAAATAGGTGTAGCTCTGGGAATAACCGACCTTGCCCAGGCGCGCCATCATCGCCGGCTTGGTGAAGGCCTCGGCGAGGAACATGACTTCAGGGTGCTTGCTGCGGACGTCGGCAATCATCCACTGCCAGAACGGCAGCGGCTTGGTGTGCGGGTTGTCGACGCGGAAGATCTTCACGCCCTCCTTCACCCAGCCGAGGATCACGTCACGCAGCTCGGTCCACAGGCCCGGAATCGCGTCCGGCGCATAGAAATCGACGTTGACGATGTCCTGGTATTTCTTCGGCGGGTTTTCCGCGTAACGGATGGTGCCGTCCGGACGCCACGAGAACCAGCCCGGGTGTTCCTTGAGCCACAGGTGGTCCTGGGAGCACTGGATGGCGAAATCGAGGGCGATTTCCAGGCCATGCTCGGCTGCCGCGGCGACCAGCTCGCGGAAGTCCTCGCGGGTACCCAGTTGCGGGTGGATAGCGTCGTGGCCTCCGTCCTCGCTGCCGATGGCGTACGGGCTGCCCACATCATCGGGCCCTGCGGTGAGGGAGTTGTTCGGGCCTTTGCGGTGAGCGCGACCGATCGGGTGGATCGGCGGGAAGTACAGAACGTCGAAGCCCATGTCGCGGATCATCGGCAGGCGCGAGTGGACGTCCTTGAAGGTGCCGTGACGCTTTTTGTCGTCGGTGATCGAACGTGGGAACAGTTCGTACCAGCTGGCGAACTGGGCCAGCTCACGTTCGACGTCCAGCGGAAATTCCAGGCTGCGGCTCAAGAACGCATGGTTGTCGGCCTTGGCCATGACGCTGGCGGCGTCACTGCTCAGCAGCAGCGCCACCTTGGCCTCGTTTTCGGTCGCCTCGCCGAAGCGCGTGATCAACGTGTCGAGTTGCCCACGTACTTCCAGCTTGCTGCGCTCGGCGGCGTGCACCAGGTGCAGGCGCCCTTCTTCCAGCTCCAAATCGATGGTCACGCCGGCGGCGTATTTCTTTTCCAGCTCGTAGCGGTAGCTGCCGAACTGATCGATCCAGGCTTCAAGGCGATAGACATAGCGGGTGAAGGTCGGCGGGGTGAATTCGCCGATCCAGCTGTCATTGCCCAGCTCGCGCATGGGCACCGATTGCCATTCTTCGTCGTCGATGGCCCGGTAGACGATACGTACGGCCATCTTGTCGTGGCCGTCCGCGTAGATTTTGCTGGTGACCGTGACCGGCTGACCGACAACGGCCTTGGCCGCCAGCTGACCGTTATCGATCACCGGCTGGGTGTCCTCGATCACGATCCGCGGCAGCTGCAAGGCTTGGGTCAGGGGGATAGGGTGGATAGAGTGGAGAACATCGTTGGCCAGGGAATCCGGGCCGTACGGCTGATCAGCAGTATCATTCATCGAGCATCACTCCTCACGCCCAGGGACGCCCACCGTGGGGCGCCCATTGCTTCAGCGTCTTTGTCCATAACATAAGAGAGAGCCACGGGATCAACGCATCCGGACGTGGCGGCATAGGTTCCGAACGCCAGCCTCGGGCAAAAGTTCAAACAGCTTGCATGACGTTTGATCAAGTCACCCCAGGGATAATGGCAGGCCGGGGGCTCCGGCGTAACGGGGTATCCAGGCGGATTAAGTGAATCATTGCCAGGGCGCTGCGGTCGACATGTGTGCGTGCTGACGGGTGTGCTGCAACGTCACCTGACACGCCCTCTCGACGAACCCAAGGAAGCGAAGACCATGAGCATTCCCGTTCCCGCAGAAACGCCCGATCCGAACATCGACGACCCCGAGCTGCCGGTGCCCAAGCCCGAGGAGCCACCTTCCCCGCTGATGCCTCCGGTGATCGAACCGCCGGTGGGTGACCCGCCAAGCGGCGAGCCCCCGGCGATTCTGGATGACACGTTTCCTGAGTGATTCCTTGACCCAACGCGGTGTTGTGGGACCGGCTTTAGCCGGGAAGCTTCTAGATGGCTAGCCGCAATGTTGAGGGTGCGCCAACTGGCTTCTTCCCGGCTAAAGCCGGTCCCACTATTAATCGAGCGTCACACCCTCAATACCCCTGAATAACCGCCGGACTAAGGCTCCTGTGCATCGCCACCCGTCCTGCGGGCAGGGTCGTGTGCACGTTCTTCCGCCGACTCAACCCGCCTGACGATCATCGGCATCAGGCTAAAGATGCCCAGTGCCAGCACCGTACTCAAGACTGCCGTCATCTCCCTGCCCATCCCGGCCGCGATACCAATGGCCGCGGTCATCCACAAACCGGCCGCCGTGGTCAGGCCTTTCACCTGAGTGGCATTGAGCGCATCACCCTTGAGGATGGTCCCTGCGCCGAGAAAGCCGATCCCCGCCACAATGCCCTGCACCACCCGGCTCAAAGCAGCGTCGTCGGCACCGGCCATGCGCGGCACCAGCACAAACAGCGCGGCCCCCATGCACACCAGCATGTGCGTTCGAACCCCGGCCGCCTTGCCCTTGTGTTCCCGCTCGAAACCCAGAATCCCGCCCAGCAGCGCCGCGATGACCAGGCGTATGGTCACGCGGGTGATCTGCCCGGCATCGGTGATATCAGAGAACTCGGCCTGCAGTGTGTCCACCACTTCTTCCCACCAGGCATTCATCAGCGCATTCCCTTCGGTTAACGTCAGTGCGGTATGGACCGCAGCGCGGGGCGAGAGTGCGGGAGGTGGATACCGAAGAGGTACGCCTGATCCGGTGGTTGTCAGCCGATCTGCATCTGTACTAATCCGCAGACCGAGGGCATATTCCGGTCCTGCAGCCGGGTCCTCCGCCCTGCCCCAGTCGCTTGTGTATGGCGGCTGCACCCCAGAAGCCACTCAGCACGAGTCCGCCATGAAGCGCTATGAAAAGTTTGCCGACGACATTGCCGAGCTGATCCGGTCCGGTGTGCTGGCTGCAGGGCAACGGGTGCCTTCGGTGCGTTACGCCAGCCAGACCCACGGCATCAGCCCGTCTACGGTGTTCCAGGCGTACTACTTGCTGGAACGTCGAGGCCTGATCCGGGCACGCCCGCGCTCCGGCTACTTCGTCAACGACAGTGTCCGCCTGCAGGGTCTGGGCGGTGAGGTTTCAGAACACGATGCGCGCCCGCCGCCACAGGTTAGCGAGTCCACCGAAGTCGACGTCAGCGATCTGGTGTTCTCGGTTCTCGAATCCATCAAGGACCCGAACACCGTGCCCTTCGGCTCCGCCTTCCCCAGCGCCGGGCTGTTCCCGTTGCAGCGCCTGGCCCGCTCCCTCGCCAGCGCCACCCGCGATATGGACCCGCGCATGGTGGTCAGCGACCTGTCGCCCGGCAATCCTGCGCTGCGCCGGCAAATCGCGCTGCGGTACATGGTCGCCGGGCAAATGCTGCCCATGGACGAGCTGCTGATCACCAACGGCGCCCTCGAAGCGCTGAATCTGTGCCTGCAAGCGGTGACCGAGCCCGGCGATCTGGTGGCCATCGAGGCGCCGGCGTTCTACGCCTGCCTGCAAGTGCTCGAACGGCTGAAGCTCAAGGCGGTGGAAATTCCGGTGCACCCGCAACAAGGCATTGACCTGGCGGTGCTTGAACAGGCGCTCGAGCGCTACCCGATCAGAGCCTGCTGGAGCATGACCAGTTTTCAGAATCCCACCGGCGCGACGGTGCCTGAAGCGCGCAAACGGGAACTGGTGGAATTGCTGCGCAAGCACGAGGTGCCGCTGATCGAGGATGACGTCTACGCCGAGTTGTATTACGGCCAGCACGCGCCGAAGCCGGCGAAGGCGTTTGACACTGAAGGGCTGGTGCTGCATTGCGGCTCCTTCGCCAAGAGCCTGGCGCCCGGTTATCGGGTGGGTTGGGTGGCTGCCGGGCGTTACGCGCAGAAGGTCGAGCGGCTGAAAATCATGACCTCGCTGTGCGCCTCGATGCCGGCCCAGGCTGCCATCGCCGATTACCTGCAACATGGCGGTTACGACCGCCACCTGCGCAAGCTGCGCCACAGCCTGGAAGATCAGCAGCGCGCGATGCTTGGCGCCATCGCCCGGTACTTTCCGGCGCAGACCCGCGTCAGCCAGCCCACCGGCGGGTACTTCCTGTGGGTTGAGCTGCCGGAACAAATCGATTCACTGAAAGTGTTCCAGGCCGCCCTCGCCCAGGGCATCAGCATCGCCCCCGGCCCGATGTTCTCGCCAACGCGGCGATTCAAGCCCTTCATCCGCCTGAACTACGGCAGCCCGTGGGGTGAGACGACTGAACGGGCGATGGAGACGCTGGGGAAAATCATTCGCTCGATGATGGGTTAGCCGGCCTTGGATATGGCTGCAGAGCCGTCAGCGCCCGCCGCCCAGATCAATGAACGACCCCGTCGAATACGAGGCCTTGTCGGACAGCAGCCACAGGATCGCTTCCGCCACTTCATCGGCCAGTCCGCCACGGCCCATGGGGATGGTCGGTTCCAGCTTGCTGACGCGATGGGGGTCACCGCTCAGGGCGTGGAAGTCGGTGAAGATGTAACCGGGACGCACGGCATTGACCCGCACGCCCTCGCCCGCCACTTCCTTGGCGAGCCCGACGGTGAAGGTGTCCAGCGCGCCTTTGGATGCCGCGTAGTCGACGTACTCACCGGGTGATCCGAGCCGTGCGGCGACGGACGACACATTGACGATGCTGCCACCGCGCCCGCCGTGGCGGGGCAACATGCGCAGCAGTGCGTGCTTGCTGCACAGCATCGGCCCGACCACGTTGCTCATCATGATCTTCAGCAGCCGAAACTCCGACATGGTGTCCAGCCGCGACGCCTCGCCTACCGTACCGGCGTTGTTGACCAGCGCGGTGATCCGCCCCATCTCCGAATCGATCCGCGCAAACAGACGAATGATCTCGTCTTCGTTGCTGACATCGGCCTGCACCGCGATGGCATGACCGCCCGTCTCGCGAATCTGCCCGCACAGCCGCTCGGCGGAGGCGTGATCGGACAGATAGTTGATGCACACGCGATAACCCTGCGCTGCTGCCAGAACCGCCGTGGCGGCGCCGATACCCCGGGAGCCGCCGGTGATGAGGAGATTTTTATCCATAAATGTTCCCGTTCGATCAATGCGTGGAGGTGGGGTGGGCATTAACACTCAATCCGTGATTTCGCTGACACGACGCCGCGCGGCTTCGATGTCTGCCATGAACCGCTCGGCCGGCAGCGGATAACCCAGCAGGTAACCCTGCAGCGAGTCGCAGCCCAGGCGCGTGAGGAATTTCTGCTGGCTGGCGGTCTCGACACCCTCGGCGACGATGCGCAGGTTCAGCGCCTGGCCCAGCGCGACGATGGCCGACACAATGGCCGCGTCGTCGCTGTCGTGCTCCAGATCGCGGACGAAACCGCGGTCGATCTTCAATTCGTTGGCCGGCAGGCGTTTGAGGTACATCAGGCTGGAATAGCCGGTGCCGAAGTCGTCGATGGACAGGTCGACGTGCATGTCCGAGAGCTTCTGCAGCACGGTCATGCTCGCATCGGCGTCGCTCATGGCAGTGGTTTCGGTGATTTCCAGGGTCAGGCAGTTGGCCGGCAGACCGTGGGTGGCCAGCGCGTCCGCGACGGTCTCGACCAGCCCGACATGGCTGAACTGCAACGCCGACAGGTTCACCGCAATGCGCCAGTGTGTAAAGCCGCTGTCGTACCAGCGCTTCATCTGCCGGCAGGCCTCGTGCAGCACCCACTCGCCAATGGGGATGATCAGGCCGGTTTTTTCGGCAAGGCCAATGAATTTGTCCGGCATCAGCAACCCGAGCTGCGGGTGATTCCAGCGCACCAGCGCTTCGGCGCCGATGGGCTCCTGGGTACCGGCGGAGAATTTCGGCTGGTAATGCAGGCAGAACTGCCCTTTACGCAGCGCAAGGCGCAGGTCCTGCAACAGCTGCAGCTGATTGCGCGCGTTGGTGTTCATCGACGCATCGAAAAAGCTGTAACCGTTCTTGCCGGCGTTCTTGGCGTGGTACATGGCGGCGTCGGCGTTCATCAGCAGTTCCTGCTGAGTGCGGCCGTTCCCAGGATACAGGCTGATGCCGATGCTCACCGTCACCTGCAGATCATGTTCCTGCACGCTGAACGGCTGGCTCACCAGGGAAACCTGACGCGAGGCCACGCTGACCGCCTCTTCGCCATCGTCGAGCTCGACCAGCAGCACGAACTCGTCGCCGCCGATGCGCGCCAGGGTGTCGTGGCGATGGAAGTTTTCCCGCATGCGCACAGCCACCGCGCGCAACAGTTGATCGCCGACGTGGTGACCGAACGCGTCGTTCACCGGTTTGAAGCCGTCCAGATCCAGAAACATCAGGGCGAACATGCCGCCCTGGGCGTCGACCTTGCGCATGGCCTGATCGATGCGATCCGCCAGCAGGATGCGGTTGGGCAGTCCGGTGAGGTTGTCGTGCAGGGCCAGTTGGGTCAGCTCGCGGTTGGCTTCCTTGAGCGACGCCGACAATTGGGCGGTGCGCGCCGCCATGCGCGCATCAAGCACCGACGTCAGCAAGGTAATGCCCAGCACCGTCAGACTGGTGATCAATACCAGCTTGTCCAGACCGTCGGTGTGCAAGCCGGTGGGCAGCGCACCACAGAAACTGCCGACCGGGAAATTGGCGGCGGTCATTGCGGTGTAGTGCATACCGAGGATGGCAAAGCCCATGACCACCGCAGCGCCGCCCCGGGCCAGGCGCACATAGGGGGTTTCCTTGCGCAGCCGCACGGCGATGCTCAGCGCGGCGGCGGATGCAGTGACGGCAATCACCAACGACAGGCCGAACAAGCCGGGGTCGTAGTCGATGCCCGGCTGCATGCGCATCGCCGCCATGCCGGTGTAATGCATGGCGCTGCTGCCCAGGCCCATGACGAAGGCCCCAAGCACGATGTTCGACAGCGGTACGCGGTCGTGACTGACCAGCCACAGCGCGAAACCCGAAGAAAAGATGGTGATCAGCAGCGAGAGGAGTGTCAGCGGGATGTCGTACGCCAGCGGGATCGGCAGCATGAACGCCAGCATGCCGATGAAATGCATGGACCAAACGCCGACACCCATGGACAGCGCGCCGCCGCACACCCACAACATCCTTGCCCGACCGCTGGCCGAAGCAATGCGCCCGGCCAGATCAAGGGTCGTGTAAGACGCGAGAATCGCAACCAGAACTGAAATCAAAACCAGCGAATAGGTGTAATGGCCGATCAACATGGGCTGGCCCTTGGCTCAACGGAGTGCGGCCTTTCAGCCCTGATCAATTCGGCGGCGATTGTACCGAAATTCCCGTAAAAGTCCCGTCACTCCGTCGCAAAGATGGCACATAGCTATTTAGCTGGAATCAACGGTCGGGCACATCTGCGCCGGGTGTCAGTCCGGTCGCGGCGTCCCAGCCGCCACCCAATGCCGCAATCAACTGGGCGCTGGCGACCAACCGGCTTTCCAGCACGTTCAGCACGCTGCGTTCGTTGCTCAGCGCGGTGGTCTGCACGTTGACCACGTCCAGGTAGCCAATCAGCCCGGCCTTGTACTGGTTGTTGGTCAGACGCAGAGAATCACGCGCCGATTGCAGCGCCTCGTCGCGCACCCCGGCTTCCTCCTCATAGACGCGCAGCTGGGCCATGTAGTCCTCGACTTCCTTGAAGCCGTCGAGCACGGTCTGGCGGTACTGGGCGACGGTCTGGTCGTAGACCGCTTCGGTGCGGTCTACTTCGGCAGCGCGCTGACCGCCGTCGAACAGGGTCATCGCCAGTTGCGGGCCCACCGACCAGAAGCGATTAGGCAGGGAAATCCAGTTGCTGACGGTGCTGCTGCTGTAACCGCCGCTCATGCTCAGGGTCAGGTCCGGGTAATAGGCGGCCTTGGCCACGCCGATATTGGCGTTGGCGGTCATGACCGAACGCTCGGCGGCGGCAATATCAGGGCGGCGTTCAAGCAACTGTGACGGCAGCTGCGCCGGGATCTGCGGTACCGCCGGAATCGAGGTGGTCGCCGCGAGGCTGAAATCCGCTGGCGCCTGGCCCATCAGCACGGCGATCGCGTTCTCGAACTGGGCACGCTGCCATTGCAGGTCGATCAGGTCGGCCTGGGTGCTCTTGAGCTGCGTCTGTGCCTGGGCGGTGGCGTCGCGGCCGGAAATCCCGGCGCGGTACTGGTTCTGGGTCATGGTCAGCGAGCGCTGATAGGCGTCAACGGTCGCTTCGAGCAAGCGCTTCTGCTCGTCGATCACCCGCAGTTGCAGATAGCTCTGCACCAGTTGCGATTGCAGGCTCAGGCGCATCGACGCCAGATCGGCGAGGCTCGCCTGGGCGCTGGCCTTGTCGGCCTCCAGGCCGCGGCGCAGTTTGCCCCACACGTCGGCTTCCCAACTGACGCCCAGCTGCGCGTTGTAGGTGTCACGAATGCCACTGCTGGAACTGCTCAGGCTCGAACTGCTGCTGCCGGTGCCCTGGCTCGAGCGGTTCTTGCTGGTGGTCAGGTCCAGCGTCGGGAAGAACGCGCCCCGCGCACTGCGCACCAGAGCGGCGGCCTGCCGGTATTGGGCCTCGTACTGCGCCACGGTCTGGTTGGACGTGTTGAGTTTCTCCACCAGCGCGTTGAGCTGGGCGTCGCCGTAGATTTCCCACCACGCGCCGCGGGCCATCGCATCACTCGGGTTGGCCTGGGTCCAGCCTTCGGCCTGCTTGAAGTGCGCCGGGGTCGGCATGTCCGGCGTTTTGTAATCCGGGCCGACGGCACAGGCACTGAGCAGCAGCGCGCACAAGGCGACGCCGAACGTCTTGGGAAACGGCAACGTCCGCTGTGGGCCAGGGGCTTTCATCGAGTCGTTCATAGCGGAGTGTCCAGGGCAGCATCCGTCTGCACCCCGCGCCACGTGTTGAAACGATGGCGCAGACGGTCGAGATAAAGGTAAACCACGGGCGTGGTGTACAGCGTGAGGATCTGGCTGAGGATCAGGCCGCCGATGATGGTCAGGCCCAGCGGCCGGCGCATTTCCGCGCCTTCGGCACTGCTCAGCAGTAACGGCACGGCGCCGAGAATTGCCGCCAGCGTGGTCATCAGAATCGGCCGCAGACGCTGCAGGCAGGCATTGCGAATCGACTCCACCGGGGTCATGCCGCCTTGGCGTTCGAGCTGCAAGGCGAGGTCGATCATCAGGATCGCGTTCTTCTTCACCACGCCGATCAGCAGGAACAGCCCCAACAACGAGATCAGGCTGAATTGCCCGCCGGTGAGGTAGATGCTCAGCAGCGCGCCGACCCCGGCCGATGGCAGGGTCGAGAGGATGGTCAGCGGGTGAATGTAGCTTTCGTAGAGAATGCCCAGCACCAGATACACCGCCACCAACGCGCCGAGAATCATCCACGGCTGGCTCTTCTGGGTGGCGGCAAAGGCGTCGGAGGTCCCGGCCATCTTGGCGATCACGTCCTCGGGCAGGCCCACCGCGGCGACGGCGCGCTCGATGGCGGCGTTGGCCTGGTCGAGGGTAACGCCATCGGCCAGGTCGAATGAGATGTTTTCCGAAGCGAACTGGCCGTCGTGGCTGACCCGGTCGTCTTCCAGGCTGCGCTCGTAACGGGCGATGGTCGACAGCGGCACCCGTGCACCATCGGCCGTGATCACCTGGACCTGCTCCAGGGTGGTCGGGTCGAGGGCGTATTTCGGGTTGACCTCCATGACCACCTGATACTGGTTCAGCGGGTCATAGATGGTCGACACCTGGCGCTGGCTGTAGGCGTTGTTCAGCACCGTGGTGACCATGTTCATGTCGATGCCCAGACGCTTGGCCGCATCGCGGTCGACGATCAGCGTCACCTGCTGGGTGCCGCCGCCGTCGTTGGCGTCGATGGCGGTCAATTCCTTGAGCGACTTGAGGGCGGCGACGATCTTCGGGTACCACAGGCGCAGGGTTTCCAGGTCGCCACTTTGCAGGATGTACTGGTATTGGGAGGTGGTCTGCTCGCGGCCGCCGCCCAGCTGCAGGTCCTGATCGGGCTGCAGGAATAGGCGCCCGCCCGGCACCAGCGGCATTTCCTTGCGCAATCGCTCAACCACTTCCATGGCGCCGATGTTGCGCTCCTTGATCGGCTTCAGGCGCACGATGATGAACGCGTTGCCGGTGCCGCCGTTGCCGCCGATGAAGCCCGCGACGCTCTCCACGGCCGGGTCCTTGAGGATCGCCGAGCGGAACGTGTCCATCTTCGGCTGCATCACCGAGAACGACAGGCCGTCGTCGCCGCGCACGAAACCCATCAGCTGGCCGGTGTCCTGCTGCGGCAGAAAGGTCTTTGGCACCACGACGTACAAAGCGATGTTGCCGACGATGGTCAACAGCAGCGTCAGCAGGGTCAGGCGCCGATGACGCAGCACCCAGCGCAGGCTGCGGTCGTAGCCGGCGACCATGCGGTCGTTGACCCGCTGGCTCCAGCGCTGCAAGCGATTTTCCGTGCCCGGCACGTGGGGCTTGAGCCAGCGCGCGCAGAGCATCGGCGTCAGGGTCAGCGACACCACCAGCGAAACGACGATGGACACCGACAAGGTGATGGAAAACTCGCGGAACAGGCTCTCCACCAGCCCGCCCATGAACAGGATCGAAACAAACACCGCCACCAGTGAGACGTTCATCGACAGCAGGGTGAAGCCCACCTCCTTGGCGCCCAGGTACGCCGCTTCCATGGGCGGCACGCCTTGGTCGATGTGCCGGGAGATGTTTTCCAGCACCACGATGGCATCGTCGACCACCAGCCCGGTGGCGAGAATCAGGGCCATCAGCGACAGGTTGTTCAGCGAGAAACCGTACAGGTACATGATCGCGAAGGTGCCGACCAGCGACACCGGCACCGCGAGGGTCGGGATCAGCGAGGCGCGGAAATTCCCCAGGAACAGGAACACCACCAGAATCACCAGCACCACGGCAATCAGCAGCGTCATTTCCGCTTCGTGGAGCGTGGCCTTGATCACCGGCGAGCGGTCCATGGCCAGGTCAAGCTTGACGCTGGCCGGGAGCACCGCCTGCAACGCCGGCAACTGGGCCTTGATCGCCGCCACGGTTTCGATGATGTTGGCGCCGGCCTGGCGGTTGATCACCAGCAGCACCGCGGCTTTGTCATTGAAGAAGCCGCTGTTGTAGCGGTCTTCCACCGAGTCCTTGACCTTGGCCACATCCTTGAGACGCAACGCCGCGCCGTTGGCGTAATGGATGATCAGCGATTCGTAATCCTTGGCCTTCTCCAGCTGGTCGTTGGCCTGCACCTGCCAGTTGTGCTCGCTGTTCTCCACCGAGCCTTTCGGGCGCCGCACGTTGGAATTGGAGATGGTCGTGCGCACTTCATCCAGCGACACGCCGTACTGGGACAGCAATTTTGGCTCCAGCTCAACGCGCACGGCAGGCAGCGAACTGCCGCCGATCTGCACCTCGCCGACGCCGTTCACCTGGGACAGGCTCTGGGACAGGATCGTCGACGCCATGTCGTACAGCTCGCCCTTCTCCAGCACGTCGGAGGTCAGTGAGAGGACCATGATCGGCGCCTGGGACGGGTTGACCTTCTTGTAGGTCGGCATGCTGCGCATCCCGCTGGGCAGCAGGTTGCGTGCGGCGTTGATGGCCGCCTGCACTTCCCGCGCAGCACCGTTGATGTCGCGGTCCATGTCGAACTGCAGAATGATCCGCGTCGAGCCCTGACTCGAACGGCTGCTCATGGTGTTAACCCCGGCAATCACCCCGAGGGAGCGCTCCAGCGGCGTCGCCACGCTGGACGCCATGATTTCCGGACTGGCGCCGGGCAGCGAGGCGCTGACGACGATGACCGGAAAATCCATGTTCGGCAGCGGCGACACCGGCAGCAGACCGAAGCTCATCCCGCCCAGGAGCATGATCGCCAGGCTCAGGAGCATGGTCGCTACGGGGCGTTTGATGAAGGGCCCGGAGAGGTTCATGGGGGGGAGCTCCAGGCGGCAATCTTCAAGCGGCAAGTGAACGCACCAGCCCCGGCCTGCGCGGTGCTGCTTCTGGCTTGAGGCTTAAAGCCTGAAGCTTGCAGCTGGCCGGTCATACCGCCACCTCGGTTTTCTCGTTGCGCTGGAACCGGCGCCCCAGCCGATCGAAGTACAAATAGATGACCGGCGTGGTAAACAGCGTCAGGACCTGGCTGACCAGCAGCCCGCCGACCATCACCAGACCCAGGGGCTGACGCAGCTCGGCGCCGGAGCCCGAGGCAAACATCAGCGGGATGGCGCCGAACAGCGCGGCCAGGGTGGTCATGAGAATGGGGCGGAAGCGCAGGAGTGCCGCTTCGTAGATGGCGGTCTGCGGGTCGATGCCGCGGTTGCGTTCGGCGTCGAGGGCGAAGTCGATCATCATGATCGCGTTCTTCTTGACAATGCCGATCAGCAGGATGATGCCGATGATGGCAATCATGCCCAGGTCGTTGCCGCTGATGAGCAGCGCCAGCAGTGCACCGATGGCCGCCGACGGCAGGGTCGACAGAATGGTGATCGGGTGGATGTAGCTCTCATAGAGCACGCCCAGCACGATGTACATGGTGATCACCGCCGCCAGCACCAGCAGCAATGTGCTGGACAGCGACGCCTGAAACGCTTCGGCCGCGCCCTGGAATTCCGTCTGCACGCCGATCGGCATACCGATGTCTTTCTGCACCTGCTCGATGACTTCCACGGCCTTGCCCAGCGCGACACCGGGCGCCAGGTTGAACGACATCATCACCGCCGGAAACTGGCCGATATGGGCAATCGCCAGCTGCGCCTGCCGTTGTTCGATCCGGGCCAGACTGGACAGCTTGACCTGCCCGCCGTCGGTGGTCTTGACGTGAATCTGCTCCAGCGCTTCGGGTCCCAGTTCACTGCGCGAATCCGCCTGCAGCACCACGCGGTACTGGCTGGCCTGGGTGTAGATGGTGGAAATCTGCCGCTGGCCGAACGCGTCGTACAGCGCGTCAGTGATGTTGGCGACGGTCACGCCCAGCCGACTGGCGGCATCGCGATCGATGTTGAGGAAGACCTGCAAACCCTTGTCCTGCAAGTCGCTGGCGACATCGGTCAGTTCCGGGCGCTGCACCAGCGCCTCCACCAGTTTGCCGCTCCACAGATTGAGCAGATCGGCGTCCGGCGAGGACATGCTGAACTGGTACTGGGTGCGACTGACCCGGTCTTCGATGGTCAGGTCCTGCACCGGCTGCATGAACAGGCGAATGTCGGACAGCTGATCAACCTCGGGCTGCAAGCGCTGGATCACCTCGGACGCGGTGACATCCCGCTCGCCGTGGGACTTGAGGTTGATCAGCATGCGGCCGCTGTTGAGGGTCGCGTTGTCGCCGTCGACGCCGATGTAGGACGACAGACTGGCGACTGCCGGGTCCTTGAGGATGATTTTCGCCAGGGCCTGCTGGCGCTGACTCATGGAAGCGAACGACACCGATTGCGGCGCTTCGGAAATCCCCTGAATGACGCCGGTGTCCTGCACCGGGAAAAAGCCTTTGGGCACGGCCAGATACAGCAACACCGTAATCCCGAGGGTGGCGACGGCAACCAGCAGGGTCAGCGGCTGATGCTTGAGCACCCACTGCAACTTGCGCCCGTAGGCGGCCACCAGCCAGTCGATCCACGCGCCGCTGGCCCGGTAAAAACGGCCCTGCTCTTCTTCCTTCGGCTCACGCTTGAGCAAGCGCGCGCACATCATCGGCGTCAGGGTGAGTGACACCACCAGGGAAATCAGGATCGCCACCGCCAGGGTGATGGCGAATTCACGGAACAGGCGCCCGACCACATCGGCCATGAACAACAGCGGAATGAGCACGGCAATCAGCGAGATGGTCAGCGAGATCAGGGTGAAACCGATCTGCCGCGCGCCCTTGAGCGCGGCCTGCAACGGCGTCTCGCCCTCCTCCAGGTGCCGGGAAATGTTCTCCAGCATGACGATGGCATCGTCCACCACGAAACCGGTGGCAATGGTCATCGCCATCAGCGTGAGGTTGTTGACCGAGAAGCCGGCCAGGTACATCACGCCAAACGTACCGATCAGCGACAGCGGCACGGCCACCGAGGGAATGATCGTCGCGCTGAACCGCCGCAGGAATAGAAAGGTGACCAGCACCACCAGCACGATGGAAATCAGCAACTCGTGCTGCACGTCGCTGACCGAGGCACGGATGGTCTGCGTGCGGTCGGTGAGCACGGTGACTTCCAGTCCGGCGGGCAGGTTCTCGGTGATGCTGGGCAGCAGGGCCTTGATCCGATCGACCACGTCGATGACGTTGGCTCCCGGTTGACGTTGGATGTTCAGCAGCACGGCCTGGTTCTCATTGGCCCAGGCGGCGAGGCGATCGTTTTCAGCGCCGTCGACGATCTCGGCGACGTCCTTGAGCCGTAACGGGCCGCCGTTGTTGTACGCCAGAATCAGGTTGGCGTACTCCTCGGGGGACTTGAGCTGGTCATTGGCGTCGAGCATCGACACCCGCGTCGGGCCGTCGAAGTTACCCTTGGGCGTATTGACGTTGGAGGCGCTGACCAGCGTGCGCACGTCCGCCAGATTCAGGCCGTTGGCCGCCAGCGCGTCGGCATTGACCTTGATCCGCACCGCCTGACGCTGACCGCCGGCGATGGTGACCATGCCTACTCCACTGATCTGCGCGATCTTCTGCGCCATGCGCGTATCGACCAGATCGTTGAGTTTGGGCAGCAGCATTGTCTTCGAGGTGATTGCCAGGGTCAGCACCGGCGTGTCGGCCGGGTTGACCTTGTTGTACGTCGGCGGCGCCGGCAGGTCGTTCGGCAGCAGGTTGGTCGCACCGTTGATCGCCGCCTGCACTTCCTGCTCGGCCACGTCCATGTTGATCTCGAGGCTGAAACGCAGGGTGATGACCGAGGCGCCGCCCGAGCTGGTCGAGGCCATTTGCGTCAGGCCCGGCATCTGCCCGAACTGCCGTTCAAGGGGCGCGGTCACGGCACTGGTCATCACTTGCGGACTGGCGCCCGGGTACAGCGTCATCACCCGGATGGTCGGGTAATCCACCTGCGGCAATGCCGATACCGGCAGCAGCGTGTACGCGATCAGACCGGCCAGCACGATGGCGAGCATGCTCAGCGTGGTGGCGACCGGCCGGAGGATGAACAGCCGTGACAGGTTCATACGTCGCCTTTCTTCGCCGGCTCGGCACCCGCAGACTCACCGGGCTCCTTGGACGGCTTGCCCTGCAACTGCTGCCCCGGCGTGGCCGGTACGTCCTTGCTGTCGTTGACCACGTCCACGGCGCTGCCGTCTTTCAGGCGGTCGGTGCCCTCAAGCACCACGCGGTCACCGGCCACCAGACCTTCGGTGATGACTGTGGAGGTCTCGTCGCTGGCACCGGTTTTAAGCGGGCGGATGCGCACGGTCTTGTCGCCGTCCATCACGTACACGAAGGTGCCGTTAACCCCGAACTGAACCGCCGCCGAAGGCACCAGCACCACGTTTTTCAGCGTGTTGGCCAGCAGCCGCGCGTTGACGAACTGATTGGGAAACAGCGCTTCGTTGTCGTTATCGAAGCGCGCCTTGAATTTCAGCGTGCCGGTGGTGATGTCGATCTGGTTGTCGATGCTGGCGAGCACGCCCGTGGCCTGCAGCTTAAGGTCCCCGCGATCCCACGCTTCCACCGGGAGCTTGCCGCCGCTGCGATAACGGCTGAGTACTTCGGCGAGGTCTTTTTCCGGCAGCGTGAAGTTGACCGTGATCGGCTTGGTCTGGGTGATCACCACCAACGGGTTGGTGTCATTGGCCGCCACCAGATTGCCGACGTCCAGCTGGCGCAGGCCGATGCGGCCCGAAATCGGCGCACGAATCTGCGAGAACTCCAGGTTGAGTTTGGCGTCGCCCACCGCCGCCTGATTGGTCTTGATCGTGCCCTGATACTGGCCCACCAGGGATTCGGCAGTGTCCAGGGTTTGCTTGGCGATGCTGTCCTCTTTGTACAGGCCCCGATAACGCTGTACGTCGAGTTGAGCATTCTTGAGCAGCGCCTGATTCTGCATCAGCGTGCCTTCGGCCTGCTGCAGGGCGATCTGATAGCTGCGCGGGTCGATCACCGCCAGCAGATCGCCGGCCTTGACCTGTTGGCCTTCCTGGAAATTGATCTTCATCAATTCGCCCGCCACACGGCTGCGCACGTTGATCGTGTTCAGCGCCGTTACGGTACCGAGGGCTTTGTAATAGATGGGGAAATCACCGGTGGTCGCTGCTGCTACCCGCACCGGTACCGGAACGGTCGAGCCGCCGAACCCGGGCCGTTTGGCCACCGCCTTGCCGCCGCGGGTTGCGCTGGCCTGGGCCTGCTCGCCTTTCTGCGCCGTGGCGTTCGGTTGCGACGCGGATCCCGGCCAGAAGCGCCAGCACAGGCCGGCGACGATCAACAGAACCAACAGGCTTATCAGCCAGCGACGGGAATTACGGGGGGCAGACGATTGCATGAATAAATCAACCAGTGTGCGCGTGAGCGTCTTCGGGAGGCTGAACAATAAGCACAGAGAGCGGACAGGCAAAGGGCCTTTACCGGCAATTTACCTGGTGCTTACTTTGGATAAGGTGCTGATGTACCAATAAAAACGGCCTGATGGAGTCAGGCCGCTTGTATGTTGCGGGATGTTACCGCGCCCGCTGATGGCAATAAGCCGCTTGCGAGCTTACTTCAATACCGCCAGTGCTGCGTCGTAGTTCGGCTCCTGACCGATCTCCGGTACCAGCTCGCTGTGCAACACAACGTCGTTTTCGTCCAGCACGACCACGGCACGGGTAGTCAGCCCCACCATCGGCCCGTCGGCGATGGCAACGCCGTAGTCCTGCATGAACTGCGCGCCGCGCATGGTCGACAGGTTCTTCACGTTTTCCAGACCTTCGGCGCCGCAGAAACGTGCCTGGGCGAACGGCAGGTCGGCGGAGATGCACAGCACGACGGCGTTGTTCAGCTCGTTGGCCTGGGCGTTGAATTTGCGGATGGAAGTGGCGCAGGTCGGTGTGTCGACGCTCGGGAAAATGTTCAGCACCTTACGCTTGCCGGCGAAGGTTTCCAGCGTGGCGTCGGACAGATCGCCCGCTACCAGTTTGAAGGCCGGCGCCTTGCTGCCGACTTTCGGCAGTTCGCCGCTGATCTGTACCGGGGAGCCTCTACGAGTCACTTGTGGCATGAGCTGAGTCCTTGTTTGAGTGGCATGCGAAGGCGGAAGTTAACCATGAAAAACCGCGGCAACCTACCGCCAGAAACGATTTTGTTGTCAGGAAACGCGGTGCATTACCGGTTTGTCCATCAGCCCCGGACGCGAGCACACGTCCACCACCCAGTCGACGAATACCCTCACCCGCCGTGAGGTCTGCCGGTGTGCCGGGTACAGCGCGGTCAAAGGCAATAGTGGTTGTTCGACATCGCCCAGCACTTCGATCAGCTCGCCACGACGCAATAATTCGGCAACGTGGTAATACGGCGTCTGCACCAGTCCGTAACCCGCGCTGCACGCGGCGAGGTAGCCATCGGCGCTGTTGGTCGCCAGGGCTTTGGGCAGGTCCGGCGCCTGGGTCCGGCCGTCGATGACGAACTCCAGCCCGTAGCGCTTGTTGGTGGTCGAAGAAAAGTATTCGATGATCTGGTGATGCTGCAGATCGGCCAGTGATTGCGGTGTGCCCCTTCGCTGCAGATAGCTCGGACTGGCGCACACCACTTGGCGCATCTGAGCGAGCGGCCGGGCCACCAGTGAATGATCGAGGGGCTGGCCACCGCGAATCACGCAATCGTAGCCCTCCCGAATCAGGTCCACCGGGCGATCGTTCATGCCCACTTCCATTTCCAGCCGGGGGTAACGTTCGGTGAGCTCCGGCAACAGCGGCATGATGATCAGCCGACCGATGCCAGACGGCATGTCGACGCGCAGCACCCCTTCCGGGTCTTTGGCCACCGAGGAGAACACCGATTCGGCGGCTTCCAGCGCGTTCAGCACATTCACGCAGCGGTGGTAATAGGCCTGACCGTCCGGCGTTGGCGTCACCTGTCGCGTGGTGCGCATCAACAATTGCACGCCCAGTTCCGCCTCCAGTTGCTTGATCAGAATGGTCACCGAGGCGCGCGGCATGTGCAGGCTGTCGGCGGCTTTGGCGAAACCGCCCAGCTCGACGATGCGCGTGAAGGCTCGCATCGCATTGAATTTATCCATGGCTCATCACATGTCCGCTGAGGGATTGTTTAGAAATAACCAATAGTGAAACCACTTTTAGCCGGTTTATCCCGACGCTGTCGAGGCGCAAGAATGGCGGTCCTCTTGATCGACAAGGCATTCATCATGCAAACGCGTCAACTTGGCAAAAACGGACCACAGCTCTCGGCCCTGGGCTTGGGCTGCATGGGCATGACCGACTTTTACACCACCGGCGGCAATCCCGATGAAGCCATCGCCACCCTTCACCGGGCGCTTGAGCTGGGCGTCACCCTGCTCGACACCGCCGACATGTACGGCCCCCACACCAACGAAGAACTGTTGGGCAAAGCGCTGGCGGGCAAGCGGGATCAAGCGTTCATCGCCAGCAAGTTCGGCATCGTCCGTACACCGGGCGACGCCGGCGCGCGCGGGGTGAATGGCAGCCCCGAGTACATCCGCGCCGCGATCGATGGCACGTTGCAGCGGCTGAAAATCGACACGCTAGATCTGTATTACCAGCACCGCATCGATCCGGGCGTGGCAATCGAAGAGTCCGTTGGCGCCATGGCTGAGCTGGTCAAAGCCGGCAAGGTGCGCTTTCTCGGCTTGAGCGAAGCGTCGGCCAGCACCCTCGAACGCGCTCACAAGGTTCACCCCATTGCCGCCTTGCAGACCGAATACTCCCTGTGGAGCCGCGATCCGGAAGAAAACGGCGTGCTGGACACTTGCCGCCGTCTGGGTATCGCGTTTGTCCCGTACAGCCCGTTGGGCCGAGGTTTTCTGACGGGCGCCCTTAAAAGCCCGGACGACTTCGCCGCCGATGACTACCGCCGCAGCAGCCCGAGGTTTCAGGGCGAAAACTTCGCCAAAAACCTGCTGCTGGTGCAGAAGGTCGAGCAACTGGCGGCAGAAAAAGGCATCACTGCCGGCCAGCTGGCGTTGGCCTGGGTGCTCGCCCAGGGCACTGACGTGATTCCGATTCCTGGCACCAAGCAGCGCAAATACCTGGAGGAGAACGTCGCTGCGCTGGACGTGACACTCAGTGCAGCGGAATTGCAGGCGTTGAAAGACCTGTTCCCGGTTAACGCGGTCGCAGGCGGCCGTTATCCGGACGCGGCGATGAAACTGGTCAATGGCTGAGGCGGGTTGTTCGGCAGCCGCTCATCCTTTGCGGTGTAATGCGTTAGACCGGCTTGTTGGCGGCTGCACTCCGCCGCTGGCAAGCCGGTTCCCTCCCCATCCGCCTCGTCTGATCAAAAATCCCGCTTATAGAAAATATCCAGCGAACTCGCCACACCACCCGCGACCTCCAGATACACCTTCTTGCTCAACAGATAGCGCAAGGTCAGCGTATTGGCCGGTTCAAACACCCCCACGCCATACCGCAGGCTGAGCTTGTCGGTGATCTTGCCGCTGGCGACCACCGCCGTCTTGTCGCCGCTGCCGGAGGTGTCCAGGTCGAAATCCTGAATCCCCAGCCCGGACGCCAGCTTGCCCGCCGTAGATGAACCGCCGGCCAGGCCCAATGCCAGCGCCGCCTGGGCGACCATGTTGCTGTCCTCACCGTTGGTGCTCAGCGGACGGCCCAGCACCAGATAGGACAGCGCTTGCTCCTGGCTCATGGCCGGTTCCGAGAACACCGTGGTGGTCGGTTGCTCGGCGCTGCCGCTCAGTCGAATGCCGGCAATCACGTCGTCGGTCTGGCGGATGGCTTCGATGTCCAGATACGGCTGATCCACCGGCCCTGCGAACAACAGGCGTGCCTTGCGAATGGTCAGGCGCTGGCCGTAAGCCCGGTAGCGGCCATCGTTGAGATTGAGCTCTCCGCGGGTGTCCATGTTGTCGCCGATGTGCACGTGCCCGACGAGATTGGCGGTCAGGCCAAAGCCGGTAAAACTCAGGGTTTCCTGCCCTACTTCGACGTTCACGTCCATGGCGATGGCCAGCGGGGTTTTGCCCTGTTTGGTCTGCTGGCCGACGATCACCGTGTCATCGGACACTTTAACGGTCGAGGGCGGTAGCTGGCGCACCGTGATCTCGCCTTTCGGGATGAGGACTTTGCCTGACACCGCCAGCCGGTCGCCCTGCAGAGTAATCTTCAGGTCCGGCGCCGCTTCCAGCTTGGCGTAGGGCTCAACAGTGATCGGCAGGTGGGTGCCTTTCACCGCAACGTCGACATCCAGCGCATCGGCCCAGGCCACATGCCCGCCGATACTGCCCTGACCTGCCGCGCCGCTGCTCCATTTGCCGGTCAAATCCACACGTTCGCCGGCAATCAGGGCTTGAACGTTGAGTTTTTCAAAGCTCACGGGCACTTCCGGACCCGACACCTCACCGTCGACGAGCGCCACATTGCCGTTGATCTGCGGCGCCATCAAGCTGCCCGAAATCCGGCCGCTGCCGTTAAGCTTGCCGTTGAGTCTTTCGATCATCGGGACGAAAGGCCTGCCCACTGAAATATCCAGGCCGCTAAGGGTGAAGTCGCCGGTGACGGGCTTGTTTTTGGCGATCGGGTCGATGCTCAGTCGGGCCAGCAGTTCGCCGAGCTTGCCGCCACGAAAATCGAGGCTAGTGTCGACTTTCTTCGGGGTCAGGCTGCTGGTCAGCTTCAGCGTGTCGTAGGGGAAGTCCAGCCATTGGTTCTTGTCCTTGACCCGCAGCGTCCCGCCGCTGGCGTCGATGACCACCTGGCCATTGGGGCCGGCAGCGGGAACGTCCAGCTGGATGTCGGCATTGAGCGCGCCCTTCCAGGCAAAATCCTTGGGCAGCCACTGGGCCAGGCTTTCCAGCGGGAAGCGCTTGAGGTGATAGCGCAGGCGCGGTTCCGGCATCAGACGCTGATCTTCGCCGCACAGACTCGCAGGCCCCGAGACCCAGCAATGGGCACCGAAGTTGACCTTGCCGTCGGCCAGACGCTCCAGTTTGGCCGGCTGCTGCAGCTTCCAGTCCTGCCCGCCGCTCTGGATGTCACCGCTGGCCAGACGCCCGCGCCAGTTGCCTTTGTCCAGGTTGCCGTCCAGCGCGAGGGCCAGTTTGAGCAACGGTCCCTGTAGGTCGAGTTTCACCTGCTGACGCTTGATGTCGCCCTGACCGTTGACAGTCAAAGCGCCCAGTGCGGTATCGCCGGCTTGAATGCCGGATGTCTTCAGATCAAGGGTCGCGCGCTGGGCGTTGTCGAGCTTGGCCGCCACAGTAAGGGCTTGCAGCTTGTTCGCCTCAAAGGCCAGTTGAGTGCCCTGCAACGCCAATTGCCCCTGAGGCGCCTGCACAGAGCCGGCGACATCAAGGCGGCCTTTCATCTGCCCTTGCAGCCCGGGCCACAGTTGACCCAGCCGCGGCAGGTTGATGTCCAGCTGTGCGGCGATTTTCTGCTGCAGGCTGCCCGTGCCCTGAATCCGGTTATCGCCCAGGCGGATGTCCAGGGCGTTGAGATTCCATTTATTGTCGGCCCCATCGGCCTTGGCTTGCAGCACCGCAGGCTGGCCGCGCAGACGCCCTTTCAGATCCAGGTCAGCATTCAGGTTCAATTGCTCGTTACGCAGCGACCCTTTGCTGCGCAGCGGACCTGCCAGGGCGCCCGGCAACTCCGCGACCCAATAAGCGGGATCGATGGCGCTGAGATCCAGCGCCGTGTCCCAGGCGATGCCGTCGGCAAATTGCAGGTTCAGGTGACCGCTGGCCTTGCCCTGCCCGGCTGCCAGTTCAAGCTGGGGCAGAAAGATCTGCTGCAGATCGCCGCTGAACGGGCTTTCCAGAGTGAAAGGACCGGCCGGCCCTTTGAAGTCCCCAGCGAAATGGCCGAGGTATTTGCCGTCGGTGTAGGACACTTCGCCGGTGAACGTATGCACGCTGACCTGCGGCTCATCGATCAGCGGGTACAGGCGATGCCAGGGGAAATCGAGCCAGTCGATTTTGGCGTCGGCGCGCAGGCCCTGCTGCCAATCCAGCTTGCCGCTGGCCTTGAGCCGCTGATTGTCACTGGCGGTCAGGTCCAGCGCCGCAATGTCCGCGCCCTTGGCGTCGACACGCCCTTGTAGCGCCAGTGCCACCGGACCTTTTTCAGCGGGAAGGCTGGCGTTGCCGGTGATGGCGTAGCCCTGGGCAAGGTCGCCCTTGGCGTTGAGAACCAACTGATTGAGCTGCAACGTGTCCGGCAAATCGGCAGCGGGTTTGAACGTGTCGCTGGTGATGGCAATGGTTGCCGGCAGGTTTTCCACCAACGGCTGCAGCTCACCGATCAGATGAGCGTCGATATACCCCTTGCTCTGCGCATTCAGCGTCAACGTCTTGAGCAGATCGCCCTGAATGTTCAGCGCCAGTGACAACGGCTGACCGCTGACATCCGGCAGCTTCAATTGCCCTTCGGCGGTCAGCGGCCAGTCGCCCTCGGGTTTAAGCAGGCCCGACAAGTCCAGCGCGATGTCATCACGACCGGCGTGCAGCGAATCGATCTTCAACCCTTCGGCAGTCCAGTGCGCCGCCAGTTGCACATCGCGAACCTGTTCGGTGCCGTCCAGGTGCAGACTGCCGATCTGCACGCGACCCAGCTGCAGGGCGAGCGGCAGCTTGAGATCCGGCAATTTGATGGGGCCGCTGCTGGCTTCGTCGCTCGAAGGCGGAAATTGCAGCCTGATGTCGCCCGTCTGCAGGTTGTCGATGCACAGCGTCATGCGCGCCAGGCACGCCGGTGACCAGTCGAACACCGGCGCGTCAATGTCGACTGTGCTCTGGCCTTGCTGCCAGATCAGGTGATCCGCCTGCCATGCGCCGCCCAGACGACCGGAAAACCCTTCGACCGACAGGCCCGGCACCAGACCGAGCGCCCAACGGCTGCCGCTCTGGGTACCGAGAACGAACGTCAATGTCAGCATCACCAGGATGACCAACGAAAGCAGCGTAATCGCCGTGATTGCGACGGTGCGTTTCAACAAATCCCTATTCGTCACAGTTCAGGTCCCATCGAGAAGTGCAGACGAATACCGCCGTCTTCATCCAGTGCGTGGGCGAGGTCCAGGCGCAGCGGCCCGACCGGAGACACCCAGCGCACACCGATGCCGACGCCGGTCTTGAGGCTCGGCAGGTCCAGGGTATTAAACGAGTTGCCCTGATCGACGAACGCCGCCACTCGCCACTTTTCGGCGATGGAGTACTGGTACTCGGCGCTGCCGGCGATCATGTAGCGGCCGCCGATCTTGTCGCCGTCGGAGTTTTCCGGGGACAGCGATTGGTAGTCATAACCGCGCACGCTCTGATCGCCACCGGCAAAGAAACGCAGCGAAGGCGGGATCGATTTGTAGCCATTGGTGGCACTGCCGCCGACCTGCACCCGCCCGAGAAAGCGGTGGTTCTGCGCCACGGTGGTCAGCCCTTTGAGCATGACCGTGCCGTGCAAGAGGTTGGCGTCCGAGCCCAGTCCTTCCTTGGCGACCTGAGTATCGAACTGCAGCCGGTAGCCATTGTGCGGGTCGATGCGGTTATCGCTGCGCAGGTATGAATAGCTGACGCCGGGCATGAGCAAGGTGCTGAGGCCTTCATCGTTGCCCAGCCGGTATTCTTCGCGCTGCCATTTCAGCGAGATCACCCGTTCCCAGCCGCTGGGCAATTTGCTGTGCCACTCGGGGCCGACGGTCAAGAGCTTGCTGAGGCTGTCGGTGTCGGCGATTTCTTCATATTGGTAGCCGCCGGCGAAACGCAGTTTGTCGGTCAGGGGCGGGTCCAGCGGGATGTCGTAGAACAGGCCGACATTCTGCCGTGGCGCAGAGATTTCGGCTTCAGCGCCATAGCTGTGACCCTGGGGATTGACCCAGTGGCGCGTCCAGTTGGCTTTTACCCGAGGGCCAACGTCGGTCGAATAGCCGACACCCAGCCCCATGGTGCGCGGCTTGCGGGTTTGCAGCTGAACGTCCACCGGAATGACCTGAGCCTGGGCGTCGGTGGGCGATGCGTTGACCCGCACCCCTTCGAAATAGCCGCTCGATTGCATGGCCTGATTGAGTTCGGCGATCAGTTCGGAGTCGTAAGGCGTGTCTTGTTTGAACGGCACCATGCGCCGCAGCAGGTCTTCATCGAACGGCGCGTCGCCGCTGAAGGTGACTTTGCCAAGGGAGAAACGCGGCCCGCTGTCGTAGACCAGTTCAATGTCGGCGACACCGGCACGGGGGTCAACGGACAGGCGCTGGGTCACGAACCGGCCATTGAAGAAGCCATAGCGCGCGGCCTGGGTTTCGATCAGGTGTTTGGCGTCCTCGTAGACACCATGGTTGAGCACAGCGCCGGGTTTCAGGGCGTCACCCTTTGGGACCCGAAAGCTTTTCAGCTGGGTGGCCTGCCCGGTCACGCGGATGGACACATTGCGCAGGTGGACGGGCTCACCCGCCTCGACCTTCAGCAGCAGTTGCAGGTTGTTGTCGACATGGCGGACTTCGCTGTCAATCTGCGCCTGATAATAACCAAGGGCCTGAGCGGCCTTCTGCGCCTGCTCGACGGCCCCCACGCTGAAACGTTCGAGGGCCGGCTCGTCGCGCTCGCCGAGGCTGCCTACATACCCTTCGATGTTGGATTTGAGGGCGGCATTGGACGGCTTGATCCGGACCTCCAGCTGCGCATCGGCGAATGCCGCGCAGCTGGACAACATCAAGAGAAAGCCACTGGTGTATCGATGGGGAAACTTCATAGGCGCGAATGCTACACGAGCGACGCGGGCTGCTGGAACCCGCTCAAATGGGGAAGCTTGCGTAGCTCAAGCCACAGAGCCCAATGAAACCTGGGGATTTGGGCGGAAAAATATGCGTTCTCGGACGGGTCCTACTTCCACTTCGCCGATTTCTTGATAACCGTGTCGATCGTAAAAATCCAGATAATGGCCATTTCCCGTGTCGAGGACGATGCCTTCCGAGTTTTTGTCCTGCCCACACCACTCATGCAACGCCAGAAGCAACTGCTCACCATAATGCTTGCCCTGAAAATCAGGATGGACGCCGAGCAGCGGCAGCACATGAACCGCTTCCGACGGCGCACAGGCCAGCACGTCATGGTAATACTCCAGGTAGCGCTGGGTGCCGCGCAGGCCGGTGCTTATCAACATGCGAATCCGCCAGGCCCAGCTTTCGGTGATGCCCAGTCGCCGCTGGGGAGGCGCAATCAGCGCAACGCCCACCAGACGGTCCGCCACGAACAGCCCCAACGCCGGCAAGTCCTGAAGAAAGTGCTGTTTGACCAACGCACGGATGGTCGCCTTGACCCGATGCTCGTAGCCGGAGCGGCCGGATTCGAACAGGTACGCGAAACTCGGCTCCTGACGGTAGGCGAGGTACAGCAACGTGCGGGTTTCGCGGGAATAGCCGCTGTCGAGCTGACGGATTTGCGCCGTTTCGCCAGGCAGTTCAGGCATGGTGTTCGTCCTTTTGATGAGCCCGGGGCGGTCGCTCGGGTGGTTGTCTTCAAGGCTTCGAGTCGCCGCCCGCAAGCGCAGTTCCCACGACTTGGCCGCCATTCAGAAATGCACGCCCCCCGGTTCCAATGCAGCCGAGCGAACCGGGCGCTGGCCGTCACCGGGCAGGTCGGCTAGCATCGCCGTTTGTATTTGCAAGGAGCTGCCAGGAGCGCCGCCCATGAAACTTGTGTCTTTTAATATCAACGGCCTTCGCGCCCGACCGCACCAACTGGCGGCGTTGATCGAGAAACATCAGCCCGACGTCATTGGCTTGCAGGAAACCAAGGTCTCCGACGAGCAATTCCCCCAGGCCGATATCGAAGCGCTGGGCTACCACGTGCATTTCCACGGGCAGAAAGGCCATTACGGCGTCGCCCTGCTCTCCCGTCAGCCGCCGCTGTCAATTCACAAGGGCTTCGACAACGACGACGAGGACGCCCAGCGCCGCTTCATCTGGGGCACATTCGCCGATCGCAACGGTAATCCGGTGACAGTCATGAACGGCTATTTCCCACAGGGCGAAAGCCGTGATCACCCGACCAAATTCCCGGCGAAGCTGCGCTTCTACGCAGATCTGCAGAACTTGCTGGAAACGAAATTCAGCAATGACCAGCCGCTGGTGGTGATGGGCGACGTCAACATCTCTCCGGAAGACAGCGACATCGGCATCGGCGCCGACAACGCCAAGCGCTGGCTGAAAACCGGCAAGTGCAGCTTCCTGCCGGAGGAGCGCGAGTGGCTCGCCAAACTCAAGAACTGGGGCCTGGTGGACAGCTTCCGCCACCTGTACCCGGAAGTGGTCGATCAATTCAGCTGGTTCGATTACCGCAGTCGCGGTTTTGAAGACGAGCCCAAGCGCGGCCTGCGCATCGACCTGATCCTCGCGTCCCACGGCCTGCAACCGCGCATCAAGGGAGCGGGCGTGGATTATCACTTGCGCTCCATGGACAAGCCGTCCGACCACGCGCCGATCTGGCTTGAGCTGGAATAACCGAATCATTAAATGATGAGCCGCATGGCGCCCTGCCTGCGGCTTGCTCCTCCAACGCGCACCAAGCGGCGATCTGTCATCTGGCCGTCATCCGCCTGTCTTATTCTCCGGCCACCTCAGCTCATATAAAGATGCCGCACATGCTGCGCACTCGCGTTTTCCTTGTCCTCTCTTCACTCCTTGCCGCCGCCCTCTCGGTCAGCGCTGGCGCGGCTACGCTTCCGGCGCCGACTGACGGCTCGCCCGCCTTGCGCATTCAGGGCTCGAATACGATTGGCGCGCAGCTAGGGCCGGCGCTGGTCAAAGGCTTGCTCGCGCAGCAAAACGCGCAATCGATACAGGAACAACCGGGCGCGCGCCCTAACGAACTGCGCATTACCGCCCAATTGCCCTCGGGCCAGAACGTCAGCATCGACATTGCTGCCCATGGATCGAGCACCGGGTTTGCAGCGCTGAAGGACGGGTTGGCCGATGTGGCGGCATCCTCAAGACCGATCAAGAACAATGAGGCTATCGAGCTGGCGGCCCTGGGCGATCTGCGCAGTCATGAGGCCGAGCAGGTCATCGCCATCGACGGCGTGGCAGTGATTCTTCACCCCGGCAACCCGCTGCGGGAGCTGAGTACGGCGGAACTGGCGAAAATCTTTTCCGGCGAGATCCGCGACTGGGAGCAACTGGGCGGCCCGGCCGGGGCTATCCATTTATACGCACGGGATCAACAGTCCGGCACGTTCGACACCTTCAACGAGTTGGTGCTGGCCAAGTCCGCCAAGACGCTGTCGAAGGAGGCCAGGCGCTTCGAGTCCAGTGAGGAACTGTCCGACCAGATCAGTCAGGACCGTCAGGGCATCGGCTTCATCGGCCTGCCCTATATTCGCCAGGCAAAGGCCGTGGCGATCATCGACGGTGAGTCAAAACCGATGCTGCCCACGGTCAGCCTGATTGCTACCGAAGACTATCCGCTGTCGCGCCGTCTCTATTTTTACCTGCCGCCCGACTCGAGGCAGCGCTGGGCCAAGGCGCTGGTGCGGTTCGCCCAGAGTCCCCAGGGCCAGTCTATCGTCGCGCAGAACGGGTTTGTGGCGCAGACGGTTCAGGCGGTGAAAGTGAGGGCGACGGCACAGATGCCGCTGGAGTATCAGAATCTGGCGCGGGAGGCCGAGCGGCTGTCGGTGAATTTCCGTTTCGCCCAGGGCAGCGCGACGCTGGACACCAAGGCGATGCTCGATCTGAAGCGCGTGGTCGAGTACCTGAAGGCCCATGACAAGCTGGATCAGAAGGTGACGCTGGCGGGATTTGGCGATGCCAAGAGCGATCCGGCGCGGGCGCAATTGCTGTCAAAACTGCGCGCCATGGCGGTGCGCCGGGAGCTGCTGAAACATCAGGTGGTGCTGCGTGACGTGCGCGGGTTTGGCGACGAAATGCCGGTGGCGGCCAATGAAGGCGATGAAGGCCGGATCAAGAACCGCCGGGTCGAGGTTTGGGTCGAGTGAGGCGGCTCAGCCGCCCGCATCCGTGCCAGCAACCTACGGGTTGCTGGTGACGCCGTGGTCGATCACCGATGCTCGCCGCGCATCAACTCCTTCGGCACATATTTGCCGATCTCAAACTTCCCAATGGCCGCGCGGTGCACTTCGTCCGGACCATCGGCCAGGCGCAGGGTGCGCTGCATGGCGTACATATAGGCCAACGGGAAATCGCCGGACACCCCCGCACCGCCGTGCATCTGAATTGCCCGGTCGATCACCCGCAGGGCGACGTTTGGGGCGACCACCTTGATTTGCGCGATCTCGCTTTTTGCGACCTTGTTCCCCACGGTGTCCATCATGTAGGCGGCCTTCAGGGTCAGCAGGCGCGCCATGTCGATTTCCATGCGCGAGTCGGCGATCTTGTCGATGTTGCCCCCCAGTCGCGCCAATGGCCGTCCAAACGCGGTGCGCTGAACCGAGCGTTTGCACATCAATTCCAGCGCGCGTTCCGCCATGCCGACCGAACGCATGCAGTGGTGAATCCTGCCCGGGCCCAGACGACCCTGGGCGATTTCGAACCCGCGTCCGTCACCCAGCAGGACGTTTTCGTACGGCACGCGTACATTTTCAAACAGCACTTCGGCGTGACCGTGGGGCGCATCGTCGTAGCCGAACACCGGCAGCGGCCGGACGATCTTCACCCCCGCCGCGTCAGTCGGTACCAGAATCATCGAATGCTGCTGGTGACGCGGGCCGTCCGGGTTGCTCAGGCCCATGAAGACCATGATCTTGCAGCGCGGGTCACAGGCGCCGGAGGTCCACCACTTGCGTCCGTTGATGACCCACTCATCGCCATCGCGTACGGCGGTCGCGGCCATGTTGGTGGCATCCGAAGAGGCCACGTCGGGTTCGGTCATCGCAAACGCCGAGCGGATCTCGCCGCGCAGCAAGGGTTCCAGCCATCGCTCTTTTTGCGCGTCATTGGCATAGCGCACCAGCACTTCCATATTGCCGGTGTCCGGCGCGGAACAGTTGAACGGCTCCGGGCCCAGCAGCGAGCGGCCCATGATCTCCGCCAGCGGCGCGTACTCGAGGTTCGACAGCCCTGCCCCCAGTTCGGATTCCGGCAGGAACAGGTTCCACAGCCCCTCGGCTTTCGCCTTCGCCTTGAGGTCCTCCATGATCGCCGTCGGCTGCCAGCGATCGCCTTCGGCCACTTGACGCTCGAACACCGGCTCGGCCGGGTACACGTAGGTGTCCATGAAGGCGGTCACGCGCTCGCGCAGTGCCTGAACCTTGGGGGAGTAAGCGAAATCCATGGGGCTGCTGCCTTCTGTGAGGTGTTGTCAGGTCGTGATCCGATGCTAGAACAGCGCCCCCCATTTATCTAACCTATTCTCGGCGTGTATAAACATTCATAACCGATATATGATTCGGCGCATTCCAAACAACAAGAACTGCACGAGGCGCACAGCAATGAACCTGAGCAAGGTCGATCTCAATCTCTTTATTGTGTTTGACGCCATCTACACCGAAGCCAACCTGACCCGCGCCGGCCAGATCGTCGGCATCACCCAGCCTGCCGTGTCCAACGCCCTGTCGCGCCTTCGCGAAACCTTCAACGATCCGCTGTTCGTGCGCACGGCCCAGGGCATGGTGCCCACGCCCATGGCGCAGAACATCATCGGCCCGGTGCGCAATGCCCTGTCATTGCTGCGGGTGTCGGTGCAGGAGAGCCGGATCTTCAATCCGCTGCAGGCCAACAAGAACTACCGCATCAGCATGACCGACCTCACCGAGGCGGTGATCCTGCCCGCGCTGTTCCAGCGGCTGCGGCGTCTGGCGCCGGCCGTGACCATTGAAAGCTTTCTGTCCAAACGCCGGGAGACGACCAAGGAACTCGCGGCCGGCCGGCTGGACTTCGCGGTGGACGCGCCGTTGAACACCGACCCGCAGGTGCGCCACGTCAAGCTGATGGAAGACCACTACGTGTGCGCCATGCGCCGCGGCCATCCGCTGGCGAACAAGGACGCCATCAGCCTGGATGACTACCTTGGCGTTGCGCACATTCATATTTCCAGCCGACGCAGTGGCTTGGGTTACGTGGATCTGGCTTTGGGCAAAATGGGCATTCAGCGCAAGGTCGCGTTGCGTTCGCAGCATTACCTGATGGCCTCGCAAGTGCTGCAGCAGACCGACATGGTCATGACCGTTCCCGAGCGCTTCGCCCGGCGCAATGACCTGCATTTCGTGTATCTGCCGGTGAACGACGTGCCAACCGTGGAGACGCACCTGTATTGGCATGAAAGCACCGACCAGGACCCGGCGAACCGCTGGATGCGCGAGCAGATTATCGAGCTCTGCCAACTCGTTACCGCGCAGGAACGCAAGTTGGGCAAAACCCTTGAAGCAGCGGTGAAGTAAGCGTTCAGCGGCGCATGCGGTCTGTAGTGGTCAACTAATTCCGGACACCTCGATAGGTGGTTTCAAGGCCATCGTCCGTTCGTAAACGGTCGGTGGCAG